>DASZIV010000158.1:0-121793 GCA_035948775.1 Bryobacteraceae bacterium
TTGATGAGATATTCGCCGTCGAGCGGGAAGTTGTGGCGGATTGCCGTGCCGCCACGTGTTCCGAGGGGGAGACCGTCGAGAGTTACGGTTTGCGTGAGATCCCCTTTGACCGTGTAGGTGACGTCCAGAGGCGCGGTTTCCGGATCTCCCACGGCGAGCCGGCTGATTTTGGCCGCGGCGGATACGTAGCGTTCGAGCAGGGCAGGGGACACGCCGAGGACGTCGGCGATGTTGTCGAAGCCGTTGCTGGAATCGTCGGCGGGCAGCAGTGTGGCGGCGTCCACGTCTACCGCCAGCAGGTCCCGAATGGCGTTGGCGTATTCGCCGCGGTTCATGCGATGCAGCGGAGTGCGGCCGGGGTTGGGGTTCGCTGCGGCGGCACGATCCAGGGCGTCTTCCACGGAGGCGGCAAATGCGTCCAGAGCCTTGCGGCCGGGGCGGAGCGCACCGGCAGGCGGCATCATGCCAGCCCGCACCTTGCGCACCACCTTCTCCCAGGTTTCGGCGTTCGCGCCGATGAGGCCGAGATCCAGTGTGTCGAGTACCAGGCCGCCGGTCTTCAGCTTCTGGTTGTGGCACGTGATGCAATACTGATGGAGCACTGCCTGCGGCTGTGGCTCTGGAGGGGGCTGCTGGCCGTGCGCTTGCCAAACAAGCGGTAAAGCCATCAGAGCGGCTGCGATCGATATACCAATTCGCTTCATTTCTGAGATACGGTTGCCGTCGAGGCGGTGTTGCCCATCAACTGCTTCAAGAGCGCCATAGCTTCGGGCTTCGCCACGGGGGGCCGCACCGCAAGGAAGATTCCCTGCGCGAAAATCATCGGCGTCCGTCCGGCGTTATCCTTCACGTCTAGCCTGGCGCCGTGATCGGCCAGGATCTGGATGATCGACGGCCATCCGCGATTCGCCGCGCCGTGGATGGCTGTGAGACCGAGCGTGTTCGCAGCGTTCACCGGCGCGCCGCGATCCAAACACAGCTTGACGGCATCGACGTACTCGGCCTCGCTGTGGCTATAGGTTTGGCCGGGGATCCAGTTGATCCCAGCAGCGGCCATCAGCGCTGTTGTCCCCTGCGTCGTAGCGATATTCGGATCGGCGCCGCTGGCAAGCAACAGCCGCATCACTTCCAGGTCGCCGGAAAGGGCGGCGCGTACGAACGGCGTTTGTCCGTCGAAGTTCACCCAGGAGGCATCGAATTGCATCAACCCATGGACCGGAACCGTGTCAGTCCGGCGGTTGGGATCGGCCCCCTTCTTAAGCAGAGCCTTGATCAGGTCCAACGGGTCGCGTCCGTCGGTGGGAAGATCGCCGTACTTTTCATGATTGAAGTTGCGCAGATCGATGGCCGCGAACAGGGCAGCGCGGTGATAGTCATCGGCCGCATTGGGGTCCGCGCCTCGTTCCAGCAACTCATTGGCGAGTCCGACTTGCCCGTTGAGCAGAGCGATCAGCAACGGCGTGGTATGGTTTCCGGACGACTGGCTGAGGTCCGCTCCACGATCGAGCAACAGCCGCAGCATTTCGGCGTTGCCGTCGCGAACGGCAAATAGCAGCGGCGTCATGCCGCCATCGGCGGTAGGCAACGCGCGCTGCCGGATGATCCCGCTCCCTGACGCTCCCCCGGCCTTGGCGGGCACGTACTCGCCTTTAGGAATAGTGACGTTGGTATGAGCGTTGATGTCGGCGCCCCGTGACAGGAGCAGCTCGATCATGTCTCTGTGATTTTCGAGCACCGCCCACATGAGCGCGGTCTGCGCGTGGAGGGTGTCTTTCGCGTTAACGTTCGCTCCTTTGTCCAGAAGCAAAGTAACCGCATCCACCTTGCCGGTGCGAGCCGCGGTCATCAGAGCGGTTTCCCCACCCGGATTGGCGGTGTTCGGATCGGCACCGGCGTCTAGCAGTAACCGGATCATGGCCGCATTTCCGTTCATTGCCGCGAGGCCAATCGGCGTCACTCCGTACCGGGTGGCGGCCTTCACGTCCGCGCCGGCTTTGATCAGTACTTGAGCGGACGCGAGATCGTCGCGTCGAACCGCCGAGTGCAAAGCCGTGGTGCCATCCGGTTGCGTGGCGTTGATGTTGGCTTCTGCGCCGGAGGCGGACCCTGCAGCCATGACGAACAGCAGCCCGATCCACAGTTGGTGACACGAATTCTTCCGACGCATCCAGTTGCCCTCCGTAGCGGCCTGACTTGTTGTATTCGACCATGCCCGAGCGCCCGCGTCAAGCCCTTTCGATTGTTCACCTTCGCGTGATAGGGTAGTGGAGGCGCGAGGGGTTTGACGGCGCCCAAGGAGGGGGCATGGCGCGGAAGGCATTTCTCGGTGGGATCCTGGCGGCGGTTACGGGCTTTTTTCTGTTCATCGCCGATGCACAACAACCCGGTGGAGCAACCGGCAGGCCCGCGCCGGCAGGGGGCGTACAGGGCCGTCTTACCTGGTTCGATCGGCAAGGCAAAATTCTGGGAACGACGGGAGAGTCGGGGCTGTACCGAACTCTCACCGTCTCCCCGGACGGAAAGCGGGTGGCGGTTGAGCGCAACGATCCACAGTCACAGAATCGCGACATCTGGCTGCTGGAGGTGGCTAGCGGGATGGCTACGCGTTTCACCTCGGATCCAGGATGGGAAGCCTTCCCCATCTGGTCACAGGACGGCAGCCGCATCATATTCACGTCCAACCGGGGCGGCGTATATGACTTGTACGAGAAGGCTTCGAGCGGCGCGGGCGACGAGAGATTGCTGTATCAATCGAGCGAAGGCAAAGGCCCAACCAGTTGGTCGCCCGATGGGAAGTTTCTGATTTACTACAGCCTCGGGCAACCCACCCACTTGCGCCTGCTGGCGGTTGCGGGAGCCGCCGACCGTAAGCCGGTTCCTCTGGTAGATGCGCAGTTCAGTAGCATTACGGGGAGATTTTCACCGGACGGACATTGGATTGTTTACACCTCGAACGAATCGGGCAAGAACGAGGTTTCCGTGCGACCATTCGATGCGGCTACCGAGTCTGCCGGCAGCCCGGTGATGCTAACCAGTGGCGGCGGCCGAACTCCTCTTTGGCGCGGCGATGGCAAAGAGATCTTCTACATCACCCCGGATGGAGTGGCGACGTCCTTGGAAGTGACGCTTGGCGCCGCGTTTCAAGCCGGAGTTCCGAAGCCGTTATTCAAAGTGCCGTCCGGGGTGTTGTTCTGGGACGTCTCCCCGGACGGCATGCGCTTCCTGATGCCGGTGCCTGGCGCGTAGGGCAGGACGGCGGAATCAAGCTCGCTGGGCTTGTTGGCCTTGCTGTTGCTGCATTGCGGCCATGCGTTCTTGCTGCTGGCGCGTTAGGTGCGGCGTGATACCAAGCATGCGCTCGATCAACATAAGCTGGGCGCGATGGTGCATCTCATGCTCTTTGACACTCATGATCATGTCGATGCGCGTGCGCGAAGGCGGTTGGGCACTAGCGGGAAACGTAAATACCTGACCCAAAAATTCGTCCGGTAACGTTTCGACCCACTTCGCAAAATCTTCGCCGGATTCGCGCAACCATTTGGTGAGCTCAGCCTTCTTACGTGGCTTCGCCTCCTCCGCGGACATCTCGTCGAAGACCTTCCTGAAATCGAAACCTTCGAGGGTCTGCCGATTCCCTAATTCCTTGTTGAAGCGCGGCAGCAGGGCGATGTGCGCCAGCGTTTGCGCCACCGTTCGGGTGCCGGGAGCGGCCTGGAAACCGTACTTCTCTTCGGGGATGTCCTCTGCGATTTGAATCGTATTCTTACGCACCGTGCGGAACGACGATGCGAGTTCTTTGGATCCGTAGTAGGTCATATCTTCACCTGATGGCCGACAGCCTCAGAAAGCTTCTCTTTTAACGTACGGTTTTACTGGCTCGCGAGCCACCTCCCTCGGAGGGGTGCTGGTAATCCGGGTAGGCCGGACGATGCGGCTCCGGCGGCGGATTCTTCTCAAGCCCTTCCAGCGCAATCTTAACGGCCCGCTCCAGTTGCGGATCGTGGCCGCTGGCTACGGACTTCGGGTCGAGCTCGACTTCGACATCGGGGGCGACGCCTGTGTTCTCTGCGATCCACTCGCCGGACGGGCTGAAGATGCGCACGTTGGGAGCGGTAACGGTTCCGCCATCCATGAGTTGCGGAAATCCCAGAACACCGATCAGCCCTCCCCACGTGCGCTTGCCGACCAGGGTCCCGGTTTTGGTATAGCGGAACATCCAAGGCATCATGTCGCCACCCGAGCCGGCCACTTCATTGATGATCATGACCTTCGGGCCGAGGATGGCCCCCGCCGGGCTCCGTTGGACGGCCCCGTAGCGAAAACTGTTATATGACAGCAGCGGACGGTCGAGCACATCGATGATGTAGTCGGCTACCTGTCCACCGCCATTGAATCGCTCGTCAATGACCACGCCTTGTTTATCTACCTGGGCAAAGAAATACCGATTGAAACTGGTTAGCCCCGCCTCGGCGGTATCGGGTATGTAGACATAAGCGAGCTTGCGGCCGCTCAGCGCGTCCACTTTGCGCCGGTTGTCTTCAATCCACGCCAGGTTGCGCAAGGCCTGTTCGCTCGCTACTGGTTCGACGGTGACCACGCGCCCATTCGCGCCCGAGGGATCGGGCCCAACCCGTAATAAGACGCGCTTCCCGCTGGTTCCCTCAAGTAGGGCCGAAAGGTCATCTGCAGCCGAGAGCGCATGGCCATTGACATCGAGCAGGTAGTCGCCTTCTTTGACGCTGATGCCAGGCCCGCTCAGCGGCGCGCGCAGCTGCGGATTCCAGCTCTCGCCGGTGTAGATTCGCTTGAAGCGGTAATGCCCATTCACAATTTCGTAATCCGCGCCCAGCAGACCGCCCGGCACGGGCTTGCCACGCGGCACGCTACCGCCGCCGCCGCGCAGGTGGCTGGAGGTGATGTCACCCAGCATCTCCTGGAACAGGTAGTTGAGATCATCGCGCGAGGCCAATGTTTCGAGGTATGGCTGGTATTTCTTCTCCATGGCCGCCGCGTCCAGACCATGCAGGTTGGCATCGTAGAAATAACCGCGCTCGATGCGCCACACCTCGCGGTACATCTGCTTCCACTCGGCAAGCGGGTCCACCTTTACTTCCATGCCAGCAAGGTGCAGGACGCCTTCTCCTGCCTTGAGAGGCGCGCCGGCCGGCGCGATGACCCACTCGGGCGGCGCTCCGCCTGCCGCCGCCGGCCCTTCCCCGCCGCGCCCCAACTTCAACAGCATCTTCTCCCCGTTGAAGGAAAGATCGAACGAACTCACGCCCTGCGCCAGGCGCTCTACCTTCCGCGTCTTGAGGTCAAATTTGGAAAGGGTATTCGCGCCCTGATCGCGGTTTCGAAGAGACTCGGATATCTCCTCCAGCAGGTAGATCACGCCGGCTCGACCCGCTTCCAGGTCAACGTAATTCCGCGCGGGAATGGGTAAGGCCACGATGCGTTGAGTCAGGCCGGCAAGGTCAACGCGCACAGGCTTGGCCGCCGTGTCATCTTTTTTGTCTTTGTCCTCCGGCTTCGGCGCTACGGCTTTTTCCTCGTCGCTTTCGGGCTCCACTGGAGACGCGGTGTCCGAAGGGAGCACCAGCGCATAGACGCTGCGAGTCACCTGATGCTCGTCGCTGGTCATATCGAGCGGGTGCGAACCGGGGCCGTAGTTGGTGCTGGCGGTGAAATACAGATATTTGCCGTCGCGGTCGAAAGCCGGATAGCGCGCGTCACTCAGGCCGTCGGTGACCTGCGTGCTCTGTCCGCTATCGAGCGAGTAGACATTGATTACGTTCAGCCGGTTCGGGAGGAACTTGGCGTAGGCGATCCACTTCGAATCGGGAGACCAGGAGAGATCACGCTCCAGGTCGCCGTAGGTGTAGAAGCGATCAGTATCGATTTTGGTGAACTGGCCCGAGGCAATCTCCACTCGCCAGAGGTTGAGTTGGTTGTCATTAAAGGCAATCTGCTTGCTGTCAGGAGACCAATGCGGCGCGAAATAGAACGCTGACTTGCCCGCCAGCGGGATCTTTTTGCCCTCTCCTTCCCCACTCTGCGGCTTCACGTGCAGAGCGTACTCACCCGATTCATCTGAGAAGTAGGCGATCCACTGCCCATCGGGCGACCATGCCGGCGTGCGCTCCATCACGCCGGGCGTCTGCGTCAGATTGCGGATGTCACCCTTCTCCACCGGAGCCGTGAGGATTTCGCCATGCGCTTCGAAAACGGCGCGCACGCCAGTGGGAGAAATGCGGCCCTGGCGGATTTCTTTTTCCACGCTTTGCACATGCGGCCGCACCTCGGTCAAATCGGCTTCAATCTCAATCGGCACGGCGTGGGTCTTGGCGCTGGACAGGTCATACATCGCAATCTGTCCAAACTGCTCGTAGACAATCCCACCCGGTCCGGCACTGGCGGATCGGATATCGGGCCCCGGGTTCTTGATCAGTTCCGTGACAGCCTTGGTGGCCGGATCGTACCGGAACAGCGTCATGGGCCCGTTGCGATCCGAGAGGAAGTAGATTTTGTCGCCAATCCACATGGGATTGATGTCGTTGGAATCCGTACGCGGAATTTTTTCGGTGCTCAGGTCGGCCAGGTTCGCGATCCACAAATAACTCGCATCACCGCCCCGGTAGCGTCTCCACGCCACCCACCGTTCCGGGGTGCGCCCGAACTGGCCGCCATCCAGTGGCGCATAGACCACGCGCCGGCCATCGGGCGAGTACGCACCGGTGAAAGCCATGGGCAAGGGTAAGGCTTGCGGCAGTCCTCCATCCTTCGAGGCGCTGAACAACTGCGTGAACCGCGAGAAGCTCTGGCGGTTAGAGCGGAACAGGATGCGCTGGCCGTCGGGCGTCCATCCGGCCGCATAGTCAGCGCCCGGGTGATAGGTGATGCGCTTCGGCACGCCGCCGGCGGCGGGCATGGTGTAGACGTCGATGTTGCCGTCATACTCGCCGGTGAATGCGAGAGTCTCGCCATCGGGTGAGAAGACCGGGAGCGTTTCCAAACCGGTGCCCGAGGTCAACCGAGTGGCTGTCCCGCCCTGGCGGTTCACGGTCCAAAGATCGCCGGCGTAAGAGAAAACGATCTGGGTGCGGTTCAAAGTAGGGCTGTGCAGCAGATGGGTGGTGGCATTCGCCGCAAACGTAACGGGAGCGGCGGCAAGGAACGCCAATAATGACAAGCTCTTCATGTTAGACCTCGGTTTTTTAAGGCTAGCAGACCGGGAGTCCGTCGCGTACCGTAGCGACGCAACTGACGGTCTACCCTATGGCAGGGTCCGTCGCAGATAATCCGCTACGTCGCTAACGAAGCGGTGAACAGAAACCTCCGCGATGCGGTGGCCCACGATCGTGTTCACCGCTTTTCCTAGAGCGCCAAGCGGTGGTTTGTAGATGCCCGAGAAGTCCAACTGCGTTTCGCTGGAAGTCAATGGATAAATGGAGAGTTCCGCGGTCATGAGGGGGAATAGTCTCGGCCTAAGCGCGGCCTCCCATTCCAGTTGCAACCGAGTGATGGGATCAGCCATAGCTTCGGCGGCCTTGGTTTCGATCTTGTGGACGGAAATCTTGATATCGGTCTCGACGCCAATCCCGGCGATGTCGACGCGCAGGGCTGAGGCGATCGAATGCGCTCGGGAAGCCGCTGCCTTCGTGGCCGACTGGAACACGGCCAACGCATCGCCGCTCAATGCATCGCGGACCTGCTCATACGGATGGTTGACATAGTCATAGCAGCGAATCTCCATAGGCGATCCGCCTCTATCCTTTTAGAAACTGCTGCAATTCCACCAGCGTTTCCTTGGGAGCGCTCTCTTGTAGCGAGTGATTGCCAGGCAGCCCCTTGCCGCTTACGTTGACGCCCTCTTCCTTCCAGATCTGCAGCACGTCGTAGAGTTTTCCCATGGCGCCGTTGGCGGCCCATAGGGTCAACAGGGGGCATTGGATCTTCTTGCCCGCCTTGATGTCGGCCGCATCATATCCGAGGTCAATAGAGGCAGAGGCGCGATAGTCTTCGCACATCGCGTGATTCGCGGCGGGGGTCCTGGTTCGCAGGTAGTCGCGCTGCACCTCGTCGGTGGTCCTGGCCAACTGCGCAGCGATGCCCTCGTCGAGCTCCTTCTCAGGTCCCGGCGCGGGCCGCAAGTAGTTGAACCAGTGAAAGTAGGCACGCACGAAATCGAGCGTGACGTGCGAGTAGAGATAGTGCGCGGGCACAATATCCAACACGGCGAGCTTCCGGACCTGGTCCGGATGATCGAGCGCCATCCGGCGGCCCACGCGTCCGCCGCGGTCATGGCCCACCATAAAGAACCGTTGGTAGCCGAGGTGCTTCATGACCTCGACGCCATCCAGCGCCATGGCTCGCTTGGAATAATTGGCGTGGTTATCGCCGTCTTCCGGCTTGCTCGAATCGCCGTAGCCGCGCAGGTCGCACATCACCAGCGTATAGTCCTTGGCCAAATCCGGCGCGATGAGGCGCCAGGTGATCAGCGACTGCGGCGCACCGTGGAACAGCAGCACGGGCGGCCCGGAGCCGCCGATTACGGCATTGATGTCAGCCCCGGTCGTCTTGATCCTCTCGTTACGAAAACCAGATGGGAACAGGTGTTTCCAGGCGGGCTCGGCACTGGCCTGGGCGCGCGCTTTGGGCGTCAGCAATGCCGCGGCTCCTGCCGCAAATGCGGTCTGTTCCAGTAAGTGGCGGCGAGTCGAGGTCGTCTTCTCTTTGGCCATCACATGTCTCCTTATTTAGTTTGAGCGGCGCCCGGTTGCGCGCCGCCGCGAGCCGGGGCGGGCGGCAATGTGCCGCCTTCCGCGAGGGTCTTCATGTTCTCGAGCGCCTGCGTAAATTGCGTGGTCTTTTGCGCCTTATCTTTATCGCGAGCGGCGTCGTCTGCCAGCATCGAGTTATCGAACATCAGGGTGTAAACGAGTCTCGACGTAGTTGCGGTCACCGGCCTCGCTTCCAGAGTGCCGTGATAGAGGTTGTATGGCCGGCCCGCCCTCACGGGCTGGGTGTAGGTATAGGAAAGTTCGGTCATTCCCACGAGAACCTCGCCCGCAACGGACCGCACGGCACCGAATTCACCGTCCTTGCCCGAGGTGATCGTGCATGGGATCCGGAACCATTCGCCGATATCGCAGAACTTACCAACGCGCTTCCATACTTCGGCAGCGGGCCGGTTCACCATGATCTCCAGGGCAATCGAGGTGTAAGTGGGATTGGACACCACATTGCTTGCCGGAACCGGGGAGACCGGCGCCGGCCCCTGTGCGGCGGCAACGGATGCCAGACAGGCGACCGCGAGGGCAAAGCAGGCAACTGTTTTACTGAAGCGATTCGGCATGGAATTCCTCCAAAATGATCGCGCCTTGGGGCGATTGTGATGACTCACATCTTCGCACAGGCGAGCGAGTGGTGGGGCCCCACTCCAGCACCGACTGCCAGGTACTCTGGATGATACATATATGGCGTACGACCTGGTAGTCCTTTTCGAACACCCGGAGTGGCAGAACCCATTGTGGGACGAGCTCCAAGAAAGAGGTGTTCACTATGCCGCGCTAGACCTGAAGCGCGCGGCGTTTGATCCGGACGCCGTGCCCGCGGCAGCGCTCTACTTCAATCAAGCGAGCCCCAGTGCTTATGTGCGGGGGAATACGCGGGCAGTGCCTCTCGCCTTGTCGCTAATGCGTTCGCTGGAATTAGGCGGCGCGCGCGTGTTGAACGGCTCCCAAGCGTTTCTGTTGGAGTTGAGCAAATCGGCGCAGGCGGCGTTGCTGCGGAAGCTCGACATTCCGCATCCGCGCTCTCTGAGTTTCAACGATCCCGAGGCCGCGCTCGCGCAATGGACGGGTGGATGGCCGGCATTGCTTAAGCCGGAACAGGGCGGCAGCGGAGCGCGCATGTTTCTACTGAACCGAGCGGACGAGCTTCGCACTCTGCTGCGCGATCAACCCTCGCTGTGGCTCCCCGACAACCTGCTGTTGCTGCAAGAGTACTTCCCTTTGGATCCAGCGCAGGGAATTGTGCGGATGGAATTCCTTGGAGGCAAGTTGCTGTACGCCATGCGCGTGGTTTCAAATGGCGCTTTCAACCTGTGTCCGTCGGAGGTCTGCAACCCGCAGGATGGCGGCGAGTCGCATTGCGCGATCCCGGCCGCGTCGCCTACTAAGGCGGTGGAGTTTTATCCCTACCCCAACGTGCCGGCCGAAGCCGTCGCCATGGGCGAGAGGATCATGGCAGCTGGCGGGCTGGATGTCGGCGGGATTGAATATCTCGAGGCTGCCGGCGGCGAGCGCATATTCTACGACGTGAACGCGAATTCTAATCTACGCAGACCGATTGGACAGGCGTTCGGATTCGATCCCTTCGCGCGAGTCGTGGACTATCTGGTGAAGCAGATCGAGCAGGCCCGGGGGACTCGTGCCGTGGGTTAATTATTTGCTTTGCGCACCGCCCTTCGATCGCCGTCTCCGCCATGGAAGATGAATCCGGTGACCTTGCCCTGGGCATCCCTGACGAATTCGATCCGATCGCCGTTCGTGCGCGACACAAAGTTGGTCTCCGAGTCAGCGGCCATCGGCAGTTTTAGCGGGTTCGTGCCTTCTTGCAAGAACAGCAGATCGCTTTCGATGGTAATCACGGCCTGGCGGCCGGGCGCGTACTCGTAAACCCCCGCATACCGGGAAAGGATCCCGGGAGCGATCTTAGTCCCAGTCCCGCCGAGCATGTGTGGGACGGAAGTGTCGTTCTCGCAAACGCTCTCCAGAAGGTCGGTGTCCGGCACCAGGGTCTTGTCGATCTTAAACGAAAACGGCCGTGTGAACGCTTTCGGATCGTCGATAGTCATTTCCAAATCCATGTGCCCGAAATTGCGGCGCCGGAAGCGTTCGGTAATGTGAAGTGCTTCGGTGTGAGGGTGCCCTTCGATGTCGAGCCAGCTTCGATCGTTGAAGCCAGCGGTATCGACCACCAGGGTGTCGCCATCCCAATGCCCCACCGAGTAGCCCATCCAAGTTGGGTTGGGATCGACGGGAAGCTTGCGGCCATCGGTAAAGATAGTTCGATGGACACTGTTGGTGGTGCCCTGATACAGAATCGCGATCACGCCGGGAGCCTGGATGAACCTAGCTAGATCGACCATGTGGTAGTACGGAAAGGGATCGGGTAGGCAATTCGCGCGTGGGGCATTTTTCCCCATATCCCGAACCCGCTGCTGGTAGAGCGCCTCCGCCCACGGCTGAATATCACTGGGCTTCAGGTCTCGGGCGACGTTACGGTCGTAGCTTCCGGCCCCCGGCCCTCTCCAGACGCCGGATAGGTCGGGTTTGCCATCCATGGTCCGAGGGGTGGGCGCGGCCAGATTCGGTTTGCCATCTGGTGTGCGCGGAATGCCAGGGGTTGGATAGTTGAGCCATTGAGCGAGACTGTTGGTGGGCAGCAGTAACGTGAAGGCAGCCGCTGCGGCCAAGGCCGGAACCAGCCCTGTTTCCGTCCAGAATCTACGAGCGATTTTGGGGTTCGTTGGCATAAACCTGCTTCTACTTCTTCAGAGTGTAGCGCTGTAAAGAGAGCTGAGCCGTATTGCACCTGCGAACCGGATTATAATCTGTGTTAAGGGACTTCGGGGAAACGCGCCGTGAACGAAGCAGGGAAAGAGAAAGCTAAAGAAGCCGCCGTAGCTGGCGTGGGCGCCAGCGTTGGCAGTGCCGCCGGGGGCACCGTCGGCGTTTTGGAGCTCGCCGCGCAAGGCAGCGTGACGGCTTTATCCGCCGGCATGGCCATCGCCGCCGGGGCAGTCGCAGGAGCCGCGCTTTTCCTGGCCGGATACGGATTCTACCGGCACCTCAAAAATAAAAAGACGCCCTAACCGCGAGCGTCTCCAAAACCATTGCGTGGAATTTCACTCGGGTGGGAGCTTCCGCACCGCGGTAAGCGATACGGAAGCCCGACCCGAGCCTGTGACTAGAAGCTGAAGCGCGCCACGATCTGGCCGCTTCGTGGCTGGGCTCCGCCAAGTGCTGCCTGGCCGCCGTTTACCCAGTTCACATAGCCGTAACCCGAGGACAATGTGCCGCCGGGGTTGATGTGGCCGGTAACCGTGGCGACCGAAGTAAACTGGCCGCCAAAAGGTGCTCCATCGGCAGGCACTTGATAGAACAACCGATTAAAGATGTTCTGGAATTCCGCTCGAACCATGAGCTGAGCTCTTTCCTTGATGTGGAAAGTTCGCCCGAAGCCCATGCTTTCGGCGGGCTGCCGCTGCCAACGAAAGTCGTTGAAGTATGCCGCAGAAGCTCCGAACGTGCCGTAGGCCGGTTCCACCCATGCGGCTGGATTCAGTACCAGTTGCTGAGTGGGATCGATCTTCGAGTTCGGATTCACCAGGAACAGAGGCTGACCGGGTACGCGGTTCATGAACGTGTAGCCTCCGCCCCAGAGTGCCGGATTATTCCCAGGTCCTCTCGCCATGTTTGCGAGCAAATTGTTGGACGAGAACGGACTTTGCAGAATTTGGCCGCTTTGATAACGCAGAACTCCGCTATAGTTCCAGTCCCGCGCCAGCCAAGACAGCACCTTCCCGCCCGTCCCATTCAAACTAAGCTTGGGCGTCGTATAGTTGAACGCAATGATCAACTCCTGCGGAATGCTGAAGCCGGAAATCTGCTTATCCAGCCCTTTGTTGAACACGTCATTGATGAGCGGTGGCGAGGGCGTGACGTAGGACGTGTTGGAATTTGTACCGTTGGTAAGCTCCTTCTGCCAAGTGTAAGCCACCTGCCCACTGAGGCCGTGCGAAAAGCGCTTGGTCATCTTGATCTGGAGCGAGTCATACCAGGTATTCCCATCCGGAGGTCCCAGGAACGGCGGAATTCCGTTCCACTGCGGATACGGCCGTAGAGCGTTCAGCAGGGTTTGCGTGCTGGGGAATCCGGGGTAGACGTTATTCGGGTTAGCCAGGTACGGGAAGCGAGCGATCACGGCGGGCGAGTTAATCTGCGAGTTGAGCAGTGTCGTATCCGCCCTGTTGGTGATGTCGAGTCCGTCCGCTTTCAACATCTGCGGCGTCAGCGCGTTATAGTTCAGGCCGGCCAGCAGGGGCGAGGCCCAATAAGCACCGCGGTTGCCCACATAGGACGCATCCACCACCAGGTTGCTGGTAAGCTCCCGCTGGAAACCGATGCTCCATTGGAAGGTGCGCGGTAAGCGGCCAGTGTTCGGAGCAATCGAGACGAACGGTGAAGCCGGCGGAATCACCAACGGGTTCGTCGAAGCAGGAACCGGGAAATTCGGATTAAAATTCGGCCAGTGGACTACGGCATTCCCGTAGTGGTTACCGGCACCGAGGGGGTCCCCAAACTGCAGTTGCGGCGCAGTGGCGCCATAGGCTGCTGTGGGAATTGTGTAGAAGTCGCCTGCGCTGCTGTTCAGACCGGCTTGATCCGAAGTCGCGGCATAGGAGATAGCGCCGCCCGCGCGAAACACGGTCTTGGGCGTGATCTGGTAAGCAACTCCCAAGTGCGGGCCAATGGCGAAAGGATAAGCGTTGGCGTAGTTGCAGTGGCAAGTGGCCTGATATTCCACCGTGCCCAGGCGGCCACCAATCAATGAGTTCGGTTGGTCGAACGCGGCATTTTGCATGCGACCATATTGTTCCGTCCACAGGTTGGCGTAATCCCAGCGCAGGCCGTAATCGAAGGTCAACTTGCGCGTAACCTTCCAACTATCCTGGATGTAGATTCCGTAGGAGTGCATACCCAACCGTACATCCGCGGGCGCGGCGCTCGACGCGCTGCTGGTATTACCGAGGAAGAAGCTGGCGTATCCGAATCCGCTGGACGCGAAATTCGCGAAGGGCTGTCCATTTTGCCAGGGATCACTGGTTTGTTGGGCGCTGAACGCAAACTGTCCGTCGGCGCGGCTCTCGTTAACGCTTTGGATGCCTTCGAACAGCGCAGTCGCCCCCAGCTTGTAGGTGTGATTTCCCTTAACCCAAGTCAAGTTGGTGTTAAAAGTCGGCTTGTAATCGTTGGCTATCGGCGTGAGAGTGAATGCCACGCCCGTATTGCCAGGCCCTGGGAATCCGGTGCCACCTGTCCAGCCGCCGCCCCCCGTACCCGCATTCAGGCTAAACATTCCCGCCAGGTACGGAAAGAAGTTATTTACCGTGAAGGGAATCCCATTGGGAAACAATTGGTGCTGGTCGTAATTGGGGGCGGTCTGAGGATTCGACGTGTGGAGGTACCCCGCACCGATGTGCAAAAGCAGAGTGGGCGACAAGGTCGTATCGAAGTTGATACGCGTAGTCTGCGCCAAGGCGTTCTGCGGCTGCAAGGCCGTATACGCCTCCGGAAAGCCGTTGGTTTGGGGGGAGAAGGTCTTGGTAGCGGAATAATAGAAAGCCAATTTCGACTTCGCGCTAATGCTCTGATCAACCTTGATGGAAGGAATCGTGGTGTGGCGGAAGTTCGAGTAGGCCGGCGCGGTGTAGTTGAACAGTCCGGCCGTGTTGGGCAGCGGAATCATGTTCTGTATGATCTTTGCCGTGGGGTCGATCGAAGTCGCCGGAATCATATTATTGGGAAACGGAGTCCGTACCACGGAGCCACCCACAATCTGCGTGGTGCTGGGATCGAATATCTCATTGAGACAGACCGGCTGGCCGAGTGTATCTGGGCCGTTGCATGTCTTGGTCAGGTTCGAGCTGAAATCGCCGTTACGTTGGGCCACTGTGGGAACGATGCCGACAGTATTGTTGGTAACAGCGCTTTGACGAAACTGCTCAAAGCTAAAGAAGAAGAAGGTCTTGTCGTGACCGTTGTAGATTTTCGGAATAGCAACCGGCCCGCCCAGCGTGAACCCGTAGTCGTTCTGCCGGATAGGGTTGCGGAGTAATTGGCCAGCCTTAGTCGAATCGACAATCGGGTTGAATGGTGAAGCCCCGGCCCTACCGGCGTCCGTGAAAGGCGTGCCGGCGTTCAGCGCTTCGTTCACGAAATAATCGAACCCGCTGCCGTGAAGCTGGTTGGTTCCGGACTTCATCGTGTAGTTGAAGTACCCGCCGCCGGCCTGGCCATACTCAGCCGCGAAATTACTGGTTTGGATCGCCACTTCCTGAATCGCTTCGACGCCCGCCTGGTTAACTTGGTTCTGCTGCTTGAAGAAGCCGTTGGTGGCGTCCTGGCCTTCGATGTTGATGGATTGTGAGTTCGAAGGCATCCCGTTCACGCGCAGAATGGCATCCGTCTGGATGCGCGCACCTGGCAGCAACTGGACCGCAGAAAGGGGATTTCGGATATTTCCCAAACTGTTTGCGCTCCCGATGCTGGCAGCCGCTCCGGTGAGCGTCAGAATCGGAAGATCTTCCAAGGTGCTGGTAGAAATATTGTGGCTCACCTCGCCACCCTCAGTTTTCAGTAGAGGTGCGGCTGCTTCGACGGTGACGGATTCGGTGTTGGAACCGACCTCCATCAGGGCGTCAATGCGCGCTGTACCAGCCACTTCAACGGTGAGGCCTCCGCGGACATACTTCTTGAATCCGGGCACAGTCACCGTTAACTCGTAGTTGCCGGCCGGCAATTGCGCCACTGTGTAATTGCCCGTGGCGGAAGAGGCTGCGTTATACACGGCGCCGGTGGCTATGTTTTTAGCCTCTACGGCGGCATTTGCGATCACGGCTCCCGCCGGATCCGATACGGTACCTGTAATCGTGCCGCGATCTGACTGAGCAAACGCCGCACACACTACGCCAATGAAGCAAATCGTTCGAAACACGAGACGCATCCCCAAACCTCCAGACACTAAGAAGCCACTATACACAGAGAGAGTGATTTGTTGCCCCAGCATTCCCCAAAATCAAAAAACGTGAGGCAAGTCTATCCCACCTGATCGTAATCGTCAAGCCGAAAAGCGCTTTTGTTGCGTTAATTTTATGGGCGTTTAGCGCGCTTTAAGTGCATTTCTGTGGAACTTTTGGCATGTTTGCCCGGTTTCGCGTCCGATCTTATAAGTGCGTTACCGGACCGTTCTGTAACAACCTGGAGGTGGTGATCACGAACGGCATGACCGTCTTTCCGGAACGGTGCCGGGGACGCGAACTACTCCCTAACTCGTCCACGCGCTCCAGCCGAGAGACGTCTCGCATTCTTTCTTCGAAACCTACTTGTCGTTCGTTTGGGAGGGGAATTGCACTCTTGTTTGGCGTAAGTGTCCGTAAGTGCTGAGAAGCCGGCCCGATGTCCTTAGCGCAACTCGGCCATCGCGCCATCCAGACCGATGGCCAGATGCAACTCCGCCCAGTGGAACTCGGTCTGCAGCGCTTTGGCAATTTCGTCCTTCGACTTCTTTTGCGTTAGCATCTCGTGGACGCGATTGCGCAGACGCTGCGCGGTCTCACGGAATTTGCGCATCTCCGCCTTGGTAGTCACCACGCCATGGCCGGGAACTACCGTGTCAAAATCCAGTAGCAGCGCCGCATCAAGCGTCTTGGGCCATTCCTTGGCGCTGCCGCCGCCGGAATAATCGATTAGCTCGGGTGTAGCGTCACCGAAGGTAAACATGTCTCCCGCCGCCAGTGCGCGGTCAGCAGGAAAGTAAGCCACGATGTCGCCATTAGTGTGGGCCCGACCAAAGTAGTAGAGGCGGACTTCCTTACCACCCAGGTGAATGCGGGCGTCATGCTCGAAAGTGACCACCGGAAGGCCCGGCTGCTTTCCGTCCACCATGTTCTCTCGCGCCTGCTCGGAAGCAACCACCTGCGCGTTCATCTCTTGCATCTTGGCATTGCCACCGCTGTGGTCGGCATGGTGGTGAGTGTTAATCACGTACTTGACCGGTTTATCGGTGATCTTCTTCAACTCGGCCATGATGTTGTTGTGATCGATCTCGAACTTATCGTCCACCAGGACCACGCCTTCGCTGGTGATCAGCGCCGTGGTATTTCCGGGGACAAAATCGTTGTGGATCACGTACAAGTCATCCTTCACTTTGACCGTACTTAGTTTCGCCGGCTGCTGCGGCGCCTGCGTGTATGCCACCCACAATGCGCCGCATAGGAACACCGCGGCTGACAAACGGATCATCGAACTCTTCCGCACAGGTCCCATCTAACTAATCACTCTTGGCCTTTGATTTTTGCGCTTTGATCTTTGACTTTTCGTCTTCGCTTTCGCGAATCCGCCGTGCATCCGCCTCGGTAAGCCACCGCTCCTTCACCATGCGATCCACCGACTGCGATACCTTACTCGCATAGTTCTTGTAACTTCCATAAACGGATTCCATAGCGGCCCAATCGAAGCGATCCTCATGTCCCAGTTCGCGGCATGTGCCGGGACCGGCAGTGGTGGTGTAGTAGGTCGCAACGGGAACGTCCACGTCGAAACTGCGCACGCCGCCGATGCCGTTGCCGAACTTATCGAGCGCCACCTTACCGTCCGTTAATTCGATGCGATCGGCGCGCGGCGGAGCAATCCCCTTTGTTAGCCACAGATCGAGATTAGCGAAGGCTGCATCGAACACATAAGTTAACAGCGGATGCTCCTCCAGCGGGATTTCCGGTTCGCAGCGCACATTGAACGGCCACGAAGGCGTTCCTTGCGGCATGGCTCCCGTTTTAGCCTGATCGTCGAAGGATGGCAGCGCGACATATGGAGCGTTATCAATGTGCGCCACGCCGGCGATCTCGTACCAGCGGAAGCGATCGTTCGGCTCGTCGCTATCGGCGCGCCGGATGGCCGCCGCTTCGGCGACTTCGCCCTGCGGCACCACCGCGATCACCGGAACGCCGACGTTCTTGATCATCTGTCGTGGATCGCCACGGCCAGGAGCGGGAGCGCAGCGGCTGATCCGCGACGGTCCACCCGGGCTCTTGATGACGTAGCCGTCATAAACCTTGGCGCGCGAATGAACGGCGTTGATGTACGTCATCACGTCGCCGCCCTGCGTGGTGAGATACACACGCTGCGCTTTGAATCCTGCCAGGCTGCCGTTCTTCAGCGCCGCGGCCACCTGGCTGATGGCATCCCACCGCAGGCCATCTTCGATATCCGAGGTTGCGTTATTACCGCCCGGCCCGGGGCCCGTCGAACAAGCTTCGGCCGGTGTGGGATTCGCGAATGAAAGCGCCGCATAACGCGCCGGGTCGAACTTCTTCTCTAACTGGATCGCCCCTGGCATCGAAATCGCCACCCAGGCAGCGCCCTGGTCCGTGACGTAGTTGTGCACGTAGCCCCACATCATCGACCAATCGAAGCGCCGCGCCGTGTTTGGAAGCTCCACCACCACGCTGCCGTTAAACCGCGCGGAATCGGCGGGGCGGCGCAACAGAATCCGTGTGCCATACGGAACGTTGGGAGTCTTCACGGTGAGCGCGCCATCCGCCGCCCAGTCGTAGACGTTGGCCGTGCCGGTGATCACGAACTCCTCTTCCACGTAGCCGAGCTTGGCCAGATTCATCGGCTGCAGATTGTGATCGGCCGCCAGGAAGGGATGGGAATCGGCAGTTATCGGAATCGGTCCGGTAACCTTTTGCGCAAAGGCAGCCGCCGCGAATGTTACCAGACAAACGAAATATTTCATGACACCTTCTCCGTTTCGGGCATGGTGAGAAACGCACGCATCGCGTGCCAGAACAGCCGCCGGTTCAAACCGAGCACGACGGAGTGCGCGGTTCCGGGAAGAATTACGAACTGGCGGTCGCCGTTGGGCAGCCGTTTGTAGAAGTCCGCGAGGTCATCGACCGTGGCGATGCCGTCATATTCGCCGCGCACCAGCATCACCGGCGCCAACACTTTCTCCGGATGTACCACCGGTAGGTTGGCGGTCATGTCCAGGTACGTGCCGGTTGGAACCTGGTCGCCGAACTTCAATTCCTGATCAGCCAGAAACTCGCCCAGCGCCGGGTCGGAAGTACCCGCTTTGTCGCGGGTGAAGATGCTGCGAATCATCGCGCGGTCGCGCAGCCGCAAATTGTGGGTGCGGTAGTAGTCGAGTTGCTTGGCGCGCTCGGTTAGGGTGGGCGAGTTCTCACCTTTGTAGGTGAACGCCCCGAATACCAGGCGGCCGACCCGATCCGGCCGCGCCATGGCGTACGCACCGGCCCGCAGTGCGCCGGACGATTCGCCGAACAGATGTACCTTCTGCTGTCCGGTCTCACGGACCACTAATTCGATCGAAGCCTTCAGATCTTCCACACCGCTGGCGATATCCGAGTTGGCATCGGTGCGGCTGGATCGGCCGTAGTTCTCATGATCCACGGTCCACACGTCGAACCCGTATTGAGCGAAGGTGTTCATCACCGAATACTCGCCGTGCCCGGGTACGGTGAGATCGAAGCTTGGCCGCGAAGAGATCGACGAGCCATGCACCAGGAACAGGACGGGCAGCGGCGTCTCGCCCGCGCGCGGAGCACCCGTGCGCTTGCGGAACATCGCCAGCGAAACGGAGCCCTTCTTAGCGGTGTACTCGCTGCTCCAGAGCGAGGCGCCCCCGGGAGGTTTACTCTGCGCCAGTGCCGTAGAAGTTGCCACTGCACCGGCGATCAAGCTGCGGCGAGTCATAGGTATTCCTTCCCGCTTGGTTATTCCAAGATGTGGTAGAGCCGTTCATCGAACGGGCTGCCCAGATACATTTGGAGTTTCTCCCGGAATCGCTTGGTGTGCTCCAGTGCCGTGTGCGCTTCGTAGGCCTGCCGCGTCTGCCACACTTCGACGATCGTAAAGTGGTTGGTGCGTTCCACGTCGCGCAGAATTTCGAAACGAACACTCCCGGGGTCTTTCCGGCTGTCGGCCGCAAATTCGCGCAGCCATTTATTGGTGTCAGCGGCCCCCTGAGGAAACACATCCACGTACGTTACGACGTACAGTTTCGTAGCTTGATCCTGTTGGGCCGGCGCGGGCAAGGCCAGTGCGAGCCAGAGCAGCGCAAGGAGCGGCAGGATGCGATACGCGCGAATCATCCGGTCAGTATATCGAATCGCCGGGCCTTACGTTTCCCACACCCGCTTGGGCACGCCATGGTCGCGATCTTTCACGCGATCGTAAAGGTAGAAGGTGGAGACGGTGCCCAGAGACTCGTTGTAGTAGCTCTCCTGCCCGAGTCCTTCCTTTAGGTCTTCCTCGAAATCGTGGAGGGCTTTCAACTCCTCGGCCGTTGCCGGCTTGGTCCTTCCGGAAGGGGTACGAAAGAACTTCTGGAAACCGCCATCCACCAGCAGCCCGATCTCATTGTCCATGAGGATTCCCGCGCGCTCCGCAATGTGGAGCTTGCTGTCGCGTTCCGTCAGATCGACACCACAGATCCCGCGACTGAGGCGCGCTGCGCCGCCAGCCAGCGGCGTCACCGTAAAGCCCAGGCTCTTCAATTGATTCAGGCGTTCCTGAAATGTCGGACTCTTAGGAGTCTCGCGGCGGAAAAACATAGAATACATTATAGTGGCACAGTGGAGCAGCGCCATGCGTGACCCATTGGACGCGCAGCTCATGGCGCTCTTACTTGACAGTAATCGTAGCCGTAGTTTGGCTGTTCACCGAACCCACACTAAGCTCTAACGGAACGGTTCCAGTGACGCCGCTAGGAATGAGCGCTTCCACCTGCAGGACGCCCTGCACTGATCCGAATGCTGTGCCGGCATACAGTACCCTGGCCTGTTGTCCGCCGATCGTCAGGATCACCGGAAGCTGGGGCGTGCGGATGATCCGGTCGTTGACCACGCCGTCTTCTCCTGGGGGATAAGTGGGGCCCTCCCCGGTAGCAAACAACGTGATGACCGTGCCGGCGGTGGCCGGGTTCGAAGTCCCATTGAGCGTGCCGTCTGAATTGATGGCTACGGCCTGCCCCGAGCCCGTAAAATTCAGCGTGAAGATGCCCGGTGCGGAAAGGGCCACAGGCACCGTAAGGCTGGCAGTCTGGCCGCGGTACTTCACCACCAGGTTGGCCGACTGAAAACCGCCCAGCTCATATGGCACCAGAACGCTGGTCTGCGACGCCGAGGTGTAGAGGATCGGAGCCGGCCAGCCGTTGAATGTAACCGAAACACCGCTGAGCGACGCGCTCACAGCTCCGCTCGTAGGAATCGAGGCTGATGCCGTCGGCGACGGGCCGATGGAGAGACCCGTCAGCACCGCTACTTCACCAGGCGCAATTGGGCCGGGAAGCTGGCTGGCGCCATTTTGGATGCCCAGTATGGCCGCCGGAGGCGCCAGGCTGCCCAGGAGTCCATGCTGCGCGCCGCCGGGGCCGGCAGTGAAGTATAGAGTGTTCTTATCTCCGCCAGAGCCGTTGTTTCCGAAAAGCAGCGCCCACAGGCCGCCGATGACAATTGGGTTGCCGTTGGCGTCTTGCAGCGTTCCCAGCAAGGCACCGGTGGCGGGGTCGAACGCATTGATCTTTCCGTCACCGAAGTTACCCACGAGTAAATCGCCGCCAAACGCGCCGAAGGTGGAAGGAGCGATGGCGAGTCCCCATGGCGAATTGAGCGGGCCGTTCGAGACCAGGTGGGTAATGAGAGTGCCGTTGAAATCAAATACCGCGACATAACCATTTCCCGGCGCTTGAACATCGTCGTGTAACGCGTTGTCCGGTTTTGCATACGCTACGTACAGCTTGCCGCCCAAGGCCCATATATTGAAAGGCGCGAAATTGGCCGGGACAGTGGTATCGACGAACCCGCCCGTGACTGTGGTGGGCGTGAACTTGCCGTCGAAAACGTCGATCTTGCCGGCCCGGAAATTGGCAGCATAGAGCATCGGCCCATTGGCATTGGAGCCGATTGCAAGACCCTTATACACCGCTCCGGGAGAGTTATCGACCATCTGAGAAGCCGTCGTGCCGCCATTCCAGGCCGTGATGGTACCGTCTTCGCTGGCGAAGATAAAACTGGCGGGCTTCCCGTTGGCGAGTACGAAACCGGTGGTGTTGTTCTGGACCTGTCCTGTAGGATTACCAGTGCCCGAGGCACCCGAAACGGACGGGATGGTCACGACTAACGGCGTGATGTTGCCCGAGCCGTTATACAGCGTGGATTTTCCCGTGCCGTTGTCGGAGATCCAGAAAGGGCTACCTCCCGTCGCCGTAAAACTTATCGAAATGCCCCAGGGGTTTATCAGGTTAGGGTCTGTAACATCGGCAATTCCCGGGGTATCTGCCACCAGGTTGTGTTGTAAGTAGACGTTGGCGCCCGCCGCGAAAACGGGCATCCCAGTTAGTAACCAAAGGCACGAGATCCGGCTAACTCGACGCATAATAATCGCCCCCAAGAATAGGCGATTATATCCTGTGAAAACCAGAACAATCTGTAAATAGTTTTAGGACCGACGCCAGGCGAACGCGCCGTTTACAAGTGTTGCAACGGGGCCTCCCTGAAAGGTTCGGCCATGGAAAGGTGAATTCCGGCTGCGTGAGAAGGATTGATTGACGTCGTAAGTCCAGGGCGCATTGGTGGTGAGAATCGTGACGTCGGCGGGTGCGCCCAATGCGAGCGTTCCGCGACCCTGACGGATCACCGCCTCGGGTCCCGTAGTGAACAGTTCGACCATGCGGCTTAGACCGATTTTGCCGGTATCCACCAGCATTTCCAGCGACAGTGAGATGGCGGTTTCGAGTCCGATGATGCCGAAGGGGCAACTCTCAAACTCCTGCATCTTCTCACTGCCCGGATGCGGCGCGTGATCGGTGGCGATGGCCGTGATTGTTCCGCCGACGATACCGCTCACCACCGCGCCCGCATCGCAGTGGGACCGCAACGGCGGCTTCATTTTATAGTTGCTGTCGTACGGCAGCATCTGCTCGTCCGTAAGCGAAAAGTGGTGCGGCGTAGCTTCACACGTGGCGGCCAGTCCCCGGCGCCGAGCGAACTCCACCATAGCGACGGCATTCTCGGTGGAGATATGGGCCACGTGATAACGCGCGCCGGTGAGTTGCGCCAACACCAGATCGCGGGCCACCATCACATCTTCGGAAGCCGAGGGAATCCCGCGCAGCCCCCAGCGCACCGAGTGCCGGCCCTCATGCATGTCGCCGCCGGCGCTGAGGTTGAGATCTTCACAGTGGTCGATCACGGGCAAGTCGTATGACCGCGCGAACTCCATGGCGCGTCGCATGACGCGGGAATTCATCACCGGCCGTCCGTCGTCAGAGACGGCCACGGCACCCGCGGCCTTCATAGCCCCGATCGCGGCCAATTCCTCTCCCAAGCTGCCTTTGGTGATGGCGCCGATGGGAAAGACGTTCACGACACCGAACCGGCGCGCGCGCTCCACGATGTAGCTGGTGACGGTGGCACTGTCATTCACCGGCTTGGTGTTGGGCATGCAGCAGATCGAAGTGAAGCCTCCGGCGGCCGCGGCGCGGGAACCACTCTCGATGGTTTCGGCGTGTTCGAAGCCCGGCTCGCGCAGGTGCACGTGCAGATCGATGAAGCCCGGCGCAACCACCATCCCACTGGCGTCGAATACCTCAGCCCCAACCGCCGAAAGGTTGGGTGCCACGCCCGCGATCTTTCCATCCGCGATCAGTACATCCGCTACGCAGTCGGTTTGCGAGGCGGGGTCGATCACGCGTCCGTTCTTGATGACGACTGGCATGGCTACCCGATCACCCTCTCGAGAACCGCCATGCGCACGGCGATGCCGTTCTCCACCTGATTCAAGATGACCGAGCGCTGGAAGTCAGCCACCTCGGAGGAAAGCTCGCGGCCGCGGTTGATGGGGCCGGGATGCATCACGATGCAATCGGGCTTGGCCAAATCCAGATGCTCCAGGCGAAGGCCATAAAACTGGAAATATTCGCTGGCGGGAAACGAAGCTTCGTGCTGCCGCTCCAACTGCACGCGCAGCATCATGATGACGTCGGCGTCGCGGATCGCGTCGCGAATATCGGTAGTCAGTTTAACGCCGGGCGCGAGTTGCCCCAACTGCACCGGCAGCAGAGAAGCCGGGCCGCACAGCACAACCTCCGCTCCGAATCGCGAGAGCAGGTGGACGTTCGACCGCGCCACCCGGCTATGCGCGATATCGCCAATGATGGCGACTCGTATACCTTCGAGAGTGCCGCGCCGGTCGAGGATGGTGCGTGCATCGAGTAGCGCCTGCGTGGGATGTTCGTGGGTGCCATCGCCCGCGTTGATGATAGGCGTGGGCAGGTAGCGCGACAGAAAATGCGGGGCGCCCGACGCCGCGTGGCGCATTACGATCGCATCGGGCCGCATGGCCGCCAGGGTGTTCAAGGTATCTACCAGCGATTCGCCTTTGGACACGCTCGAGGAAGACGCGGTGATGGAGACGGCGTCCGCACCCATGCGCTTCGCGGCAATCTCAAAGCTGGTGCGGGTGCGCGTGGAAGCCTCGTAAAAGAGGTTCACAATCATCTTGCCGCGCAGCGTGTCGAGCTTCTTGAGAGACTGGCTCTGCAGGGGCTGAAAATCCTTAGCACGAGAAAGAATAGCTTCGATCTCGGTCCGATCGAGCTCTTCGATTCCGAGCAATCCCGCAGGCATGACTACGCCACTTCGCTGGCCGCCACCTTCTCCACCAGGAGAACCTTCTCCATGCCATCGATTTCCTGGAATTTCACTTCGATGATCTCGGTATCCGTGGTCTGCACGGTGCGCCCCACAAACCGCGCCTCCACCGGCAGCTCACGATGGCCACGATCGATCAATACCAGGAGTTGCACGCGGGCGGGACGGCCGTGGTCGAAGAGCGCATCCAGCGCGGCGCGAACTGTGCGACCCGTGTAGAGCACGTCGTCCATCAGGATGATGTCCTTGCCTTGCACGGAAAACGCAATTTCGGTGGAGCTGACAACCGGCTTGATATCGACGGTGGTGAGATCGTCGCGGTAGAGATTGATATCGAGAATCCCAACGGGGATCTTGCGGTTTTCGAGCGACTCAATCTTCCGGGCCAGGCGTTGCGCGATGGGCACGCCGCGCCGCCGGATCCCGATAAATGCGAGTTGATCGAGATCCCGTGTCTTCTCCAGGATCTCGTGCGCCAGCCGGATCAGTGTTCGGTCGATCTCCGACGCGCTCATGATCTGCGCCTTCTCGCGCGTGATGGACATAGGGGTGTAAGCAACAGGGTAGCACGCGCCGGAATACTGGAAAAAGTAGAATGGAGTTGGGTGCGCCATGCGTCCAATCCTCCTTCTCACCTTCGCAAGTTCGCTGCTAGCCGCGCCGGCTCCATTAGCCATCGTTCGTTCCATCATCTCTGACTCGGAGGGAGGAGCCGCTCTTCCCAAGACTTTCGACTTCGTTCCGGGAGAAACGCTGTTCTTCTCCTGCCGGATCTCCGGATTCCGACAGACCGCGGAGGAGAAGATCCACCTGACCTATACGGTGGATGTCTTCGATCCGGCGGGCGTCCCCCTCGTGGAGCATTTCAAGAACGAGATAGTCGACGAAGTGGGTCCGCAGGACAAGGAGTGGATGCCGAAGATCGCGACCGAAATCGCGATCCCTCCGCTCATCGGGTCGGGAGCGTATACGATCGTCGTGAAGGCGGAGGACTTCATCGGTAAAGCGAACGCGGAACTCACCGTGCCGTTTCAGGTCCGCGCTCGCCGCGTAGATCGCAGCGACACTCTCACGCTGCGGAACTTCGAGTTCCTGCGCTCCGAAGAGGACACCCAGCCTCTGGAGACTGCGGCCTACCGGCCCGGCGATACGGTTTGGGCGCGGTTCGATATTACCGGCTTCAAATACGGCCCGAAGAATGCGATCGATGTCGGCTACGTCGTTTCCATTCTCGATGGCTCCGGCAAAGTGCTTTGGACGCAACCGGAGGCCACCACGGAGCAGAGCGAATCGTTCTACCCGAAACGATACATTTCCGGCACGCTCTCGATTACGATTCAAAAGAATACAAAGCCCGGAAAATACGCCATCGGTGTGCAGGTGAAGGACACCGTGGGAACGCAGACCAACGAGGCGAAAGAGACGTTTACTGTCGAGTAGCCTCGGCGACCCTCGAAAAGCAGCGCGCCGGAACTTTCCTACGCATTCCAGTGTCGAATTGATGAGGGCAGAGACATGGGAATGTCGCTTGGTAATGCCAGCCGAAAAGCAGAGATCAATATGACACCGATGATTGATGTCCTCTTGGTACTGATCATCATCTTCATGGTCATTCTGCCAACGGTGCCCACGGGTCTCAAGACCTCGCTGCCACAATCGCCACCACCCGATGCGCCGCAGTCGGCGACAAACGACGTTGTGATTACAGTGTTAGGCAATGGAGCCGTGAAGCTAAATGACGAGCCAATCGACTTGGCGATGCTCCAGGTACGGCTGTTGCAGATCTTCGGAACAGGCGCCAATAGCGTTGTCTTTATCCGGGGTGAAAAGAATCTCGATTTCGCCGAAGTCGCCGAGGTGATCGATATTGTCAAAGGCGCGGGTCTCGACCGGGTTGGGCTGATGACGCGGTGACTGTCTGGAGTCCACACTCAAATCGTCCTGGAGCGCGTAATCAGGGAGCAGTTCTACAGCGGTGATGCCGGCCCGACGATGTGACTCGGGTCCTGATTGTTCTCCTGGCAGATGTATTCCATGATCTCGGCCTTGGGGTCGAGACGATTCTTACCGACCAACGTGAACGGCTTATTGTAAGCGCCGGGATCATCGATGGTTACTTCTTCGACCAGCGTGCCGAGATCGGTCCTGGTGTAGCGTTCGATGGTGTGTAGTTGGCTGGTGTGCGGGTGGCCCGCGAAATCAAACCAGAACAGCTCGTTGAAACCGATCGTATCGATCACCAGTGTGTCGCCTTCCCAGTGACCGATGGATTCTCCATACCAGGTGGGGTCCGGGTCCTTGGAATGCTGGCGGCCGTCCATGAAAATCTGGCGGTAACTATGGATATTGCCTTCGAAGAGGAAGAACAGCCGCCCAGGAGCTTGCGCGACGGTCCAGGGATAGGGGGCCTGACGGGGTACGCCGGTGGGCAGGCAATTGGCTTCAGGGTCTTGACCGGCCTTGCGCGACTTCATGAGCTTCTCCATCTCGGGCTTCATGGAGATCGTCTCCCCGGGCTTCAGGATGCGGGATATATTGCCGACGAAACCGTTATCCGGGCGCCAAACACCTGAGAAATCCGGCTTTCCATCGGCCATGCGCGGAGTGGGACCTTTCACGAATACGGGCCCGCGCCCGCGGCCCGGTGGATCGGGGACGCTTCCACCCGGGGCCGGCAACGGGGGAGCCTGTCCCCACAGCGAGCCAACTCCCGCACACACCGTTATCAAAACGATCGCGAATCCCTTTTTCATCAAGCGTCCCTCCGGCCACCGCTCAGTAACGCACCAGCATACTACCGGTCAGCGCATCCCTGCAGCCTTCGTCAAAGCCGCCCGCCCCTCGCGCTGGCGAAGCACAGCAAACACCAGCCACATTACTCCCGCCGCCACCACAATCAGCAGGAGCCAACCGATCAGACTGGCCAGGAACGCGGCGTTGAAGGCAGGCCACGTGAACGAGAATTGCCGCAGGCGGTCCGCGCGTTCGGTCATCCAATGCCAGCCGGTGTGAGCCACCAACGCCGACAAGATAATGGTCCCCATGCGTTCGGCGACTACGAAGCGGAAGAGAAGAGTGAGCGCAGGGATCAATAGGATCAGCACCAAGAGCTGACCCAGTTCCACGCCCACGTTGAACGAAAGCAGCGACGCCGGCAAATGCGACCCGGCAAATTGGAGAGTTTCCCGCAGCGCGAACGAGAAGCCGAAGCCGTGAATCAGGCCGAAGCCGAACGCGATCATCCAGCGGCGCTTGGTGGCTGCGCCAACTATATTCTCCAGAGCCATATACACAATGGAAACCGCGATCAGCGTTTCAATGAGCGGCGGAAACCATAAGAAGCCCGGCGCCAGATCGTAGGCCGAGGCGATCAGCGTAATCGAATGCGCAACGGTGAAGGCGGTCACCACGGGGATGAGCGCGCGCAAACTGCGTAACGGGATGACCAGGCAAAGCAGGAACAGCAGATGATCGGTGCCGTCCAGAATGTGCTGGAACCCGAGTACGACAAAGCGCAGCGAGGCCTGGTACCAACGGGGATCGAGATGAACCAGCCCTGGGTCACCCACGAATTCAAAGGCGCGGACTGCGCCTCCGGGCGGCAGAAAACGAAGAGAGGTAATGGTTCGCAAGCCCAGGCGCGCCAACCCGGGGTGAATCGAAAATCGGGACTTGTCCGAATGGATGGGATACACGAACAGCACGTCGAACACCGCCTGATCCCAGTAGATCGTGGTGTCGCTGGGAAGGCGTGGTCCGGTGACGTGAGCCACCGCGGCTTCGTAAGAAGCGAAAGAGCGGTCAGAAGGCAGCGACACACGGGCATCCAGAATCTGCGGATAGGGCAAACGGTTGTCGTCTTCGTAGACTTCCACCGCATCCGCGATCCACGTTTTGGCAGGATCGCGCAAAAACGCGTCGACCCGATCGAGATCCAGGTAGCCCGGCCCGCGCCTCGGGAACTCGACGTCGCGCATGGCCTTGAGCGGCACGCGAACCAGCAACTGCAGGCGCTCACCCGACGGTTTGAGAAACGCCTGGATCGTGACGTCGCTCGGGATATCGTGCGCACAGGCGCAGTACGGCAGGGCGACGAGGCTCAGGATAGCGGCGGACCTAAGCATCGCTGGCGATTATTCCTTCGGAGCGAAGCGTAGCGCCGCCGAATTGATGCAGTAGCGCAAATGGGTCGGCTCCGGCCCGTCGTCGAACACGTGGCCCAGGTGCGCATCGCATTTGCTGCACATGACTTCTACGCGCTCCATGAAAAGGCTGCGGTCGGTTTCGGTGTGAACGTTCTCCTCCGCTGCGGGCTTCCAGAAGCTCGGCCAACCGGTGCCGGAGTCGAACTTTTCGTCGGAACGAAACAGAGCCGTGCCGCAACACACGCAGCGGTACATTCCGGCGGCGTGATTGTCCCAATAGCGTCCGGTGAAGGCTCGCTCTGTCCCCTTCTTGCGCGCGACTGCGAACTCCTCCGCAGAAAGCTCTCTCTGCCATTCCGCGTCGCTTTTCACGATCTTGCTTTCTTGCATGGTCTCCCTCCGTTCCCCATTATCCGAGAAGAGCGCTAACCGCACGTCCGGGTCCGAGCCGCTCTGACGCGCGTCGGGCAGCGGCCGCTCCTTGCGATACAACGCCGCCAGCAGACCCGCAAGACCGAACGGCACGATCAATAGAGCACGGCGTTCCATAAGCAGGCATTTTCATTAGACTACATCTACTAAGAGCTCCGGAGCAGCCGTGTCACATGAGTAACCAATTGGCTATGATGGTCGCCTAGGAACTCTATGCACCCGTCACGGCCCCTAGCAGTCATCGTTTTGTCACTCGGCCCGGCTATCTTGAGCGCTAGGAGCGCCAACGATCCAGTACGGTTGGACACTGGCATCATCTCTGGTGTCGCGGGCGCCAGCCCGGATGTACGCGTATATAAGGGCATCCCATTTGCGGCGCCGCCGGTGGGGAATCTGCGCTGGCACGCGCCGCAGCCCCCCGCTCATTGGGAAGGCGTGCGCAGCGGCGATCAATTCGGCTCGATGTGTATGCAAGCGGCATTCGGCGGGCGCGGCGGTGCGCCCGCCGCGGCTCCGCGCGTGAGCGAAGACTGCCTCTATCTCAATGTCTGGACCGCGGCGAAATCGGCCGGTGAACGGCGTCCGGTTCTCTTCTGGCTGCATCCTGGCGGCTTCAACACCGGTTCCGGCTCGCAGCCGGGGTCCGATGGCGAAGCTCTCGCCAAAAAGGGCGTGGTAGTGGTGACCATCAATTACCGCCTGGGCGTATTCGGTTTCTTCGCACATCCCGAGTTGACCAAAGAGTCCGACCGGCACGCTTCCGGCAATTACGGCGTCATGGACCAGGTGGCCGCGCTGCAGTGGGTGCAGAAGAATATTGCCGCGTTCGGCGGTGATCCCAAACGGGTCACCATCGACGGCGATTCGGCAGGAGCCATGAGCGTGGGCGACCTGATGATCGCGCCGCAAGCCAGGGGGCTATTCGCACGCGCCATCGCCGAGAGCGGCGGACCGATCGGACTGTCCATTAATCCCATGCGCAAACTCGCCGATGCCGAGCAGGCCGGCGTGAAACAGGCGGAGTCGCTGGGCGCGAAGTCGCTTGCCGAGTTACGCGCCAAACCAGCCGACGAGTTGATGAAAGCCGTCCGCGGCGGCGGGTTCCCGATCATCGACGGCTGGCTGATTCCGGACGATCCGGGCGCCATCTTCGCGGCCGGCAAGCAGAACGATGTGCCGCTGCTGGTAGGATCCAACAAAGACGAAGGAACGTTCTTTTTGCAAAAGGGACCGGCCGACCGCTTCCTGGAAAATTCAAACCGCCGCTTCGGCAGTCTGGCCGACACCTTTTTCAAGCTGTACCCCGCGGGTTCCGACGATGAAGCCTATACCTCGCAACTGGCGGCCTTCCGGGACGAACTGGGCTGGGTAATGCGCAACTGGGCGGAGATGCAAACCAAGAGCGGCAAATCGAAGGCCTACCTTTACTACTTCATCCACGAGCCGCCGGCCGCTCCGGGCGGCAGAGCGCTGGGCGCGACCCATGGCGCCGAGGCGGCTTACGTGTTTGAGAACCTGACGCCCGGCCGTCCGTGGACCGGTCTGGACCGCCAGGTTGCGGACACGATTTCCTCCTACTGGGTGAACTTCGCGACCACCGGCGACCCCAACGGGAAAGGCCTGCCGCAGTGGCCCGCCTTCGATTCCAAAAAGAATAACCGTCCCCTGGTACTCGGCGACAAGGTGGAAGCAGGCCCGAGTCCCAATCAGGCGCAGCTCGCGTTTTACCAGGCAGTATACGATCAGCAACGGCGATAAACAGCGCGGCTCACAGTAGAATAGGAATCGTGCCATACCCTGAACAACTAATCGCCCCCATGCGCGCAGATCTCACCCAGTATGGTGTGGAGGAGGCCAGAACTCCTGCCGATGTGGACAAGCTGATACGAACCAAGAACACAGTCCTCATCGTCGTGAATTCCGTTTGTGGATGTGCCGCCGGCAGAGCCCGGCCGGCCATTGGCCTCGCCCTGCAACACTCGGTGCGGCCCGCAACGGTAGCCACCGTGTTCGCCGGCGCGGACGAAGCCGCCGTCGCCCACTTGCGCGGCATTCTGTCCCCCTATCCGCCTTCCTCGCCGTCCATGGCGCTATTCCAGAGTGGTAAGCCCGTCTACATGTTGCACCGCAGCGAGATCGAGCGGCGCGATCCCTACGAAATCGCGGAACTCCTCAAGCAAGCATTCGACCACTTCTGCGCGTCGAACTTCGCGGCGCAGGAAAACCAGCCCGCCTAGGCCTGTCCGTATCGCAACAGAACCGCGACCGTTGGGAGCGTTTTCGCAATGGCAGTGTCACTACAATGAGGTATGTTAAAAGCCCTGGTATTCGCCTTGGCGCTGGCTTCCTCATTGCGCGCCGAGGTCTTCCCAATGACGCTGCGGCAGGCGGTGGATACCGCCCTGAAGCAGAACCCCGACCTGGCATTGGCGCGGCTCGATCAGGAAAAAGCGCGCCAAGGCGTGCGGGTGGCGCGCGATCCATTCAGCCCTCGCGTAGTAGTGGGCAGCGGGCTGGCATACAGCAATGGGTTTCCCCTGAGCATCGAAGGCGCCGCTCCCAGCATCGTTCAAGCCAACGCCACGCAATTCCTGTTTAACCGGCCGCAGAGCTACGCGGTGGCCCAGGCTCGCGAGAACGCGCGCGGCGCGGAATTCGGCGTCGCCGCCAAGCGTGAGGAAGTCGCCTACCGCACTGCCTCGCTCTATTTGGACGCGGAACACGCCGGCCGCATCGGCGCCCTAGCTCGCAAAGACGCCGAGAATATGCAACGCGTACTCGAAACCGTGCAAGCACAGGTGCGCGAGGGCCGTGCGCTGCCGCTCAACGAGAAGCAGGCCGCGTACAATCTGGCGCGCGTCCGGCAGGTGGCGGAGAGCCTGGAGGCGGATCAGGAGAGCGCGGAAACTGCGCTCGCCATCGCGCTGGGGTTTGGCGCGCAGGATCGCATCCAACCGGCAGAAGAGGAACGCACCGCCCCGGCCATTGCGAAATCGGAGGATGACGTCATCCAGTCTGCGCTCGACGACAACAAGGAGCTGCGGCAGTTGGAATCACAGATTGCCGCCAAGCGCCTGGAGATGCGCGGCGAACGAGCCGCCCGCCTGCCCCGCATCGATCTGGTGGCCCAATACGCGCTAATGTCCAACATTAATAACTACACCGAGTTTTTCAACAAGTTCCAGCGCAACAACGGGCAACTCGGCATGTCGTTCCAACTGCCTCTCCTGGCCGGCCCTGGCGTCAGCGCTCAGATGGCGCAGACCCAGGTGGATATGGACCGCCTGCGTGTGCAAGTGAGCGCAACGCGCAATCGCATCACCTCCGACATCCAGCAGGCGTTTCGCGACGAAAAGAAGGCGGCCACCGCAGCGGACGTGGCGCGCCTGGACCTGGAAGTGGCGCGCGAACAGCTTTCGGTAGTGTTGGCGCAGATGCAGGAAGGCCGCGCCCCGCTGCGCCAGGTGGAAGAAGCGCGCGTCCTGGAGAACGACAAGTGGATCGCGTTTTACGATTCACAATACGGCGTCGAGAAGTCGCGCTGGAATTTGCTGCGGCTGAGCGGCGGGTTGCTGGCGTCCATTGACCGCCCTTAACGGGAAGCCCGCGAATCCGTAATTCCTGCCTTGACAATCCGTAACCGCTTGGTTACCATTATTGGTAACCGCATGGTTACCGCACAAACCAAACAACGGGACGAGGTATTCAGGGCGATTGCCGATCCGACCCGGCGGGAGATCCTGAACCTGCTTCGCGGTGGGGGCCAAACCGTAGGCGAGATCGCCGCGAATTTTCGTACCAGCCGCCCGGCGATTTCCAAGCATCTTCGACTGCTGCGTTCGGCCGGCCTGGTGGGCACAGAGCAGAAGGGCGCCGCCCGCATCTGTCATTTGAGGGCCAAACCGCTACGCGCAGTCAACGAATGGCTCCAGGGATATGAAGCTTTCTGGAAAGAGAGTCTGCGCAGTCTGAAACGTTATGTGGAGGAGGACCAATGAATCCAGCAAGGGCAAGCGATACCATCGTCGAGGAAATCACGATCAAGGCTCCGGCCGCACGGATCTTTGAGGCACTGACCAACCCGCGCGAGCGCGTGAAGTGGTGGGGCAGCGAAGGCCGGTTCCAAACCACAGACATGGAGTCTGACCTGTGTCCGGGTGGCAAGTGGATGATGATCGGCACCGGGATGGGCGGCCGGCCTTTCCGCGTGAGCGGCGAATACCGTCGCATCGAGCCACCACGTCTGCTTGAATTCACATGGCTTCCCGACTGGCAAGGCGACACAACGGAGAGCCTGGTGCGCTTCGATCTCCAAGAGAAGGATGGCGCCACCACGGTGCGCTTAACGCATTCGGGTCTCAGTGAAACCGCGCGTAATAGCCATAAAGGCTGGGCGCAGGTGCTGGGGTGGTTACAGGCGTGGGTCGAAGGAAGAGTTTAGTTTAAGAGGTTGCTTCGGTGTAGGGCGGGGTCATGCCCCGCCCTACAGTTTATGCCTAGCTACACCCGCTCGTCCCGCCGCAATTCCCGCACTTATAGCAACTCCCATTGCGCGTCATGATGGAGCCGCACTCCGAACATACCGGGGCGTCGGACACCACGCCCGCGAAGGGTAGCGCCTGCTGCGGGTCGGGTTCGGTGGGGCGCAGGTTGGTGGTCTCGCCGGCTTCCGTCGTGGCGTATTCCGGGCCCAGGAACTTCGCGCCCAGCCATCGGAAGATGTAGTCGATGATCGACTTGGCATACGGAATCTGCTGGTTCCCAGTCCAGCCGCTCGGCTCAAATCGCACATGCGCGAACTTGTCTACCAGGAATTTCAGCGGCACGCCGTATTGCAGGTTGAAACTGATGGCGGTGGCCAGGGTATCCATCAGGCCGGAAATGGTCGAGCCTTCCTTGGCCATGGTGATAAAGATTTCGCCGGGCGACCCGTCGCCGTACATGCCCACCGTGATGTAGCCTTCGTGGCCGCCGATCGCGAATTTGTGGGTGATCGAGCGCCGCTCGTCCTCCAGCTTGCGCCGCACCGGACGGTAGACCACTTTTTCTACCACCTTCTCAACAGGCGCAGCGGCGGCAGTCGCCGAAGCCTTTTTCTCGCCCTTACCCGATCCGGAGCTGAGCGGCTGTACCTTTTTCGAATTGTCGCGGTAGATCGCAACGGCCTTCAGCCCCAGCTTCCAACTCTCGGTGTAGGCGGTCATGATTTCCTCCACCGTGGATTCCTCGGGCATGTTGATGGTCTTCGAAATCGCGCCTGAGATGAAAGGCTGAACCGCCGCCATCATCCGAATGTGGCCCATATAGTGGATCGACCGCGTGCCGTTCTGCGGGCGGAAACTGCAATCGAACACCGCCAAGTGTTCGGGCTTCAGGTGCGGCGCGCCTTCGATGGTGCCGGTGGAATCGATGTGGGTTACGATCTGCTCCACCTGGTCGGGCGAGTAGCCTAGCTTGATCAAAGCTTGCGGTACAGTGTTGTTGACGATCTTGATCACGCCGCCGCCCACCAGTTTCTTGTATTTGATGAGCGCCAGGTCAGGCTCAATCCCGGTCGTATCGCAATCCATCATGAAGCCGATGGTGCCGGTGGGCGCGATCACAGTGACCTGCGCGTTGCGGTAACCGTTCCGCCGGCCGGAATCGTAGGCATCGTCCCAGCACTGTTGCGCACCCTGGTAGAGAGCCGTGGGCAGATTGTTGCGGTTCAACCGGCCAGCGGCGTCGCGGTGCATACGGATCACTTCCAGGAACGGCTGCTCATTCGCCGCGTAGCCGGGGAACGGCCCGGTGGATTCGGCGATGCGTGAGCTCGTCAGATACGCCTGACCGCACATGACCGCCGTCATGGCGCCCGCAAAATCGCGGCCCTGTTCGCTGTCATAAGGAACCCCCATCGACATCAACAGCGCGCCGAGGTTGGCGAAGCCGAGGCCCAGCGGACGGAAGTTATGCGAGTTCTCGCCGATCTTCTGGGTCGGATAGCTGGCGTTATCGACGATGATTTCCTGCGCCAGGATCATGGTATCCACGGCGTGCCGGAACGCTTCCACATCGAACTGGCCGTCGGGACCCACGAATTTCATGAGATTCAACGAAGAAAGATTGCAGGCCGAATCGTCCAGGAACATGTATTCGGAGCAGGGATTCGACGCATTGATGCGCGCAGTATTCTTGCACGGGTGCCAGCGGTTGACGGTGGTATCGAACTGCATGCCCGGGTCGCCGCACTGATGTGTGGCGTCGGCGATCTGGTACATCAGGTCGCGCGCCTTGTAGCGCCCTTTAGGCTGGCCCGTGGCTACCGACTTGGTCCACCATTCGCCGTCGCTTACCACAGCTTGCATGAAATCGTCGGTGGCGCGGACGGAGTTATTGGCATTCTGGAAAAAGATGGAGCCGTAGGCTTCGCCATCGAGAGACGAATCGTAGCCCGCTTCCACCAGTGTGTAAGCCTTCTTCTCTTCTTTAGCCTTGCACCAGATAAAGGCTTCGACGTCGGGATGATCCGCGTTGAGGATCACCATCTTTGCCGCGCGGCGGGTCTTGCCGCCGGATTTGATGACGCCGGCGAATGCATCGAACCCCTTCATGAACGAGAGTGGTCCAGAGGCTTGGCCGCCGCTGCCCAATGGAGCGTTCTCTTCACGCAGGGTCGAGAGATTCGTCCCTGTGCCCGAACCCCACTTGAAAAGCATCCCCTCCGTTTTGGCCAAATCGAGGATCGATTCCATCGAATCCTTTACCGAGTTGATGAAGCAGGCGGAGCATTGCGGCCGCAGCACGCCCGATTCGAGCTTCGTGACGCGGTCGGAGGCTTCATCGAAGATCCAGCCATAGCCGCGTGTTTCCGGCACACCCACATTGAACCAGACCGGCGAATTGAAGCAGGCCTTCTGCGTGAGCATCAGGTGCGCCAACTCGTTGCGGAAATTCGCGGCGTCGTCCGGAGTTTTGAAGTACCCGTCCTTCTTGCCCCAGCCGGCGATGGTATCAACCACGCGCTCGACAAGATGGGCCACGCTGGTCTCGCGCTCCGGGGAGCCGAGCTTTCCGTAGAAATACTTGCTGGCAACGATATTGGTGGCCGTCTGCGACCACTCGGCCGGCGCTTCCATATCGCGTTGCTCGAAGATAACCGAGCCTTTGTCGTTGCCGATGGACGCCGTCCGCGTCTCCCATTGGACCTCGTCGTATGGGGTCTTGCCGGCCTCCAGCCGGGCGGTGAAGTAACGCGGGAAGGCGATCCCGGTACGGGTTTTGGGGGGTGTTTTGGCGTTCAACGCCTCTATTTTCGCACTCAGATCGACGGAAAGCTGGCCCATTTGATCCTCTCTGGCCTCCCCCATGTGGGAGAGCGTACTCGTAATATTGCCCCTATATCTAGTATAACGTCAAGGATTTTATCTATATGAAGTGTGTATGGGTTACGGACGCCCTATTGAGACCTTCCGTAACCAGAGCCACAACGGCAACGCCTTCTCCTTCGTTCCCTCCACTGACACTTTGGCCTAGCCCTGATGGGCGGTGGAATGGCCCCTGCGGGTTGTGATAGAACGGAAAGTCGGCGTCGAATGAGGTTCCCCCAGAATGCTTCTTAAGCTATGCGAGTGGCTCCAGGATACGGGTTTCTCTACCGGAATCCGGGAGTCGGTGTGGACGTTTCCCATCATCGAGACCGTCCATCTGCTGGCGCTCGCCTTTTCTGTCGGCATTATCGTGCTGGTCGATCTGCGCCTCATCGGCTGGACGCTGCGGGACCGTCCGGTATCGGAAGTTTTCAGTAAGCTGCAACCGATGGCGGTAAAGGGTTTTGGGATTAACGTCCTGAGCGGGCTGCTATTGTTCGCGTCGGAGCCGGTGAAGTGCTACCACAGCACCTATTTCCTCATTAAGTGCATCCTGTTGGTTTTTCTGGCATTGAATGCGTGGGGCTTCGATAGGTTCACCTACCCCAGCGTGGCTGGCTGGGACAAAGCTGTGGCGATGCCAGTTGGGGCCAAGCTGGCCGGTTGGGTTTCCCTATGGTTCTGGCTGGGCGTTATCGTAATGGGCCGCGCCATTGCGTACGCTGGAAAGTAAATTGGCGGATCTATGTTTCCTGTTCTGACACCACTCTTTCGCTGGGCAGATGCCTCCTGGTTGAGCCTTGAGATTCGTTCCTCCACATGGCAGTTCGCCATTCTGGAGATGGTCCATCTTTTGGGACTGACCGTCCTGTTAGGCGCGCTCATGGTGCTGGACCTGCGTCTGTTCGGCTTCGGCATGCGCAAGCAGCCGGTTTCCCAACTGGCGAAGGATTTGGCCGTCTGGACACGCATCGGCCTGGTGACCATCCTGGGTTCGGGCGTGCTCCTCTTTTTCGGCGAGCCGATGAAGCTGTTTGGCAGCCCGTCGTTTCACGTTAAGATGCTGCTGCTGTTCCTGGCGATCGTTTTCCAATTCACGCTGTTCCGCAAGGTCACGCTGGATGACAACGCGTCGCCTGGGTTGGATAGAGTCGCGGGCGTGTTGTCGCTGTGCCTGTGGTTTGGAGTAGGATTGGCCGGGCGGGCGATCGGCTTCCTGTGAGTTAAAGCGCCGCGTTCCTATTCCAACGGCAACCCCACATAATTTTCCGCCAGGCTGCTCATGGCTGCCTGCGAACTCGTAACGTAATCCAGTTCGGCCAACTGCCGGCGCCGGTCGAATGGATTGTCGTCCTCGAATCGGTGTAGCATCGCGGTCATCCACCAGGAAAAGCGCTGCACCTTCCAGACTCGCCGCAGGCAGGTTTCCGAATAGCGATCCAGGTGATCGCGCCGGCCCGAGCGATAGAACTCCGCGATGGCGCGCGCCAGCACTGCCACATCCGCCACCGCCAGGTTCAGCCCCTTGGCCCCCGTGGGCGGCACGATGTGCGCGGCATCGCCGGCCAGAAACAGACGGCCGTGCTGCATCGGCTCCACTACGAAGCTACGCATTCCCGTGACGCCTTTCTGCACTACCGCGCCATGCGCAGGCGCCCACCCATCGCTCGTCCTCAGCCGCAAGAGAAGCTCTTCCCAAATGCGCTCATCGGGCCAATGCGCCAGATCTTCATCCGGTTCACACTGCAGGTAGAGCCGGGTCACTTCCGGAGAGCGCATGCTGAAGAGGGCGAAGCCGCGGTCGTGATAAGAGTAGACCAGCTCTTCGGACGACGGCGGCGCCTGCGCCAAAATTCCCAGCCAGCCGAAGGGATACTGGCGGTCGTACATCGTCAAACAGCCGGCCGGAATCGACGGGCGGCAGATTCCATGAAAGCCGTCGCAGCCGCCGATGAAGTCGCAATCAATCTGAAGCGGCTCGCCATCCTTGCGAAAGCGAATCGCAGGTGCGGCCGAATCGAACCCATGCACACTGGTGTCTTCCACGCCGAAGATGATCTGGCCGCCCGCGTTGGTGCGAGCCCGCACCAGATCTTTGATCACTTCGTGCTGGGCATAAACCGTAATTGACCGCCCGCCGGTTAGTTCCGTAAAAGGGACGTGGTGGCGGCGGCCCCCGAAGCTCAGCCAGATGCCGTGGTGCGGAAGGCCTTCGCGCTTCATGCGCTCGCCCACGCCGGCATCGGACATCAGGTCGACGGTGGTCTGTTCCAGAACGCCGGCCCGCACGCGGCTCTCAATGTAGTCCCGGCTGTGCGCCTCGATGATAATGGACTCAACACCCGCCAAATGCAACAGGTGGGAGAGCATCAATCCGGCCGGCCCGGCGCCGACAATTCCAACCTGGGTGCGCATGCGCGTTGCATTGTAGCATTTGAGTTAGCGCCATGAACGACGGTATTGAGATACTCCTATACGATCGGCGCCGCAAGCCATCGGATTGGACAGAAGTCATCGGCCCCACGCAATGCGCCGTCCTGCTCAAAGGCCACAAGAGCTCCGTACCTCTTTCGCCCGCGGGCCAGCCTTTCGCTAAAAGAGAAGATGCCACCTGCCTGCTGTTCGATCGTCTGGACACGGCGCAGAAATTCTGCGAGGCGAAGGTCCTCGCTTTGCCGCACGTCTCCTGCGAGATCCTGAATGCGCAGGGGCGCGCGCTCCCGCCACTAATGGTGATCACGCACCCGGACTATGTGAACGACAACGACTACGGCTCCTCCTGGTCACGCCGCCGAAAGCTCATCGCGGTGTGTCTTCTCTTGATTTCCGGCCCCTTGTTCTGGCTCGACTGGCGGCGCCACGCCACGCTGATCTTGCCTACATTCTTAGGCTTCAATTGCATCCTTCTGGCCATGCGTTTTCTCTACTGGGATTTCGGCGCGCGGCACCGCGAGCAGGAACGCCTGAAGCGCGTGGAAGCCCACCGTAGGCTTGAACTCGGCGATGCCTGAGCTGAAATTGCTGTTTCTCCAGATGGCCTTCGTCCTGGCCGCGGCGAAGTTGTTGGGCGCGGCGTGCCGGCTGATGCGCCAACCGGAAGTAGTAGGTGAGATTGCGGCGGGCATTCTGCTCGGTCCTTCACTGTTGGGCAGTATCGCGCCACGCGTGATGGATGAAATCTTCCCGGCTTCCGGAATGGGACCGCTCTACGCCCTGAGCCAGATCGGGCTGGTGCTTTTCATGTTTGTAGTGGGGCTTGAGGTGCGGCCGGGCGTGCTGCGAAAATCCGCCGGCTCGGTGGTTCTGGCAAGCCAGGCAAGCATCGTGGCACCGTTTGTTTGCGGCGTGGCCGTCGCCCTGGCAATCCATTCCCGTTTAGGCAATGGCGTCCCTCAATTGCCGTTCGCGCTCTTCCTGGGAGGGGCCATGGAAATCACCGCCTTTCCCGTGCTGGCGCGCATTCTGATGGACCGCGGGCTGATGAACACGCGCGTGGGGCAAATTGCTTTGTGGTGTGCGGCAGTGGATGACGTGAGCGCGTGGTGTCTGCTGGCCGTTATCACCGTGATCGCGCGCCCTGAGGCAGGCGGCAACCCACTTCCCCTGCGATTTCTGGGGCTTGGGGTCTATGTGCTCGTGATGCTCTTCGCCGTGCGACCAGTCTTGCGGCGCGTGCTCCCGGCGCAAGAGCGCCCCGGCCCCAGCCGGTTCTCCGCCGTCATGGTCCTGTTGCTAGCGTCGGTATGGACCACGGAAGCGCTGTCGGTGCACGCTCTCTTCGGCGCGTTTCTGGCCGGCGTCGTCATACCCAGCGGCGGCCTCCTCGAAGCTGGGCTGCGCGAGCGGCTCGAATCCGTCACGGTAGCGTTGCTGTTGCCGCTCTTCTTCGCGTACAACGGCCTGCGCACCAGCATCGCGCTATTGAACAGCGCAGAACTATGGGCGCTTTGCGGCCTGATCATTGTGGTCGCGATCGGAAGTAAACTGCTGCTAAGCGCGGTCGCCATCCGCGCCAGCGGCATCGGTTGGCGCGAGTCGCTTGCGGTCGGCGTGCTGGTAAACACCCGAGGCTTGGTAGAACTGGTCATCCTGAAAGTCGGGCTGGACCTGCACATCCTTTCGCCCACGCTCTTCTCCATGATGGTGATTATGGCGCTGGCAACCACGGTTATGACCTCGCCGTTACTGGACTGGATCTATCCGAAGAGGCTGCGACCCCCAGCCTGAGTGCTATCCTGAAGGCAACCGCCGTGTCTTCTGGTTACCTCTTTCGCCGCGCAACTGCCGTGGTCTTGGGCGGACTCGCCACCTTTACCGCGCTCTACGCCATTCCATGGCGCGAGTACCCGGGGGTGGAGTATTCGAATTTCCCCATCCCTCCGGATTACCAAGAAAAAACCGAATGGGTGTTCGCGCGCCTGATGTACCCGCCTATCGGCCGGCGCATGAATGGAATCCCTGTCGGCGCGCTTCCCACACCCGGATTTGCATTCCTGGGCGACTGGCGTCTCGGTGGTTCGAATTGGACCATGGACTACCCGAGGTCGGATCGCCACTTTTCCGCGGCGCTCCGGCGGCTCACGCGGATTCATGCGCGTTCCGTCGAACAGCCCATCAACCTCGCCGATAACGAGGTCTGGAACTGGCCCTGGCTTTATGGTGTGGAGGTAGGACACTGGGACCTCGACGATGCTCAGGTAAAGGCGATGCGCGAGTACCTGCTCCGCGGGGGCTTCTTCATGTGCGACGATTTCCACGGCAGCATCGAATGGGAAGTGTTCACCGCCAGCATGCAGAAGATCTTTCCCGACCGCGCCATAGTCGAGATCCCTAATAACGACCCGATCTTTCACGTGATTTACGATCTCGATGACCGCTACCAGGTACCGGGCGCGCAGTTTTTGGAAACCGGGCAGATCTGGGAGCAGGACGGCAAAATTCCCCACTGGCGCGGCATTTACGACAACAAGGGCCGCGTGATGGTGGCTATGTGCTTCGACATGGATTTGGGCGATTCCTGGGAGCACGCTGACAACCCCGAATACCCCCAGAAGTTCTCCGCGCTGGGCATTCGCATCGGCGTCAACTACGTCACCTATGCGATGACGCACTAAGGAGCCGACGATGAATTGGGGCGCAACCGGCGCAACCGCACTGGCTTTGGCTGTGATCATCGGCGCCTTCGGCGCGCATGGCTTACGCGACCGGCTGGACGCATACTCAACCAGCGTGTATGAGAAGGCGGTGATGTACCACTTCTTCCACGCGCTGGGCATCCTGATCGTTTCCATGATGCCGAAGGCTGGTTTCCTCACACGGACGCAAACCGCCTGGGTGTGCGGCCTGCTCACTGCGGGAATTGTATTGTTCTCCGGTAGCCTATACCTATTGGCGGTGACACGCATCAAGATACTGGGAGCCATCACGCCTTTCGGCGGCGTGTCGTTCATCGGCGGCTGGCTCGTGCTGGCTTGGGTGCTTCTGCGGAACGGTGGCAATCACTAAACCCCTGGGCCGCCAGATCGACCTGGCGGCCACGGTGACTCCGGCCACCGATCATGGCTCCCTTGCTCCAAAGCTATTGAGCGCGCGACGCCGGTGGCACGATTCCGTTCAATCGGGTATAGACCGCGAGTTGCCCGTAGTGTTCGCTGTTATGTGCAGTGAATGTCACCACGAGTTCAGCCATTTTCAATTCCAGGCCATCCGAATGTTGCCTCAGCGCTGCCGCCGCGGCCACCGCGGTTTTCTGGAATGCCAGGTTGATCTGCGCCTTCGTCGAATAATCCGCAATGGGCAATTCGTTCGCCGCCTCTTCGGTTTTCCTGCCACTGGCAGAGTCGGCCACGTACTGGTTCCAGAACGCCAGGTGGCGGAGCACGTCTCCAAATGTCCGCAGTCCATCGGCGGGCTTCCACTCGTACTTCTCTTTCGGGAACTCGTCCGCCAATGCCGCGATCTTACGATTGATCTGTTCCAACTGGCTGATCAACATCGTAGACTCTGTTTCTTTCCTTACGGTTTTCGCTGTCATTTTCAGATCACCATTCAACTTTGATGCCGGCGGAATCGCCGTTTTCGGGTGAAAGCATCGCCTCGCACCCGTTATGCTTATTTATAGGGCGCCTGAGGGCCCGGAATCTTGGCGAAAATTGCGGTCGAATTCGAGAAGGGTTGCGGCGAAGCTACCGCCAGACCAGTGGCGCGCTTACTGGCGCAGGGCGATGGCTGGGCCGTTTCTGACGTCGTCTGTACCGCGGGTCCGCGCGATCGGCCCTTCGAAGAGCAACACACCCGCGCCTCGATCGCGATGATCGTTGCGGGTACGTTTCAGTACCGCTCTTCGGCCGGTTGCGATCTCATGACTCCTGGTTCGCTTCTGCTCGGGAACCTCGGCCAATCCTTTGAGTGCGGACATGAGCATGGCATGGGCGATCGCTGCATCTCGTTTTCCTATGCTCCGGAATTCTTCGAGCGGATTGCAGCTGATGCCGGAAGCAGCGCCGGTGCGCGTTTTCAGATGCTGCGCGTGCCCGCGATCCGGCCGCTGTCGCCGTTGATTGCGCGAGCAGCCGCGGCGCTCGCCGGATCCACTGGCCTTCCATGGGAGGAACTCACCATCGAACTGGCCGCGCAAGCGGTACAGCTCGAGCGCGGGCTCCCGTCCGGTCCGCTCCGCGTGGAACCGGGGGCTGTCGCCCGAGTGACGAGGGTGGTGCGGATGATTGAGCGCCAGCCCGATGGCCCTCACAACCTCAAGGCCCTCGCAGGCGAGGCTCACCTGAGCCCTTACCACTTTCTGCGCACGTTTGAAGTTGTCACGTCAACGACACCGCACCAACACCTTCTTCGGATCCGTCTACGCCACGCGGCCACTCGCATAAGTACCGAACCCGCGAAGATCCTCGACATAGCGCTCGATTGCGGCTTCGGCGACATCTCCAACTTCAACCGCACTTTTCGTGCCGAATTTGGAGTCAGCCCGCGCGTGTACCGCGCTCAGACAAGCAGCAAAAACACAAAACCGCGACCGTAACGGCGGGGGCTGTGGCACGGAAAGCCACCCCGCTCATGCTACGCTCTCTTTTGCATGTCTGAACTTCAGTTCGACCTGGTGGCCGCCGCTCGCCAGGAAATGATCGACCACGGCTTCGTGCCCGATTTTCCGGCTGACGCGCGCCAGCAAGTCGCAACGCTGTCGGCAGCCGCTCCTGCTGCCGGCTTGCGCGATCTTCGGTCGCTCCTCTGGTCGTCGATCGATAACGACGATTCGCGCGACCTCGATCAGATCGAATGGGCGGAGCGAACCGCCGCTGGTATCCGCGTTCTGGTAGCGATCGCGAACGTGGACAGTCGCGTCGCCAAAGGCACGCCAATCGACCGCTACGCAGCGTCGGAAACTACCACCGTATACACAGGCGTACGCACGTTTCCCATGCTGCCCGAGCAGCTGTCGACGAATCTAACCTCACTCGCCGAGAACCAGGACCGCGCCGCCCTCGTGATCGACATGACTGTTGCGCCCGACGGATCCCTCGCGGCTGGCAGCAGTTATCCCGCGATAGTCCGCAACCGCGCGCAGTTGACGTATAGTGCCACGGGACCATGGCTGGAAGGATCGGCTAGTCCGCCGCCGAAGATCGCCGCCTCCGCCGAATTGCAAGCGCAGCTTAAGCTGCAGGACGAAGCCGCGCGTTGCCTGGCGGAGGCGCGCCACCGTCTTGGTGCACTGACGTTCGATCGAGTAGAGGCGCAGCCCGTTTTCACAGACGGACTCGTGAGCGACGTGGTGGCGCGCCAATCCAACCGGGCGGCGCACCTGATCGAGGATTTCATGATCGCCGCGAATGAAACCATTGCCCGGACGTTGCGCGAGGCCGGAGTGTCGTCGATCCGCCGCGTGGTGAAAGCGCCCGAGCGCTGGCCACGCATCGTGGAACTGGCGCACCAATATGGCGAGCAGCTCCCGCCGGAGCCCGACGCCGGCGCGCTCAACACGTTTCTCCAACATCGCCGATCCGATCCCGTGCACTATAGCGATATCTCGTTGGCGGTCTTGAAACTGATGGGACCGGGCGAGTACGTCCTCTTGCGCCCAGGCGACCCGCCGACCGGCCATTTCGGTTTGGCCGCGCAAGACTACACGCACTCGACTGCGCCCAATCGCCGGTTTGCCGATCTGGTGACGCAGCGGCTGCTGCTGGCTCTAGGGGCGAAGACGGGTACGCCGTACACCGACGAAGAACTGGATGCGATCGCGCGCAATTGCACCCTCAAAGAAGACGGCGCGCGCAAGGTGCAGCGCGACATCAACAAGCGCATTGCGGCCGTGGCGCTCCAGCGGCGCATCGGCCAGAAGTTTTCCGCGGTGGTGACCGGCGTCACGCCCAAAGGCGTGTTCGTGAGAGTGCTCGGCCCTCCTGTGGAGGGCCGCTTGATGCGCGGAGAGCAAGGCCTGGATGTGGGCGACCGGGTCTCGGTCACCCTGCTGAGCGCCAACCCGCGGAATGGGTTCATCGATTTCGGGAGATAGCCATGCCTGACGACGAGAAGACTCAACTGCTGCGCCACACGCTAGCCACCCTGGCATATCGCGGCGGCAAGGCGCTGCGCGGCGCTCCACCGGAGTTTGCCGGTTTCCGTGCAGGGCCGCAGACGCGTACACCCGGCGAGATTCTGGCGCATTTGGGCGACCTGCTCGACTGGGCGGCCAAGCTGGCGGACGGCAACCGCGATTGGCACGATTCACCAGTGGTCGCATGGGACGAGGGCGTTGCCCGGTTTTTCGCTGCCCTTGAGACTTTGGATAAGCGGCTCGCTTCCAGTGCGCCGCTCGGATCCTCTGCCGAGAAACTCTTCCAAGGGCCGATTGCCGACAGCCTTACGCATGTAGGACAAATCGCCATGCTGCGTCGCATCGGGGGTTTCCCTATGCGAAGTGAGAACTACTTCATCGCCGAGATCGCCTCGGGACGGGTTGGCCCGGATCAAGCCGTGCCCCGGCGGGAGTTTGACTGAACTCGCACCAGTACCAGTATCTTAAGATCTGATATTGGTTAACCATCGACAACGAGTATTTTTTCACAATCCATGACAAGCTGGGACCATGAGATTCTCTCGAGAAATGGCTCGCCTATGGACCGATGACGAGGGGCAGGACCTGATCGAGTATAGCCTGCTCATGGCATTTGTGGCGCTAGGCGCCGCGTCTCTGTTTATAGGCGCCGGCCGCAGTGTGAAGGGCATCTGGACCACCACAAACAGTCAGCTCACTCAGGCTAATACTCTGGCCAGTTAACTTGCCGCAGCTTTATCGCTGATCTGTTCCAGGATGTCCGGGATTTCGAAAATCGCCCGGTTGTCTTGCGCCTCCGTCGCCGCACGGAACCGCGCATAAGCCGCCGGGGCAAGCAATTCGTCGACAGCCTCAGCGATCCCGTCGAAGTTCCGCAGCACAATGCCTATGCCCTGCTCGCGCACCCAGTCGGCGTTGTAACGTTCCTGCGGTAGCGTCCAAGCGTTGCGCACTACGATAACGGGCAAGCGCATGGCAATCGCTTCGCTGATACTTCCCGGACCCGGCTTGCCAATAAAGTAATCCGCCAGCTGCATATACCGGGCGACCTCTTTCGTGAAACCCTCGACGAAGATCGGCGCCTCGCGGGGCAGCGCGCGCAGCTTCGCAGCCAACTTCTGATTGTGCCCGCAAATGAGCAGGAGTTGCCTGCCGGGCAGGCGTCGGGCGATATCGTACATCACCGCCGCGCCTTGCCCGCCAAACAGCACCAGGCCCACGGGCTGATCCGGTCGGAAGCCCAGCTGCGCCCGCTCAGCCCCCCGCCGTTCCGCACTAAGCTCGGGCATTTCATAGAACGCCGGGTTGAGAATCATGCCAGAAACGCGTGACACCTTCGCGCGGTTATGTCCGATGGCTAGGGCTTGTTCCACGGCCTTGTCGGTGCCGCAGATCAAATACTGGCGCTGCCGCTCCATCCAGAAATGCGGCGGGTAATCGGCGAAGTCGGTGAGGATCGTCACAAATGGCGTCCCGGGCAAGGCCAGGCTCAAACTTTCGTAGAGGGCGCGATTGAAGTTGGGCACCAGCGAAACCACCAGATCCGGCCGGTTTTCGAGCCACAGCTTCTGCAACAACGCGACCTGTTGGCCGTGAAACAGGCGGATAGCCATGTGCATGCCAACGATTAGCTGGGCCGATCCCAAGGTCCAACCCTTCTTTAACATCAGGTTGTACAGGTCCTGCAACCGCAGCCCCGTGATCTTGCGGAAGATATCGATCTCGTCCAGCAACTCCTGCAGATTGACCATACGGACTTCAAACGGGCGGCCCTGCTGTTCCATGACGCTGCCCAGCGCGGTGGCGGCTGCACGGTGTCCCCCGCCTGCATCAAAAAACACGAAGTCCAATCTTTTCATCGGTTCGATTGTGGCATACGCCGTTGGTTATGGTACAGAAAACATATTTTTTCACGTATGTTTTTTCCACTTGTCACCGTTCTGTAGCTCATCCGGACTTATAAGTGGTGCGAGAGGACTTGGCGGGCCACTTGCGCTTTGGGTGGCGCGCCCTGGAAACTATGGATAGGACGGCAATGTTAACGTTCATTGCTCACCGCGACCATACCCTCATGCGGCGGGTCAACCGCTGGCCCGCGCCGCGATGGATTCGTGTGTGGATGATGTGTGCCACGCGAGGCGGCGATGGCTGGCTCTGGTACGGGATGGGTCTCGTCATCCTCTTGTTTGGTGGAGACGAGCGGTTTCTGGCGGTGGGCGCGGCGGCGCTCGCGGCAGCTACCGGCATCACGATTTTTCTGCGCATCAAGAAAGCCACCGGGCGCAAACGTCCCGGGGCCTTCGAACCTCACTGTTGGGCCACTCTCCTGCCCCCGGACCAGTTTTCGTTTCCCTCGGGCCACACCATTACCGCGTTTGCGGTGGCTGTTTCGCTGAGTATGTTTTACCCCAGCCTGGCTATTGGGCTGCTCTTCTGCGCCATTAGCGTGGCACTATCGCGAATCTTGCTGGGGATGCACTTTCTGAGTGATGTTCTGGCAGGAGCAGTGATCGGAGCGGCCTTGGCCGAAGGCTCCGTGCACCTCGCCCGGTTGCTGCTATAGCACTGGCGAGTCGTTGCCCAGCAGCGCCCGGCGCACAATTTTGATTGGGGCCGCGCCTTGCTTCAGAAAAGCGTTGTGAAACTCGCCGAGCGTGTAATGCTGGCCTTTCACGTTTTTGTAATCGTCCCGTAATTTCAGGATCTCCAATTTGCCCAAAGTGTACACCAGGTAAGTAGGGTCGGAAGTGCCGCGTTTAGCCTCTTTTTCGGCAATGGGGCGCGTCTGGTAACCCTCCTTCACAAAGAAATCGGCGGCCTGGTCAACGGTCATTTTGCCCGTGTGCATCTGAATTCCCGCGATGTAACGCGCGTTGCGCAGAAGCGCATCCTGCAATTGCCCCAGTCGCAGCTTCAGATCTCCATTGCCATATCCCTCGTCGAGCATCATCTGTTCGCTGTAATGTGCCCAACCTTCCGAATTGCTGCCGCAGGCGACCAATTTGCGCACTCTACTGGACAGGCTCTGCAACCACAGGAATTGCACGTAGTGGCCCGGAAAAGCCTCGTGGGTGGCCGTGCTGATGATTGTGCCGCGGTTGAAATCTTCCAGGTATTCCTCTACTTGCTTGGGCGTCCAATGCGAATCGGGGAGCGTGACGTTAAAGTAGGCCTCCTTGGCGACTTTTTCGTATGCGCCGGGGGTGTCCATCGATGCCGTGGTGAGGGCTCGCATGAACGGCGGCGTTTCCTGCAGCGTGGGCAGCACGGGTGAGGGGATGGTCACGATGTGGTGGGTTTCGATAAAGCTGCGCAGACCGCCCAGGACATCGCGGAATGCTTGCAGAAGATGGTCGCCGGTGGGATGCTCATGTTCGAGTTCGTCAAGAATCTGCTGCGGCAAGCGCTTAGGGTCAATCTGCCCGGCCACGCGCCGGAACTCGGCCTGGTTGTGGCGGAGATTCTCGAAACCGATTTCCAGCAAACGGTCGCGTGGGATATCCACCATTTCGTCGTATGCCAGTTTCTTGCGATAGTTCTCGGCTCCGATGCGAAAGTCGCCGTTCGAGCGCGGCAGCAGATCGGTTTTCAGCCACGCCTGGTAGGAATTCAGTGCATCAATCACACCCTGATTCGTCTTCTTGAATTCGCCTGCTAACCGCGAGTCGGTCACGGATTGAAACGCCAACGGCACATCCTTCTGGAAGAAACTCACGATCCCCGGCAACTGTTCCAGGGCGATTTCGGTGTAAACACGCGGCGGATTCTTCAGGTTTTCGCGCGCCGACACGAACACGCGCGGCGCTAAACGCTCGCGCGCGATGACTGACTTCAACCGCTCCGGAGAAGGGGCGAAGTCCCGGCTCATGATGGTATAGATGGCGGTGGTGATTCCCGAAGAATAGATGTCCGGATTTTTTTCCCAAGCGCGAATCGAATCCAGAGCGAGGAGTTGGCCCTCTATCTGCGCCAGCACCAGTTCGCGATCCGCCGCGGCGCCGCCGGAGAGGCCGCGAGCATCGAAATTGCGCAGATCTATTTCCCATTTCTTAAGCGCGGCGATTTCTGAATCGATTTCGGTGCGTGAACCGGTGGGCAGCAGTGCATCGTACTGATGAAAGCCCGTGTACGTGGCCTGCACGGGGTCGAAGCGGAACACGAGCTCGTCAAAATACCGGTCGGCCAGCCGACTGAATTCAGCATCGCGATTCTGCGCAAGACACACCGTGGCTAATGCGAAAATGAGGAAAATGCGCCCCATTTCGCTAATTATACCGACACTGCTGGAAGCCGCTTGCTGACAGCGCTCCTCATCTTCGCCGGAACATACCTGGTAATGGCTGTGGGCCGGCTGCCCGGCTTTCGCGTGGATCGCACGGGCGCCGCCATTATCGGGGCCAGCCTCATGCTGGCAGCCAACGTTCTTTCCGTTGAGGAGGCATACGCGGCTATTAACTACGACACCATCATGCTGCTGTTCGGCATGATGATCGTGGTGGCCAACCTGCGGCTCTCTGGGTTTTTCGCCATGGTGAGCGGTTGGGTCGTGGAGCATGCCCGCCGACCGCTGCTGTTGCTGGCGGGCATCGCCTCGGTCTCCGCCGTCTTTTCGGCCTTCTTCGTGAACGACACGATGTGCCTGGTACTCACACCGTTGGTGCTCGACATTACCAAACAACTTCGCCGCAATCCGATTCCGTACCTGTTGGCGGTCGCCATGGCCTCAAACGTCGGCAGCGTGGCCACGATCACGGGCAACCCGCAGAACATGATGGTTGGCAGCTTCTCGCGAATTCCTTACCGCACGTTCGCGGCGGCCCTAGCCCCCGTTGCGGCTATGGGTCTGATACTTACGGTCGCGGTAATCGCGTTGGTCTACCGGCGGGAATTCCGCGAGGAGGCTCGGCTGCCCATCGAGCATCGCGCCATCCGGGTAGATGGCCCGCTTATGTGGAAGTCCCTGGTGGTGTCCGCCGGGATGGTGATCTTCTTCTTCGCGGGATGGCCCGTCCCTAAGGTGGCCCTACTCGCGGGTGCGCTACTCCTAGTCACCCGGCGCGTGAAGCCGGAGAGGATCTATCGGGAGATCGACTGGAGCCTGTTGGTGCTATTTATTGGACTGTTTATCGTGGTCGCGGGGCTGGAGAAGACCGGCGTGGCGGCACGGCTGTTTGCCTCCGCTACGCGCTACCACCCGGAGCGCACCGCGCCGATGAGCGTCTTTACCGCAATCCTATCGAACCTCGTGAGCAACGTGCCGGCGGTGCTAGTCTTCAAAGGGTTTGTGCCGCATCTGCCCGATGCCGCACGCGGTTGGCTGACGCTAGCTATGTCTTCGACGCTGGCGGGCAATCTGACCGTGCTCGGTTCGGTCGCCAACCTGATCGTGCTGCAGAAGGCACGCCACGTGGTCGAGATTTCGTTCTGGGAATACGCCAAGGCCGGAATTCCCACTACTGTACTAACAATGGCAGTCGGCGTCTGGACATTGTGTTAATTTCCAAAAACGGAAGCTTCGGGTCTGTACGCTGCGTTACAATATCGGGGTTATTCCGTGCGACAAATTTTGGAACTAGCCGGCCGGTGGCTGATCCAGTCTGGGATTCAGGAACCGAGCGGGGGCTTTGCCCGCTACTACCAGAGTGAACTCCAGCAGTGCCTTCCCGTCTCCACTGAGATTACGGGCTATGGGGTGGGAACGCTGTTGTATCTGAGCGAGGCGACCAAGAAGCGGGGGTATGCAGAGCACGCTCTGGCGGCCGCCCGCTTCCTGTCGCGCCACGCTTGGGACGGCCGCTCGATGCCGTTCGAGATCGAACCCGGGCCGGAGCGCTTCACGTACTTCTTCGACTGCGGGATCATCTTAAGCAGTCTGCTGGCTGCTTGGCGGGCAACGCGTGAACAGGAATTTTTCGATGTGGCGAAAGCGCTGGGTACGGCGATGGCGGTGGATTTTGCCTCCGATCGCGGCGATTTTCATCCCATCCTGAGGCTGCCCGGGAAACAACCGGTAGAGCGCGACCCCACGCGCTGGTCGCGATCGGCAGGCTGCTATCAACTGAAAGCCGCGATGGGATGGTGGAGCCTGGCCGAGGACACGGGTGACCGCAGATTCCGTAAAGCATATGATCACCTGCTGGAATGCGCGCTCAAAAGCTACGGCTCGTTCTTACCCGGCCACCCCGATCCGTGCAAAGTGGTGGATCGTTTGCACGCCTTCCTCTATTTTCTCGAGGGCCTTCTGCCGTCTGCTGGCGAGAAGCGCTGTGCGGCGGCGCTTTGCGAGGGTATTCGCAGAGTAGCCCACTACCTTGCCGCCACGGCGTCCGACTTTGAGCGGGCAGATGTCTACGCGCAATTGCTTCGCATCCGCGTTTATGCCGACTGGGTAGGCGCCTTGCCGCTCGACCGCGAGGCCGCCGAGCACGAGGCCGCTCAACTGGCCAGTTTTCAGGCCGAGAGTGACGACCCGCGCGAAGACGGGGGGTTCTTTTTCGGGCGAAAGGCGGGGGCATTCCTACCCTTCGTGAATCCTGTATCCACTGCGTTCGGCGTACAGGCACTGGCGCTTTGGGAGCGGCATTCGAACGGATGCCCGCCAACCCACTGGCGCGCGCTCATCTGACCAACGTCATGCTCCAGGCGGCAGGCGGAGCCGCATTTGCGGTGTGGCTTTACCTGATCCTGGGTCGCGGCGGCTTTTGGCGAATACGGGTATCGCCGCCATCGTCGGCGCCGGCCACTGCTCCTTCCGTGACCGCCGTGATTCCAGCCCGCAATGAAGAAGCTGTCGTCGACGCCGCAGTGAGGTCTCTGGCAGGACAAAAGTACACCGGCCGTTTCCGCATCGTGCTGGTGGACGATGACAGCAGCGACCATACGGCGGAAGCAGCTCGCCGAGCAGCGCCAGCGGAACTTCTCAGTGTCGTCGAGTCGGAGCCCTTGCCCCCCGGCTGGACCGGGAAGCTCTGGGCCGTCTCACAAGGCGTCCGCGAGACAGACCAGAACCCGTCGGACTACCTGCTGCTCACCGACGCGGATATCGTCCATCCCAAGGGCGGTCTCGGAGAACTCGTGGCGCGGGCTGAGAGCGACGGTTACGACCTGGTCTCGTGGATGGTCACGCTGCGTTGCGAGTCCCTGGCGGAACGGGCGCTTATCCCTGCGTTCGTGTTCTTCTTCTTTCTGCTGTATCCGCCGGCCTGGATTCGGAGCCCGCGCTATGCAACTGCCGGCGCTGCCGGGGGGTGCATGCTCATCCGCCGCAAGATGCTGGAACGAATTGGAGGAATCGCGCGCATCCGGGGCGAGTTGATCGATGACTGCGCGCTGGCGAAAGCGGTGAAGCAGGAAGGCGGCCGCGTGTGGCTGGAGTCGAGCCCGGAAGCGCGCAGCATTCGCGAATACAAAACCTTTGGCGAGATCGAACGCATGATTTCACGCACGGCGTTCACCCAGCTTCGCCACTCCGTATGGCTGCTTGCTGGCACGGTGGGCGGCCTCGTGCTGGCCTACCTCGTTCCGCCGGTCGTCGCCTGCACCGGTAACGGATTTGGGATCGCCGCTTGGGTATTCATGTGTGTGGCCTATGTACCCGCGCTTCGCTTCTACCAGCGGTCTCCTCTATGGGCGCCGCTTCTGCCGCTGGTCGCGGCTTTCTACCTGGTAGCCACGGTGCACTCGGCCATCGCGTATTGGCGCGGCGCCGGCGGGTTGTGGAAGGGCCGGGCACAGGATCAACGGTAAGCTGGAAATGCCTCCCATGGTGGATGAATTTCGCCGGCTGTTCGGCTCGGCTGAGGGCTTGCGCGTGTTTCGCGCGCCCGGCCGTGTCAACCTGATCGGCGAGCACACCGACTACAACCTTGGGCTGGTCCTGCCCATGGCGCTCGACCTGGCCACTTGCGTGGCGATTGCTCCGGCCACGGATGGCAAGCTGCGGATCTACTCGGAACACAAAAAACAGATGCGCCAATGGGACGCTGCCACCATTGACCAGTGCCAGAGCGATCGGACGTGGGCCGATTACCCGATCGGCGTCGCCCGGGAACTGCTCCGCCTCGGGTTTTCCATCGATCCGGCGAATCTCTTGATCCACAGCTCCGTTCCAGAAGGCTCCGGATTGAGTTCTTCGGCCGCACTGGAAGTCTCCTGTGCGCTGGCTTTCCTCGGGGGGCGCCGTTTGCCACCACTCGAATTGGCGCAGCTCGCGCAGCGCGCCGAGATCCACTTCGTTGGCATCCCCTGCGGCATCATGGACCAGTACGTCTCGGTATTCGGGCGGAAGGGTTCGGCTATCGAGCTCGATTGCCGCAGCCTGGTACACCGCTATGTTGACCTGCCGGACAACACTGCGATCGTGGCAGTGAATACCATGGTGAAACACGCGCTGGCGGCCTCCGCCTATCGCGAACGTGTTGCGGAGTGCGCCGCCGCCATACAGAAAATCCAGCAGCAACTCCCCCGGGTGGAAAGCCTGCGCGACGTTTCACTGCAGCAATTCGCGGCACTGGAAGCGGAGCTTCCCCTGCTCCTGACCCGCCGTACACGGCACGTGGTCACCGAAAACGAGCGGGTGGTCGCCTTCCGCGAGGCTTGTTCCCGGGACGATAAGAGCGCCATGGGAAAACTGCTATTGGCATCGCACCGCAGTCTGCAAACCGATTACGAAGTGAGCTGCCCGGAACTGGACTTCCTGGTGGAAACGGCTTGCCAAATCGACGGTGTGTATGGCGCGCGCATGACGGGCGGCGGTTTTGGCGGCTGCATCGTTGCCATGCTCGACGGCTCCGCACTCGGTCATTTTCGAACCGAACTAGTTCGCGAGTACCAGGCGAGGTTCGCCATTGTTCCCGAAATGTACGAATCGAAGCCCTCCGCAGGCGCAACAGAAGTGAACAAAATCTGAGACTATTCCCGACCCGCAATGACTAATGCGCATACATCAGAGAATGTCCTCCATGGCGGGGCAATCTTCTGTGTTTCGTTTGCCCTGCCATGGGAGGGAACCCGCGCTACACTCAAATCCAGATGCCGCGCTGGGTCAACCTTGCCAACCTGTTTACGTTGCTGCGGCTCACCCTGGTTCCATTTGTCATCTGGGCCATCCTTGCGGGCGAACACGGCCGGGCGCTGTTTCTGTTCGCCTGCGCCGCAGTCACCGATCTGCTGGACGGAGCGGCAGCCCGGCATCTCGGCCTCACGACGCAGGTGGGAGCTTACCTCGATCCGATTGCTGATAAATGTCTGCTCAGCGGCGTGTTTCTCGCGCTGGCATTGGCGGGCTTGGTGCCGCATTGGTTCGTCTTTATCGTTTTCGGGCGCGACCTGTACATCCTGTTTGCTGTCGGGTTCTTGCTGTGGTTGACTTCCCTCCGCAATTTTCCGCCCAGCGTCTGGGGAAAAGTATCCACCTTCGTCCAGGTGGTGACCGCGGTACTTTGGATGGCTCGAAATTGGCTTTCGACGCCAGTACTGAACGCGCTTTCCTCTGCAATGCTTTGGCCCTGCGCCGTTTTGACGATTTGGAGCGGCCTCCATTACACCTGGCGCGGGGTGCAATTGGCACGGGCGCATTGACGGTTTCTTTCGTCCGGAGTAGTCTAAAAGTGGGACAGGCGATGACACGTTACTTGCCGGCGCGACACTATCGTTGGTTTGGAATCGCCTCCGTGGTGCTGGCGGTCGTCCTGGGCGGTTTTGCACGTTGGCTAGGCTGGAGTTGGACTCTCACGTCGATTCCCTCGGGTCTGCTTCTGATCACCGCCGGGGTTTCGTTCTGGATGGCCTTTCTCCCGGCCATCGAGGTCCAGGAGAGCCATCTCACCATCGGACAACGCCGCATTCCCTGGATGGATATACGCCGGCTCGATCGCACTGGCTGGATTTCGCCCCTGATCCTTCGGCTGACGCTCTACGACGATTCGCGGCTGCTGCTGACTTACCCAGGCGACCTCGATTCCTGCAATACGCTGCTGCGCCACCTGCGGCGGTTCTCCACCGACGCTCTGATTGATGGCATCCCGTACCGACAGTACTGGGGGGAATTGCTGGCTCCCGGCCCCGAGCGCAAACAGGTTCCACCGCCTCCGCGCGTTCGCGTCCTGCGCCCCGAGGATGAAGCCGAGGTCGAACGGCTCTACCAGCGATTGAAGACCGTCGGGAACCTCGACCAGAAATCCACAGACGAGAAGTAGCCCTTGCGGCGCCGCTGGCCTCAACTGATCAAACTCACTATCGCTGTGGTGGTGTTTTTTGTTTTAACGATTCTCACCAGATCGTGGTGGCTTCCCGCATTCGGTTGGGGGTTGGTGCGCGACGATGGGCCGGTCAAAGCCGATATCGCTGTGGTTCTTGGTGGCGATCCCTGGGGCGTGCGCATCAGCAAAGCAGGCGACTTGGTGAGGCAGGGCTACGTGCCGGCAGTTCTGGTGAGCGGGCCGCCTGGCATGTACGATCAGCACGAGTGCGAGCCGGAAATCGCCTGGGCGGTACGCCACGGGTACCCCGAAGCATGGTTCATCCCCTATCCGGATGAAGCCCGATCCACGCGGGACGAGGCGCAGATCCTGCTGCCGGAACTGCAGCGCCGCAAAATTCGGCTCGCCCTCTTTGTAACTTCAGACTTTCACAGCCGGCGAGCAGCGCGCATTATCCAGGCAACCGAGCGCGCGATGGGCATAACGATTGACATCCGCATGCTCGCAGCACCTGACCGTGAATTCCATCCCGCGACGTGGTGGCACAGCCGACAAGGCCAGAAAATCGCGTTCGACGAATGGACGAAGACGCTGGCGGCCGCAATCGGTTTGTAGGCATGTGGAGATCGCTGGCCACCATTCGCACCTACCTTTGGCGCTACCGCTGGGGCATGGCGCTGGGCCTTCTTTGCCTGGTGATCAAGGACGTCGCCCAAGCCGGGCAGCCCCTGATGATCCGCGGCGCGGTGGATGCGTTCAGCAAGTCCCTGGGCTCCCGCGCATTCGTGCGCTTCGCGGCATACCTGGCGGGACTCTCGTTGGTCAAAGGAATCTTTCAATACTGGATGCGCGTGATTATCATCGGCATCTCCCGCGACATCGAATACGATCTGCGTAACGATCTGTTCCGGCATCTGGTGGAGCTATCGCCTGACTACTACCAGCGCATCCGCACGGGTGACATCATGGCGCGCGCCACTAACGACCTAAACGCCGTTCGCATGATGCTCGGCCCAGGGATCATGTACTGGATCGAGACCAGCCTCACCTTCATTCTGGCGATCGCCGTGATGATTACCGCGGATTGGCGCCTGGCGATGTTCGCCATCCTGCCGGCCCCTGGCGTGAGCCTGGCGGTGATTTTCTTCGGCCGTAAGATTCACACGCGGTTCGAACGGATCCAGTCAATGTTTTCGGACATCTCCAGCCGGGTGCAGGAAAACCTCGCCGGCGTGCGTATGGTCCGCGCGTTCGCGCAGGAGGAAGCCGAATCGCGCCGTTTCGAGCAGCTGAACAAGCAATACATTGCGCAGAATCTCAAGCTGGTGCGCATCCAGGGCTTCTTTCAATCGCTGCTCGAAGCGCTCATCGGCTGCACTTTTCTCGTGGTTCTACTGGTGGGCGGATTTCAAGTGTTACGCGGGCGCATTACCCTGGGCGGATACATCATGTTCAACACGTACATGGGCATGCTGGTATGGCCCATGATCGCGCTGGGCTGGGTGGTGAACCTCATGCAGCGCGGCACGGCCTCGCTAAGCCGCATCAACCAGATTCTTGAAGAGAAGCCGACCATCGCTGCGCCACCGCTTCCTGTCCGCCTATCCGCGATGCGGGGGGAGGTACAGTTTCAAGGCGTGACGATGGAATACGGCACGGCGCGTGCGCTGGAACACATCGACCTGCGGATCGCAGCTGGATCGACGGTTGCCGTGGTGGGCCACACCGGCTCCGGCAAAAGCACGCTGGTGAGCTTGATCCCGCGCTTGATGGACCCGACGCACGGCGCCGTGCTGCTGGATGGCGTGGATGTGCGGCAGTTCGATCCCGCTGATCCGCGGCGACACATCGGTTTCGTACCACAAGAGACGTTCCTGTTCAGCGCGACCATCGCCGAAAACATCGCATTCGGAGTGGAGATCGCGACTCCCGAAGATATCCGGCGCGCCGCTGAACTGGCAGGTCTCGCCGCTGACATCGAGGCTTTCCCGGAAGGCTACGAGACGATGGTGGGCGAGCGAGGCATTACGCTTTCCGGCGGACAGAAGCAGCGCACCGCCATCGCACGCGCCATTCTGCGCGACCCGCGCATCCTGATTCTGGATGATGCACTATCGAGCGTGGACACGCTCACCGAAGAGCGCATCTTGAATCACCTGGCCGGCGTGATGGAGGGGCGCACCGTGATTCTGATTTCGCACCGCGTTTTGACGGTGCGGCAAGCGGACCGAATCATCGTGCTGGAGCGCGGCCGGATTGTGGAACAAGGGACGCACGCGGAACTGCTGGAAGCCGGTGGATACTATGCGGGGCTCTCCCAGAAGCAGATGCTGGAAGAGGAACTGGAAACGATTTGAACCTCGTGCTTCAGAACCGCGACCGTGAGGGACCGGACGCGTTCAAAACCGCCAGCTCGTCGAGCTTCAACCGCCCCGTGTAAATCGCCATCCCCAACGCCGCGTGGACATCCATGGCCAAGAGTGCGCCCACATCGTCCATAGTGGTGATGCCGCCGGCCGCTGTAATTTCCAGCGACGTCGCCGCGCGCAGACGCCGGAACCAGTCCAGGTCCGTGCCTTGCATCATGCCTTCCTTGTCGACGTAAGTGCAGAGGAAGCCCGAACAGTATGGTTCCAGCGCGCCGAGCACCTTTTCGGCAGTTAGGTCGGTCGACTCCTGCCAGCCTTTCACCACGATACGTCCATCTTTCGAATCGAGCGCTATCAGCAAACAGTCGCGGCCAATCGCGTCGCGGACAATCCTGAGAAACGCATCGTTGACCCCGTTGTCGGTGAACGCCGACGTGCCTACGATCACCTTGCGCGCTCCCTGCTCCACCAGCGCGCGGGCGCGCTCCACGGTCCGCACACCGCCGCCTACGCGTACCGCGGCCTTCGACGCCAGCCATCGCACCAGCTCATCGTTCGAGCCGCGGCCCAGCGCGGCATCCAGATCGATCACCTGGATTTCGGGGAAGGCGGCGAACCGTCGCAGCATTTCTTCCGGCGAATCGGCTTCCAACGCCTTTTCGCGCCCCTGCACCAGTTGCACCACCTTCCCATCCATCAAATCGATGCACGGGAAGATCATGCCGTGTTCCTCACAGGGATGCCTCGCTTGTCCAATTCCTCTTTGAGCTGGTTCACCGTGAACGTGCCGTAGTGGAAGATCGATGCAGCCAGTGCGGCGTCGGCGCAGCCATCGGTCAGCACGCGCACGAAGTGTTCGGGCTTCCCCGCCCCGCCGCTGGCGATGACGGGAATGTGCGTTGCTTGGGAAACCGCCTTGGTGAGCGGACAATCGAATCCATCCTGTACCCCATCAGTGTCCATGGACGTCAGCAGGATTTCGCCGGCGCCCAGTTGCTCGCCGCGGGCAGCCCACTCGACTGCATCAATGCCCTCGTCGTCACGGCCGCCGCGTGTGTAGACGTGCCATTGGCCAGCTCCGTGGCGGCGCGCGTCGATGGCCAGCACCACCGCTTGCGCTCCGAACTCCTCGCTCAGCTCGGTGATCAGCTCCGGCCGGCGCACAGCGGCGGTGTTCACCGAAACTTTGTCAGCGCCCGAGAGCAGGATGCGGCGGGCGTCCGCCACCGAGCGAATGCCGCCTCCTACCGCCAGCGGGATGAAGACTTTGCGGGCCGTGCGCGCCACTACGTCCGCCATGATTTCGCGGGCGTCGCTCGACGCGGTAATGTCCAGGAACACCAGCTCGTCGGCGCCATCGCGGTTGTAGCGATCGGCTAGTTCCACGGGGTCGCCGGCGTCACGCAAATTCACGAAATTGACGCCTTTGACCACGCGGCCGCCAGTGACATCCAGGCAGGGAATGATGCGCTTGGCTAACACGGCAGCTCCAGGAAATTGCGGACGATGCGGAGGCCCACCGGTCCCGATTTTTCGGGGTGGAACTGCACCCCGAAGACGTTGCCACACTCAAGAACGGCGGTGTACGGGACGGCGTAGGTACACGTGGCAGAAGCGCGCTCATTTTCAGGGACATAATAGCTGTGCGCGAAGTACACATATGGCCGCGCATCCAGATTGCGTACCAGCTTGGAATCGGGCCGCGCCGTGAGTTCGTTCCAGCCCATGTGCGGCACGCGGGCGTCGGCGGGGAAGCGCCGAACGGTTCCCGGATACAGACCCAATCCGCGCTCTTCGGGCGCTTCTTCACTGGTTTCGAACAGGGCTTGCAGGCCCAGACAGATTCCCAGGAACGGCACGCCGGCGCGAATGCGTTCGAGCAAAGCGTCGCGGACCTGAAGGGCATCGAGGGCGCGCATCATCTGCCCGAAATGGCCCACGCCAGGCAGGATGATTTTGGGAGCGCGGCGCAAGCCTCCGGAGTCACGCGCGAGCTCGTATTCCCAGCCGAGCTCGCCCAGCGTGTTTTGGACGGAACGAAGGTTACCGGCGCCGTAATCGAAGATCGTGATCATAACAGGCCCTTCGTAGAGGGCAGCTGGTCCTTCAGCCGGGCATCCTTGGAACAGGCATACTTCAACGCCCGCGCGAAACACTTGAAGATCGCCTCGATTTTGTGATGGCTGGAGCGCCCATATAACACCTTGGCGTGCAGGTTGGCGCCGGCATGGTTCGCAAACCCACCGAAGAAATCCTCTACCAGCTCGGTTTGCAGATCGCCCACCAGACGCACTCTGACGAGATCCTTGTACACCAGCGCCGGCCGACCGCCCAGATCGAGTGCCACCACCGCCAGAGTTTCATCCATAGGCAGCACGAAATAGCCCGCGCGGTTGATGCCTTTGCGGTCCCCCAAGGCTTTCGCGAACAACTGTCCCATCACGATGCCCACGTCCTCTACCGTGTGGTGTTGGTCCACGTCCAGATCGCCATCGGCCTTGAGCTTCAAATCGAAGCCGCCGTGTTTCGCGAACAGCTCCAGCATGTGATCAAAGAAGCGGATGCCGGTGGAGACTTCATAAGTTCCGAGGCCTTCAATTCTCAAAGAACCGCGGATTTGCGTCTCCTTGGTGTTGCGTTCAAGGGCAGCAGTTCTCATGACGCGAACACCTCTTCCAGGTAATTGATATCATCCACAATCGCGTATGCACCCTCGGCCTGGAACAGGAACACCAGGTCGAGGTAGCGCGGATTCGCGGGCGCGGCGATGCCAATGAACGGCACTCCCGCCGCTTTAGCGCAGCGAGCATCATCCACGGTATCGCCCACGTAGAAAGCTTTCGCCCCTGGCTCCCGGCTCAGAATCTGGAAAAGACCATCCGGCGCAGGTTTGAGATTCGCGACGTCATGCATCGCCACGATTGGATCGAACACCAGCGGTCCGGCGAAGCGCTTTAAGGTCAGGTCGGCATCCTCGCGCGGCCGGCCGGTGAAAACGGCGAAACGGAACTGCCGATTCAGCTTCTCCAAAATTCCCGGGCGCGCCACCCAGTTCTCGCGCAGGATCAACCCGTCGGTTCCATTACCCAGGAAAATGCTCTGAAAGTACTGCCTCACTTCATCAAATTCCACCACGACGCCGTGACCCGTGATGATGTGATGCGAGAGCTTCCAATCGTCGTTCCAGCCGCCCTGGTTCTTGTAGTCCTGAATCTCAGGATGCGTAATTACGACGCCCGCGAAGTGGCGCACTGTCTGGGCGATGGCTTCCCGATACGATTCGGTCACATCCACTAGCACGCCATCCATGTCGAAAACCAGAATCGGCTTGCTCATCGGTACCACATCTCTTCCAGCGCTTCCAGCAGGCGGCGGGTCTGCTCCCGCGTCCCCACCGTCATGCGTACGCACCCCGGCGCCTCGTAACTGCGGTCGCGCACCAGGATTCCCTCCGCTCGCAGCGCATCCCGCACTTCGATGGCCCGCGCGCCGATCTTCGCCAGGACAAAATTAGCGGAGCTGGGAACATAGCCGATGCCCAGTTTCTCCAGCCCCACGCACAACAGTTCGCGCGCCGCCAGTACTTCGGCGACATAGTTCTGGATGTAGGCATGGTCGGTGACCGCCGCCTGCGCCGCCAACACCGCCAGCGAATTGACGCTGTAGGGCGATTGCGCCTTATGCAGGAACTCGATGTTCACCGGATGGGAGAACAGGCATCCGAGCCGCATGGCGGCCATGCCGAACACTTTGGAAAACGTGCGCGAGACGAACAGGTTGGGCACGCGCTCGATCTCCGTTAATGCCGTAACACCGGAGAATTCGTAATACGCCTCGTCGATGAGCACCACAGCCTTGCGCGCTCGGTGAAGGATGCGCTCGATTCCCAACACCGACGTACCCGTTCCCGTGGGATTGTTGGGATTGGCCAGGATTACCGCGCGTGTGTCCGGCGTGATCGCATCCAGCACGGCTTGCAGCGGGAAATCCATGTCGGGCGGCGCATACTCCACCTCGCAGATCCGGGCACCGGCCACCTCGGCGTAAAACCGGTACATCGCATAGGAAGGCTTGAGCAGCAGCACCTGCTGGCCATCGTCGACGTAAGTATTGATGAAGACCTGGATGGCCTCGTCGGTACCGTTGGTGAAGACAAACTGCTCGGGCTCCACTTGAAAGTAGCGACCGATAGCCGCTCTGGCCTCGCCGTATTCTGGATACACCGCCAGCGCCCCCGCGTTGACCCCGCCCTGTAACGCGGCGATCACGCGCGGCGAACAGCCGACCGTGTTCTCGTTGAAGTCAAGCCGGAGCTTGTCGGAACGGCCTGCCGTAGGAGGCGAGTACGGTTTCATGGACAGCACCGCGGGGCGAGGCTTAATAGCGCCTTTGGGCAGTTTGGGAGTTTTAACGGCCATCGAGCCGAACCTCCACGGATCGCGCGTGCGCCTCGAGTCCTTCCGCGCGCGCCAGAGTGGTAATCGCCGGCGCGATACGCCGCAGGGCGGCCTCCGAAAGTTCTTGCACGGAGATCACTTTCAGATAGTCCGTCACGGCCAGTCCCCCGCGGATTCGTGCGGCGCCACCAGTGGGCAGTACATGGTTGGGGCCGGACGCGTAGTCGCCAGCCGCCTCGGGGCTGAACGGTCCGATGAACACACTGCCGGCGTGCTTCACCTTCGCCAGGAGGCCGGCCTCCGGAATGCTCAGGTGCTCGGGCGCAAACCGGTTGGCGATTTCGATGCCTTCCCCGAGAGACCGCACCAGGATGATGGCGGAATTACGCGCGATGGATTTCGCGGCTACCTCGGAGGTGGGCAGAATGGAGAGTTGCCGCTCCACTTCCTTTGATACAGCGACGGCCAGGCGTTTCGACGTGGTGAGCAGCACCGCCGAAGCATCGGCATCATGCTCGGCCTGGGCCAGCATGTCTGCCGCGAGGTGGCGCGGGTCGCCCTCCGCGGCAACGATCAGAATCTCGGTGGGGCCGGCCACGAAATCGATGCCCACTTCGCCCGCCAGCAGTTTCTTAGCCGCCGCTACGTAGATGTTTCCTGGTCCCACAATTCGGTCGGCGCGAGGTACGCTTCGTGTCCCGAAAGCGAAGGCCGCGATAGCCTGCGCACCGCCCATTTGGAACACCTGCCGGACACCCAGCATGGCTGCCGTCCCGAGAACCTCCTGCACGGCTTTTGGAGAGGCTACGCAGATTTGGGGTACGCCTGCTACCTGGGCGGGCACCACCGTCATCATGACCGAGGAGGGCAACGGATACCGCCCCGCGGGAATATAGGCAGCCACGGTGTCGAGCGGCCGAACCACCTGCCCCAGACGCAATCCCGCCGTCGCCGCCGACATCCACTCCCGGGGCTTTTGCTTTTCGGCGTAGGCCCGAATATTGGCCAAAGCCGTCTCCACGGCTTTCCGAAAATCCGGCGTCAGGCCGCGCGCGGCCCGTTCCAATTCCGCTTCCGGCACGCGCACGCTGCGCCTTTCCAGGCGGTCGAACCGGCGTGCGTATTCCATCAGTGCCTTGTCGCCACGCGTCCGCACCGCTTCCAGAATCGGACGCACCACCGCTTCCGCTTCGCTGAATCGCGCGGCCTTGCGCGCTAACAGCCGGCCTACCTGTCCGGTTTGGAGAATGCGGATCACAGGACTATCTTATTCAGCGGATATTCGACGATACCTTCGCCGCCCGCTTGTTTCAGCCGCGGGATGATATCGCGCACTGTGGCTTCATCCAGAATCGTATTAACGGCCAGCCATTGCTCGTCACTCAGGTGAGAAATGGTGGGACGCTTCAGTGCGGGCAGCACTCGCAACACGGCATCCAGGTCCTTCTGGTGCACGTTCAACATCAGTCCCACTTTGCCCAGCGCGTTGATGGCTCCTTCCAGGAGCATTTTCAAGTCTTCGAGCTTGCGGCGCTTCCAGGCGTCCGACCACGCATTCTTGTTGGCGATCAACTGAGTGTTCGATTCCAGGATGGTATCGATAATCTTGAGCTTGTTGGCGCGTAGCGAAGAGCCCGTTTCGGTCACCTCCACAATGGCGTCCGCCAGCACCGGCGGCTTCACTTCTGTGGCGCCCCAACTGAATTCCACCTTGGCGCTGACGCCGTGGGAAGCCAGGTAGCGCTTCGTAGTCGCCACCAGTTCAGTGGCGATGATCTTGCCTTCCAGATCCTTCACCGACCGGAAATCGGAGGCTTCCGGCACCGCCAGCACCCAGCGCACTTTACCGAAACTCTGCTTGGCATAGATCAGATCGGCGACGGCAACCACGTCCGCTTCGTTTTCCTCGATCCAGTCGCGGCCGGTGAGCCCGGCGTCCAGAATGCCATCCTCGACGTAGCGCGCCATCTCCTGCGCCCGGATCAACATGCACTCGATGTCGGGATCGTCGATGCCCGGAAAGTAGGAGCGGCTGCTGGTGACGATGGAGAAACCGGCGCGGCGGAACAGGTCGATGGTAGCGTTTTCCAGGCTTCCCTTGGGAATCCCGAGCTTAAGCTTCATGCCTTCTCCCCGTAGACCGCTTTGGGATCGTAAGTTTGCTTTTCGGAGACTTTCCAAGCGCCGCCTTCGAGCTTTCGGAAGAAACAGCTCTGGTATCCCTCGTGGCAGACGCCGGGCCCCAGCGCCTCAACCTGCACTAGTAAGGCGTCGCGGTCGCAATCGGTCGAGATGTGTTTCACTACCAGCCGATGGCCCGAACTCTCACCCTTCAGCCAGAGCTTGCGCCGCGAGCGGCTGTAAAAAGTGGCGAAGCCGGTTTCCACCGTCAACCGGAACGCCTCCGGGTTCATATAACCCACCATCAGCACGCGGCCGGTAAGGTGGTCCTGAATGACGGCGGTTACCAGGCCGTCGGCTTTTCCGAAGTTCAGATCCATGACGATGCCAATAAAAAAGCCCGCCAAAACTGCGGCGGGCGTCCTTTCCAGAATAGTTTGATTGGAATCAGAACACCACCCGTCGCGTGGAGGCATGGTGATGATGGTGATGCCGGGCGACGGTGCTGACCATAAACTGAGAGTATACCAGATGGCGGAAACTGAGAACAAATGCGAGTCGTGATTGATGCCATTCCGTTGCTCGTGCGTAGTGCCGGCGTCAAGAACTATCTGTATTACTGGATCCAGCACCTACGCGCGGCGGCCGGAGCGGACACCATTCGCACGTTTCCGTCCCTGGGAGAACTAAGCCCGCTGACACACCAGCACTCGGTGGCCGGATGGTGGCCTACGTTTTCCGGCTTGGCTTCACTGGCCCTGGCAAATCACGCTGGTATTCCGCCAGGGGGGCTGAGCGCGCGCTATGCAGACATTTTCCATGCCAGCAGCCTGTTGCGGACCCCTCCTCGCCATGGACGGCTGACCGCCACCATCCACGATATGACCTGTTGGCTGATGCCAGAGCTCCATCCGGAAGCGAATCGGCGGGCCGACCGGAGTTTTGCCGAGATTCTCAAGCGCGCGGACGCCGTGATTGCGGTTTCGCAAAGCACCAAGGACGATTCCGTACGCGTGCTGGGCCTCGCTCCGGAAAAGATCACGGTGATTCACTCGGGCGTGTCGCAAGCCTTCTTTGACGTGCCCAACGATGCCATTTGGCGGGTGAAACAACGGTACGGCCTCGCGCGCCCGTTCGTGCTGTTCATCGGAACGATTGAACCTCGCAAGAACCTAGACACGCTGCTGGACGCCTACACCTCACTGGAACCGGCGCTGCAGGTCGAGTACGAACTGGTGGTCGCCGGACCCCCGGGCTGGGCGACGCAGAAGACGATGGCGCGCCTGAGAGGGAAGGGGATACGTTATCTGGGCTATGTGCCCGAAACGGATCTCGCGCCTTTGACGGCGGCCGCCACCGTATTCGCGTATCCCTCACTATACGAGGGCTTTGGATTTCCGGTGGCGCAAGCCATGGCGGCGGGCGTGCCCGTGATCACCTCCAACGTTTCTGCACTGCCGGAAATAACCGGAAACGCCGCGTTACTCGTCGACCCAAGAAGCATCCTTGAACTCCGTAATGCGCTGACGCGCTTGCTATCGTCGTGTGACCTCCGAGCCGAACAAATAGAACGCGGCCGGTACTACGCCCGGGGGTTCCGCTGGGATGTTTGTGCCGCTAAGTCCCTGCTCTTTTTTGAGAAAGTACTGTAACCTCCTGGGCTAATTCCTTTTCTTTCTCTCTACAGCACCTAAGGCAACTGCCTGGCTAATCCGTTTAGAGCATTGAAACAGCACCTTCGATAACATACCCTAATCGTACGATTTTCAGCTGGCGGCGACTTAGTGCGACCTAGCGAACAATTACGATCATTATCCGGTTTAGAAACTGAGGTGGGTTAGTATGCAAGATAAGTTTCGGGCGGCGATTGCCGGCATCATGTTCACGATTCCCGCCGCGATGTTCGGACAGGTGCAGAGTCTATATATCACCAATTATCAGTTGATATCGATCTCTCCGGCGGGATCTCCGACCCTCTCGCAGATGACCTTCCGGGTGGACCTGGGAAATCCCGGGACGCCGTGGGGTGGCGTGACGGCCACCGCCGTCACTACAAACCCGGTGGTCGTCCGCAATCGTACCCGGCCAAAACACGTTATCCTTTCCGGCATCGCCGCAAAATAGCGTAGTTACCAGCACCAACACGTTCTCGGTTCTGGCGAATCCAAATGTGCCGCTCGATACCAGCAAAATCTCTTGGACGTTCCAAGTTACCCCAGAGGCGCCCATTGCCAACCCCGGCCCCAATCAGACTGTCCCCTTGGGCGGCCATGTAACTGTCAACGGTGGCGGCTCGACAAACCCGAGCGGCGTTGGCGCCTTGACTTACGATTGGGCCTTTGTGTCGCGTCCGCCAGGAAGTTCTGCCCGGCTCTCGACTAACTGGGGCGTGCAATCCGGTTTCACTATTGATGTTAGCGGTAACTATGTTCTTTCACTGACGGTCAGCAACGGAATCGGGAGTAGCACGGCGGACGTGACCATCAGCACCTCCGAAACGCCACCTGTGGCTAATCCCGGTCCGAATCAGTTTGTGAATATCGGCGCGCTAGTGCAATTAAACGGGACTGGTTCGACCGATGTGGACGGCGATTCGCTGAGCTATCAGTGGACCCTAACTAGCAAACCCGCCAATAGCGCGGCGAAGCTCTCGGATTTTACCGCTTTGCTGCCTACATTCACCGCGGATCTGCCGGGCTCGTATCAAGTACAGTTAATCGTGAATGACGGCTTGGCCAACAGCGCGCCGGCAATCGTCACTATTACAACGAACCCGCCCACAGTTCCCACTGCCTTCGCGGGGCAGAATCTCACGGTGGCGCACAATACCACGATCACTCTACAAGGGGTCGGCGTGGATCCGCAGGGGAAGCCGCTTCTGTATATGTGGACACTCCTCGCCAAGCCCGCGGGCAGCACCTCCACATTCTCAAACCCCAGCATCCCCCAGCCAACGCTGTTTCTTGACAAGCCGGGCATCTTTATAGCCCAGCTCGTGGTCACCAATGGCAGCCAGACCAGCCCGCCGGCAACCGTGACCTTTTCCACTACAGACACTCCTCCGGTGGCAAACGCCGGGCCGAATCAGGATAGTGCACTGGTAGGCCGCACCGTGTTCCTGGACGGATCTGCCTCAACGGATGTAGATCACGATCCCTTGACCTTTAAGTGGACTTTCGCGAGCCGACCGTCCGGAAGTGCCGCTCTGATTTCGGGAGCTGGCAGCATGATCGCCAATTTTATACCGGACGTGCCAGGCGTTTACGTGGCGCAGCTCATGGTCGTGGATACTTACGCCAGCGGTACTCCCACCACTGTGACAATCACGGTGGCAGCGCCGGTGCTGATTACGCTCACACCGAACCCGTTGGCCGTGAGCGCTCCGGCCATGCTGACTGTGAATCTGTCGGCCCCGGCGGGACCTAATGGCGTAGTAATCACCCTGGCGAGCAGCAACACGACAGCCGCGACGGTGGCGCCCACCGTGACCGTTCTGGCAGGCGCGAGCATCGCGAACGTCACCGTGATGCCGGGCAGCGCCAGTGGCACAACCACCATCACCGCATCTGCACCCCTAATGAATTCGGGAACGGCCACCGTCAACTACAGCAGCCCAGCCACCATCATCCTGCCCAGTCCGTTTAGCGTAGGAGTGGGCCAACGAACCACCTTCCCAGTGCAATTCAGCGTTCCCGCGCCCGCTCCGAGCGGCGTGCTCATCACGCTGACCAGCATCGACCCCTCAAAGGTGAGGTTCGCAAGCACCCTCGTGACCATCCCTGCGGGCGCGACCGTACCCGTAACGCAGCCTCTGATCAACGGCATTAACCTGGGAGCGTCCACTATAACTGCCACAGCTACGGGATACCCAACTGTCGTCGAAACGGTCAACGCCGTAGAGACCATTACCTTCTATCCAACGACCGTGACGCTGCCATTCTTTAGCTCGGTACGCTACACCTGGCTAATGTTATCGGCCGTGGCGCCGGCGGGTGGACTCACGATCAACCTGAGCTCCGATAACTCGAATGTTGCTGTAGTGCCGGCTACCATCACCGTTCCCGCCGGTCAGACCGAAGTGCAACTTTATGTTTCAGGCGTGGGCAACGGCACGACTACCATCCATGCCAGCCAGTTGCCATTTGTTCCGGATGCGACCGTCTCGGTTCACGTCGGGCCGTAACGAGTCAATCCACCTTCGACGACGAGATAGAAGAATTCAGGCGTGGCTCACACGTTAGATTCCACACTAATTCTTTTGGTTACGCCACTTACAGCGGGTTCGGCTACGCCATTTAGAGAATTGAACCGGGGCACTCGATAACCTAATCTACATATGGCGTATGCAGCGGCCATTTCTTGTAGACCGCTCCTCAGCCTCTCGCTGCACAGAGCTCTAAGTCAGGTTATTAGTTTAGATTTGGGACTCGGATAGGGCATCATGCGAAATACGTCCACGGCGACTTTGGCCGCCCTTCTGTTCGCGACGCTTGCGACAATCGGACAGGCACAAGGTCTGTCCATTACGAACTATCAATTGGTCTCGAGCGTTCAAGCCACAGCAACGCTTACGCAGCTTACCTATCGCGCTGACCTCTTGAATGGCTCCACGCCGTGGGGCAGCGTGACGGCGACCGCTGGGACGACGGACCCGTTTGCTCTCCGGATCGTTCCCAGCCAAAACACGCTGACCTTTCCGGCAGTGGCGGCAAAGGGCCAAGTCACCAGCACCAATACGTTTGCCGTTCTGGTCTCGAGTCCCGCGACGTCGCTGGACACGTCCAAGATCAGCTGGACGTTTCAGACTACTCCGCAGGGGCCAGTGGCCAACCCGGGGCCCGATCAAAGTGTCGCGGTAGGCGCGAAAGTGATCGTGAACGGCAGTGCATCGACCAACCCGAGTGGAAATGGATCTTTGACTTATGCATGGACTTTTGTGTCGCGTCCGCCGGGAACCTCCGCGCGGCTGACAAGCTCCTGGGGCGTGCAGTCGGGTTTCACCGTTGACGTCGCCGGCACGTTCATCCTCTCATTGACCGTAAGCAACGGAGTAGCCAGCAACACCGCGGACGTGACTATCAGCACCTTCTCCGTGCCGCCCGTGGCCAATGCCGGCCCGGGCCAGTTTGTGAACATCGGCGCGTTGGTGCAATTGGACGGAAGCGGCTCCACCGACCTGAATGGCAACCTGCTGAGCTGCAAATGGACCATGACCGGCGCACCGGCTAACAGCGCCGCGAACCTGTCCGATCGCCCGGCTGTGAATCCCACATTCACCGCGGACCTTCCGGGCACTTATACATTTCAATTGGTCGTCAACGACGGGGTCTCCAGTAGTGCGCCGTCAACCGTCACCATTACCACCAACCCGCCGATTGTCCCAATGGCGTTCGCCGGCCAGAATCGCACAGTCACGAGCAATACCTTGGTGACCTTGACTGGCGTCGGCGCGGACCCGCAAGGGAAGCCGTTGGTGTACACATGGACGCTCCTATCGGAACCGCCGACAAGTACCTCGCAGATCTCCAACACGGCGATCCCGCAACCGACCCTAGTAGTCAACGCGCCCGGAATGTATGTGGCCCAGCTCGTAGTTAGCGACGGCACCCAAACCAGTGCGCCATCCACTGTCACCATTACCACCACCAACACCGCGCCGGTGGCGAACGCCGGGCCGAATCAGACTGTGGCGTTCGGCCGAACGGTGCTGCTAAACGGCTCCGGGTCGTTCGATGTGGACGGCGATCCGTTGACTTACTCCTGGACCTTCACCACAGTGCCAGCCGGCAGTGCGGCCACAATTTCAGGACCTGCCAGTCAGTTCCCCAACTTCACTCCTGACGTTCCCGGCCTTTACGTGGTGCAGCTTATGGTGAGCGACCCGTACCAAAGCGCCCCTCCCTCGACTGTATCAATCACAATTCCAACGCCGGTGGTAATTACGCTCACGCCGAGCCCGTTGGCGATGAGCTCGTATCTTGGTGTCTTGACTGTCAGCCTGTCGGTCCCGGCCGGATCGAATGGCGCGCAGATAAACCTGGTCAGCAGCAACACGGCGGCCGCGACCGTGCCACCTAGCGTAACTGTTGCTCCGGGCGCAAGTACCGCGCAGATTCCTGTTTCGCCGGGCAACACAGGCGGCTCAAGCACCATCACCGCATCCGCAACGAGCATGACTTCGGGAACGGCAACCGTGAACTTCACACCAATCGTGATCACGCTTTCGCCGAACCCGCTGGCTTTGGCCGGACTTCCTCTGACCATGACCGTGAACCTGTCAGCACCTGCGGGGCCGGCTGGTGCAGTAGTCAGCCTGACGAGCAGCAACACTACGGCCGCGACCGTGCCATTGACCGTGACCGTGCCCGCTGGCGCGGCCATGGCAAGCGCAACCGTAACGCCGGGCAGCGCCAGCGGCGCCACCAACATCACGGCATCTTCGACGAGCATGATCTCGGGAACAGCAACCGTAAACTACACGAGGCCCCCTTTCCTTTTCGTGCCTGCCAATCCGGTTAATGTTGGGGTTGGCCAGACAACTACATTCGCCGTGGGTTTGAGCATTCCGGCGCCGGCCCCGAACGGCACAGTGATCTCGCTGGTGAGCAGCGACAAGACGAAGGTGAAGCTCCCAGTCGGATCTGTCACCGTTCCGGCCGGAGCCACTGCGCCGACAACCCAGCCGACGATCCAAGGTGTCAGCATTGGAGCAACCACCATAACCGTCTCAGCAACCGGATTTCCGACCATCAGCCAGACGGCTAACGCCGTCGAGACGCTTACTTTCTACCCAACCAGCGTTAGTCTGCCCTTCCCCTCGACTTCGAACCGATACTCGTGGCTGATGTTATCGGGGAATGCGCCGGCGGGTGGATTGACCGTCAACTTGACGTCCGACAACCCTGCAGTGGCCACGGTGCCCGCCACAATCACGATTCCTGCAGGTCAGACGGAAGTGCAAGTCTATGTGACAGGTGTGGCGAACGGCACGACCACCATCCATGCCAGTCTTCTGCCGTTTATTCCGGACACCACGGCCACCGTCAAGATTGGCCCGTAGGCGGTTCGCCCCATCCGGGACCCCCTCCATTGCGGAGAGTCTACTCGGACAGCATCCACCGTTAGCATTCGTGGTTAGCGGTCCAAGATTGTCCGACGAAAACTTTCGCGGGTGAGCTACTTTCGGTTAGGATCTAGTACTACTATGATGTCACTGCTCGGCATCGGATTGTTCGTGGTGATTTTTCTCATGCTCATGCCGTCTTATCGCGGCATGTTGGAAAATTCCCTCGCAGGGACGGGCGATTGGATCGCGAAATATTCGCCCTTTTCCTACGTTGCCCTACTAATCATTCTCGTCGTGCCGCTATTGGTGGTGGTTGTGGTCATGAGCAAACGGGAGCCGCCGGAGCCTGAGAACCCGCTGGCCAAGTACAAGGCCGAGGATGTGCTGGAAGATTAGCAGTCCGCCGCTTTCAGCCACGCGCCGTCAGTACGAATTCCCCACCGGAGCGAGCATCCGCAGTCTCTCCCGCAAGAAGTCGAACATGCCGATTAGCGGGGAGATATCCACTTTGGCAAGGCCCCAACCGTAGAGAACGAGCCGCAAGCGGATCAGCACCAAGCCGAGGGTAAATAGGATTTGCATGCGGACCAGCACGCGAGCCAAGTCAGGACGGTCTTGGGCCGACTGCGCCATCACTACTTTCAGCGCCAGGGTCACTTGTTGAAAGTCGTTGTGGAGCGAGCCAAGATACTGGCGAAAGATCTGGCAGCGCTGCGATCGCACTCTCTTGGCCATATCCGGCGTGAATCCCGGTTGATGCCGGAGCAGGCAGAAATCCTGCTCGTCCAGCAAACGCAGCATTGGTCGATAGCGATCGACCGAGAGTTGGTAGAGCCAGTCCCGGTCGAGCGAAGCCGTGTGCCGGCGTACGGCCCGATACTGGCAGTACAGCAGCAGCACCGCCGCTTCCAGAGACCAGATAAACAAGACCGAAACGAGCAGATCCATATAATTACCTGGTCCGATTCTCGCCCTTGGGAGAGACGGGCCATAGATCTACACGTACGGGTGAAGTTCCAGCGTCTAGCCGAGTTACTGATAACCGGTCCGGGGGGTGAATACCCGTCCCGTCAGCGGGTCGCCGGGGTCAGAGTACGGTAGGGCCGGCTGACTTCCTGCGCGTCCACCACCGCAATGGCCGCAACCTGAACAATATCGTTGACCTCGGACCCGCGTTGCAGCACGTGCACAGGCTGGGCCAAGCCGCTCAACAGAGGACCGATCAATTCGGCCCCTCCAATGCGCTGCAGTAGCTTATACGCGATGTTCCCTGCTTCCAGGTTCGGGAAAACCAACACATTAGCGCCGCCTTTCAAGGTGCTGAATGGGTAGGTCTCTTCCAGAATCTGGGGCACGACCGCGGTGTCGGCCTGCATTTCGCCATCGATCATGAGGCCAGGAGCGCGTTGGCGGACCAGATCGACGGCGCGGCGGACCTTGTCGGAAAGCGGATGACGCGTGCTGCCAAAATTGGAGAATGATAACATGGCAACGCGCGGCTCCTGGTCGAAACGGCGCGCCTTCTCGGCCGCCTGTATGGCGATCCCGGCCAACTCCTCCGAATTCGGTTCGATGTTTACCGTGGCGTCGGCCAGAAAATAGATATCGCCCTTGGGTGTAATTAGCAGGTAGACCCCGGCCACGCGGTGCAGCTCAGGCCTCGGTTCGATCACCTGCAGCGCCGGCCGAATGGTATCTGGATAGTGCGTCGTCAAGCCGCCGATCAGGGCGTCGGCATCTCCCAACCGTACCATTAGGCTCCCGAAGGTAGTGGGGTTCAGGGTGAGCCGGTTCGCTTCCGTACGAGTCACTCCCTTCCGCTGACGCAGGCTGTAAAACTCCTCCGCGTAGACCTCGCGTTTTGGGAAAGCCGTCGGGTCGATGATCTGAGCGCCCTTCAGCTGCAGCCGCAACTCAGCGGCCCGGGCGCGTATGACGGTTTCCCGACCCAGCAAAATGGGACTGGCGATCTTCTCGTCCAGCAGGATCTGGCATGCCCGCAAGATTTTGCCTTCCTCGCCTTCAGTGAAGACCAGCCGTTTGGGCTGCTTCTGCGCCTTGTGAATCATGACGCGCATAACTTCGTGTGCCTTACCGAGGCGGCGTTCCAACCCCTCGCGGTACTGCCGGATATCTACGGGCACCTGCGCCACACCGGTTTCCATGGCGGCTTGCGCCACGGCAGATGCTTCCCAGATCAGGACCCGCGGATCGAACGGCTTGGGGATGATGTATTCCCTACCGAATTCCAGGTGTTCGACGCTGTAGGCGCGCAGCACTGAGTCCGGGACATCTTCTTTGGCGAGGGCGGCCAGCGCCCGGGTGGCGGCCAGCTTCATCTCGTCGTTGATGGTGGTGGCCCGCACATCCAGGGCGCCTCGAAAGATGAAGGGAAATCCCAAAACGTTATTCACCTGGTTGGGGAAATCGGAGCGGCCAGTGGCCACGATGGCATCCGGCCGAGCCGCCAGCGCGACATCGTACGGAATCTCCGGGTCGGGATTCGCCAAGGCAAAAATGATGGGGTTCGGAGCCATGGCCGACACCATTTCCGGAGTTACTGCATTTCCCGATGAGAGGCCAAAAAACACATCGGCGCCAACCAGGGCTTCGCCCAGCGTACGCGCACTCGTCTTCGAGGCATACCGTGCTTTGTAGGCATTCATCCCTGAGGTGCGGCCTTCGAAAATCACTCCCTTCGTGTCGCACATTACTATGTTCTCGATGCGTACGCCCAGCTTCACATAATGCGCTGCGCACGAGATGGCGCTGGCGCCCGCACCATTGAACACCACTCTGATGTCCTCAATCTTTTTGCCTGTGAGCTCGAGTGCATTCAGTAGGCCGGCGCCGGAAATGATCGCAGTCCCGTGCTGATCGTCGTGAAAGACCGGGATTTTCATGGTCTTTCGCAGCTCCTCCTCGATGTAGAAGCACTCCGGCGCCTTGATGTCTTCCAGGTTGATTCCCCCGAAAGTCGGCTCCAGAATCTGACAGGTGCGGATGATCTCATTGGGATCGAGCGTGGCGAGCTCGATATCGAACACATCGATATCGGCGAACCGCTTGAACAGGACTCCCTTGCCCTCCATGACCGGTTTGCCGGCCAGCGCCCCGATGTTGCCCAGTCCGAGAACAGCGGTCCCGTTGCTGACGACTGCCACCAGATTGCCCTTGGCTGTGTATTTGTAAGCGAGGCTGGGATCGCGCTCGAGTTCCAGACACGGCACGGCTACGCCCGGCGTGTAGGCCAGACTGAGATCTCGCTGAGTACGGCAGGGTTTGGTCGGGGTGACCGCAATCTTACCCGCCGGCGATGTGGAGTGATACTCCAATGCATCTTCGGGACGAATCGACATGAATGGAACCTTTCAAGATAATTATATCTCTTTAGTGGCTTTTCCGGAGCGGCGAGGCAGGCGATGCCGGAATTGAGCGTGCAACGGACGGGTATCGAATGCCGTTACGATATTAGCGTTAGGAATGTTAGCAGGAATCGGGTCGAGGAATTCGAAGGGAGTACAGGCAGCATGAGTGCAGGCAGCGTGAAGAGGCGAGTCAGCTCGTGAACCAATCCAGAAAGAGAGTGGCTATTGTTCAATCGAATTACATACCCTGGAAAGGTTATTTCGACCTGATTAATTCGGTGGATGAGTTCATTCTATTTGACGATATGCAATACACACGTCGGGATTGGAGGAATCGCAACAAGATCAAGAGTCCTCAGGGAACGATGTGGCTCACTATCCCGGTAGAGGCCAAGGGTAAGTATCTGCAGAAGATTCGCGATACGACCGTCAGCGACCCCAATTGGGCCCAGGCGCACTGGAAAAGTATCCGGCAATTCTACGCCCGGGCTCGCTATTTCACGGAATATCGCGAGACTCTCGAAGCTCTTTATCTCGACTGCCAGGAAACATCGCTCAGCCTGATTAACTACCGTTTTATAGTGTCGTTCTGCGGTATGCTGGGTATCCCCACGAAGCTGACGTGGTCCATGCAATATTCGATCGCGGAGGGCAAAACCGAGCGGTTAGTGGCGCTTTGTCAGCAAGCGAACGCGGGGATCTACATTTCGGGCCCAGCCGCTAAAGACTACATCGATAAGAGCCTTTTTGAGAAGGAGGGCATCGAACTGGTTTTCTTCGATTACAGAGGATATCCCGAATACAAGCAGCTCTATCCCCCGTTTGCTCATGATGTAAGCGTCGTCGATCTCGTGTTGAACGAAGGGGCCGCGGCAAGCCAGTTCATGAAGAGTTTCCCACGCCCGGCTTAACGCTCGGCTCGAGACGCCGGACGGTACACGGTCGGAGACGTTCGAACCGCGTGGTGCGCCACCGTGGTTGACAAGAGAAGATTAGCTTGGAAATAATCAACAGAGCATCCCGGTACCCCAAAAATGTCGAATTCTAGCTGGAGTATTCCCGCACCGAGCGGAAGCGGGGAAACCCATAATGGATACGTAGAGGAATGGATTGCGGAGGTGCTGATGTGCCTTCCCGAATCTCTTCCGGCCGCGCGGACGCCGCTGAGCGAGATCGAAGGCTGGGACTCGCTGAGGCATGTCAGCTTGATTCTCGGGCTGGAGAGGGAGCTGAACGCGAAGCTGACGGGCGAGCAGATCAAAGCGATCGTAACGATCGGTGATGTGGCGGGCCTTCTCAGGCGAAAAGTCGTTGATGGATGACCGTTCCGCTCTGATTACCGGCGTCGCTGGAGAGATTGGGGGACATCTTGCCAACGATCTGCTGAAGGAAGGCTGGATTGTTTGCGGGTTGGACCAGAAAATTCCGCGAGATTCCGATCGAGCGCAATTTTCGTTTCAAGAGTGTGATCTTTCCGACGCTGCCGAGACCGAGCGCAAGATTGACGTTTTCCATCGACGATTCGGCGCATTCGATGCCGTAATCAACTGTGCCGGCCTGATCGCCAATTCACCGCTACTCTCCTTCGTCGAAGGACGGCTCGTTCATCACGACTTTGAACTTTGGGGTCGTGTTTTGTCTTCCTGCCTCTCCTCAGCTTTCTACGTGACGGCATGTACGGCGTTAAAGATGGCCGAGGCGCGCAAGCGGGGGGTAGTCGTCAACTTTAGTTCGGTCTGTAGCCGCGGCAACCCTGGCCAGGCTGCCTATTCTGCAGCCAAGGCCGGTTTAAACGGCCTCACATCGGCGCTGGCAAGAGAACTCGGAACGCTGGGAATCAGGGTGGTGGCCGTGGCTCCAGGCTATATCGACACGGTCTCCACGCGCGAACATGTGTCCGCTGCGAAACTTAAGGAGATTAAGGCTTCTGTGCCCCTCAAGCGACTCGGTAAGATGGAGGAAGTTATCCTGGCGGTGAAATTCATCCTGGCCAACGAGTACGTCAACGGCACGGTCATTGAGCTTGATGGAGGGCAGGTGCTTTGAGCGAATATTGCCATAATGTTCCGGGCCGCTTTCGGAACATCGTGGATCTCCATCGCAATCGGGCAGCCTTGGCTTGGTCGAACCGCGATGTAGTGACGTTTGGTGAATTGGACAAGCTCTCCACCCAAGCGGCACTGTTCTTACGGCAGCAGGGCGTCAGAAAGGGCGACCGTGTGTGCATTCGCCTGGAGAAATCCACACTGGCGTATGTGCTGATGATCGCATGCCTGAAGCTCGGCGCGCCGTACTTCGTGGTCGACCCGTCCAATCCGGCCGCCCGGGTTGCGCATATCCTCGGAAAGTGCTTACCTCGGTTGGTTTTTTCGGCAAAAGCGCCGGCGCTTGAGGTAGATGATTATCCGGTCATCCTAGTGGGAGAAGAGAATCTGCTGGAAATAATGGCCGGCGCGCTGGACAAATTCGAGCCGGACGCGGATATCCTCGGAACTGATCCCGCTTACATTATGTTTACCTCGGGATCGACTGGTTTTCCCAAGGGCGCCGTCATGTCCCACGCGAATCTTCTGAACTTTATCCAGTGGGCGCTGCACGAGTTCTCGATTAGCCCCGATGACGTGTTCACAAACGTCAATCCCCTGTATTTCGATAATTCCGTCTTTGATTTTTACGCCAGCATCATGAATGGATCGTCCCTGGTCCCCTTCGACGCCGCCGTAATGAAGGATCCATACCGGGTCCTGCAGCGAATCGACGAGATGCGCTGTACGATCTATTTTTCGGTGCCGTCGCTGCTGATTTACTTCCAGACCCTGAAGATGATCACGCCCACAATGTTCGCCAATGTTCGCACCATCATCTTCGGCGGTGAGGGTTATCCGAAAATAAAACTCCGGGAGTTGTTCGACTGCATGCGCGCCCGTGCTGAGCTGATTAATGTTTATGGACCTACGGAGTGCACGTGTATCTGCTCCTCCTATCGCATAACGGAAGCGGATTTCGAGAGCCTGGAGGGTTACCCTCCGCTGGGGCGCGCGATACCTAACTTCTCATTCGCAATACTGGACGAACAGGATGAGGCGGTGGCTGCAGGCGAACCGGGGGAGCTCTATCTCGGAGGACCCTGCGTCGGTCTGGGGTATTTCAATGATCCGGAACTCACCCAAAACACATTCCGTCAGAACCCTTTGAACCGGCACTACCAGGAGCGCTTCTATCGGACTGGCGACCTCGTTCGCCTTTCTCCGTTGGATGGAAAGATCTACTTTGGCGGCCGCAGGGACAATCAGATCAAGCATCAAGGCTACCGGGTGGAACTGGGCGAGATCGAGCATGCTCTGTGCCGAATTCCCGGCGTTGATGAGGCCGTGGCCGTTCACAGCGTGAGAGATGGCGTCAGCCGCATCGTCGGCGTCATTGCCGCCCGCCAGGGCCTGACGCCCGAATTGGTTCGAAAGGAGGTTTCGAAAATGGTGCCCGCGTATATGGTCCCGAGCCGCGTAGATGTTCTCGATCGACTCCCTAAGAATGATAACGGCAAGATCGATCGCAGGCTTCTCCAGACGCGTTACTCCTGACCGCCATGAAAATCTCGGTAGTGACAACTCTCTATAAATCCGCTCCCTACATCACAGGGTTCATCGCGCGCATGCGGGCTGAGTTGCAGAAGGCGAATCACAACTACGAGATTATTCTTGTCGACGATGGATCGCCCGACGATTCGCTGCGCGTTGCGTTGGCGCTGATGGATAGTGAACCAAGTCTCAAGGTCGTAGAACTATCGCGCAACTTCGGCCACCACAAGGCTATGATGACCGGCCTGGAAAACGCCACCGGCGACCTCGTCTTTCTGATCGACGTGGATCTGGAAGAACCTCCCGAACTCCTGGGGCCTTTTCTCGCAACCCTTCGCGATAAAGACCTGGACGTGGTTTACGGTTTTCAGAAAGCTCGAAAGGGCAGGCCGGTTGAAAAATTCGGCGGACATCTCGCCTGGAAACTCTTGGACTTGCTGCTGCCCGTGAAGATTCCTCACAACCATAGTACGGTCCGCCTGATGACGCAGGACTATGTACAGGCGTTGGTCCGGCACAAGGAACACAAAACGGCGATCGGCGGTCTCTGGGTGCTCACTGGTTTCCGGCAGAAGGGGGTTGCGTTCGACAAAGGTGTCCGCGAAGGGACCAGCTACACCATTGGCCGCCGCCTCGTGATGCTGCTCGATAGCGTCACGTCCTTTAGCGAACTACCTCTGTATTTCATCTTCTATGTGGGATGCGCTGTCGTAGTCTTGTCGGCACTATTCGCCGTTTACCTGGTCGTTCGGCGGCTCACGGGGCACATAGCCGAAGGGTGGGTTTCAACCATCGTGTCGATCGCGTTCTTCGGAGGCCTGACTGTCTTCTCCGTTGGCGTGGTCGGTCTTTACATCTCCCGAATCTTTATCGAGACGAAAGGGCGGCCATACACGGTCATTCGGAGAATCCATGGCCGCGGATGATCGCGCATGCGGCCGAATTGCGCCCATCGACGAATCGTGCGAATCTGTCCTGGGGGTGGCAGTTTTCCAATATGCCTAAGCTGGAACCGGCGATCAAACAGCATTACGGCCAGTTCTATTCGCAGAGGAACCCGGCGAAGGTCTACGCCGTCGAGTTCGTGGTGCGGACACTCCTCGGCACATATCCGGGCCTCAAGCTCGATCGCACGGCCTACCGGGGCGCAAAAATTCTCGACCTGGGTTTCGGTGACGGGCGAAATATGCCTCTGCTCAACGACCTCGGCTTCGAACTCTACGGCGTCGAGATCTCCGACGAGATTTGCCGCCTGACACGGAGCCGCATGGAGCAGCTCGGCGTCCATGCTCGCCTGAAAACGGGCACGAATTCGCACATCCCTTTTGACGGCGAGGCGTTCGACTTCGTCCTGGCTTGTCACGCCTGTTATTACGTGAGCCCGGGCGAGAGCTTTGCCGATAACCTCCGCGAAATCGCAAGAGTTTTGCGGGTGGGCGGCCGATTCATATTCTCTCTTCCCAAAACCGACACATATATCCTGAAGGACGCGGTTCCGCTGGGAAATGGTCATTTCCGAATCACGCAGGATCCCTACGGAATTCGAAATGGCGGCGTCTTTCGCGCGTTCGAATCGAAACAAGAAATCCAGGATGAACTCGTCCTGTTTTTTGGCGATTTTGCCCTTGGCCTCTGCGAGAACGACTTCTACGGCACTTACGAGAAAGTCTGGATTGGAACGTGCCTCAGACGGAGCGGAGGCTCAGAAGCGTAACGCATGTCCAGGGTCATCATATTTGGTATCGGCCGCGGCGCCAATGTGGCCACGCGATACTTCCGCGACGATAGCCCGCACGAAATCGTCGCGTATACCGTCGACGATGAGTATGCGGATCGAGAGGAATTCATGGGCCGTCCAGTGATTCCTTTCTCCCGAATCGACAAGGAGATCCCTCCGCAAGAGAGCCAGATGTTCATTCTGCTGGGGTTCCAGGAGATGAACGCTTTGCGGGCCGAAAAATTCGCGCAAGCCAAGGAAAAAGGGTACTCGCTGGCGAGCTACATCAGTTCGCGGACCCTGGGGTTGGAGAGGCCTAAGTTTGGCGAGAACTGTTTCATCCTGGAGGGGAACGTTTTCAATTACGATGTAACGATTGGAAATAATGTTGTCATGTGGTCCGGCAATCACGTGGGCGATCTCTCCATCATCGAGGATCACGTTTTTGTCTCTTCGCAGGTCGTCCTTTCTGGAGAGGTGACCGTCGGGGCAAACTCCTTCCTGGGCGTCCATTCGACAATTTCGAATTATGTCCGGATCGGCGCAGGCTGTTACATTGGCGCCAACACTCTCATTGCTCAGAACACCGCACCGGGTAGCGTCTACATGACGAAGAGCACACCCAAACTGGAGCAGATGGACAGTCTCCGCTTCCTCCAGGTGATCAAGTCGTGAGTTTTAGTATGAAAACGGGCGGAATGAAACGAGAACTTCTGAGTGTCTATGTTTGTCCTGTGAGCCATTCTGTTTTGACTGCTACGCAAGTTGCAGCCGCAGGAATGACCGCACTAAGTGAGGGTGAACTCGTGTCCGAGTCCGGCCAGCACTATTTGTTGAAACAAGGGATACCGGTGTTCGTGACGCCGGCTATGCTTTCCGACAGCGAACGACAAACCCAAACGGAGTATGATGCATCCGCTGAAGAAAAGTATGATGCCGCCGTCGACTGGCAGTTCAAGAGCTTTTACGAGAATGAGGATGACGTTCGCGAGCGAATGATCGATCTATTGCTTCTCAAGCCCGATGCCAGAGTGCTCGAAATCGGCTCCGGCACAGGTCGAGATTCGTTTCGCATCGCCCGGAAACTGGGTGAGCACGGAGAATTCTTCGTCCAGGACCTGTCGGAGCAGATGGTATTCAAGACACGTGAGCGGCTGGAGGCCCAAAGAGACAAAGTGGGGCTTCGGCCGAGTATCGAATATTTCGTGTCCACAGCGCGGTTCCTGCCCTTTCCCGACGCCTTCTTCGACGCTGTGTTTCACTTCGGCGGGTTCAACAACTTCAGCGAGCCAAAAAAGACGCTCGGCGAGATGACTCGAGTTGTTAAGAAGAACGGACGGGTTGTATTCGGGGACGAGGCGCTACCTCCTTGGCTGGAAGGAACCGAGTTTGGGGAAATCATCGTCACGAACAATCCCCTTTTCAAAAACAAAGTGCCTCTCGAGTGCCTCCCGGAGAACGCTCGCGAAGTCACTCTGCGCTGGATCTTTGGCGGATGCTTCTACCTCATCGATTTCAAGGTCGGCGAGGGGCCGCCGCCTATCGACCTGGACCTGCCGCATAAGGGGTGGCGAGGAGGAACCATGAGAACCCGCTACTACGGGCGGCTGGAAGGCGTCACGCCCGAGGCTCGCCAGATGGCCATCGAGGCTGCCAGGATGCGAGGCGTGAGCGTTCACGAATGGTTGGATAGCTTAGTGCGCAGTGCAGCAAAATCCGACCGCACCAGCAAGGGTAGCGGGAAGTCCTGAGCCATGACCTGGCGAAAACTTCGGAGGATCTTTCAGCCCTCGGGTGAACTGGATTGGGCGCGTTCCCACGCGGCGAACCCGACGCCGGAACATGTCGAGGGCGATATATTTCGCATATACTTCAGCGCCCGCGACGAAAAAAACAGGTCAAGCATCGGGTACGTAGTCGTTGACCTCGGCGCCGACGGGCGGATTCTGGAGGTACCGCAGGAGCCGGTGCTGCGCCCCGGCGACTTGGGGATGTTTGACGATTGCGGAGCTTCCATCGGCTGCATCCTGCGAGTCGGCAGCGCGCGATACCTGTACTACATGGGATGGAACCTGGCAGTGACGGTCCCGTGGAAGAACGCTATCGGGTTGGCCGTGAGCGAATCAGCTTGCGGACCTTTCCGGCGCTGGTCGCGATTTCCGATTGTGCCTCTTGATGAAGCCGATCCCTATACCATCTCCTATCCCTGGGTTATGCGGGACGGTGGCAGATACCGGATGTGGTACGGCTCAAACCTACGCTGGGGGCCGGAGAAGAAGGATATGCTTCACGTCATCAAGTATGCCGAGTCGGCCGACGGCATGCACTGGGATAGGCCTGACCGGATCGTAATCGATTCCGCGTCGCCAGAGGAGAACGCGATCTGCAAACCGTGCGTCGTGAAGGATGCCGATCGCTACCGGATGTGGTTCTGCAGCCGCGGGGATAAGTATCGCATCCAGCATGCGGTATCCCAGGATGGAACAACTTGGACACGGCTGGGGCAGGATGATCGCATTGACGTCTCGCCAGCTGGATGGGACTCCGACATGATCGAGTACCCATGCGTCTTTGACCATCGCGGCCGACGCTACCTGCTGTACGCCGGCAACGGCTTTGGAGCGACGGGCTTCGGGCTCGCGGTGTTAGAGTCTTGATCGCTCGCGAGCGACTGGACGCCTGAGTCCGACGAGCTTTTGAGGTGTTAACGTGGACGTACTGATCGAGAAGAACGAGCCCCTAACCGACGAGGAGAAGAAACTCTTCGGCAGTTTCGGCATCGGCGCAAAAATCCGCCCCCCGTTCCGAATACTCAATCCACATCGTATCTTCATCGGAGACTATGTAAGCATCCGTGAGGAGGCCTACCTCCACGCGTACGAAGACCTGACGAAGCTACATGCCTTCATCGATAATCGCTACAAAGCCGACTTCGACCTTTCTCAGTACCGGTATGACTCTCGGATTGTGATAGGCCCCGAAGTCCAGGCTGGGAGGAACTTCTTTATCTCCTGTACTCACTCCGTGGAGATTGGACGCAACGTCACCATTTCAGAGCGAGTGTTCATCGGCGATAACAATCACTCCTTCTCACATCCGGAAGTGCCGATCATGCAGCAGCCCAACAAGGTCGGCATTCCTGTAGTCGTCGGCAGTGGCTCGTGGATCGGGGCAGGCTCATCACTGTTGCCGGGAACTCGACTCGGCCGGAACAACGTCGTCGGCACCCTATCTGTAGTAAAGGGCGAGTTTCCCGATCACGCAGTAATTGGGCCGGAACCGGCCAAACTGCTCTACGTAAGGCACGAATCGGGATCGGCCGGATGATTCCTTAGTGGAGCCGTGCTAAGAGGGACAACCGTCAATGGACACATCAAGCTTGAGGCTTCTGCGTTGAAAAGATGCCTCTCTTGCAATTTCCGGTTCGACGCGAAGTCCTGGCGGTGCCCGGATTGTGCTTGGGAGCCCGCGACGATCGACGGTCATCCATTGTTCGCACCGGCAATTGCCGAAGAGAATACAGGATTCTCCGCCACTTACTTTGCGAGTCTCGCCGGCCGTGAACCCGGCTACTTCTGGTTTGAATCGCGCAACGAGCTCATCTGTTGGGCGCTCGCCAAATACTTCCCTTCCATGCGGAATATCCTGGAAATCGGCTGCGGTACCGGATTCGTCCTGACGGGGATTCGAAAGCGTTTTCCAGATGTCCGGTTGTTTGCTAGCGAAGCCCTGCAGGATGGACTGCTGTTTGCCGCCAAGCGACTGCCACGAGCCGAACTGTTTCAAATGGATGCTCGGAACATCCCATTTGTCGCGGAATTCGATGTCATCGGTGCGTTCGATGTATTGGAGCACATCGAAGAAGATTCCACGGTTCTGGAGCAGATGTACGCAGCGGTTAAGCCTGGTGGCGGAATCGTACTCACCGTGCCGCAACACCCCGCATTGTGGAGCGGTATCGACGAGTACTCCTACCACAAGCGCCGATACACTCGGGAAGAGCTAACCCGAAAGGTCCGCCAAGCGGGTTTTAGGACCGTCCGCGTCACATCGTTTGTCACGATTTTGCTCCCTGCAATGGTGGCTACCCGGTACCGGCGAAGGAGGTACACTGAAGACTTTGACCTCGACATGGAATTCAGGATCAGCCCAAGGGTGAATGCCACACTGATGGGAACGCTATCCGTGGAGCGACGTTTGATTCAAATGGGTATTTCCTTTCCGGTTGGCGGCTCTCTACTGTTGATTGCACAACGGGATTAAGGGACAAGTCATGGCAGGTATTCCCTTCAACCGCCCGGTGCTTTTTGGCAAGGAGACCGCATATATTCTGGACGCCATCGCACGGGCTCACGTATCCGGCGACGGCTACTATTCGAAACGCTGCCATGCTTTTTTGGAGAGTCATTTGGGCGTTCCGAAAGCCCTCCTGTGCACTTCCTGCACTCACGCGCTGGAGATGGCGGCCCTCCTGCTCGATATCCAGCCCGGTGACGAAATCATCCTCCCATCATTTACGTTTGTGTCCACGGCCAATGCTTTTGTTCTTCGCGGAGGCCGCCCCGTATTCGCAGATATCCGGCCTGACACCTTGAATCTCGATGAAACGCAGGTCGAGGCACTGGTCAGCAGCAGAACCCGCGCGATTGTGCCTGTTCATTATGCAGGCGTGGGTTGCGAAATGGATGCGATCGGCGCCACAGCGGCGCGCCACGGCGTTCCAGTGATCGAAGACAACGCTCACGGGTTGTTTGGAAAATATAGGGGTCGGTACCTGGGTACATTGGGCTGTCTGGCAACGCAGAGCTTTCACGAGACGAAGAACGTGACCTGTGGCGAAGGCGGGGCGCTTCTGATTAACGAGCCGTCCTACATCGAACGCGCCGAAATTCTGCGCGAGAAGGGCACGAACCGAAGCCGCTTTTTCCGCGGGCAAGTGGACAAATACACGTGGATCGACATGGGATCCAGTTATCTTCCGTCGGATATTCTCGCGGCGTTTCTTCTAGCGCAACTGGAGTCGAGTGAGCAAATCCAGCGCCGGAGACAGACTGCCTGGCAGTTTTACTTCGAAAATCTGCGATCATGGGCCGGCGATCGCGATGTACGGCTGCCCATTGTTCCCTCACATTGCGAGCAATCGTTTCATATGTTTTATCTTCTCTTGCCGCGGCCCGATGACCGCCAAGCGCTCATCCAACACCTGGAGGCGCGGGGAATTTACAGCGTGTTTCACTATCTTCCGCTTCATCTTTCGCCGATGGGCCGCCGCTTCGGCGGCCGTGAAGGCACATGCCCGGTAACTGAAGATGTCAGCGATCGACTGCTTCGTCTCCCCTTCTTCAACGACATCTCCGAAGCCGAGCAATCCGAAGTAGTCGCGGCGATCAAGGATTTTGACCGTTGGCAGAACCAGCCTGTCATAGCGGCATCGGCGTTACCCTGAGACTCCAAGGCCGCGCCGATATGTTCAACCTCATGCGGCAGCCCAGCTATTGAGAAATCGTCGACGAGAACACCACGTCCGCCCAGTAACAATTGCCGCCTGCATCCCAAACCGGGAACTGGGGTGGCGAACCGTAGGCATAGACTCCGTTGGGGCCATCCACGCCCCAGCGTAGGGCATGCAGCGGCGCGTTGTCGACGCTACTACTGGTAAACACGCCTGAATCGTAGGCGAACCCGGTTGCGCTCCAGTAGGCGACAATGTACGTCATATTCGCTGCTATCGCCACCGGCGTGGACAAGTTCGCCTGTTGCCAGCCCCGAAGCGGTCTCGCCGGTGAACGTGGCTTGCGCCAGCAGTGTTCCGCTCGAGCTATAAACCAGACCGATGTGCATGCCGTTGTTGCCGACCCCTTTGTAGAATCGAATCCCGCTGATGCTGCCATTGACATCCGATCGGATCTTGACACCTAACGTCGCGGCAGAGGATGGAAACATGGGATGCTGCGGTACGGCCGAAGTGCTCCAGATCGACATCGCGGTTCCCGACCAACCGGATGCCTGGATCGTGGTCGAATCGCTGGCCTGGTCGTTGCTGGTGTTAGCCTCCCCGCCGCCCGAGACGGTGACGGTATTGGTTACGCTGGCTGCAGACGTTCCCGACACATTAACAGTTATGGTTATCGCCGGGTAACTCGATCCGCCATTCAACGCATCGGCGCGGGTGCACGGGCCGGCTGGTTGCGTGCAGGTCCATCCGTTCCCTACCATCGATGTTGCTGTCAGGCCTCCCGGAAGCGCCTCAGTCACCGTAACCGTCCCACTGGTCGCGCCATTCCCGCTATTGCTCACCGTGATTGTATAAGTAGCTCCGGTCTGCCCTTGCGTGAAATCGCCGGCATGACTCTTAGCGATAGTCAAATCCGGAACGGACGGAGGCGCACTCGACGAAGAGAACACCACGTCAGCCCAATAGTAATTGCCGCCTGCATCGTAAGTCGGGAATTGGGGTGTCGAACCGTAGGCATAGACTCCGTTGGGGCCATCCACGCCCCAGCGTAGGGCATGCAGCGGTGCGTTGTCGACGCTACTACTGGTAAACACGCCTGAATCGTAGGCGAACCCGGTTGCGCTCCAGTATGCCACCACGTAAGTCGTATTCGCTGCAATCGCCACAGGCGTAGTAAAATTCACTTGCTGCCAGCCCGATGCGGTCTCGCCGGTAAACGTTGCCTGCGCCAACAACTGCCCACTGGAACTGTACAGCATGCCGGAGTGCGTCCCATTGTTGCCGGACCCCTTGTAAAACCGAATCCCGCCAATGCTGCCGCTCACATCGGACCGGATCTTTACCCCTAGCGTTGCGGCTGGTGAATTGAACAATGGATGCTGCGGTACAGCAGCACTACTCCAGATGGACGCCGTCGTGCCGGTCCAGGTGCCGCGCTGCTGCCAGCCGGTATTCGTTCCGCCGACGCTTTGTACGTACGAGTAGACATTCTGGTTTTCACTGGCAGCTCCGGTGAAGGTGAGTGCTAGATTCAAGGTCAGCTGCGTCCCTGTAGCCGTCACGCTTGATCCCGCGCCACTAAGGACGCATTGACTGTTTTGCTGACTCCCATTCCCGGGCGTAATCGAGTTGACCGGCAGCGTTCCTGCATCGGTGAGCAAAACCAGGCTGTTTTGCGACGGGTTGTAGGTCACGGCGCATGCGCTGGTCAGAGATAGCGTCGAATTGAATAGCGTCGAAACAGTCGCAACATCACTGGCGCCACTGGGATCCGAGACCTGAAAACTGAAGACCTGCACGGCGCCGCTGCCTGAATTTGGCGTGACTGACACTGTGATGGGCAGCTTTGTTGAGGAGCTCAGCTTGGTGACGAACGCACCATAGTTGGAAGGGTTCGTCGCCTGATAAGCGTTGAGAATGGGGAAGTTGGTCGAAAGCGTCCATCCGGCCACGAAAATATCGCCCGCGGGATCCAAAGCCAAGCCAGTGGCCGCGTCGGAACCGTTGCCGCCCAGATAGCTGAGATACAGAAGGGAATTTCCGCTAGCATTCAATTTCGCTATGAATGCGTCGTAGTCCCCACCGTTGTTCTTCTGAAGGGCATCAGCGGTCACCGGCAGATCGGTCGAATACCCGTACCCTGCGACATAAGCGTCGCCGGCGCTGTCAACCGCGATCGAGGTACCGACTTCTTGGCCCGAGCCTCCCAGATAGGTACAGTAACTCAGGGTTCCCGATGCCGTGAACTTGCCGACAAAAACGTCGGTCGTGCCCATTAAATAGGACTGCAAAGGATTGAAAATGGGAAAGTTCTGTGAGCTGGTCACACCCGTCACATATGCATTGTCGGATCCGTCGACAGCAATGGCCAGCCCCCCTTCCGGATAGGCAACCGTGCCCCCGCTACCACCCAGGTAGGTGCTGTAGAGTAGCGAGTTTCCGTCGGCACTCAGCCGTGACACAAAAGCGTCCTGGCCGCCGGCGTTGCTGGGTTGCCAGGCGCTTGAAGTGGGAAAATCTGTGGAAAACGTAGAACCCGTCACGTAGGCACTGCCATTCCCATCCACCGCAATAGCTGCGCCATGATCGATGCTGTTGCCACCAAGATACGTGCTGTAGACCAGGCGGCTTCCGTCCGCACTCACCTTAGCGACAAACGCGTCCTGCGCGCCCTTATTGGTTCTCTGTAGACCAGATGCTGGAAAGTTGGATGAAGTGGTGTCCCCGGCGACATACGCATTGCCCCAATTGTCGATCGCAATGCCGTATCCAATGTCAGAACCACTCCCCCCGAGGTAAGTACTATAGACCAAGCCGCTACCCGCTGGATTCAGCCTTGCTACAAAAGCGTTTCGCGCACCCGCCAGCTTCGCTTGCAGTGGGTTCTGCACGGGAAAATTCGCCGATGTGGTGTAACCGGTCACGAACACGGAGCCGCTCGCATCCACCGCGATTCCGTAGGCGCGATCATCTCCGGAACCTCCCAGGTAGGTGCAGTAAACCAAGGCATTGCCAGCCGCGTTAAATTTGGCGATAAAAGCATCATTGCTACCCGCGTTGGATTTCTGCAAGGGATTGGCAACTGGAAAATCATAGGACGCGGTGATACCGGCTATATATGCCGAGCCGGAAGCGTCAACCGCCAGCGCGGTCGCTGCGTTGGAACTCGTGCCCCCAAGTAGCGTGCTGTAAGAAAGCACAGGATCAATAATCAACGGACGGGCGTGATCGAATTCACCAACGACAAAGCCTACCGCTCCATCAGATGCCAGGTAATAGCGGCCTTCGATGGTAGTCCGAACACCTCGATTCTCCTGGTAAATCGTGGGCGCCTCCTCGCGCAGATCGCTATCGCCGGCGGGAATCACGAGGCGGCCCTGGGCATCAATCCTCGCGGAGCCTGTGCTGGAATAGCGTATGCGGATTTCGGACGGGTCCGCTCCCGGCGCGACCACATATTCTGACTTCAGCTCCCGCCCGTTCCCGCCATATACCATATCGATACCGGGATACAAGCTTCGATAAGCGATTGAGGCATACGTGGGGACGCCCAACCGCCATCGATCCTCGGTTCCCAAAAGAAAGTTCGCCTTCCCTGGAAGTGGCTGGATTCCTTGTGGTTCACATCTTGGATCGCCACCTTCAAAACGCATGCGCACCGAGGCATCCGTGAGCGCAAACCGGACTTCCCCGCGTAGGAAGAAGGCGTTGAGCCAGGGCGCCTTGCCCATAAATCTCACTTCCGGTGAAGCCTGGCCTTGATTCCCCACGAAGAACATGGGTACCTTGTCGTTTCCGGGGGTAACGGCCCGCGCGGCCACCGCCGTGAGCGCCGCGATGAACAGCACGCGATTCGTAAACATCACATGGTTGTTCGGCAGAAACCCATAGACTCTTTATCGAAGAGAGCTGAAAGGTTCTGAATTTGGAAGCAGGCGACGAACCAAATCGCTGTGTTAAGCTGAACGCCTGGAAGAAAAAGTCTACCGAAGGAGGAGCCCGGAGTGGCCGTGCCGGAGAATGCCGAACAGAACCCGCAGACTGATAAAGGCGCAAGACTGATCGATTGACGTATCAGACTATCAAATGAAACGATTGACGCATCATTCGAAGGCTCGGCGGAAGCAGAACGCGGGGCAACTGCGCCCATCCGCGATCACGATCCACACGGAAAACAAACAAGCTGCGCGGACGAACCAGAATTCTTTCACCCACTTGTCAAAACAGGCGGGGGCTCCCGTCGCACTCGCTTTGCTACAGTACAGGTGGCACCTGATCTTACTCCTGCTGTTGCCCTGGCTCATTCTCTTAATTAATCCCAATTGGCCATTCCAGGGATTCGGTCACATGGATACGTGGATGTATTTCGGCTCATTCATCCACTTCCCACACTATCAGCGGTTGCTGCCGAATTATGCCGGAGAACGGCTCCCGTGGATAATTCCCGGTTACTTACTCACTAGAATTTTGCCTGCAGCCTTTGCCAGCGCGGCGTTACATATCATCTGCTTTTATGTTTCCGTATTCTCTGTGTATTACATCGTGCGGCGTTATGCAGGTCTTCGCACGGCGCTACTGACGGCCGCCTTTCTCGGGTGCCACGGTATGTTTGTGGGCGCCAACGGATGGGAATACGTGGATGGCGGCAGTATGGCATACGAATCATTGACGCTCGCTATGCTGGCCGCGGCTGACCGTTCTCGACACCCCCGTTTCTTCCTAATTTTAGCGGGAGTGGCGTTGGGAGGACTAATTTACACGTATCCGCAGTGGGCCGGATTCACCCCCGCGTTTTTCATCTTTTATCTCGTCAAGACGGACTTTAGTCCAGCGGTCTCTTCCTGGCGGCGGATCGGTAATCAACTTTGGTCATTTGTGATACCTTTTTTTGTTGGCTTCGCACTCGTTACAGGCCTCCTTGCTCTGATTCACAGCTTGTCCGGTGGCCATGGATTTTTCTACGAAACAAGCGTCAGAAGCATGTTTGGTTTATGGCAGGCAAATGCCAATCCCAACAATACGCACGGTTATCGTTGGGTACTCTTCGCTTCGTGGCTGGTGTTTCCGATTTTGACTTTTCTAGTCGGTACTGGCGCGTGGATTCAACACTGGCGCGGAATACTTACGTTATCAAAACCGGCTCGAGCAATTATCGGAAGCTATCTTTACTGTTTTGTTTTCTTAGTATTGCTGCAATTACGGAGTCACTCGCTGGAGTGGGACTATGTCGCCAGCATTTTGATTCCGGGCATATTTCTGGTTCTGGGAGTGACCGTGTTCAATCTGCCCGCGCGGGCTAACATCGGCAGCTTCTTCTACGCGACAGCCGTGGTCATAGGCTGCGCGATTTGTCTATTTCCGCTATCCAGGCCAGGCTCTTATCGTTGGTTGTTGTTCCACAATGTGCCACTTCTCGCAGCCCTTGCGGCGGCTGCGTCAGCCGCGCGCCTGGCGCTTCCACGCCGAGTTTGGACCTGGCCTGTCGTGGTTGGCTCCGTGAGCTGCTGTAGTTTCGCCTTGGTCCCCGCCTATCCCGGTATCGCATGGCGAGCCCAATACCATGGACTTGCAGCTCAGGAACGTATCGCGTCGGCCATCGAGATCATCCAGAAGCGCTTACCACCGGATCGGTATCCAGCCTTTTGGATCAACAATGTGGATGACCCACTGACAGCGGAATATCGTGCCGTTATGTGCTCATTTCTGGCTCACAACTTGTCCATGTACCGGTTTCCGATCTTAGAGCCGAGAGTGTATCCACCGGGTTCATTTATCATTCTGATTAATCGGGACGCCAATTCTTTCAATGTCGCGAATGAGAAGATGAGCAAAGCGGGTATGCCGCTCTCTCTCGTTTCGCGCGACCGGGTAACTGAAGATGGAACTAGCTACCAAATTGTCTGCGTGAAGGTCCTGCCTCGTCCGCAAACCCTGAGCTAAACTAGACTATTTCGAGAAGGGCACAGTGACCGAAGCCTTTCGAGCATCTGATAACGGAGATCTGCCCTTGGCCGTATTCAGCCCCGCCCAGGCATACTGGAACCAGCGTTTCGTTCTGGCCCAAATTCGCGACCGAGTGCTGGCGCTTATACAAGCCGTGAATGCATCCTGGGATCTGACGCCGTACCAATGGGCCCAGCTTATCGCGATGGTGTTGGATTGGGAGCCAGACCTGATTCTTGAGCTGGGGCGCCTCCGGGGAAACTCGACGGCGGCGTTCGCCGAAGCCTCATCTCGGAAATCGGGACAGACCCGAATCCTGAGCTTGTGCCTTTCCAGCGAGTGGGAACGCGAAACTGCGCCTCGCATTCGGAAAATTGTTTCGGAAACATGGTTTGCTCCTCTTCAGACCTTGCGCAGGGATATCCGAAATTTCGATTTTCGACCGGCGCTCTCGGACGCCTCTCGGGTACTCATCTTTTGGGATGCCCATGGCTTCGAGGTCGCGGAATGCGTGCTTGGCGCGATTTTACCGCTCGTCGCCGACCGGGAGCACCTTGTCATCATGCACGATCTTTCGGATACTCGCTACAGCTCGGATGATCAGATGGAATACGGAGAACACGGCCTCTGGAGAGGCAACGACTGGTCAGGCTCTCGTCTGAAACTCGGGAACATTGATTCGGCAGTAGAGCAATCGATCGCAGTGCTGGACTTTACTACGCGGAATCACCTAACCTTAGATTCCGCCGACCATAGTTTTCATAATCAGCTGGATTCCTTCCAGCATGCCGAAATGGCGCGTTTGTTGGGTGAATTGTTCAGCACCCAAGCTCATTGGTTCTACTTCACCCTCAACGAAAGACCCGGCCCTTACAGGTTCCCGCGCTATGCGCGCCCGAAGTCGTCCTTCTGGGCAAGATCGCGCTGAGCTAACGGGCGATTAGAGAGATCCCCATGCCCTTATTCAGTAGAGCGAAAACCGGAAAGGTTCCTCGGAGCGCCGATCAACCTGTATTGGAAGCCGTCCAGGGCGTATTTGATCTAACGAAAGCGGTACCACAAAACCAGGCGCAGGTAACCGGTTCCAGCCCGATAACGATTACGACTGACGAGCACCAATGGTGGTACGCCGCAGCCTTTCGCCTTCAGCCCAAAGCGCTCCGAAATTGGCCTAGTGATGCACGGCTCCTCATCCGGGTGGAAGGCGCCGTCCAAACAGGGCAGGTCGGCCTCGCCTTTGTTGCCGATGACATGAAAAAGATTCTGAGCACAACCGACGAGAAGTCCCCAGCGCACGGTGACGCGACGTTTACGATTCTCGTCGATCCTGCTCCGCGTTCCGGGTGGCTCATTCTTCGAAATACCGCCCCATCTGGAAAGGCTTCTCGCTGCGAGTTGAGAGCTATCCAGACTTTTCAAGCCGGACCGGAGCCCCCACAACCGACGAGTCGCCTGACCGAAGTCACGGATTTTAACGCCTCGACGATCGACATGACGAAACTCGCGGCTGCCGCTGCCAGCGCCGGAGCCGAGAATTCAGACGATAGCTTCCTCGAGGCCCTCCGACGTAAGTGGAGCGAGGTGCCGACAACTCGGACAATGCGCCTCTCAACAGCCGACATGGCTCGGATGTCCGACGAGGAACTTTGGGCGCTTTGGAGCCGTGTCGCCGAGGAAACCACTACGGGTGAAGGTTACTCCGTCCGGGGCTGGTATCACGACCTGTACCGCGATATCCTCCGCGGAAAGCGCGTTCTGGACGTGGGCTCCGGCTTTGGCGTGGATGGACTCACTTTTGCCCGCGCCGGCGCGCAAATCACATTTTTGGATGTTGTACGGGGCAATCTCGTAATCGTGGAACGCCTCTGCCACATCGCCCATGTGTCCAACGTCCGTTTTCATTACCTGGAGGATTTGTCCTCGCTGGACGCCTTAACACATGACTTCGACGTGATCTGGTGCCTAGGCTCGATGCTTCACGCTCCATTCTCCTTCTCCCGGCGCGAGGCTGCGGCACTGCTTCGGCGCCTGCCGGTTGGCGGGCGATGGATTGAACTTGCATATCCTCGCGAGCGCTGGGTACGTGAGGGGTCCTTGCCGTTCAGCGAGTGGGGCAAAATTACTGATGGCGAGCGCACGCCATGGGCGGAGTGGTATGACCTGAAACGTCTACGGATGCGCCTTGAGCCTGCGGAATTCGACGTATTGCTACACTTCAATCTGCACCAGGACGACTTTAACTGGTTCGATCTCATCCGGCGAAAATGACCCTTCTCGCACAGAGTCTGGATGTGGTGCCCGTTGACGATCTGGCGTCCCGCCTGGGTTTCAGCGAGCGGCTCGATTACCCTCTAGCTTCGCGACGAAAACCATTAACCGACTGGAAAATGGAAATCGACGACTCCCCGATTTTCCGCTACCTCTATAGGAACTTTCGCCCTCGGCGACATCTCGAGTTCGGAACCTGGCAAGGGTCGGGCGTTTTGTATTGTCTGGAGGAATGCTCCGCCACAGTTTGGACGCTAAACCTACCCAAGGGTGAGATGAGCGCCGACGGAACCCGAGCGTATGAAGAAGATGATGGCGCTTCGATCGGCCGTTTCTATCAGGAGAAGGGGTTGGGACACCGCGTTTGCCAGATCTATTGCGACAGCCGCGACTGGGAAATCTCCAACTATCCCCCGGTTTTTTTCGACTCCGTTTTGATCGATGGTGGCCATCACCCCAGCGTCGTCCGTTCGGATACAGCCAAGGCCTTGGAACTCCTTCGCCCCGGCGGGTTGTGCATGTGGCACGACTTCTGTCCGGATCCGTTAGTACTCCATCAGAGCCCTACTTCGTTAGGCGTCGTGCAGGCATTGCTCCAGGATTGGGATACCGTTCGCAGCCGGATGAGAGATCTCTTCTGGATCCACCCCAGCTACATTCTGTTGGGCATTCTGCGAGAAGAGAACGACACGATGCCTTAAACCCGCCGGCCGCTGGCCAGAATCGTATCCGCAAAGGCCAAGTCGCCGAGGAGGCTGGAAAGGCATTCCAGATGAGGTCCATCGATTCGTTCGAACTGAAGCATGTTGTAGTCGAACAGATCAATACTCACTTCCTCACAGCCGATACGTTCCAGCAGCCACCGCATTTCTCGGGCCGTGTATTCGCGGTGGTGACCCTCGTATGGTATTTCGCATTCGTACTGAAGGCTGAGATCTTGGAAGATACTCTCATCTTGCGAAAGCCTGCGGCGATTCCAAAATCGAGTCAGGTTGGGCGTGTCCAATGCTATCGTTCCGCCGGGGACGGTCTTCTTGCGGATCGATTCCAGAAAGAGTCGCGGCGTGTGCGGGACGTGCTCAATCACCGCCATCGCAATCGTGCAGTCGAATTCGGGCAAGCGATCGATCGCCTCGCCTTCCGTTTCCCGCGTCACCGAAATAATTTGGACGCCCTCCGCCTGCATCAAGTCAACATAGCCATCCAGCCCGCCATCGAATGCCCGGTATCGGTCAACCGCGGTCACGCGATATCCCAATCGGACCAGTGGTAACGCGAAGGACCCAAACAGCGGTCCAATCTCGAGCAATCGTGCCCCCGGCTTTAGTCCGATGGCATCAAGCCTGTCGATCAGCTGTGCCACGCGGACACCGGTTTGCCGCAAATATCTACCCATAAATTCGCGGTCCAGGTAACCGACGTGCTTCCGTAGCGCCTCCGGCGAATACGATGGCAAAAGGCTAATCAGGTCATCGATGGATTTCAACACCACGTGGTCCTTGGGGCGGTACCACATCGTCTCGTGGGGTACGGCTATAGTTTCGCCCGAAAAGCAGAGGGTAACGTTCGAGCCGATTTTTGCCTCTGGTCCGTATGCCTCTCGCGCCGAAGCGGATAGGACCTGATGCGCTTCCGCTGGCTGGCGAAATGCTGTCGGGATTAACGAGTCGGGGACCCGCAGCTCCTGGCGTTTGTTTTTGGAGCCTCGCAGAAAACCAGCTATAGACGGTTTCATCGCGCTGAGGGCGGCCTCGGAGTGAGATGCAGGCGAAGCAGAGAAACGCGACCGGTTCCCAGCGCCGCGCGCTCATACTCTGGACCTGCTTGCAACGAATACATGAAGCACTATCATACAATTGGGATTCGGTCAGGGGTGCCGCTCTTACCGCCAGTCGAACGATAAATTCATGGAATCTGACCAGCCATATCTTTCCGTCGTCGTAACCGCGCGCAATGATGATCATGGCGGCAACCTGCTGGGACGCGTGCAGATTTTCGTCAACGGCTGGATCGCCCAGGCGCGCAAGTACAATCTTCCTTCGGAACTGATCCTAGTGGAGTGGAATCCACCGGCCGATCGCCCTGGGCTTCAGGACGTCTTGCGCTGGCCGCAGGATTTCGGCCCATGCGACATCCGATTCATCGAGGTTCCCGAGGAACTGCACCGCCGTTACCAGCATGCCGAAGCGCTGCCACTGTATCAGATGATTGCCAAAAACGTGGGCATCCTTCGGGCGCGCGGCCGTTTCGTCCTTGCCACCAACATCGACATCCTGTTCTCCGACGAATTGATGGCCTTCCTGGCCGAACAGCGATTAGATGCCGGACGGATGTATCGCATCGATCGCCACGATGCCATGAGCGATGTGCCGCTGGAAGCGGACATCGAGGAGCAACTGGCGTATTGCTGCACTCATCTGTTGCGTGTGAATGCGCGCGAAGGCACATTCCCCCTCACCCCTGATGGGCGGCGCGCATTGGCCAAGAAGGATATCGCGGCTGCCGATTCGGGCATTTCGTTCGGTTACGGTTGGTTTCCAGTGGAGCAATACTGGGATGGAAAAGTCTTCCGCTGGGTTGACAACGATGCTGAATTGGAAGTGAGTTTACCGGCCGGACCGTCCACCCTACTGCTGGAAGTGGAGCCTGGACCCGCCATGGGCGGGCGAACATTGGTCCTTGAGGTTTGCGAGGGCACTCGAGTCGTAGTTCGCACGGAAGTCAGGTATCACAGCTTGTTACGGATACCTTCGTCCCTTCTTGGGCCAGACAAATGCGATCTTCGGCTACACGTCATGGGCGGCGGTGATGCGGTCGCACACGATCCCAGGATTCTGAACCTTCGCGTGTTTTCCTGTCGCGTAGATCGGACTGGCGCCAGGCGCGCACGCATCACCGCGGTGGCGTCCGCGCCGGCCCGAGCATGCCAGGCCCTGGTCCGCATCTGGCTCGGGTTCCAAGAATTGCTCAACCGCATGGCCGCGAGCGGTCCCGTGTTGACGATAACTCTTCCCGTCTCCAAATCCCTCAGCCGGAGAGCAGCTTTTTATGTCGGCTGGGGCGGCTTCACCGGAATGTTTCGAAACTGGGCCGGGTACCTCGCGCGCAGGCTGACCTTTCGATCCAACGTGAAGGTGCCGTGTGCGCAACCGATCAAACCCCCGCCGGAAGCCGAGAAAACCAGTCGGATTCCTTACCTCCATACCAATGCCTGCGGCGATTTCACCCTGGCAGCCCGGGCGCGCTGGCTGGACCTGCGCGGCTATCCCGAGTTCGATATGTACTCGATGAACATCGATTCGATCTTCTGTTACGCTGCCAACTACGGAGGTGCGCCCGAGGAGGTCTTGCGGGAGCCGATGCGGATCTATCACATTGAGCATGGAGTCGGCTCCGGATGGACGCCGGAAGGAGAGGCCAAGCTCTACGCGCGGCTTGCAGCGAAGGGACTAAGCTGGGTCTCCTACCGGGATTTGGTCACCTGGGCGGCACAAATGCGCCAATTGAATTGTCCCATGATCTTCAATCACGACAATTGGGGGTTGGCGGAATTCGAGTTGAAGGAAAGCCGGCCACATCCGGGACAAGTTCCCGCCTCGCTTCATCCTACCGTGCGGCGTGCCGGCGACTCGGAATAGGCGTCCAGCACATCTTCCGCGCGGCCCGTCAACATCACTTCCCCGCGATCGAGCCACAAAGCCCTTTCGCAAAACTGCCGAATCAATTCCGTGGCGTGGGACACAAACAACAAAGTCTTGCCCGCTTTCTTATGCTCCATTACCTTGTCCAAACACTTGTTTTGAAACTGCTGGTCACCCACGGCCAGCACCTCATCGATGATAAGGATGTCGGGGTCCACGTGGATAGCTACGGCAAATCCCAGGCGCAGCACCATACCGCTCGAAAAGGTACGAATGGGCTCATTGAGAAAGGCGCCGATCTCTGTAAAGTCGACGATGCTTTCCAGTATTTCTGTCGTTCGCTGGCGGCTGAGCCCGAGCAGCGCAGCGTTCAGGCGGATGTTCTCCAACCCCGTCAGGTCGGGGTGAAAACCGGATCCCAGTTGGAGCAGCGCCGCCACCCGCCCCCGCACGGTCACGCGCCCCTCGGAAGGGGGGCACAAGCCGGCCACCAGGCTCAGAAGGGTACTCTTGCCGGCCCCGTTGCGGCCCACCACGGCCATGCTCTCGCCGTGATCCACGGCGAACGAGACATTCTTCAGCGCGTGAAAATCATCTTTGCGGCGGCTTTTCCAAAGATCGCGCAAATGTGACCGCAGCAGTTTGGCTTCCCCGGTCTGCGTGAACGATTTGGAGACGCGATCGAATTCAATCAGCGGCATGACTTACAGGTAGTCGTAGAAATTCGGCTTCAGTCTGGTGAAGACTACCACTCCGACGACCAGTGTAACCAGCGAAACACCTGCCAGTTTCACCAGCAACGTGGCAGGTGGCGAACTCGCTTCCAAAAGAATGTTACGCAGTGCTTGAACCAGGGCGGCCACGGGGTTGAATTGATAAACCTCGCTGTATCTTTGGGGGACAGAGCTATAGGAATAGAAGATCGGAACCAGCCAGAACAGCAGCGTGTTACACGAATCGACCACATACCGCGTGTCTCGCACATAAACGTTCATGGCCGATGAAATCAAGCCCAGGCCAGTTACAAAAATGATCTCCAGTCCCCATACCAGCGGCAGCCAGACCCAATAGCGGTTCACACCCATGCCGGAGCCGAGAGCAAACGTCAGCAATAGACCGATCTGGATCAGCAGATGGACGCAGTTTCCAAAGACCGTGGCGACGGGCACCAATTCGCGGGGAATGGGCACTCGCCGGATGATGGCGCTATTGTCCACAAGAGAACTGGTCGAGGTGCTCCAGGCCAAAGAAAAGAAATTGAACGGCACCAGCCCGCACAGCACAAAAACCGGATAGTTCTTCTGCGCGGTCGGAAAGATTCTGGTGAAAATGAACGTGAGCGCTCCCATGGTGACGAGCGGATTCAGCAGCGACCACAGCACGCCTAACGACATGTTGCGATAGCGAACCTTGAAATCCTTTTGAATCAGATTGCTCAAAAGGAAGCCGTAATCCCCGTTCCACATTGCGTCTGAAGGTCGATACTACCACGTTCGTGCCTGGAATCTCCGCTGTGATAGAATCCCGCCATGTACTGCCCAAGCTACCTACGCACTATTCTAATGGCCGCGCTGGCCTTCTCAGCGTTCGGCCAACAGCCCAAATCGCCCGCCGTCGCATCCAAGGTGGCATCGGCGACGGTGTCGACCGCGGTATCCGCTGAAGCAGCCGAAGTCCTGGCGTTCGAGCGAGCGATGGAAGCAGCGGTGGTGCGCGGTGACGTCGCGTACGTGGATCGCGTGAGCGCGCCGGACCTCAGCTTTACGCACGGAGACGGCTGGACCCATGGTGACAAGCCGCTACTGATCGACGATCGGAAGGCCTTTCTGAAGAGGGTCCAAGACCGACAATACAATGTCCGCGATCTCGACTCCGTCCAGGTGGAACTGCATGGCGATATCGCGATCACCTACGGGCGCTATATCGCGCAGAACCGAATCGGCAAAACCGATCCATCCTGGTTCTCGGTGTGGTTCGAGCGGGTCTACGAGAAGCGCGATGGCCACTGGCTTTTCGTGTCGCATCGCACGGTGCATGGTCCCACCTACGGGCCAGACCGGCTGTCGGTCAGCGACAAGTAGCCGGTTACTCTTTGGCCATGTGATAGGCGTCGAACGTCAGAGAAACCGCGCGCGCACAGTCCCGCACGCTCGCAGGCGGCGGCTCACCGCGGCCGATCCGATCCAGGCAATCCTTTACTACGCCCGGCCAACTCCCCACGAAATCCGGCGGCGCCTTGAGGATCTCGTCGCGGCCCGGCCCGATTATCTGGACGCCGTCGCCGGTGTTCGTCGCCCGAACCAGCACCTTGGCCGCAGCGATTTTGCGCTCGCTGTCGGAGCCCGTAGTGGGGAAGGTGTAGCTGGCTTCGTTAAGGAACACCATGCCGCTGGGCGTACGCAAGGTCACAAAAGCGTAGTCCTCGATGTCCCGCTTCCAGATCGAGTGACTGGTGACGGCAGACACCACCCTGGGCTCCTCGCCCGTGATGTAGCGGCACAAGTCGAAGCCGTGGATTCCGAGATTGAGCAGAGCCCCACCGCCGGCTGTCGCTTTACTGAGCATCCACGAACTGCCTTCGTCGATATAGCGCTGGATGCCGGGCTGATTGAAGCGAACCAGCATGTGGGAGATGGTTCCCATCTCGCCGCTCTGCACCATCTTGCGCGCGATCTGGGCCCACCAACTGTAGCGAAACGACATGGGGGCAGTGGCCCAGGCCTTCTTCTTTTCCGCGTAGTCGGCCAGCTCATTGACGGTCTTGTCGTCGATGCCCCAGGGCTTTTCGGCAAGAAAAGGGATTCCCGTATCCACCAGGAAACGGAACGGCCCGGGCATGTCGACGTGACGGTTTAAAGAGAGCACGAACTCCGGCTTGGTCTTGTCGATCATGACTCGATAGTCAGTGTATGCGGTGCTGCCGCAGCGCTTAGCGCGATCCTCGGCCACTGCGCGGTCGGGATCGTGAATGCCGACAATGTCCAGCTTCTCGTTCTGCAAAATGCGCAGATAGTTCGGCGGCAGCGTGGCGTGGTAATGGCCCGCGCCGATTACGGCGACGCGCTGGGGCCGGCGCGGGGCTGCCCGAGCGTCCCTGGAATGCAGCATCGCCCCAACGATCAGGCCCTTCCCGGTATTTTCGAGAAAAATACGGCGGCTCTGCATTTCGATTACCTGGAGGCGCTGAGCGCCATGTCGTTGCGGATGATTTTCCCGCCCTTCATCACGAACTTGACTCGCTGCAGTTCGGTGATGTCCGCCAGCGGGTCGCCCGAGACCGCGACGAGGTCTGCGAATTTACCCTTTTCGATGGATCCGATGCGGTCCTGCCATCCCAGGACCTCGGCATTCACCATGGTTCCGGCCTGAATCACGCGGGCCGCACTCATTTCCGCGTGCTTCACTAACGCTTCGAATTCGAGCCCTTGGGTTCCATGCGCGAACGTCGATCCATCCGCTCCGCTGCCCACCATGATCTTCATCCCCTTGGTGGCGGCGGCCATGGTTACGGCCTTCTCGAAAATCGGAATCATGCGATATTTGCCGCCCGTGTTTTTGGCGTCGTTGTCATCCATGTACGGTTCGATGTATCGGGTAAGAGTCGGATCGTAATAGAGCCCCTTCTGCACCATCAGATTGGCCTGCTCCTGATCCAAGCCGAAGGCATGCTCGATGGTGTCGCAGCCGGCGAGGATAGCGTTCTTTTGCCCTTGCCCTCCGTAAACGTGGCAACCCGCTTTCTTGCCGAGGCGATGCGTCTCATCAATCAAAGCCTGCAGCACGGGCATTGGATACATGAGCTGGTATTGCGCTTCGCCCGTGGCGGTGAAGGAATAAGCGCCCGTGGGAAACAGTTTGATCCAATCCGCTCCGCGTGCGATCTGCTCATCCACCGCCGGGCGCGCTTCCTCCACTGACCGGACCACCGCGCTTGCCAACGGGTTGTCCGGAGCCGCGGGGTTCGGCGGGGCGGCGCCCCATACAATGCCGCGCGTCGACACTTGATACCGGGGGCCGTCGATGCGCCCCTGGTTGATGGCGTCGCGGATCGCGATGTCACCATACCCGTTGCCGTGGGAGCTCATATCGCGCGCGGCCGTAAACCCGGCCCGCAGATCGGCCTGCACGTTCTGTACGGCAATCAGCATGGAGCTTTCCGTGGTTCCCTTGGGGCCGCGGTTGTTGAACATGTGGGTGTGTGCGTCGATCAAGCCGGGCAGCACCGTGGCCTGGCTGAGATCGATTACGAAGGCTCCGGCAGGAATTTTCACCTGGTGCTGCGATCCGACCTCGGTGATTCGATCGCCGGAGAGAATCACCACCTGGCCCGTCAACATCTGGCCGGTCTTGCTGTCGAACAGGCGGCCGGCACGGATCGCGATTACGCGCGCGGCTGGGGGACATTGCAGGACGCCTCCGTCAGAGCCTACGCACGGCGTGGGACCGGCGCCGCGCCAGGGAGCAGGGGGTGGCTGGACTTGAGCCCATGCTGCAATCGCGTTAAGGGCTAACACTGTGGTCAAAATAGATTTGCATCGCATGATGTGACAGATTGTATCGTTTGAGGGCAACCTAAAAAAGCATGCCTCGCCAAGGTGTATCCTTCATGGAAGGACGATCATGAGTAAGAACGCGGCGGCGCTGGCAGCGTTCGGGCTTTGTCTGCCGCTGGCGGCACAGTGGCTGAATTACCCTACGCCGGGTCTGCCGCGCACGGCCGACGGGAAACCGAACCTGGCCGCTCCAGCGCCTCGCGGCATCGACGGCAAGCCTGACTTCTCCGGGCTTTGGGGCTGGGAGCGGAATCGGGGATGCCCTCCTGAAGGATGCGCCGATCTGGACGTGGGCCAGGAATTCGTCGACATAGGCTGGTCGTTGAAAGGCGGCCTGCCTTACCAGCCGTGGGCGGCCACCCTCGTTAAGGCGACGCGGGCGGCCAACCGTCCCGACGATCCGCAGACCAAGTGCCTTCCAACCGGGCCGATCCGGCTGCATACGTTCGCGGGCTATCGCAAGATTGTCCAGGTTCCCGGACTCCTCGTGATCCTCAATGAGCTGAATGCCAGCTACCGCCAGATCTTCACCGATGGGCGGCCACTGCCCGTCGATCCGAATCCCTCATGGAATGGTTACTCGTCGGGACGTTGGGACGGGGACACATTGGTGGTGGCGACCGCCGGACTCCGCGACGGGTTGTGGCTCGACACCGGCGGCAGTCCCTTGACCGACGCCGCCAGAATCACGGAACGGTTTCGACGCGTGAACTTCGGGAAGATGGAAGTCGAGATCACGGTGGACGATCCCAAAGCGTACACAAAACCTTGGACCATCAAGCTTACGCAGCCTCTGGTGCCGGATACGGAACTACTCGATTACGTCTGCGTGGAAAACGAAAAGGATGTAGCCCATCTGCCGGCGAAATGAGCCGTGGGGGCAGGCCTTTCGGCCTGCGGCCGGCTTTCAGCCGGCGCGCCGCGCGACGCGGCGGCAGCTGTGCCTTGAACCATCGGTTGGCCGTGGCGGCCAAGCGATGCTTCCTATTCGACGAGACGTTCCTGGAGAGGACCCGGAAGCCGTGTTTCAGGGGATGTATCGTCCATGCTTTCCGGAATGCCGGTCACTCAGGGGCAATCCGTCCTCATGTTCAAATAGACTGAACTGAACCTCACAAATGCCACTCTCTGTTGGCGATAAACTCGGCCCCTACGAAATCGTATCTCCCCTTGGTGAAGGCGGCATGGGCGAGGTTTACCGCGCCCGCGACCCGCGCCTCGGCCGCGACGTTGCCATCAAGACCTCACGGCAGCAGTTCAACGAACGCTTCGAACGCGAAGCCCGCGCCGTCGCCGCTCTCAACCATCCCAACATTTGCCACCTCTACGATGTCGGTCCGGACTACCTCGTCATGGAACTCGTCGAAGGCGGCAACCTTCAGGGACCGCTCCCTGTCGGCGAGGCCCTGAAAATCGCCCGCCAGATCGCCGATGCCCTCGAAGCCGCGCACGAAAAGGGGATCGTCCACCGCGATCTCAAACCCGCCAATATCCGCATCACCGAGGCGGGCGTCGTGAAGGTCCTCGATTTCGGTCTGGCCATGATGGGCTCCGCCGAGACCACGGACTCTTCGGAAACCCGCACCGCGGTAGCCTCGCCCACCATCGCGGGCACGATTCTCGGCACCGCAGCCTACATGGCTCCGGAGCAGGCACGCGGCAAGACAGTGGACAAGCGCGCGGACATCTGGGCCTTCGGCGTAGTGCTGCACGAACTGATCACAGGCAAGCGGCTCTTCGAGGGCGAAACCATCAGCGACATCCTCGCCGGAGTCCTCAAAGAAGAGCCCGACCTCACCGCCGTCCCGGCGAAGCTCCGACGCCTGATCGCGAAGTGCCTGCAAAAGGACCCGAAAAAGCGCCTCCGCGATATCGGCGACTGGGAAGCGTATCTGGGAGAGTCGGAGGCGACATCCGAAGTTGCTCTGCAAGGGAACCCCCGGCCTGCCTTGTGGATCGCCGCGACGGCGGTGGCCACGCTGATCGCAGCCGGGCTCGCGTTCGTTCACTTCCGTGAAGCGCCGCCCTCGCCCGGCCAGCCAACCGCTCTCGCGACAATCCCCGGTCCCGGGAGTGCCCTCCCGGGATTTCTGGCGCTTTCTCCGGATGGACGAATGCTGGCTGCCAGCGACTCCAGAAGTATCTACCTCCGCGCTCTCGATTCACCGCAATGGCGGCCTCTCTCTAATACAGGACGCCCAAGAGCACCTTTCTGGTCGCCGGACGGCAAATCCATCGGTTTTTTCGACAGCGGCGAACGAAGATTGAAGATCATCGCGGTCAGCGGAGGCCCTGCACAATCGCTTTGCGACGCAAACGGGGGCAGGAACGGAGGGTCCTGGAGCGGCGACGGGACGATTGTTTTCAACAGCGATGCCGGGGAGATCATGCAGGTCAAAGGATCGGGCGGCCCCTGTACGGTGGTTATGAGGTCCGAACCGGGGGCGCGCTATGCTTTTCCGGCCTTTCTCCGGGATAGCAGGCATTTCCTGTACGTGTTGGAGAGCCTCGATGAGTCGAAACGCGGGATCTGGCTCGGATCGCTGGATGGACCGAATGATGCGTCGAAGCGCCGCCTTCTCGCCGATAATTCCGGCGTCATTTACACGCCGGCTTTGCCTGGGAGCCGGTACAGTCATCTTCTGTTTCTCCGCGAGAAAACGCTTCTGGCGCAGCCCTTCGACGATCGAAAGTTGGAACTGGCGGGCGATCCCTTTCCCATTGGAGAACAGGCATCGCGGAGTCTCAACGCACCCATGTTGGACGCTGCCGCCGACGGGAGCGGGACTGTGGTCTACGTGGCCAACCTCTCACGGGAAAGTCAGTTGGCGTGGTTGGATCGCGCGGGGAAGGAAATCGCGAAAACAGGGTCACCGCACGACCAGCGCGGTGTCGCCTTGTCTCCGGACGGAACCACCGTTGCCATCGACCGCAGCAACCCGAGCGGGTCCGGGGGCTTGTGGCTGCACAACCTGGCCCGCGATGCGGAATCCCGGCCTGCCGAGTCGGGCTCCGCGCCGGTGTGGTCTCCGGATGGAAAAACGATCGTCTTTTCTCAGGGCGACGACCTTTACATAATGGATGCGTCCGGCGGCGGCTCGGCGGTCGCAGTGCTGAAAAACACCAACGCCAAATCTCCCTCCGACGTGTCGCGCGACGGCAAGTTTCTCCTCTACACCGAGATCGATCCGAAGGATGGCGCCGATATCTGGTATTTACCCGATCCTCTGAAGCCCGGCGCAGGCAGACCGGTCAAATGGCTTGGGACGAAGGCGCTCGAGAGCCAGGCGCAGTTTTCTCCGGACGGCCGTTGGGTCGCGTATACATCCGACCAGTCGGGCACCAACGAGGTGTACATCCGGCCATTTCCTTCCGGCCCCGGCCAGACGAAGGTTTCCCCCAGCGGAGGCCGGGAACCGCGCTGGAGCCGGGACGGAAAGGAGATTTACTATTTGGGTAGCAGGGAAATCACAACACAAAAGCTCTTTGCGGCGACCGTGCGGCCGGGCAGGGACGGCACACCGGATATCGGCGTGCCGCAGCCGCTCTTCGAGATCAGCGCCGCGGTGACCACCCCGCAGCGCAACGTGTTCCTCTATAGCCCAGCACCGAACGGCCGGTTCCTGGTCAATATCCTCGCCGAAACAGCCGCGCCCACAATCAATCTCATCACCAACTGGCAGAACCTGGCGTCGGGTAGAAAGTAATCTTAAGCCGCTCGCTTGCAAACGTCATGCGGATGGGCCCCGAACGGTCGGGTGTTGGGAAGTTATTTACGCTCCGTTACCCTTCAGGCGCCGATCCATGAGTTCGCTCCGGGTTGATCGTTTCCGTCTGAAATCAAACGACGGTTCAAGCCACAGCAGCCCGGAAGGGCCTTGGCCTTACTGCCGCAAAGCGAAGACGAACAGGGCATGACCTGCGGCCACAGCCACATATTGCTTACCGTCAACGCGGTAGGTGATGGGGCCCGAAGCTACCTGGCCGCCGAGCTGCGCTTTCCAAAGCATGGCGCCGGTGCGCGCGTCCAGGGCGTAGAAGTAGCCTTCGCGGCCGCCGCTGAAAACCACGTCGGATGCAGTGCTGAGGATGCCGCTGCCGGTGACGTCGGTCATCTTGAACTGCCACTTCTTTTCGCCATTATTGGGATCCACGGCCAGCACCATACCGGAGGCGTTCTCCGTCGTCCAGGTATTGATTGGTCCACGCTGTAGTGTCGGCACTGGCGAGCGCGGCGCTCCGCCGGTGTAACGCTGCCCGGGAGTGTACTCGGCCGGCATCTTCGCCAGGTTCATGTAGTAGTCCTCCCAAGTGGAGATGTAGAAGAGCCCGGTGCGCGGGCTATACGAGGGGGAATACCAATTGGTCCCACCCTGTACGCCGGGGTAGACGAGAGTTCCCTCGGGCGTGGGCTTCATGTTGGCCGCCGGAATGGGCCGCCCGTTTTCGTCCAAGCCCTTGGCCCAGGTTTGCTTGGTGAAGGGCATGCCGTAAAGGAATTTGCCGTTGGTGCGGTCTAGAACGTAGAAGAACCCATTGCGGTTGGCCCACATCATCATCTTTCGCGGGCTGCCCTTCCAATTGGCATCCACCAGAACTGGGATCTGCACCGCGTCGTAGTCGTATTCGTCGTGCGGCGTGAACTGGAAATACCATTTGAGTTTGCCGGTGTCGGCGTCCAGCGCAATGGCGCAATCGCTGTAGAGATTGTCGCCCGCGCGGTTGTCTCCATTCCAGTCGGCGCCGGGATTGCCGACGCCCCAGTAGACCATGTTCAGGGCCGGATCGTAGGAACCCGTGATCCAGGCGGAGCCGCCGCCGTGTTGCCAGGTGTCTGCCGTCCAGGTTTCGTGCCCCGGTTCTCCAGGACCGGGAATGGTATTGAATCGCCAGGCCTCCTTACCAGTTGCCACGTCGTAGGCCGCGATGAATCCACGGATCCCGTATTCAGCGCCGGCGACGCCCACGATCACCTTGTTCTTGACGATTAGAGGAGCATGGGTCAACGAATAGCCGAGCTTGGGATCGCCCACCTGGATGTTCCAGACGGGGCGGCCGGCCTTGGCGTCGATGGCGATCAGGCGCGCGTCGATGGTGCCCATGAACAGGGTGTCGCCCAGGATGGCTAAACCGCGGTTTACGGCTCCACAGCACGGCCGCGCGTCGGCCGACGGTCGGTATTCGTACACCCAGAAAATCGCGCCCGTCTTGGCATCCAGCGCGACCACATTATTGGGCGGCTCGGTGAGGTACATGATGCCATCGACCACCAGCGGCGTGGCTTCGAATTTCTCAAGTGATCGCGCCTGGAAAACCCACTGCTGCTCCAGGTTCTTGGCGTTGTCGCGGCTGATTTGATCGAGCGGACTATAGCGTTGGGCGTTGTAATTCCCGGAGTAAGTGAGCCAGTTCTGAGGCTCGCGCTCGGGGTGGAGCAGCCGATCCAAAGTCACTTGGGCAGGCAGAGTGGCGGCCATGATGGAGATTAAAACGAAGAGGCGTCGAATCATTGGGGGTCGCCTTTCAAAGAGAGCAAGTAGGTGACAACGTCCGCAAGCTCGTGCGAATTGAATTTACCTTCATAAGAAGGCATGGATGATGTCGTGAGAAGCGTATACTCGCGGAGGTCCGACTTGGAAAAAGAGTGCAGGCGTTCGTCACCGTCAATCACTTGCAGGGTGTGGGTATCCTCATTGAGCCGGCGGCCCGTAATGGTGACTCCCTGCCGTGTGACTACCTTCACATATCGATGCTCGGGCAAGACCGATTCGTTGGGAGCAAGAATCGAACGCTCCAGGTAGGCGGCGGCTCGGATGCCGCCAACCTCACTCAAATCAGGGCCTGTTCGCGAGCCCCTGCCGTTGATGCGATGGCAGGTGAGACAGCCGCCTTTGCCCTCCAGAAGAGTACGGCCGCGAGCGGCATCACCGGTTCCAACGCTACTGGCTGCGGAGTCGTGCAGGGAGCGGATATAGGCGACCAGCGCCAGGCGCTGGGAGTCGGTGACATTCGTGGGAGGCATGGCGGTTCCCGGAACGCCGCCGGCGATGACGCGTAACAGGTCTTCATCCGAGGAGACACGCTTGAACTGGCCGCGGCGGAAATCGACTCCGGGGATGGAAGCGCCTTCCGGTCCGTGGCAGACGAAGCAGTTGTTGCGATACAGGCGGGAGCCGTTTTCAACGTCTGACGAAAGATAGCGCTGCTGGGCGGTCGAGGGAATCGATAGCAAGGATACGGCGATCAGGGCTGGGACCATGATCGGGCACCGGGACAGTCTCACGATGTGGGCTCCTGTGTTCGCCCATCATACGCTGGTTGGGCGCGGCTTGTCACGGCGGAGGACGCCTCCTTGAAGGGCGGGCAAGCCGGGGGCCCGACCTCCACTGTGGGGGCTTTCAAGCCGGTCGAGCGTTTCGCGCCAATAAGTCGATTGCCCTTGTTGGTTGCCGACCCCAGTCCGTGGACGTGGAGCGAATTCGATCGCGGCGGATTGGCCAGCCCGACTAATTGCGGTTGAATACTGCTCGTGACTGCTCAGCAATCCCGCGCTGCTCGCTCGGCGACGGCGTCAGGAACCAAAGCACGGCTGCTACCAGAAGGAGCGCGGGAACGTCGCCAGTGAGATGCCCGAGTTCGTGTCCGTCTGAGAGTGCCTGCGCAGCCATAATGGCGGCATGTACCACGCTCGACCAGATCGTGAACGAGATCAGACTGCTGTGTTTGGAAGGCTCCCGCGCAGCGGCGATGAGAAAGATGCCCAGCACGGCGTAGACTCCGCAGATCATCTGTAGATAATATTGACCGTGCCCTCCATGCCACACCCAGCCGGAGGGCCATATCATGCCTACCGGGTAGATCAGACAGAAGATGAGGCCGAAGGTCGCCAGGGCGATTCGGAGCAGCTTTTCTTTTTGCGTTGGGGTCATGTTCCAAGGTTCGCTCTTCGGGCGATTCGGTACTTGGGCGAATGTTGGGGATCGTCTGGGGATTGCCGGGGGAGCGGCCCCGGAACGGCGATGTCGCCTGGCTCTTTGGTCTGCTATGAATAATACGGTGCGCGAGATCGGAATGCGTTATCGCTTCGGTGATTTTGAACTCGAAACGGAACGATATGAGCTTCGGCTAAACGGCATCGTGCTGCACGCCGAGCCACTGACTTTTGATCTGATTTTGTTCCTTTGCCGCCACACAGGCCGGGTGGTCAGCCGCGATGAAATGGTCGAGGGGGTCTGGCATGGCCGCGTGGTATCCGAGGCCACCATCGATGGCTGCATCAAATCGGCGCGGCGGCTCCTCGGAGACAGTGGAGACAACCAGAACTATATCCGTACCGTGAGGGGCAGGGGATTCGAATTTGCAACTCAGGTTACGGTAGTGGATGAGCCAGCCGCAGGCAACCCTGCCGGCTCCGAAGTTCCCACCACTAAAACGCCGTTGCTTCCCGTGCTGGCGGTATTTCCCTTCGCAAACCAGAGCGCGGAGGGAGACGACTACTTTGCCGACGGGCTGACGGAGGATATTATCACTAACTTGTCCCGGTTCCGGGATCTGCGGGTGATCGCTGCCGCGTCGACATTGCAATTCAGAGGACATCCGATCAATGTGCCGGAATTCTGTCGGCAGATGAACGCCGGCTACGTTGTTCAGGGAAGCGTGCGGCGTACGGCCAGTCGGGTACGCATTTCCGTCCAGCTCATCGATGGCGTCACCTGCGTGCAACTGTGGGGGGATCGCTACGACCGCGAGATCGGCGACATATTCGAATTGCAAGACGAAGTAACGCGTAGAATAGCGGCCACGCTCGGCGTTAAACTGCAGGACGTGTCGCTCCAGCGGGCGATGACCAAGGGCCCGCTGGAACTCGATTCCTATGACTGCGTGTTACGGGCGCGCCGGTATACTTCGGCTTTGAGCGCCGAGATGCACGCCGAAGCGCGGGATCTCCTCGAAAAGGCTGTGGCACTCGATCCGCTTTCCTCTGACGCTCATGCGCTGCTGGCGAATGTCTATTTGGCCGAGCATCGTTTTGAGATGAACCCGCGCCCGAACCCGATTGGCCGCGCGTTGACGCATGCGCTGCGCGCCACACAGCTTGACCCGCGGAACGCCTACGCGCGATGCTGGCTGGCGATCGTACATTTTTTCCTCGGCGAGAATGAGAAGTTCGAGGCAGAGTCGCAGTTGGCCCTCAGCCTGAACCCCAATGATCCCGAGACTCTCGCCGACATCGGCCACTATCTGGCGTTCATGGGCGAATTCGAACGGGGCGTGGAACTTTCACGGCGCGCGCAGGAACTCCATCCGCTGCATCCAGGTTGGTACTATTTCAGCTTTGCCCGACGCGACTACAACCGAAAAGCGTACGAGGGCACGATTGCGGCGGTGGAGAGAATCGGATTACCGCACTTCTACTGGACTCACTTGATGGATGCGGCGGCCAAAGGTCAATTGGGCCGCCCGGATGCCGGCAACGCATTGTCGAGGATCCTTGAGATCAAGCCGAACTTTTCAGCGCACCTCGAATTGCGGAAATGGAACGCATCCCTTCCTGATCTCAATCACATCATGGAAGGGCTTAGGAAGGCTGGATGGAGCGAGTGACAGCCTCAGGTTGGCCCGGGAATCGGCGGCCTGTAAAGGGCAGTCCTCCGCCACGCATCGCGTGATACTCTCTAAACTAGCGCAAAGGACCGGTCAGGTCGCTCCGCGCCTTGGAGGGATTCTATGAGGATCGCGCTTGGCTTTTCGATCATTCCGGCGGCCGCGGCAGTGGCCTTCGTCGCCTTGGCGCAAACTGAGTCCCCGGATGAAAGCAAACCCCATCTCCGGAGCCTTTCGCACGCCATCCACGCCGTGGACGATCTGGATACGACGCTCGCTTTTTACCGCGACGTCTTCGGCCTCAATGGTACGCCTAACGAATTTCCCAATCCGGCCGTGCCGCAACTCACCAACGCTCCTGGGGTTACGCTGCGGCTTTGCATGATGCCGCTTCCCGGTGCGATGCGATTCGAGCTCACCCATTTCAAGGGTGTCGAACGCAAGCCCGCGCGGGCCGCATACACCGACCCCGGCGCCGGCAGTATCGTGCTCTACGTCCGCGACCTCGATGCCGCCGTGGCCAATGCGAAGAAGGCGAATGCGCCCATCGTCACTACGGGGGGCGCGCCGGTCGAGATCACCACGGCTAAAGGCAAGGCGCGCTCGATTCTGATGCGCGATCCAGATGGCTTTTTCGTTCAGGTCTTGCAGGAAGCGCCGGCGCCCGGTGCGCCGGAAGGAAATGTGCATCGCGTCTCCCTCGCCTACACCATGGAGAGCGCCGAAGCTACTGCCAAGTTCTATAACGGCATGATGGGCCTGGAACTCACCGGCCCTTCGGCGTTCTCGAAAGATCCGGCGATGCTGAAGCTGGTGGGCGCAAAGGAAGGAACCGAATTTCGAAAACTGACGGGCATCCTGCCGGGCCCTCCGGCCTACGTCGAGTTCACCGAGTTCCGCGGTGTGCCGCGCACCAAGTTCCACTTGCGAGTCCGCGACCCCGGTGCGCCAGCGATGGCGGTCCAGGTGATCAACCTGAATGGCATCGTGGCGCAGATGAAGGCCGCGGGGACCAATCTGATTTCGGCCAACGGTCAGATTGTGGACTTCGGGAACGGCACCCACAACATCTTCGTGGAAGATCCGAATGGCATGAACATTGAATTGTTCGAACGCCCTGATCGGGCGCCGGGGAAGGGCCAAACGAAATAGGAACACGCGATTGTCGACGGGAATCCATCGTGCCTACAATCGCGTGTTTCTCGATTCGCCGGGCGCCGTTCGAGTCTAGAAGATCCTTTGATGGACCCGATCCACGGAGAATTCCTCGCCCGCGCTATGGCAAGCTGCGCAACTCTCACCAATCACCGTTGTGTTAGCCAGCGCGTGTGAAGCCGTCGCCTTGTCGTCGTGGCAGCCTTGGCACGCAGCCGCGATCGGTGCTGTAGTCGGTGTGAAGCCCCCTGGACTCGCAACCATGGCTTGGGCCCCGACGTTTTCCACCAGATAAGTGCCTGGCATATGGCAGGTGGCGCAATTGCGCAGGTCGCCCGGGAAACGGACGGCCTGGTAATTGGTCGTCCCCAGCACGTACGGGTTGGCCAAGGCATCGCCGCGGTGAATGCTATGGATTTGCCAGGCCATGTTGACGCTCTGGTTCGAAGTGCCGTCGGTCAACGTCGGATTGTGGCAGATGGTGCACTCCTGGGTGTTGCTACGCGTACCACCATGGACGAAGCCCAAATTTATGTGGCAAGTGGCGCATTGATCCGTGGAAACCACTTGTCGCCGCGCGGCAACCGCGCTTTTGTCGACGCTGAAGTAGAACTCTACGGGTTTTGCCGCGTCGGTGGCCGTGGTCTGCTTCGTCGTGCCGGGAAGCAATGTCACCGTATTGCTGGCTTCGATGGAAACCGTAAAGGAGCCCGCAGCAGCGGCCGGGATCTTATTGGTCATCGTATAGGCGTACACGCCATTGGTTCCGGCAGTCTTGCTCGGATTTTCGGAGACGCGGATTCCGCCGGCTCCCGTAGCGTAGTCAGTGTTCGGTCCTCCCAGTACCACGCGGATCGAAGTGATTTTGCTGATGTCGACCGGATTGCCGGACTTGTCCGCCACGCTGAATGTCACCGTGGGAGCGGATCCCGGTACGGCTCCATCCACCTTCAGAACCTTCGTGACCAGACCGGGGAGCGAAGCGGAGTTCGCGGGGATGAGGTGCGCCCCGGGGATCGAGGCATCGAAATCCATGTTGGCCTGCGAGGTATGGCAGTTCTGGCAAAGGTTGTCATCGATTTGCGGCCCGCCGACATGGTTCACGCCGGTGGCGAAGTTCACATCGTCATGGCAGGAACCGCACACTGCGGCGGTCGGCTTGGTTTTATAGTTGGCGGCCTGGGTGGCCCCTGGGGCATGGCAGGTAGTACAGTTCCGAACATCCTGCGGGAAAACCACAGTCGAAAAGTCCGACCATTGGCCACGATGCCAAATGCGGTACGGGGTCCCGGCTTTCACGCTGGGCAGGCTCGACCCCATGTGGATCTTGTGGATCAAGACCTTCATGTCCTCGGTGAGTTGGGTATCCGGATTGACCGTCTGCGGTGTGTGGCACAGGATGCAGAGTTCCACTTTCAGGCGGGATCCGCCATGGCCGATCAGCGGGTCGTGGCACTGGTTGCAAGCGTCGGTGGTCACCACGGAGCGCGTTACCGCAGCAACTGAGCCGTTCGGTACGAACGTGAAAACGTCGTTGGAGGTCTCGCTCCATTCGTCGAATGTGCCAAATTCCGACAGATCACGCTGCGCGGACACGCCGATGGCGTGAGTCGCGGTGGCGTCGAAGGTGGTTGGCGCTTTGGTCTTGAACGTATAGGTGTAGTCACCCACGGCGTTGGCAGCGAAAACTCCGCCGGAATCGTTGGCCGCCTGCGTCTGTGAGGGGTTGCTGTTCAACGTGGCCTTGGCGACCGAGGTCGTATAGGACACGTATTGAGTCTGACCGGCCGGAATATAGGCGGCGATAAAACTCATGGAGACCGGGCCCTTCGTGGCCACGCCCAATCTGTCAAGGGGTATCCCGTCGGAGTCCACGATAGTGGCACGGACGGTGATTGTGCCGTCTTTAGCAATGGCGGCATTCTGGATCTTAACTACGACGCCGGTCTTCCCGAGAGACGTCGTGCTGCCCATCAGCATGGGGTTGAAATCGACAGCTTTTTTGACCGGACGGTCAGCCGCCACCGCAGCGCTGGCGAATACCCCGGCGGCCAGGGCGAATATCGCGCCAGCGGAGGCAAGACACTTTATCATGAGGAAAATCTCCTTATCAAGATAACAACACCTTATTATCTTTTTCACCATAGCATGCTGCATACCACTGTGGTAAGGGCGCCGGAAATCGTGCTTCGAATGGCGTAGAATCTCAGAGCATGATGCACAGAGTTTTGCGGAGTGCCGTTCTGGCTGCAGCCATGCTGGGAGCGGGCGCCGCTGCCACCGTGCCGGTGTCGAAGTGGACCCATCGTGGCCGAAGGTGCCGGCCAAATGGAAGTTGGGCGACGCGTCGAGCGTCGCCGTGGACGCCCAGGACCATATATGGGTGCTGCACCGGCCGCGGACCTTGCCTGCCGAACAGAGCGCGATGGCCGCGCCGCCGGTGATGGTTTTCGATCAGGCGGGCAATTTCCTCAAAGCCTGGGGCGGCGCTGCCAGCGGCTATGAGTGGCCGGAGCGCGAACACGGTATCCACATCGACTACAAAGGATTCGTTTGGATCGGCGGGAATAACTGTCCGGGGCGCGCGCTTCCGGGCCTCAAACCCGTGGCAGACGATCAGTTACTGAAGTTCACCCAAGACGGCAAGTTCGTGCGGCAGTTCGGCGCCAGTTCGCAGAGTAAGGGCAACGCCGACACGAAGAATTTCCACCAACCCGCGGACGCGGTTGTGTATGCCAGGACGAACGAGGTGTTCGTGGCTGACGGTTACGGCAATCACCGCGTCATCGTGCTGGATGCGGAGACGGGGAAGTTCAAGCGGATGTGGGGCGCGTTCGGTAACAAGCCCCTGGATAAGGACCAATGCCCGCCGCCTAGCTTGGACAGCGTGCCGCCCGGCGATGGGCCCGATCAGTTCAGCATTGTGCACGCTATCCGCGTTTCGAACGATGGAGTTGTGTACGTCGCGGACCGCGAAAACCGGCGCGTTCAGACGTTCACGTTGGAGGGAAAATTTCTTAAACAACTGGTGAGGGGTTCGGCCCCCTTCGCGCGCGATCTGGCGCTCTCGCGCGATGCCGGTCAGCAATTCCTGTATGTGGGTGGCGGCGCCGACATCGTCGTGGTTAACCGCAAGACGATGGAAATTGTGACGACGATTCAGGGCGGCGGGGTGATTGGCGGCGGCCACCAGATGGAAACTGATTCGAAGGGTAATCTCTACGTCGCCCAGACCAACCGCGGGTTGCAGAAGCTGACCTTGCGGAAACCGTGAGGAGTCCGGAGCGAGTAGGCAGACCGCGTGAAAAGGTTCTTGTGGGGCGGGCTTTAGCGTGCGCGGGGCTTTAGCCCGCGGGTTCGGATGGCGGACTAGAGTCCGCAGCAGGGTGAAGCCCGCCGCACACAACACAACCACACGGGGCGGCTGGGCTTGATAGGATATTTCGAGACCGCGCTAAGAAGGAGGGCGAGATGAATCGTCGATTTCGAGTGGTGGCGCTGACAGCGGCGCTCGGATTAGTCATTTTCCAGGCACAGGGGCAGCAAGCTCCCCCGGCCACGGCGGATCCCTATGCGAACAACCCGGATGCGGGCAAACTGCAGTTCCCGCTGGCCGCGCCCGCGGGCAAGGATTCGGGAGCGATCTCGAAAGCGCCCGCCGGTGCGGCCAACCAGGGAACTCTCGATCCGTCCAAATGGAAATACGGGCCGGCGTACGATGCGCCGCCGAATTCCCAAATCTGGAATCCCGTGATGCTCAAGATGATGCGGGGCGAGAAGGTGACGGGCGGCACGGTGTTCAGCACCGACAGTCCGGAAACGTACTGCGCGATGGCCAACGCCGGGTATGACTTCATCTGGACCGAGATGCAACACGATTCGCGCGACTGGGGGGCGGTGGGCCGTATGTGGAAGGCATGTCCGCACGCCAAAGCCGTGCCGGGTGTGCGCGTGGCCTACACCGATGAACGAGAGATCCAGCACGCCATGGATCTGGGCGCGCTGGTGATCGTGATTCCCACGGTGCGTTCGGTGGAAGAGGGAAAAGCGGCAAGGGACTGGACCATGTTTCCTCCCTTGGGCAAACGCAGCCAAGGCGGCGGCCAGGCTTTCGATCCCGAAATGTGGGGCAGCGTGCCGGGCGGATATCGCAACACGATCAATCAAAATATCGTGCTGATCGAGATGATCGAGACGCTCGATGGCGCGGCGGCGGCGCGGGAAATCGCAGCGCTTCCGGGCGTGACGGGGATTTTTGCGGCCAGCGGCGACCTGGGCAACTTCTCGGGCTATAAGCAAGGCACGCCCGACTACGAACGCCTGATCAACATCGTGCATGATGCGGCGCTGGGCGCGGGAAAACGGCTCTGCGGTCCGTTCGCATGGCGCGACCGGCCGGATTTCACGTGCTTCCAGAATGGCAGTGAAACGGCCGCCATCGCGCGCGGCGTTGCCGCTGAACTCGGGCCGCTGAAGGACACGCAAGGCAAGCCGGAAGTGGGACCGTACGCCACGAAGAAATAAGGCGTAGACAGCCGCCACAGCGCGATTGGTATAGTGGGAGCGAAGTGCCCGGCGACCCGTTAGTCACCGTTGTGACTCCCTCCTACAACATGAAGCAGTTCCTGCCCGCGACGATTGAGAGCATCCTCAGTCAGGACTATCCGTCGCTCGAACTCATCGTGGTGGATGGAGGCTCCACTGATGGCTCGCTCGAACTTCTGGAGCAATACAAAGATCGATTGAGCTACACGAGCGGGCCCGATAACTGTCCCGCCGACGCCGTTTTCAAGGGACTGGCGCAGGCTCGAGGCGAAATTGTGACGTGGTTGAACGCGGACGATACGTATCAACCGGGCGCCATCAGGCGGGCTGTCCACTACCTGGCGGCGCACCCGGAAATCGACGTGGTTTATGGCGACGGCTGGTGGATCGACGAGGAAGGAAAGCCCATCCGGCTATATCCGACCGTGCCGTTCGATGCGCGCGTGCTGGAATACGATTGCTTCATTTGCCAGCCTGCGGCGTTTCTTCGAGCGGGCGCGTATCGGCGCTGCCCCATCGACCCTACGTTGAAGGCATCCTTCGATTACGACCTGTGGATCCGCATGGCGCTTCAGGGACAGCGATTCGCTTATTTGCCGGAGCACCTAGCCAACACACGCATGCACGCGGGGGCGCAGACGATCGGCGCGCGGGGACAGATCTTCCGCTCCTCCATGGACTTGCTGCGCAGGCACTACGGGTATGTGCCGTTTTCCTGGATTTTCGGCTATGCCGCCTTCCGCATGGATGGGCGCGATCAGTTCTTCGAGCCGCTGCGCCCGTCACTCTGGAAATATAGCCTTAGTTTGCCTTTGGGCCTCTGGTACAACCCTGCCAAGCCATTCCGCTTTTTGTTAGAGTGGGTTCGGGCCCCATGGAAAGCCCGCAAATCGTACCTGCGGGGGCTGCGGGCAACGTAGCTTTCAAATGAAAAATGAACTCGTAGTAGTTACCGGCGCCGGTGGATTTATCGGGGGCGCCATCATCCGGGACCTGCGCCGGCAGGGCTATACCAAGCTTCGTGCGATTGACATTAAACCGTTCGAGGAGTGGTACCAGGTTTTCGACGATGTCGAGAATCTTTCACTCGATCTGAACGAGCTGGCAAACTGCGAGCGCGCCGCCAAGGGCGCTTTCCAGATCTTTAACTTTGCCGCCAATATGGGGGGTATGGGGTTCATTGAGAACAACAAAGCGCTCTGCATGCTTTCAGTTCTCATCAATACTCACATGTTGCAGGCGGCCCACAAATTCGGTGTTCCGCGATTCTTCTACGCCTCGTCGGCGTGCGTTTACAATGCCGACAAGCAACTGGACACCAACAACCCCGGCCTGAAAGAGGAAGACGCCTACCCCGCGCAGCCCGAAGACGGCTACGGCTGGGAGAAGCTTTTCAGCGAGCACATGTGCCGCCATTTCCGCGAGGATTTCGGCCTGCGTACCCGGGTTGCGCGTTTTCACAATGTGTACGGCCCGCACGGCACTTGGGACGGCGGCCGTGAAAAGGCGCCGGCGGCTATCTGCCGCAAGGTCATTCAGGCCAAAGTCTCCGGCAAGCACGAGATCAACATCTGGGGCAGCGGCCAACAAACGCGCAGCTTCATGTACATCGATGACTGCACGTACGGGGTGCATCGCATCATGGACTCGGATATTCTGGAGCCCATCAATCTGGGTTCAGCCGAGATGGTCAGCGTGAATCAACTGGTCGACATGGTGGAGGACATAGCCGGCATCCAGCTGAAGCGCAGCTACGACCTGAGCGCGCCCAAAGGCGTGAATGGACGGAACAGCGAAAACACGCTGATAAGGAAGCTATTGAGCTGGGAGCCTTCGATCTCCTTGCACGCGGGACTCGAAAAGACGTACGCCTGGATCTACGACGAGTACATGGCTCGCGAGAAGACCGCCAAAGCGGTAATGGCTTAAGACCGCCGATGAGCCTAGCGCAGTATCTCGACGAATCGATCGCAGCCCTGGAACGGGCCAGGCTAAGTTGGACCGAAGACCTGGTGGCGCGTGCCGTGGCGGCGATGACCGGCACTTTGCGGGCGGGTAAACCCGTGCTGGTGTGCGGCAACGGCGGGTCGGCGGCGGATGCGATGCACCTCACCGGAGAACTGGTGGGCCGCTTCCTGGTGGATCGCAAGGCGCTGAACGTAATCTGCCTCGCCGCGAACCCCGCCGTGCTCAGCGCCCTCGCAAACGACAATTCCTACGACACGGTGTTCGCCCGGCAAGTGGAAGCTTACGGGCAACCCGGCGCGATCCTCATCGGCATCAGCACTTCGGGGACTTCAGCCAACGTAGTGTCGGCCTTCGTGCGCGCGCGGACCTTGGGGATGAAGACGATTGCGCTCACCGGAGAGGGCGGTGGCAAGCTCGCCGCCTTGAGCGACTATCTGTTCGCGGTACCTTCCCGATCGACTCCGCTGATCCAACAGGTGCACATCTGCCTGTACCACTATTTCTGCCAGTCGATCGAACAGGCGTTTGCGCCGGAGCAGGTCGCGCAGCCCCTGGCCGCAGTTACCGAACCGTGACCACCTGCGATTTCCCTATCGCGCAGGGGCGCTTTCATGAGGAATTGGGCGTCTGGATCTGGACGCGCCCCCAGTCCGCCACTGGAACCCGGCCGGCACTCTTCCTCGATCGGGATGGCGTGATCGTCGAAGACCCGGGGTACCTCTCGCGGGCGTCGGACCTCATTCTGCTGCCGGGAGCGGGCGACGTCATCGCGCGGGCGAATCGTTTGAGTATCCCGGTGGTGGAGATCACGAATCAGGCAGGCATCGCCCGTGGATATTACGGATGGAATGAGTTTGTGGAAGTGGAAGCGGCATTGGCGCGCGAGCTGGCGGCAGCGGGCGCCGCGCTGGATGCCGTGTTTGCCTGTCCGTACCACCACGACGGAGTAGCTCCCTGGGCGCATCCGGCACACCCCGCGCGCAAGCCGCGTCCGGGAATGCTCCTGGCGGCCGAACGGCTGCTCAGAATCGACTTGGGGCGCTCCTGGATCGTTGGCGACAAGCTGGACGACTTGCAGGCGGGCTATGCCGCCGGATTGGGCGGCGGGCTGCACGTGCTCACGGGCCAAGGGGCCCAACACCGCCGGGATGTTGTCGAATGGCAGCCCCCAAACTATAACCTCCGGCTAGCGGATTCGATATCCGATGCAACAGCCCTGCTGACTGCGTTAGAGTGAGTGCCAGAGCCCTATGCCGAAAGCCGCCGCGCTCGCGCCCCATGCAGAAACTTCGGCCGTGATGAGACCGCTCACTGCGCTACGAGTCAAATTGTTCGCGGATGGCGCCGACAAAGCCGCCATGGCGGCCTTGTACGCCAACCCCCTGATCCAGGGTTTCACCACCAACCCGACGCTGATGCGAAAGGCCGGCATTGCCGATTACCAGGCCTTCGCCAAAGACATCCTGTCGGTGATTCGCGACCGGCCCGTTTCCTTCGAAGTGATTGCCGATGAGTTTGTCGACATGGAACGGCAGGCCAACCTGATTGCGAGTTGGGGGCCCAATGTCTACGTCAAGATCCCCATCACCAACACGCGCGGCGAGTCGTCGTGCGATCTGCTGCGCCACCTCTCGAAGAACGGCGTGAAGCTGAACGTTACGGCGCTACTGACGCTCGATCAAGTCCGGACGGCCAGCGAGGCGCTGGCGGGAGGACCGCCTTCTTCCATCTCCGTTTTCGCTGGACGCATCGCGGATACGGGCATTGACCCCGTGCCGGTGATGGCCGCCGCTGTGAAACTGCTGCGCGCCCATCCACAAATGGAGCTCATCTGGGCCAGCCCGCGCGAGTTGTTGAACGTCTTTCAGGCCGACGCCATCGGGTGCCACATCATCACCGCCACCACCGATATTCTGAACAAGCTTTCGCTCGTGGGAAAAGATCTCAACGCCTACTCGCTCGAGACGGTGAAGATGTTCTACGACGACGCGAGGTCGTCGGGCTTCGTGCTGTAATCGGATCCATCCCCGGCATCCGACCAGAGGCGCTTCCGGAACCTGATGTTCCAAAAACCGCAAGTAACCCCTTTGCGATCAATGTCATTCGGAACATAGTGTTCCGAATGCTCTCCGATCAGCTCCGACGGGCCCGTCGGAGGGCCATTCCGGTGCCCAAAAAGGCTAGCAGGGTCAGCGCGCCGCCGCCATAGACTGACCACGGTGTATATTCAAGCGTGACTCGGGTTTCGCCTCGGGGTACCACGATTCCGCGGAGGCCGGCATCGGCCCGGTAGATGTGGGCCGGCTGCGAATTGACCGTGGCGTACCAGCCGGGATAGAACATCTCGCTGACGACCAGCAGGCCCTTGCTGGGTGTGACGACGTTCAGTTCCAGCCGTTGCGGCTCGATGGTTGAGAAAGCGACGCCTTCCGGAGCGCCGTTGACCGAAGGATCGAGCGCCACTGGACTATCGACCACGGCCACCCTTCCCGGATCGAAACCCGGGGACTCCAGCTTTTCCTGTCCCGTTTCCGGAGACGGCGCTACGACCGCTTCATGCACTACCCAGGCACGCGGAAGGGCTCCTGGATTCTCGTAGATCTTCCAGAAATCGTCGCGGTACACCTCGCCCGGCTGTGGAGTGGAAGCGGGCACCATGCGGTAGCGGACATTGAGAATATCGCCGTGATCGCGCAATTTGAAGAATTCGATCGGGAGGGTGACGCCACCCCCAATCGTCGTGGCAATGTCGAAGTTATCCGCGATATTCGGAACCTGCTCAACCGCCCCGCCGACGCGGAATGGCCCCGGCTGCGACCTCAGAAACGTTACAGCTCCCCGAGTACTCAGGAGCCGATCCAAATGATTGACGCCGGTGCGGGAGACGGCGAGCAGATTGCGAGCGGTCCAATCAAAAGCGCTCAAGTCGAACAGAACCAGTGCCGCCACAAGGACTCGCGCCGCCCCGCCGGTGTTCCCGCGCGCGACGTATTGGTATAGACCGTAGGACAGAAAGATCAGCATCAGCGAAAAGTCGACCCAGAGATTGACTTCGGGCCGCCCGTACAGCGCCGGTACGAACAGCCCGGCCGCGCACACGATAACAATGCCCGCCAGAATCCGATTTAGCGTGATCGAGTTCAGCAGACGAAACCCGGAGGAGAATAGGCTGTCCACGCCAAAGGCAGCCAGGATCGAAACCGCGAAATCAACCAGGTAGACCATACGACCCGCTTCCCGCGCCATCCAGATCCACGGCACGACCGCATAAAGCACACCGTGTACCAGCGAAAACGAGCCGAGCGAATAAAGGAAAGCAGCCAAGGCCAAGCCAGTAAGGTAGCGCACCCAGCGATGAGCCCAGTTCCTCCAGATCCCCAGGACCGCCAGCAGCAGCGGGAATACTCCAAGGTATGGGTTGATGACCTCGGAGTTGCCGATATTTCCATTGAATGCCTGGGGAATGAGCATCGCTGCGAAGCTATTCGGCCATAGGCCATCAGAAAGATCCTGGTAAGGAATTTTCTCCGACGCAGGCAAAGCGCCGGGTTTACCCAGAAACCGGAATGCGTGAGCGCTGTATTCCATCGATGGGAACAGCTGAACGGCTCCAGCGGCAAAGCCCACAGTTCCCAAGACCGCGACCACCACGGCCGCCCGTTGCCAGGATGGCCGGCGATACCAGGGCAGCGATTCTTCAAGCGATCTGCTGCTAAATATCTGATATGCGCCGGCAGCGACGATCGCCAGCGCTTGCATGATCACTACGTGCATGCCTCCCGCCAGGATGGATAAACCCAGCATGAGACCCGCAATCGCGGA
>DASZIV010000159.1:0-34230 GCA_035948775.1 Bryobacteraceae bacterium
GAGATCCGTGCGGAAGCCTGGAATGGATTCCAGTTTATCCAACGTGCCGCCCGTGTGGCCCAAGCCGCGACCCGACATCATGGGCACGATCACACCCGCCGCCGCCGCGAGCGGAGCCACAATGAGGCTAGTCTTATCGCCTACGCCACCGGTGGAGTGCTTGTCGACTTTTACGCCAGGAACGGCCGACAGGTCAACCGTCTCGCCGGAGCGCAGCATGCACTCCGTGAGTCGGCTCACTTCGCGGTCGGACATTCCGGTGAAGAACACAGCCATCAGGAAAGCCGACATTTGATAGTCGGGGATTTCGCCGTTGGTGTACCCCTCCACGAGAAATTCAATCTCTTCGGGCGCGAGTTCTTCCGCATCGCGTTTCCGCTGGATCAAGTCAACTGTACGCATTATGAGTCACTTAGGGTACCATCGGAAGGCCCTGAAAGTAAAGGGAAAGGTTTCGAAATGCGGAAGGTTTCGTGCGCCGCGAGCGGGCGTCGCTCCTAGGACTTGATGACCCGACCGTCACCCAATTTAATTAGCGAGCTAAGCATAGCCGGTGCGCCGCTTTTTGCTACTCCGCCCGTGCAACTGATGGTGTCGCCCGGTTGCACCGTGTTGCGCGACCAGCCATACGACTTCAGGTGGTTCAGGCTCATCATCTCCACGGCCCATTCCACCCCGTTGCCCTTCTCGTCTTTCACCTCGACATAGATGTAGGCGTGGGGGTTAGTCCATTCGAAACGCTTCACAACTCCGGTGATGGTGGTCGGGTTGGACATGTCGTACATACCCGTCCCGTGGTGAGCCAGAAGTGGCAGTGTCGCAAGAGTAATTCCCGCTCCCCACAAAAAGGTTCGGCGCGATGGGATCATAGGTCTCCTCGTCAACACTCCGGGGCATTGTAGTAAGCGCCCGATCCGCTTGTCAAACAAGCGCGGCCTTGACGCCGGTGGTTTTCCCTCAATAGACTACACTTACATGCGCCGCACGTGGATGCTCTCGCTCGTGCTGGGGACAGCCTGCACCCTTGCTAGCGCCCAAAGCTCCGATGAAAAGCTGTACACTGCCGTTCGCAGCAACGATCTCGCCGGCTTGAAATCACTGCTCGAGCACGGCGTCAACGCAAACAGCGCCGACCGCCGCGAGATCACTCCGCTCATGTATGCCGCCGAGATCGGCTCGCCCGACGCCATGAAGCTTCTGCTCGAGCACGGGGCCGAAGTCAACGCGCAGAACGCTTTCGGGTCCACGGCGCTGATGTGGTCCGTATCTGACCCCCGTAAAGTCCGGCTGTTGCTCGATCATGGCGCCGACGTCAACAAAGTGGCTAGGACCGGCCGCACCGCGCTCATCATCGCGGCGTTTACCGATCCTTCCGCGGAGGTGGCGCGCCTGTTGCTGTCGGCAGGCGCCAAGGTCGACGTCATGGACCGAAGGAAAGTGACTCCCCTGAATGCCGCCACCTTCGGAAACGATACCGAGACGATTCACTTGCTGATCGAGGCGGACGCCGACATGGAAACGGCCGACACCTTCATCGGGATGACGCCGCTCATCAATGCAGCGGGTAGCCGCAACTTGGCTGCCGTGAAACTGCTGCTGGAGCACGGCGCCAAAGTCAATGCCGTTTCGAAGACCGAGAATCTCCCCAAGATCCAGACGGGAACCGTCGAGTTCGGCGGTTGGACCCCGCTATTGATGGCTGCGCCGTTCGGTCCGCCGGCCGTGGCGAAGACGCTCCTCGACGCCGGGGCCCAGGTCAACGTGCAGGACTATCGGGGTTTCACTCCGCTGATGCTGGCCGTGGGCACGGACCGGTACAACCGCGAAACCGTCCGCCTGCTTCTCGATCACGGTGCGGACACCCGCCTGAAGAATCACGCAAGCGAGACCGCTTTGGATTGGGCCCACAAACTCGGCGATCGCGAGGTCATCAAGGCGCTCGGTGGAAGCGTTCAGCCCGCATCGCCAAGCGCGTTGTCTAAGGATCTGCCCGACCCGCGCACTGCGGTAGAACAAAGCCTCCGCTTGCTTGAGAAAACCAACAGCCAATTCTTCGCCAAGAGCGGCTGCTTTGCCTGCCACGAGCAGCCGCCCACGGAATTCGCCGCGGCCGCAGCTCGTGCCAAAGGGATCGCGCCCGACGAGCAGGCAGCCCGCGAGCGAAGGCTGCAGATCACCTCCACCATCAGCTCCGCTGGTCCGGTGCAATTGGAAGGGCCGGCCGCGATCGGTGGCGCGGACAATAATCTGTACCTGGTGGAAGCGCTCGTCCGGGGCGGCTATCCGCCTGATCGGGTCACCGATTTCCTGGCCGCTAACCTGGCGGCCGCTCAGGGCGCCGATGGCGGATGGCACTTGCCGGGATACTCGCGGTCGCCGATACAGGACAGCGATTTCTCACGAACGGCCATGGCCATGCGTGCGTTGCGGACCTACGGAACACCGGGCCGCGCCAGCGAGATGAAAGCGCGAATGGAGCGAGCTAAACAGTGGCTGTTGCACGCGGAGCCGGTGATTCTGGAGGATCTGGATATGCGTCTGGTTGGAGCTGCAGCGGCAGGCGCGAGCGCCGCAGAGCTGCGCAAGCTGGCCCAACCGATCCTCACCCAGCAACGCCCCGACGGCGGGTGGGCGCAGCGCGAAGTTTTCACGAGCGATGCTTATGCCACCGGCATGACACTCTGGGCGCTGGCGGAAGCCGGTGTGGTCTCCCCCCATGAGGAGCCTTACCGAATGGGGGTGAAATTCCTGCTGGCCACACAAAGCCGCGATGGGTCCTGGCACGTTGCCAGCCGAGCAACCAAGTTCCAGCAATATTTCGAGAGCGGATTTCCATACGATGACGATCAATGGATCTCCACAATGGCGACCGGCTGGGCAGCTAGCGCGCTGGCCTTGGCGATCGACGGAACCCCCCGCTCAGCCGCGGTCGCGGCGGTTCGCTAGTCAAGATTCTGTTCACTGAAGCCCGATTTCTGTAAGCCTCCCTTGGCGCTGTCGCATAGAATAGGCCCGAGAAGTAGTCATGCGGAATCGACGAAAGACGTGTGGCCAAATGCTGTTCGTTGTTCTGGCACTGGCCACTCATCCGGCGCTCGCGCAAAAAGACATCGCCGGCGAATGGGACAACAACTTCGACGAGGACTTTCTGGAGCGGATCCCCGGTCCCGATATCGGCGACTACCTGGGTATTCCGATCAACGACGCCGCGCGGCTGCACGCCGATAGCTGGGACGCGTCGCTGCTGACCCTGCCGGAGCACCAATGCAAACCGCACCCCTCCGACTATGGCATTCGCGGGCCGGCGCAGTTGCGCGTCTGGAAGGAAGTCGACACCGCTACGCAGCAATTGGTTGCGTACCACACGCATATCTTCTGGCAAGCGCCCGAGCGCACCATCTGGATGGATGGGCGCGCGCATCCGCCGGACTATGCGCCGCACACCTGGCAGGGCTTTTCCACCGGCAAGTGGGAAGGCGACGTGCTCACCGTCACCACCACTCACTTGAAAACCGGATGGATCCGCCGCAATGGCATTCCACGTAGCGAAAACGCCGTCGTCACGGAGCACTGGATCCGCCACGGCAAGTACCTCACCGTGACCACCATCGTGAACGACCCAGCGTATCTGACCGAGGCCTTCATCCGCACCACCGATTTCACAAACAATCCGGATCAGCAGATTCCGGCTTATCCGTGCGAATCGGTGGAAGAAGTGGATCGACCTGTCGGCGCAGTGCCGCACCACCTGCCGGGGACCAATCCGTTCCTCAACGAATTCGCCCAGCGTTTTCACGTGCCGGAGCAGGCCGCTCGCGGCGGCGCCGAGACCATGTATCCGGAATACCGCAAAAAGATGAAGGACGCCGCTGCCAAATGACCACTCCGATGTTCATTCGTTCTCTGGCGATGGCGTCGTCGGTTTTGCTGTCCCTGGGCGCGGCAAATGCGCAGCAGGCCCCCGCGGAACTACACACCCTGCATGTGCAGGGCAGCGTCTACATGATCACGGGCGACGGCGGCAACGTCACCGTGCAAATCGGAAACGATGGCATCCTACTGGTGGACACCGGTCTCGCGCAGAACGCCGACCGGCTTCTGGCGGAAGTGCGAAAGCTCTCCACAGCGCCGATACGCTACATCATCAATACGCACGTTCATCCCGATCACGTGGGCGGCAATGAAAAGATCGGAACGGCGGGCAGCGCCATCGCGGGCGGCAACTTCGCGGGTGACATCGCGGACGCAGGCGTCGGCGCGAACATCATCGCGCACATCAATGTCTTGAACCGCATCAGTATGCCCAGCGGCAATCAGCCAGCCCCGCCGGCGAAAGCCTGGCCCACCGACACCTACCTTTCGAACAAGAAGAAAATATTCTTCAACGGCGAGGCGATCGAAATCATTCACGTGCCCTCGGCGCACACGGATGGCGACAGCCTCGTGTTCTTCCGTCGTTCCGATGTCATCAGCACGGGCGATCTGCTGGTCACCACCAGCTTTCCGATTGTCGATCTCGATCGCGGCGGCAACATTCAAGGGGTCGTCGCGGCGCTGAATCGGTTCATCGACATCAGCGTTCCAGCTGACAAACAGGAAGGCGGCACCTATCTCATTCCGGGCCATGGCAGGCTTTGCGACCAGGCCGACGTGGTGGAGATTCGCGATATGACTACGATCATCCGCGACCGTATTCAAGACGGTGTCAAGAAGAACCTGACGCTGGAGCAGGTGAAGGCTGGCAAGCCCACGCTGGATTACCCGGTGTATAACTCCAGCACCGGGTTCTGGACTACGGACCGATTTATAGACGCGGTGTATCAGAGCCTGCGGAAGGAAAAGAAATGAATCGCGCGACACCGACAGCCTTGTTGGCGGCCGCCGTTGCGGTTTTACTGGCGATCCCGGAGCGGGCGCGCGCGCAGTTCCAGCCGCCACCGGTGCCTCCGCGCCCCGCATCGGCCAAAGACGCGGCGCCTGAAGACATCACAGGCTACTGGGTCTCAATCGTTACTGAGGACTGGCGCTGGCGCATGCTGACGCCGGCCAAAGGCGACTACACCAGCCTTCCGCTCAACCCCGAAGGCCGCAAGGCCGCCGACACTTGGGATCCTGCCAAGGATGCCGCCGCCGGTAATCAGTGCAAGGCGTACGGTGCGGCCGGCCTGATGCGCTTACCCACGCGGTTGCACGTTACCTGGCAGGACAACAACACGCTGAAAGTGGAAACCGACGAAGGAACGCAAACCCGCCTCTTCCATTTCGGAATTAGACCGCCTCAGGGACCGGCGCCCAGCCTGCAAGGTTATTCGGCGGCCGAGTGGGACATCAGCAGGCCCACCAACATGGGCTTTCAACCGCCTCCCGCCGCGGCCGGCAAACTTCCTGGATCTCTCGAGGTAGTAACCACCAGCTTGCGGCCTGGCTATCTACGCAAGAACGGAGTTCCCTACAGCGGCAACGCAGTGCTGACCGAGTATTTCACGCGCACCAACGAACCCAACGGGGACTCTTGGTTGATCCTGACCAGCATCGTGCAAGACCCGCAGTATCTGACCTCGGAGCTTCTCACCAGCACGCATTATAAGAGGGAAGCGGACGGTGCTAAATGGAGCCCGTCGGCATGTGAGGCGAAGTAACGCTGGCGGTCTTTGCCGCCGGCGAAGACCGGCGTTACCTGGGCCACCATTGTCTAAGATAGAATCGTCTCGCATCGCGATGTGAAAGGAGCGCAAATGAACTCGAAGCGTGCCAGTAGCGCAGTCCTATGGCTGGCCTTGGCGGGCGCGGCGACAGCCCAAGTTCCCGCCGATATCGAAGCGAGCCTCCGCAAGATCGGCCAGATCGTCGATCCGGCGTGCACCGCCAAGCTCTACCGGCCGCTGATGCCGAAAGACGACGTCAACAGCAGCCTCTCGCCTCTCTACTCGGGAATCACTCTCGCCCGCGACGTCTCCTTCGGCCCTCACCCCAAAGACTTGCTCGACATCTTCACGGCTGATAAGGGCGGCGCGAATCGAACCGTCCTCATCTACGTTCCGGGGGGCGGCGGCAACAAAACGGAACAGCAGGCCCGCGAAGCCAACGCTTTCTACGACAACATCGGGCGATGGGGAACCAAAAACGGAATGGTCGTCGTGCTGATGCAGCGCCACCCCGGTCAGACTTGGGACGATCCCGCCAAAGACCTTTCCGCGATGATCCAGTGGGTCCAGACGAATATCGGCAAATACAAAGGAAACCCAGAGCGCATGTTTATCTGGGCACATTCCGCGGGGAACGGTCCGCTCGGCACGTATATCGGCCGCCCGGAGACCTGGGGACCGAAAGGAGTGGGCGTGAAGGGCGCCATTCTCATGTCCGGGCAGTGGAACATTACGCCGCTGGAAGTTCCGGCAGCCGGCGGGCGCGGCCCCGGGGCAGGGAATGCCTTCGCCGGAGCCGGCAGCACTTGCGGCGCGGACGGGCCCGGCGCAGCACTGGGAATCATTGCCGGTCCCAGTGCGGTGAGCCCTGCGGAAGCGCCCGCCGGCCGCGGCGGACGCGCCGGCGCCCTGCCACCGGCTGACGCAGCCACTCAGTTGGCGCGCTCCACTCTGCCCGGATTCAAAGAAACCAAAGTGAAGTTGCTGTTCGCCTCAGCCGAGCTCGATCCGGGCATTAACGGCAGCATGAGCGCGTTCTACCAAACCCTCCACGACGAGTTGTGTAAGGAGGGCCCCGATCATTGCCCAACCATGCTCTTCGCCAAGGGGGAGAGCCACATGTCCGAGGTATTCTCGATCGGCACCGACGACAAGACCGTTTCCGGCGCAGTCCTCGCTTGGATGAAAAAAGTGAAATAATAGATCCACTCTCTGCACGGAGGGGTCACATGACTTTCTCTCGAATAGCGGCGTCGTTGTTGGTGGTTCTGGCGGTGGCGTTTCCCGCTTCGGGACAATCCGTCATTTCCACTCATTCTGGTCTGGTGTACTTTTTCGAAGGCTCCGTCCTGCTTGGGGACCAGCCGCTCGAACAGAAGTTCGGCAAATTCCCGGATATCGGGGAAGGCCGCGAACTGCGCACCGAACAAGGCCGGGCCGAAGTTCTGCTCACGCCGGGCGTGTTCCTTCGCATGGGTGAAAATACCCGCGTTCGCATGCTCTCGGCCAGCCTTTCCAATACGCGCGTCGAGTTCCTGAGCGGCTCTGCCGTCTTCGAGGCACGCGAAGCTACACCGGATACATCTGCCGTAGTGATCTACAAAGGCTGGCAGGTGCGGGTTCCGCAGCGGGGGATCTACCGTCTTGATTCCGAGCCTTCCAAGCTGCGCGTGTACCGCGGTGAGGCGGAAGTGGTCGCCCAGGGTAACCCGGAGCCAGTGCCGGTGAAGGACGGTCAGGTTCTTCCTCTCGCGGGCGTGCTGGTTGCCGAGCAAGCGGGCGGCGAGTTGAATGACGCCTTCGACCACTGGGCTATGGAGCGCAGTCAAGCGATCTATGCGGACAATGCCACGGCGGCTCAGATCCTGGATGATCCGGGCGCGATTGACAGCTCCGGCCTGGGACTCGACGGTCTAGGTTTCACCGGTCTGGGGCAGGGCGGCCTCAGCTACTTTCCGATGACCAGCAGCCCCGGCCTCGGTTTGGCGAGCCCATACGGTCTGAGCTTCTGGAGCCCGTTCCAGCCGACTTTGAACTCGCTCTATATTCGCGGTTATGGTGCTGGATGGGCGTATCCCGGGTATGTCGGTGGGTTGCACTTATACCAACTGTATCCGCGGCGGACGTCCTATCCCACAGTTCCCACATGGAATGGCGGGGGCGTCCGGCCGGGAGGCATTCAGCCAATCAGGTCTCCAGGCGTTACCGCGCCTAGGACGCCGGGACACCCCGCCGTCGGCGTGTCGCACGGCGGCCATCGTTAGTCTGACGGCGCGTAATAACCCAACCTCCAGCGAACCTTTAGAGAAGAGAGTCCAGGCAGCTGAGTCACCTTGACTTCCACCTTGCGATATTTCCCGTCTTTTTGTTGGTTCTTGGGCGAGTACGCCAAAACATATTGGTTCCGTAACTCGATGCCGATGCGGGCGGCGACGCTCGGCAGATCGTGGGAGTCGGTTGCCGCGAATACCCGCCCGCCGGTCTGTTCCGCGATCTCAGTGAGCAGGCGTGGCCCTGAAATTTCTTCCTTTGTCATTCCCAGAAAGATCAGCGGCTCAAACACGCCCATGGCGTAAATCTGAACGTCGGCTTCGCGCACCAGTGCCTGGATCTGGCTCGAAGTATACCGGCTGTGGTTATCGCCTCCATCCGAAATCACCAGAATCGCTTTGCGGGGATTCTTCGCCTTCTTCATTTCGCCGAGCGCAATCTGCACACCGTCCAGCAGCGCTGTAAGCCCGCCCGGTTTCACTGCGCTGAGCTTGCGCTGCACTTCGTCGATGTGATCGGTAAATCCGGCCACCAGATCGGCCTTGTCGCTGAACTGGACCAGGAACGCTTCGTCCTGCGGGTTCATCGTCTTTAGAAATTGCAGCGCGGCCTGACGGGATGTTTCGAGCTTGTCATCCATGCTGCCGCTGGCGTCGAAAACCAGGCCGACCGACAGCGGGGTATCTTCGCCGGAAAAGTGTGCGATCGTCTGCTCCACGCCATCTTCGAAAAGGTGGAAGTCTTGTTTTTGAAGCCCCAGAACAAACCGGTTCGTAGGATCGGTCACATTTGCTGGAATGAGGACCAGGGTAGTGTCGACGTTAAACCGCGGGGCCGGTTGCGCGCGAAGACCGCCACAAAATGCGGCGATGATTAGGGGGACGCCGACGACGCGATACTGCACAAAATGCGCTCCTGGTTAGTGATGAGTTTACCATCCTACTCTGGCAGGGCGAACACAAAAACGTTGCTGGCGTTGCTCGGGTGCAGTTCCGGCGCCAGAACGTTAAGCCCCGAGCTCACCAGAGAGTTGCCGGTACTCACGGCCACGTATTGCTTACCGCCCACGGCATACGTGACAGGATAGCCCGTGACGGGTGACCCAAGGTTGACTTCCCACAGCACCTTACCGGTTTCCTGATCGAGCGCTAGGAAGTGGCCGTTGGTATCGCCGCCAAACACGAGGCCGCCGCCGGTGGTTACCAGCGACATCATGCCGGCGCGCCGCTCATACTTCCAATTGATCCTCCCCGTCTCTACCGAGATGGCCTGCACGGTGCCGATCTTGTCAGTACCGGGCGTGATCTGGTTGCGGCTTCGGATGTCATAAGGAGACGTGGTGAACGGTTGAACGGACAGCACCGTGATTGTCCCGCAGGTGTTCTGCAGCGGGTAATACATGGCATGCGTGAGCGGGCTATACGCGCCGGCCGGAAAATCTTTGCCGCCATTCGCTGTGGGACAAACGAATCGTTCGTCTCCGACTTTGTCGAACACGGTCTCCGGGTTGACTGTGACCGCGCCCGTTGCGCCATCGATCTTGGTAACCACGTTTTGCCGCACGGTCGGAGTGGCCCACAGAAATTCGCCGGTTTGGCGGTCAAGCGTATACACGATCCCGGTTTTGCCGGGGATGCCGGTGACTACCTTTCGCCGCTCGCCTGGCTTCAACCGAGGGTTGATCCAGCTCACCTGGCTCGCATCGGGAGTGACTGCTGTGTCGATCAGAAGGCGCTCGAATGGATGGTCGAAATCCCAGTGGTCCACCACATGTTGGTAGTACCACACGATCTTGCCGGTATCGGCGTTTAATGCCAGCGTCGAGTTGTGGTAGAGATACGTCTTGTCGTTACCCGCCAGTTGGAATTTCGGTGCGGGCGAAGTGACCGAGGTCCCGATGTAAATCATGTTTAGTTCGGGATCGAAGCTGGGCACCATCCAGGTGCCGACGTGCCGCCGGCTCGCTTCCGGCAAACCGCCCCAGGTCTCATCGCCCGGTTCTCCCGGCCTGGGAATAGTGCGCGTCCGCCACAGTTCCTTCCCGGTCTTGCCATCGTGAGCCGTGATGATGCAGCCGTTGGGCGTAGCTTTGAACTCGCAACCGCGGCCGGAAATGATCTTGCCGTTGGCGATAATCGGGCCGGAGGTCTCTTGCGCCGAATCTTCGCGATAGTCGACGATGCGGTTCTCCCACGCCAGTTTGCCCGTCTGGGCGTCAAGCGCGTACACGAAATCATCGACGCTCGTGTCGATGATCAGATTGCCGTAGATGGCGATGTTGCGGTTGATGCTAGGGACCAGCAGAAACTTGGTAACGTCATCGGGCAACTTCCGCTTGTACTCCCAAATCAGGTCGCCGGTCGCGCCGTTGATCGCCTGCACCAGGTCGCTGGGATTCGGCAGGTAAAGAATGCCGCGATATACCAGCGGCGTGGCCTCTTGAACGCCTGGACCCATGCCACGTGTCCATACCATCCGTAGTCTGCCGACATTGGCGCGATTGATCTGGTTGAGCGGGCTGTAGCCCCAGCTATCGAGCGTGCGCCGCCACATCAGCCAGTCGGCCGGATCGGGACTCTGCAGCATCTTGTCGGTAACCGGGATAAAAGCGTTCTGCGCGCAAACCGGGAGGCCCGCCAGTAGTGTGATGATCAACAACGAAAATCGCTTTCCGAAGCGCTTCATGACTTTTCCGTTGTTGCAAGGTATCACAGGGAAGCAAACGCCAGCAAACATGCATTGGGAAGCTCCGCACGGCTCCGGGAATGGCCACTCAGTCTACTTCAATGCTTACGATTCGCGTCATTTCCGAACGAAATGCTGCTGTCGGCGTCGAACCGGCGATACGCCTTGTAGTCGGCCTCGTTGATCGTTTCGCTCACGATGCCCACTGGGGTGATCAGCTTGTCACTGGCCGCGTCGGCTACCACCTCTTTGTGCGAGTGCATCTGATAGTGGAACGGAAGAATGAACTCGCGTCCGGCTACCTCCGTAGGCTTGAAGTCGAGGACCAGCTCGAGTTCCTTGTATTCGGAGCCTCTCGGAATCTCGCACTGCATCTCCACTCGCCAAACCGCGCCGGTCTCCGTATCCGCGTAGAGAACTCCTTTGTAGGCCACGAAGAGGGTACGCTTCGATTCCACGAGGCCATAGCCAGTGGCCTGCGGCACCCGAAAACTGAATACGTACATCTTTCGACCTTTCAGTGTCGCCCGCCGCTCCCAAAGGAATTCCGCCCCGGAGCTCAGCTGGAAGGTGTGGCCGAGCAGGGTGCCGAACTCGCCGGTGGAACGAAGGCCCCCGAGATGATCGCGCCCGATGTTGTTGGCCGGTTCGCCATTGATCCTCGTGACCGTGTAGCTCTCCTTATGGTCGACGAAAGTAACCTGCTCCTCGAAGGAATCGTGGCGCGGACGGCCGCGGAAATTCGTGTTTGGGTAGTAGGTGCGCTGGGTCACCTGGATGCAAATGAAATCGGGTAGCTTTGCGGTGTAATTCAGCGCGTACTCTCTGACCGCAGCAAGCGCCCGGGTTTGTTCGGCGGCGTCAGGCGTTTGAGCCATGGCGGAAACAGCCACAACAAAGCTACACAACAGCCCGGGTTTCGACATAGCTGTCCCTGACCAGCTTAAGACACCATAGCCGAGTGGATTGTTCCAGCCTTTTCACCGCAGAATATCCGATCTCCCGGCGCCACCCCGAGTACAATATGATTGTGTCTCGCCGTGTGTTTCCGGCGGTCTTCGCTCTGACCGCCGCCCTTTACGCTCAACCGAACTTCTTTCCGCTAAAAGACGTCAAACCAGGCATGCGCGGAATCGGCAAGACCGTGTTTTCCGGCAACCAGATCGACGACTTTCAAGTCGAGATCCTGGGCGTCCTCGATAACATCGGCCCCAAGGAATCGCTCATCCTGGCACGGCTCTCCGGCGGCCCTCTGGACCATACCGGGGTCATGCAAGGGATGAGTGGAAGCCCGGTCTATATCGATGGCAAACTCCTCGGGGCCGTGGCCCTGGCATTCCCATACTCGAAAGATCCGATCGCCGGTATTCGGCCCATCGAGGAAATGGTGAAGGTGGGGACTGCGCCGGCCGCGGCGCCGGTTCAACGCGCCGGGCTCTCGCTGGGTGAGCGCGACCTCACCCGCGTTCTGCCCAAGCCACAGCAGGCACTGGCCGGCGAGTCGCGCATGATCGAGATTGCGACACCGATGTCCTTCGGTGGATTCAGCCGCGGCACACTGGAAGCCTTCGCGCCCCAGTTGCGGGCGCTTGGTCTCGAGCCCCGCCAAGGACTCACCGCCGGTGCGGACATCGCTCCCCGGATGGGCAATCCCGCCGACCTCAAGCCGGGTTCGATGATCAGTGTGCAATTGATGGCGGGCGATCTGAGCGTGGGCGCGGAAGGCACCCTTACCTATGTCGACGGCACGCGGGCGTATGCCTTCGGTCATCGCTTCTTAGCGGTCGGCTCCACGGCCTTGCCGTTTGCTCGGGCCGAAGTCATCGCGCTACTCCCCAATCTCAACACTTCGTTTAAGCTTTCGAGCGCAAAAGAATGGATGGGAATGATTTACCAGGATCGCGACACGGCGGTTGCCGGTGAACTTGGCAAACCGCCCGCCCTGGTGCCCGTTTCCATTAACATTGCCCGGGGCGCGCGCCGGATCGAGTCGTACCGCATGCAGATGATCAACGATCCGCTGCTATCGCCGCTGCTTGTCCAGATGGCTGTGTTTTCCGCGATCGACGCCACCGAGCGCTCGGTGGGCGCCTCCAGCCTGCGGGTCAGCGGGAACATCGAATTTCAAAACGCCCCCGCGCCGGTAAAGCTCGATAATCTCTTTTCGTCGGACAACGGCTCCGCCCAGCAAGTCTCGCTTTCGGCGGCGATCCCGGTTGCGTTCGTTTTGCAGAGCGGTTTCTCGTTACTGCAATTGAAGAGTGTAACGCTGGAGATCGAAGCCCAGGATCAGAAAAAGCTGTTCACCATTGACTCGGTTTCGGCTTCGCAGCGCGAGGTGCACCCCGGCGAAAAGGTGCAACTCAATGTGGTGCTGGCCAGTGAGAATGGCGTCGAAGTAGTGCGCCACGTGGAGTACGAAGTGCCCATCGGGGCCCCGCTCGGCGCCCTGTATTTCACGGTCTCCGATGCCAATGTCGCCAACATCGCCGACTTCCGGCAGATTCTTTCGGCCAGCCCGCACAGCCCCGGCCAAGTCATCACGATCGTCAACAAACTCCATCCCAATAACAAGGCCTACGTCCGCGTGTGGCGCCCCGATCCGGCGTTCCAACTGGAAGGCGCGGACTTGCCGGACCCACCGCCGTCGGTGGCGATGATTCTGGCGGGCTCGCAAACCAATCTGGCAGGGATCAACCAGGTGCGGAATTCCAAAATCGGAGAGATGGAAATCGACGCCGGCGACATGGTGGTGTCCGGTACCAAGACCGTTCTGGTGGACGTGAAAGAATGACTCCTGTGACCCGCTGTTGGATGGCCGCCGCGGTGGCTACAGTGTTCACGGCGCCTGCCATGCTGGCCAGTGGCACCACGGTGTGGGAGATGAACTCCTACACCGATTTCGTGCGCGGCCGTTTTCAAGGTGTCTCGCTCAGCCGCGACGGGCGTCTCTCGTTAGCGCCTAAACTGGATACCGTTTTCTCCTCGGATCAACCGGTGATCTGGAGCGTGGCGCAAGGCCCGGACGGCAGCTTGTACGCGGCCACCGGTCACCGCGGCCGCGTCTATCGCATCGACCGCACCGGAAAATCCACGCTGCTGTGGACCGCTGAACAGCCCGAAGTCTTCGCCCTCGCAGTGGACCGTTCGGGAGCTGTCTACGCGGGCACCTCACCCGATGGCAGCGTCTATCGCATCGAAAATGGCAAAGCCACGGAATATTTCGCGCCTAAGGCAAAGTACATCTGGTCGCTAGCTACCGGAGCCAACGGCGTGCTATACGTCGGCACCGGAGATCGGGGCAGGGTATTCCGAGTAGAGGGTTCCGGCAAAGGCGAAGTCTATTACGAGACCGGCCAGTCGCACGTGACGGGCCTGGCCGTCGATTCACAAGGCCGCCTCCTGGTCGGCACCGAACCGAACGGCTTGCTCTATCGGATAACGGCGAAGGACAAGGCTTTCGTACTGTACGATTCCAGCCTGCCCGAAATCCGCGCCATAGTTCCTATGCCGGATGGCACGGTGTATGCGGCAGCGCTCGGCGGTTCCGTAGCCAAGCGTGCGCAGAGCGCGCAACAGGCGATTCAGGGCCTCAGCGGCGGCACCGTCACTGCGCCGAGTACCACCATTACGGTTGAGGCGCAGGAGAGCGCTCCTGGCGCGGAACTCAAGCCACCCGAGGCCAAAGCAGCACCGCCAGCCGCGGCGCCCAGCGCGCAAGTGACCACCCAGTTCACTCCCGTGACGGACAACACCGGGATGGACAAGTCGGCAGTTTACCGGATCAATCCCGACAACACCGTGGATACGCTGTGGAGTTCCAAAGAAGAGAACGTCTACGACCTCCTGGCTCTTGACCAGCAGATTCTGTTTTCCACCGATGACTCGGGTCGCATCTATGGCCTGTCTCCCGACCGGCTTGTGACCCTGGTGCTGCAGACCAATGAAGGAGAGACCACGCGCCTGCTGCCTTCCGACCATTCGATACTGGCGGCCACCGCCAACATGGGCCGCCTGTACCGGCTGGGTGAGACGCCGGGCTCGGCCGGAAGTTACGAGGGTCCGGTACACGATTCCGGCACGGCCTCAAGGTGGGGGAGTATCGCCTGGCGCGGCGACATGCCGGCGGGCTGCACGGTGCAACTACGCACGCGTTCCGGCAATTCAGGCAAGCCGGACCGCACCTGGAGCGATTGGTCTGATCCACTATCGAACCCCAACGGATCGCAGATCACCAGCCCCAACGCGCGCTTTATTCAGTGGAAGGCGGAAATGAAAGGCGCCAACGGCGCCACACCCATCGTCAACAGCGTGAGCGTGGCCTTCCTGCCGCAGAACTCGCCGCCGCTGATCCGGAGCATCAACGTGATTACCCAGGCGGTGGCCACGCAGGCCGCGAAAACCGGCTCGTCCGCCTCCGGAGCTTATACCGTAACGGTGAGCGACTCCACTGACACTTCGGCCGCGGGTACCGCCACGCAAACTCTGCCGCGCGGTTCGTCCTCGCAAATTATCGTCTCCTGGCAGGCTGAAGATCCCGATGGAGACCGCCTCGTGTACAACGTCTATTTTCGGGGCGACGACGAGACGCAGTGGAAGGTGCTGAAGAACAATACGCACGATACCGCCGTCACCTTCGACGCCGAGGTCCTGGCGGACGGAAAGTACTTCTTCCGTGTGACGGCCTCCGACCGCGAATCCAATCCGCCGGCGTCCGCGCGCGAGACGCAACTTACCAGCAGCCCGGTGTTGATCGACAACACGCCGCCCACCATCACTATTGGCACCGTCCGCTACGCCGGTGGTTCTGCGCACATCGAGTTCTCCGCTGCGGATGCGGCGTCGGCCCTGCGGCATTGCGAATACTCTTTGGACGCCGGCAGTTGGGTTCCGGTGGAAGCCGCGGATGGCGTAATCGATTCCCTCCGCGAATCCTTCACGCTGGATCTGAAGAATCTCTCCGCCGGCGAGCACCTGGTGGTGATCCGCGCAGCTGACAGCGCCAACAACACGGGTGTGGCCAAGGTGATCCTGCGGTAGCGCAGGAGTGCCGGATCTCTGTGCCACTGACTCTGCGCACCTTGCTGTGGCTCCTGCGGCGAAGCCTGTGGGCGGCGTTCGACGACGGTTGTTTCAGCATCGCGAAGGGCGCGGCGTATTCGGCGCTACTCTCTTTTTTTCCGGTGCTCGCTTCCGCCGCCGCAATTCTGGTGCAGACCCGCGCGGAATTTGTCGCCAACATCCTGCAGGGCGCTCTTTCCGAGATCGTGCCGCCCGACAGCCAGGATCTGGTACTTCAGCAATTCCGCAATGCGGGAGCCCGCCCGGTCTCTCTACTGGTCGGGGCCGCGCTGATTTCCTTGTGGGCGGCCTCGGGAGTAATCAAGAGCTTGATCGAAGGCTTTCAGGCGGTTTACCGAATCCCCCGAAGCCGCGGGTTTTGGCGTCATAGCATGGTAGCCATCGCGCTGCTGCTGCTGTCGGTGGTACCACTCCTTGCGGCATCAATCCTCGTTCTGTTCGGTACAGAAATTGAACGCGTGGTGCTCGATTGGATGAAGGTGGATCCGTACCTGAACCCCCTCGATTGGGTCTGGAAGCTCATGAGCCGCCTGACTCGTTATGCCGTGGCCTTCGGAACCACGGTAGTGGTTGCGGCTTTACTGTATTACTTTGGACCGTATCGTCGGCAGCGTTGGCGCTATGTATGGCCGGGTGCCATCCTGGCCACGCTGCTCTGGTTAGCGACCACCTCCGGCTTTGGTTGGTACGTGCGCCACGTGGCCAACTACAACGTGGTATATGGTTCCATAGGCGCCGGTATTGCCCTGCTGGTTTGGATGTACCTGATGGCAGCCATCGCTCTGATCGGCTGCGAATTCAACGCGCAATACGAACTCGGTCAGAACACCTGACTCGATGGTGCGTGATTCTGCGGGCCGCTCAGTAGTACGATGGTGGAACACCGGAGTTCTTACTGAGCCGCAACCATAAGGGTCGCGGAGGTTGGCAGGAGGCGCAATGCACTACAGGTTGGGAAAATCGGCGGGCCTTGGGTTGGTAGCGGTGCTGGCGTGTGTGCCGGCCTTGGCTCAATTCGCCGGGTCGGTGAACCCTTCCGCCGGGCTCGACCTCTCCGGCAACTGGGCCCCTATGACTCACGAGGACGTACCCGAGCGCGGCCTCGGGCCTGAGTTGGTCGACTATGCCGGACTCCCCATCACCGACGGCGCTCGACAGTTTGCATTGTCGTGGGACGCGGCCAGGCTCTCGCTGCCGGAACATCAGTGCCGCGTGCACGTGGTGTCTTATATCTACCGTGGTCCCCTGAACGTGCACATCTGGGAAGAGAAGGACCCGCAATCGCAAAAGGTCCTCGCCATCCGCCAGTACATCAGTACCTACGAGCAATGGCGCACCATCTGGATGGACGGTCGCCCGCACCCGCCGGATGTCGCCCCGCACACTTTTATGGGCTTCTCCACCGGCAAATGGGAAGGCAATGTTCTCACCGTCTACACTACCCACATCAAACAGGGTTGGGTGCGGCGCAACGGGCTACCTTCGAGCGATCAAGCCACGTTGGTGGAGCATTTCATCCGCTACGGGGACATTATGACGCACGTCAGTATCCTCACCGATCCGGTCTATCTGACCGAGTCGCTGATCAAGACCCAGGATTTTCGTCTGCAGGTGCAGGCTGGTCAGAACTGGTTGTATCCCTGCGACCCAGTGGAGGAGATCGCCGGCCGCGCGCCGGATTCGGTGCCCAATTATCTGCTCGGCGAGAATCCGTTTATCCATGAATACGCCGACCGGCATCATATCCCGGTAGAGGCGGCTCTCGGCGGCTCCGAAACCATGTATCCCGAGTTCCAGTTGAAAATGAAGTCGCTAGTAAAAAAATGAAGCTCTCCTATTTAGTTGCAGCCCTTCTGGGCTTGGCCGCCGCGGCCGCGGCGCAGCAGAAGTCGGCCGACCTCGTGGTGCTCCCAGTACAGGGAGGCGTCTATCTCGTTGCCGGTGCCGGCGGCAATATCACCGTGCAAGTGGGCGCCATGGGCGCGGTGGTGGTCGATACCGGCTCCGGAAAGATGTCCGACCAGGTTATAGCTGCCGTTAGAAAGCTTTCCGACAAGCCGCTGCAGTACATCATCAACACCCACTACGACTCGGATTTCACGGGTGGCAACGTAGACATTCGCAAAGCTGGCGTCACCATTACCGGCGCCAACGTCACCGGAAATCTCACCGACGCTTCCGATGGCGCCCAGATTCTCGCGGAGGATCGCGTTCTGGCTCGTATGAGTGCGCCCACCGGCAAGCAATCCCCCACACCTCCGTTTGCCTGGCCGACCGCGACCTTCATTTCAGGAAAAAAGGATCTGTTCTTCAACGACGAGCCGATCGAGATCATCCACCAGCCGGCAGCCAGCACCGACGGCGACAGCCTTGTGTTTTTCCGGCACTCGGATGTGATCAGCGCAGGCGCCATCCTCAACACCACCAGCTATCCCTACATTGATGTCGAGAAGGGAGGCAGTGTGCAAGGCGAGATTGCCGCCCTCAATAAGATCCTCGAAATCGCGGTGCCGCGGCACGAAGAAGAAGGCGGTACCTACGTGATACCAGGCTATGGCCGTGTGTGCGATGAGTTCGACGTGTTGGAGTATCGCGACATGGTGGTCATCGTTCGCGATCGCGTGCGCGCCGCCATCCAGAAGGGCATGACGCTGGCGCAGGTGCAGGAGGCCCGCCTGACCCGCGACTACGACGCCCGCTACAACGCCAAGAGCGGGCTCGGTAGCGCCAACAGTTTTGTCGAAGCCGTCTATAAGAGCCTGGCCGCAACCAAGAAGTAACGCTCCTAGGAAACCATCATGCCGATCTTACAACGCTCGATTCCCTCTGCCCTACTAGTTGTCGCCGCCGCCCTGGTCTTTCCCATCCGTGCCGCAGAGCCCGATCCAAAAGCCGTCTCCTACACCTTGCCGGACAAAATCGAATGGCGAAAGGGCGCCGGCGCCGACACTGCCACGCTGCTGGGCGACCCCTCTAAACCCGGTGTCTATGTCCAGCTCATCCGGTGGCACCCGCATAACATGAGCCGCCCGCATTCCCATTCGACCGAACGCTATATCACGGTCCTCTCGGGCACGTGGTGGATCGGCACTGGCCCAAAGTACGATCCCGACAGCACCTTCCCGGTCACGGCCGGAACCTACGTAGTGGATCGCCCCAACGAGCTACACTACGACGGCGCCAAGGATACGGAATGCGTACTCGAGATCGTCGGCACAGGGCCAATGGTTACCACGCAGGCAGGCGCTAAGTAGCCCTGCCCTATATTCGCTACGATATGACTTGACCCACGTTCGCCCGACCTTCGCTCATTGGCCTCAGGTGTATCTCGCGATCGCGATGACTACCGGGGGCACCCTCCTCCTGGAACTATCGCTGACGCGTATTTTCTCGGTCGTCTTCTACTACCATCTCGCCTTCCTCTCGATCTCCATCGCGCTGTTCGGCATGGGTGCAGGTGGCGTGTTCTCGTACATCGTGGCGGGTTGGAAGACGCCGCTGTTCACCAAAATGGGGCGTCTTAGCGCCCTCAACAGCCTGCTCGTGGTGGTAGCGCTGATCGTCATCCTCAGCCAGAATGGCGACCCCGGCGGATGGAGCATCGCGCTCATCTATTTCCCCACGGCGCTGCCGTTTTTTGTGTCGGGCACCATCGTGTCCCTGGCGGTATCCGAGACCATCGAACGCGTCAATCGCATCTATTTTTGCGATCTGCTGGGCGCCGCGGGTGGCTGCATGCTGCTATTGCCGCTCCTGGCTTTGCTGGAAGGGCCGAACACCGTGATTGCCGCGGCGGCCTTATTCGCCGTGGCCGGCGCGATCTGGCACAGCATGGACGGTTCCGTCAAAGGCCGCGCGGGCAGCGTCGCGCTGGCGCTGTTGCTGGTGGGCTTTCTCACTTTCAACCGTACGGCTCACGTTCTGGGAATCGAATACGCCAAGGGTCAGAAACTCGACAAAGAAAGCTTCGAGCAATGGAACAGCTTCTCGCGGATCGCCATCGCGCCAGAGAAGGGAAGCGGCACACCCACAATTTTCATCGACGCCGACGCCTCGACCGCCATCGCCAACTTCGATTTCCAAAACCTTACCCTGCGCCAGCGTCACGATCTTCTGGAGCAGGGACCCGCGCTTCCGTATGCCGTGCGGCCAGGTGCGAAGGCGCTCATCATTGGTCCCGGCGGCGGCTGGGATGTGGCGCGCGCGCTAGCATCGGGAAGCCATGACATCACCGGCGTCGAGATTAACCCGATCATCGCCGACACCATCATGCGCCAGCGATTTCCCAAGCTCAGCGGCGCGCTGTATCTTCGTCCGGACGTGCGTATCGTGGTGGAGGATGGCCGCAGCTTCGTGCGCCGGAGTCCCGAGAAATTTCAGGTGCTGCAAGCCACACTGGTGGACACCTGGGCCTCCACCGCTGCGGGCGCATTCGCTCTCTCCGAAAACAACCTCTATACCACCGACGCTTTTCGCGATTACCTGCAGCACCTCACCGACGACGGCCTGGCCGCCTTCACACGCTGGGGATTCCAGCCGCCGCGCGAATCCCTGCGTCTGGTGGGTTTGGCTATGGAGGCCCTGAGCCAACTCGGCGAGACCGATGCCTGGCGGCACATCATCGTCGGCCGGGAAGGCTCGGTGGCCGGCTGGGGGGCGCGCGACACCGTGCTGATCTCGCGCAAAGCCTTCGGCGAATCGGACCTGGCACGCGCGCACAGCATGATGAATGCGGCGAAAATGCAGATCGTTTATTTGCCTGGACTGGACATCCGCAATGAATTCCATGATCTGCTGCGCAGCGCGAATCCCGATCAGTACGAGCGCAACTACACCTTCGATATCACGCCGGTGAGCGACAACCGCCCGTTTTTCTTCTACACGGTGCAGCCGGGCGACCTTTGGAATTTCGTCAAGTCGGCCTCCCGCCAGAGCGCCGATTTCAAAATCAACAAGGCCGTGCCGGTGCTGTTCGCACTCATGGGGATGAGCGTATTGGCCACCATGCTGATTCTGCTGCTGCCGCCGCTGTTGTTAGGGGCGCGGTTGCCGCGGGAGCGCGGTGTCCTCGGTTTTCTGATGTACTTCCTCTTCATCGGCTGCGGTTACATTCTGATCGAAGTCGGGTTGATCCAGAAGTTTGTGCTCTTCCTGGGGCATCCGACGTACGCGCTGACGGTGGTGATCTTCTCGCTGCTCATTTCGAGCGGTCTCGGCAGTTACGCCAGCCGTTTGCTGCTGGGCAAGCAAGAAGGGCGTCTCATCAAAGTGTTGGGGTGTGTAGCGTTGTGCGCCGCGCTGTTGGCGTTTTTGCTTTCGGGTCTGCTCACGGCCCTGGTAGGGTGGCCGCTGGCCCTGAAGATGGCGTTAACGGTAGTGCTGATTGCTCCGCTGGGCTTCCTCATGGGAATGCCATTTCCCACCGGCCTGGCGCGGCTGGAGAAGTGGCATGAGCCATCGGTGCGGTGGGCCTGGTCGCTGAACGCAGCCGCCAGCGTTTTAGGCTCCGTGGGCGCGCTGGCTTGTTCCATCTATCTTGGCCTGATCCAGACGCTGATCATCGGAGGGCTGCTGTACGTTGCGGCTCTGGCCGTACTCGAGCGCGTTCGCATCAGCGCCGGGGCGCCCGAACCCGGCGCTACCCGGGTGGTATTGGCCAAGTGAGGAACCGCCACCGTTAGGGAGCGGCCTTGCCGCGGTGCCTTTCGCAATCCTGCGAGGTGGCCCAAATCCACCGCTGCGGTGGTTTGGGGCCATCCTGAAACCCGATAAGCCGCCTATTTTTCATTCACTTATCGGTTGGCAATATAGGTGCATATAACCAGCGGAGGACGAGGAGATATGATAATCCCGAACCATTCATTCCGTTCCGCCACCACTCGTTATCTGTTGGCCGGACTGCTCGCGACCGCCGTCGGTTTTGCGCAAAACCCCGGGTGGCGACGGGCCGATGAGCCCGCTCCAAGCACGAGTGCGTCCGATGATCCATCCACGCCGGTGGCCCAGCCGCCAGCGGATAATCAGCCTCAGTTCGATCCTCAGAACGGCCCATCTTATCCTCAGAACAGCCCATCTTACGGAGCGATTCCTCCGCGCTTGACCATCCCGGCAGGCAAGTTCCTCACCGTGCGCATGAACCAGCCGATCTCGACTGACCACAATCAAGTGGGTGACTTCTTCACCGCCACGCTGGCGGAGCCGGTTGTCGTGGATGGCGTGGTAGTGGCGCAACAGGGTCAGACGGTAAACGGGCGCGTGACGTTGGTAGAGAAGGGCGGCCGGGTTTCCGGTGTATCCAAACTGGGCGTGCAATTGACGCAGTTCACGGCTGTCGACGGGCAGCAGCTCCCCATACAAACTCAGTTCATCGGCCGCAATGCGCGCACCACTAACGGACGTGATGTCGCTGCCGTGGCCACCACCACCGGCGTGGGCGCGGCCATCGGCGCAGCCGCCGATTGGGGGCGAGGCGCAGCTATCGGTGCCGGCGCTGGTGCTGCAGTTGGCCTGGTGGGTGTTCTGCTGACGCGAGGCGCTCCCGCGATAATCTATCCTGAATCGCTACTGAGTTTCCGCGTCGAGACACCCGTGACCGTCTCCACCGAGCGCGCCCCGCAAGCGTTTCGTTACGTGGATCCTAACGAATACAGGCAACAGCCGGTGCTGCAAACGCGCATGAACGGTGGGCCTCCGGCGCCCTACGGACCCTACCCGTATGCACCTTACCCGTATGCATATCCGTATCCCTATCCCTATGCGTATGGCTACGGGCCGTATTGGGGGCCGAGCTTCGGAGTAGTCATCGGTCCACGCTGGGGTTACTACGGCTACCGCGGCGGCGGCTATTACCGCTTCCGCCGCTAACGTCTCTCCAAATCACGTCAAGTCGGGGGCCGCCTTCGGGCGGCCCTTTTCTTTTGGCCTCGCCCTAATCCTCCCGGCTAGCCGGTCTGGAGAATTGACCAAACTCTTGTACTGGTACAACATAAACAACATCTAAAACCGTTTTTGAATTCCAACACGAATTCGAAATTGGTTGGCGCGGAAGGAGCACCGGTGCCGAATCAGTGTGAGCGAAATTGTGGGCTTCTTGCCGCGGTCCTGAAGGTCGCGATGGTTCTTGTCTTAGTCCTCGCGGCGGCCGGTCCAGCCGCGGCACAAACTATCTACAACAACATTCCGTCGCCGTTGACCGGCAACGTCCCCAGCCTCGGCCTCGAAGCGGCTGCCGTGGCGGAGTTCGGCGATGGCCTAGTGTTCACGGCCGGCGCCCCACAAAAGCTCGTTAGCGTCAAAGTGATCATGTCGGACTGGGCGTGCACCAGCGGCAACTGGTTCAATGCAGTGGGCACCCCCAACCCTTGCGTCACCGCGCCCGCGGGAGCGACGTTCAGTCAACCGATCGCTCTCAATATCTACGCCGTCAATCCCGGCTCTCCTCCGACGCCAGGCGCACTGCTGGCCACGAAGATGACCACCTTCAACGTACCCTATCGCCCGTCCTCTGATGCGGTCCATTGCGGGGCAGGCGCCGAGACTTGGTACAGCGCCCAGGACAATCAGTGCTATTTCGGTTTCGCCTTTCCGATCACGTTCGATTTCAGCGCGGACGGCGTGGTGCTTCCCAATCAAGTGATCGTGACCGCGTCGTACAACACCACCCACTATGGCCCGAACCCGGTTGGGCCCGGTGCAGCGTGCTTCTCGACGATCCAGGGCTGCCCCTACGACTCTCTCAACATCGGCGCTGCGGGAAGCGTCCCCAGCACTGGAAAAAGTCTGGATCCCAACGGCGTCTTCATCACCTACGCCTTTTCCAATCTCGGCTGCGTGACGCCCAACCCCACCGGAATTCTGTTTGACGACACCGCCCCGGGCTGCTGGACTGTGAACCATCCGCTGTTCCAAATCGTCGCCACAAGCGCGGATATCCTTCAGATCGGCTATGCCGCCAACCTAAACGCTGGAGATTCCATCGTTGACTTCACCAGCGCGGGCGCGATCGGTGGCACTGACCCTGCCGGCGATATCTGTGCCAATATCTACGTGTTCGACGATCTCCAGGAAATGATTGCTTGTTGCAGTTGCCCGCTCACGCCGAACCATCTCACGGGCGCCTCAGTGAAAAAGGATCTGATTAGCAATCTGCTGACCCCAGGGAGTCCTCCCGCGGCGGTCACCATCGCAGTTACCGCATCGATCAGTAGCTCCTGCAACGCGGCCCAGGTGGTAAGCTACGCACCTGGTTTGCGGGCGTGGGGCACCACCCTTCACGCGAAGCCCGGTGGCGGGTTTGCGAGCACCGAGCGACCGTTCCTGATCGCATCGCCTTCCAACAGCGAACTCACCAAGCTGACCTCCTATTGCGGATTCATCCAGGCCAGCGGCAGCGGCCACGGCATCTGCGACTCATGCTCTCCCGGCGCTGCAGGCGGCGGAGGCGGTGGTGGTGGCGGCGGTCCCCAGGGGCCACCGCAGTAGCCCCCATCATCTCCCGCTATCATAAAGAAGTATGAGGGTGCTTTGGTGCGCCGCTTTGGCGGCCGCCACTCTGTCCGCGCAGACCTTTGCCGGGTCGGCTGCGCTCGATCAAGCTGTCAATCTCGCCGTCGAACAAGGCAAGCTGCCAGGCGCCGTGCTCGTGGTCGGGCACGACGGCCGCATCGTGCACCGCAAGGCTTACGGAAAGCGCGCTCTGGTTCCCACGCCCGAGGCGATGACCGTCGATACGATTTTCGATATCGCCTCGCTTACCAAGGTGGTCGCCACCACTGCCTCGCTGATGAAACTCTTTGAGCAGGGCAAGTTCCGGCTCAACGACAAGATCACCGACTACATTCCCGAATTCCAGGCAGGCAAGAGCGACATCACGATTCGCAACCTGTTTACTCACTTCTCGGGTTTGGCGCCGGATGTTCCCCTGGAACAGCCCTGGAGCGGCTACCAAACAGGCATCCATCTCGGCGCTACGACTAAGCCGCAGGGACCTCCCGGTGTGCGCTTCGTTTACAGCGACATCAATTTCATTCTCCTGGGCGAACTGGTGCATCGGCTGAGCGGACTAATGGTTGCTGACTTCGCGCGGCAGAATGTGTTTCTTCCGCTGGGTATGAACGAAACCACCTTCCAACCGGCGGCGGCGTGGCTTCCGCGCATCGCCCCGACGGAGCGGCCGAGCCGCGCCAGCCCGCCATTGCGCGGCGTGGTGCACGACCCGACCGCACGTAACATGGGGGGCGTCGCCGGCCACGCAGGCGTCTTCTCCACCGCCGACGACCTGGCGCGGTTCGCGCAAATGATGCTGAACGCCGGCGAGCTGGATGGCGTGCGCGTGTTCAGCCCGCTGACTGTAGCTAAATTCACTGAGCCCCAGAGCCCGCCCGATCAACCCATTCTGCGCGGGCTGGGGTGGGACATCGATTCGCCCCTTTCGGGTAATCGCGGCGAATTGTTCCCCATAGGCTCCTACGGTCACACCGGTTTCACCGGAACTTCGATTTGGATCGACCCCTCAACCCAGACATACGTGATTCTGCTGGCGAACAGCGTGCACCCCACCGCGCGTCCGGCGTTGACGCCGCTGCGCGCCAAGGTCGCCACCATTGCTGCTGCCGCCATAGGGATCGGCGTTCCGAACGTGCGGCTCACCGGCTACAACGAGGCGTTCGCAGGCGCGGGCGTGCATCGCGAAGTAGCGCGCAACGGCGCCACGCGCACCGGTCTGGATGTTCTGGAAGATCAGAAGTTCCAGCCCTTCCAGGGGAAGCGCATTGGACTGATCACCAATCAAACCGGTGTCGATCGTCTCGGCCGGCGCAATGTCGATCTCATGCGCCAGGCGGGCATCCGGGTTGCGGCCCTATTCTCGCCGGAACACGGGATCGCGGGAAAAGAGGACCGGCCCGGCATCGCTGACGCCACCGATTCCGCGACAGGTCTGAAGGTCTTCAGCCTCTACGGCAACACAAACCGGCCGGCGCCGGAAATGCTACGCGGCTTGGACGCCTTGGTTTTCGACATTCAAGATGTGGGCGCGCGCTTCTACACCTACGTGTCCACCATGGCCTACGCCATGGAAGAGTCCGCCCATGCCGGCATTCCTTTCTACGTGCTGGATCGGCCCAATCCGATCACCGGAACGCATGTCGAAGGCCCGTTGCTCGATACCGCCAATCGGTCGTTCAACGGTTATTTGGCGGGTCTGCCCGTGCGCCATGGCATGACCATCGGGGAACTCGCGCGCATGTTCAACGCGGAGAATCACATCGGCGCGAATCTCACCGTGGTGGAAATGCAGGACTGGCATCGCGGCGACTGGTTCGATTCGACTGGCCTTCCGTGGGTCGACCCCTCACCCAATATGCGCAGCCTCAACGCGGCCGCGCTTTATCCCGGTCTTGCGTTGATCGAGTATTCCAAAGGCTATTCGGTGGGTCGCGGCACCGACGCTCCGTTTGAGCACATCGGCGCCGCCTTTATTGCCGGACGGGAACTAGCGGCCTACTTGAACCAACGCGAGATTCCCGGGGTCAGAGTCTATCCCGCGATGGTGGGGAGCGTGGAAGGCGTGCGTTTCGTCATCACCGACCGCGAACGCCTCGATGCGACCCGCCTTGGGTTGGAAGTGGCCGCTGCCCTGGAGACCCTGTATCCGGGCAAGATCGACTTGCCTCTAAGCCGCAAACTGATCGGCAGCGATGATCTGATCCGGCGCCTCGCAGCCAAGGAGGATCCCCGCTTGATCCAGCAAACCCTGATGGATCAGGTGGCGGAGTTCCTCCGCAGACGAGACCCGTATCTCTTGTACCGCTGAAGTATAAGATCCAGTAGCCGCGCCGATAAGTTAACCAAGGCGACGTGAGTTTTAGCAACAAACGCGCGGTTACTACTCCGGTTGGTCTGCTTCCGGTGGTGAAGGCTCTGCTTACGGGCATGGCGATCCACCCTCTGAAAGGCAATGCCGAAGACTACCGGGTATATCGCGCCCGGATCCAGAAGGCCATAGATGCGTTGGGGGACGGCCCGACACTGGAACAGGCCTATCCGCAAGCGGAAGAAGCGGTCCACGCCCTGCGCGACCACGGTCTGCATACGGCCAAGCGGCTGCACTTGCGGGAGACCGAGCTGCGCTCCATTGTTAAGTTGTTGATCGAGACACTGCAAGATCTTCGTATCGCCACACCAGAACGCACGCGGCAGTTAGTAGAAGTTGCCAATCAACTGGGCGCGGCGGCTGAAACCGAAGATATTCGGGTAGTGAAGGCCAGCCTGGCGGATTGTCTCGCGGTGATTCGTAAAGAGGCCGAGCGCGAACTGTCGCACACCGGCGGCGTCGAGACAGATAAGACCACGGATCTGGCCCCTCGGCCTTCGGCAGAAGGCGCTTTGGTGGAAGCTTGTTCCGCCGCAACCGCCATGTGCGCCGTGGTCTTGCTGGTTGACCGGCTGCCCTTGTACAACCGCCGGTATGGCCACGCCGCTGGCGATAAAGTTTTGCGCTTCTTCGTAGACTTCGTGCGCCGGTCTTTCGGTGATGGGCAGATCTACCGGTGGACCGGCCCGGCGATTCTGTTACTGCGGGAGGGCACCGTAGAAAAAGTGCAAGCCGACGTCCGCCGCATTATGGAGCCGCGGCTCCAGTACGATTTCGAGACCTCGTCGCGCACCATTCTTCTGGCCATCGATGCGTGCTGGTCGGTGCTTCCCATGATGGTCGATCCCCGTCTGCTGATCAACAAGATCGACGCGTTTGTGCAGTTTTAGCCCCTATTTTCGGCCTGACTCTTCGCACGGCTAAACTTTCCACAAACTTCGGCCGATACGGGATGTGTGTGGTGTGTCGTCGCAGCCGTCGCCGGTCTATTGGTATCCGTTGTTTCGACAACGAGTTGGCTCCTTGTCCGCAAGCGATTGGCGCAGAGCCAACGGGACCGTGAGGAACTGGAAGTGTCTTCGCACGTCCTGGAAGAAGAGCGGCAAATGCTGGAGTTGGTGGCGCAAGGTGCGTCCCCGAAGCAGGTGATGGACGCTCTCACCCACCTGATCGAGAGTATGTCGCCTGGGTGCCTGTGCACCATCCTGGTGCTCGACGAAGAGAAGCGCCACCTGCTGGCGGGCTCCTCGGGGGGCATTTCTCCCGAGTACGTTCAGGCCATCAACGGGCTCGAGATCGGTCCCGAGGTGGGCGCCTGCGGCTCCGCGGCGTTCCGCAATGAGACCATCATCGTGGACGATATCGCTACGGATTATCGCTTCGCCCCGGTTAAGGACTTCGTCATGAGCTATGGGCTGCGGGCCTGCTGGAGCGTTCCGATCCGCGATTCCAAGCACGGAGTATTGGGCACTTTCGCAATGTATCACCGGTTCCCCGCCAAGCCGCGCGACCTGGAATTGCGCCTGGTGCAGGCCGGCGCGCACCTGGCGGGCAATGCCATGGAGCGGGTACAAACCGAGAAACTGCTTCGTGAGAATGCCGACCGGATCGCGCTCGCGGAAAGAGTGGCATCTTTTGGGATCTGGGAGGTGGACGTCCCGTCCGACACCCTGAAGTTCTCCGACGGATTCGCCGCCATGATGGGTTTGAGCGACGGACCGCGGCGGATTAGCCTGAATCAATGGTGGGCCATGATCCATCCGGATCACAGGGCTGATGTTAAAACGAGCTTCCAGGCAGCTACGCCGTCGCGACCCACGTTGCTGACCGAGCTTCGCGTGGTGCTGCCGGACGGATCGATCCGTTGGCATCGGGCCCATGGAAGAGTGGAGTTCTCCGGTGACGTGCCGGTGCGCGTGACCGGCGGCGCAATCGACATCACGCAAGAGAAAGAGATGCTTCTTGGGCTCGAGCAGGCCCGCGCCACGGCCGAAGCCGCCATGCACGCCAAGAGTGGTTTCCTGGCCAACATGAGCCACGAGATTCGAACCCCCATGAACGGCATCATCGGGACCATCGGACTGCTGCTCGATTCCGGCGTTACCGAAGAGCAGCGCGACTATGTGAACACGGTACGGAGTTGCGGCAACGCGCTTTTGAGCCTGATCGACGACATCCTGGACTTGTCCAAAATCGAAGCGGGAAAACTTACCTTGGAGCGGGCGCCCTTTCCATTACACACACTCGTAAAAGATACCGTCGCCGTAGTTTCTCCCATGGCACTGGCCCGCCATCTCGAGCTGCGGCTGACCTTCGAAGAGGGACTCCCCGATGGCGTGATCGGTGATTCGCAACGCTTGCGTCAGGTGCTGCTGAACCTGCTATCAAACGCCGTCAAATTCACGGAAGCGGGCAGTGTCACGGTCCAGGTAGGGGCCCTCGGCCGTACGGCGAACGCAGTGGATCTGGAGTTCGTCGTGCGCGATACCGGTATTGGCATTGCCCCGCAGGTGCAACAGGCCATCTTCGAGCCGTTCGCCCAGGCGGACAGCTCGACCACCCGCCGTTACGGCGGAACGGGCCTGGGCCTGACCATCAGTCGCCGCCTGATCGCACTAATGGGCGGAAATCTGGAACTGGAGAGCGAACCGGGTCGTGGCAGCACCTTCCGCTTCAGTGTCAATTTCCCCGTGGCGGCTTCGGCCGCTCCCTCCCGGCCCGCCCAGGACCGCATTCCCGTTTCCGCGCGGAGCCTCCGCATTTTGCTGACCGAAGATAACGCCATCAACCAGAAGGTGGCGGTTCGTCTGCTCGAGCGGATGGGTCACCAGGTGGATGTGGCATGGAATGGTAAAGAAGCGGTGGCTGCCGTCGAACAACGCGAATATGACCTGGTCCTCATGGACTGCCAGATGCCGGAAATGGATGGCTTCGCCGCCACCCGCGCCATCCGTGAACTGGACCAGGGCCGCCAGCTTCCCATCGTCGCCATGACGGCCAACGCCATGGCTGAGGATCGCCAGCGCTGCATCGACTCCGGAATGAACGATTATCTGTCCAAACCCGTTTCTAAGGAGCGCCTTCACGAGCTACTCGAAAGCTTCAGTACGGACCGTCATCCAGAGGGCCTTCGACCCTCGCACCGTTCTCAACCCGCGACAGTTGCAATTCACCGCCAAGCTGATGTTCTGAGCGTTACCGAACCGTGACAAAAGGGAGCGGTGCGTTTACTTCTTGAACCGCAACTGCTCCTTGAACGCTTCCAGCGAGTTGTACACGATAGGGCAATACGTCGCGCGGTCTACAAATTGCCACATACGGCTGGCAATCGAGCCTGCGCCGCGCACCACGTGAGGAAAACGCTGGCACGCATCCGGCCGCGCATCGTACACGGTGCAGGCCGTGCCGTCCAGAAAAACGCAGCCCGTCTCCTCGCTACGCCGCAGCACACGACCCTCTTCTTCGTTCTCCACGGTATAGTCAGCCAGGAAACGCGCCAGCGGAATTCGCAGGTAGCGAGCCAGCCGTTCGGCGTCGCGCTCCGTCACCACGGCCGTTGCGAGCTTGCAGCAATTGGCGCACTGCGTACAATCGATCTGTTCTTCGATACTCTGTGCGATGCGGCGTAAGATCCGGTCGGAGTGGTCGTGGGACTTCAGGTGGCGGCGAAACCGGAGGTTCTCGTCACGTTTCTTCTCACCGAGGAGGCGAATCTGGACCAGATCGGTAATCACATCGCTACAAGCGTTTGGCCACCACCACGGTGATGTCGTCGGCCTGCGCGGCCCCTGTGGCGAACTGGCTTACCGAATCCATGACAGCCTTCACGATGGCATCTGCCGGTTCATTGCGATGCTGCGACAACACCTCGACCAGGCGCTCTTCGCCGTATTCCTCTTCGCTGACGCTATTGGCTTCGGTGACTCCGTCGCTGTAAATCACCAAGGTATCCCCCGGGCCAAACTTGGTGCGCTCCTCGTGATACGGCGCGATTTCGAGAATGCCCAAAACCGGCCCGCCGCCTTCCAGCATTTCCACCTTCCCGGAGGCACGTACAAGGATGGGAGGGTTATGCCCCGCATTGGCGAAAGCCAACTCGCCTTTGGCGCGATCGAGTATGCCGAAAAAGAACGTAATGAACCGATTGGATGGACAATTGGCGCAGGTGACCTTGTTGAGGCGCTGCACCAGAGACGCTGCGTTGCCCGCCTCTTCGGCTAGAACCCGCAGCCGCGCTTCGAATGCCATCACCATCAGAGCCGCTGGCATTCCTTTGCCCGAGACATCCCCCAGCGCCAGAGCCACGCGGTCGCCGGGATACGGAAAGAAACCGTAGTAGTCGCCGCCCACCGTCCGGCAGGGTGTATTGACGCCGGCCAGGTCGAGACCTGGTACTTCGGGGGCCTTCTCGGGCAGGATCCCACGCTGGATTTCGGCCGCCTGGGACAGGTCGCGTTTCATGATTCGCTCCGCCTGTTCCACTTCGGCCAGGCGCGCGGCTTCCACGCGAATCGCGGCGATATTGGCCATCACCGTCAGGAGACTGAGATCGTCCTTGGTGAACTCGCGCAGCACGAACGGGCTGTCCACATAAATCAACCCGATGATCCGGTCCTTGGTCTGCAGGGGCACGGCCATCATGGTACGGACCTTCTGCTCCACAATGCTCATGCGGCTGCGGAACGCTTCATCCAACTGCGCGTCGCGCACCAGGATGGAGGCTTTCTGATTGATCACGCGGTCGCGCACCGCGCTCGAGATACGAAAGCCCTCGCCTTTGTGAGCTTTGGCCACCAGGACTTCGCCGTCCAGCACCATGACGACGCCGCGCTGGGCGTTCACGGCTTCGATGGCCAGCCCCAGAATCACCGGAAACAATTCCGGAAGCGGCCGGTTTTCCGACAGTTCCTGCCCAGCCTTCAACAGGGCTTGCAGCGGCGCGGACGCTTTCGCTCCGCCGCGCTCCAGCATCATCGTCTGGTTCGATAGAGCGCCTTCCAGGCTGGTTTGCAGGGTGGACGAAGTGGTGCTGGTGTCGTCGTCCGCGCCTTCGAAGATCACTACACCCGGGCCCACGCCTTTGCTGTCGGGCGAAAAAACAATGCTCAAATGGCCCGCGGTGATTTTGTCGCCGGGCTTTAGAACCAGCCGGGCCTTCAGCGGAATGTTATTGACAAAAGTTCCATTTTTGCTGCCCAGGTCCTGGACCGTCCAATCCTCGCCTTGCGCCTCAAAAGCAAAGTGCTGGCGGGAAAGACCGGCATCATCGGGGTAGCTCAGTTCCACGGTCGTTGATCGGCCGACCGCAAACCGCGCCCGGTTGAGCGGAACCGTGTTGACCTGCCCGTCGGGGCCTTGAATGACTAGTTCACGCGGCATTCCAGGAAGCCTCTAGCAATGGATAACTCATTATATAGGACGAATCCCGCGCGGCTCACGCCAAGCCCGTGAAGACCCGCATCATGTCGCGGTGGGCCAGCACTACTCCCGGATCGCGCTGCATGGCCTCGAAATAGCTGCGCGCAAACGCCGAACCGTTTTCCGATGGCGCTACCAGTTCGCGGGCCTGCGCCACCAGACGATCAGCATCCGCGGCGGTGGCCGGGTCTTCGAAGTCCAGCGTCTCATCGATCAGTACAATGAACTGAGAAAGATCCCGCAGCCAGTTAAACCAGGGGTCGTTCAATACCAGGTTGAGGAACTGCCCGGTGGATGTGATCCGCTCCACGTCGCGCTCGTAAGCGGCGCGTTCGGAATCGAGCAGGGTTTTGTGCAGCTTCAGAAGTCCATTGCGCAGATTCGTGAGGCGCTCCCGCGTTTGGTCAGGCATCCGGTACATCGTAACCCGAACCGCCGGGGGGTGTGGCGGGGCCTCTCCCGAATCGCCACCCGATCCCTTACGATCGGATAGATATGCAGAAACCCACTTTCGATCCGGGCCTGACCCAGCGCTTCGCCGGACCATTGAGCCGCATCATCAACAAGGACGGTAGCTTCAACGTCCGCCGCAGCGGCACCACCTGGCGCGATTTTCATCCTTACTTGCACTTGATCAACATGAGTTGGCCGAAGTTTCTGGCCACCTTGATCTTGGGGTATCTGGTGATCAATTCGGTATTCGCGCTGGCCTACTTCCTGCTTCCCCCTGGGCAAATGCAAGGAGGCCAGCTCCGCGACCCCCTGCATCATTTTCTAACCGGATTCTTCTTCAGCTCGCAATCTTTGACCACAGTTGGGTATGGCAGTATCGCTCCGGCCGGAGTGCTCGCCAACGTGATCGCCAGCACTGAGGCGCTAACCGGCGTACTGGCTTTCGCCATTGCCACGGGCCTCCTCTTCGGTCGCTTTTCCCGCCCCTCGGCACGCATCGGATTCAGCGAAAATATGTTGATCACAACTTACCAGGACATTACCAGCCTGCAATTCCGCGTAGTGAACCGGCGCGCGAATTCCATTATCGATTTGGAAGCCCGCCTCCTCCTGATGACCGTCAATCGCGACAACGGCGAGCCCCGCCGCTCTTACGAAATGCTGAAGCTGGAGCGCGAACGAGTGCTATTCCTTCCACTCACCTGGACTATCGTGCATCCCATCGACCAGGACAGCCCGCTGTGGCAGAAGACCGCCGGTGACCTGGACCGTCTCCAAGCCGAAGTCCTCATCCTGCTCAAAGGCTACGACGATACCTTTAACCAGACCGTGATTTCTCGCTATTCGTACCGGCACGATGAAGTCGTTTGGGGCGCCCACTTCGCCCCAGCCTTCTACGCTGATGAGGCCGGCGAGCTGGTGCTGGAACTGCCGAAGGTGGGGGAACTGGTGTCTTAACCTACCGCCCTTGGCTGGCCGGAGGGATCACGCCGTTCATCCGCGCATACACCACCATCTGGCCGTAGTGATCGAAGTTGTGATACATCATGAACGTCGCCGCCGCGATGCGCGCCATCTTCGATCCGGGAAAAGGTCCCGCCACCTGGTCCATCTGGTTCTTTTCCGTGAGCGAATTCAAAGCCTTGTGACCGAACGCAAAGGCCCCCTTAAGGTATTCCGTAATCTGTTCCTTCGATTGCACCGAATCGGGACCGGCGTCGCTCTTGCCGATATCGACCGGCGGCTTCTGTTCGAGTATGGACGACGCGAGCATATAGATGTACGTTGCCATGTGCTTGGCCTGCTGCGCGAACGTGCGGACTCCGTCAAATTTGCCGTTGGTTGGCGCAAAATTGATCTTGTCGGCAGGCATGGCCTCGAACAGCCCGACGATCTCACGATCCGCGTTGCGGAACTGCGCGTCCAAGGTCTGTCCGACAGTAAGGGCATCCGCGCTAAAACCGACGGCACAAAACACGGTGAGCGCCAACGAGGTGTAGACGATACGCATCATCTCTCTGGTATATCACTGCAGGAGTTGTGCGTGGCGGCCACAGCGGGTGTAGGTAGACCGGGTGAAAAGATTCGTGTGGGGCGGGCTTCAGCCTGCGGCGGACTTTACTTCGCCATCCGAACCAGCGGGACTGAAGTCCCGCGCAGGCTAAAGAGGTACTTGCAGAATTCGCCGTACGCGCCCCCGAGGGCGCTGAACAGGGGGTTTAGAAAATGTTTTGAGTAAAGGGCCGATTCCCAATAGAATATTTGTGACCAAACAAAAAACCCTATTGGAAGGACGGCCCATGA
>DASZIV010000160.1:0-63420 GCA_035948775.1 Bryobacteraceae bacterium
TGCCTGCGCGCGGCGCACTCTTAGCGCCCTCCCAAAACTGCATTGATTCGCTTGCATTGTGCACCGAACCAGGGCCTACAAACCCGTCCGCCAAAACATCCGCAGTCTTATTTCGCAAGTCCCTCTAAAGCCCGCCCCACACAACACAGCACTATTTCATGCGGTCGCAGTACTAGAAATGAGTGGTCGGCGTGGGGCCGCAATCCAGCGCGCCTTCGCGCAGGAAACCTTCGTAATACGCTTTTTGCGGTGACATCGCGGAAGCCTCCGAGACAAAATTCAGACTCGCAATATCCACTCGATATTTCACCGGTTCCTCGCTCGCCCGGATCTCCTCCCACGCCGGTAGCCGCGCACTATTGCGAAGGCCTTGGGTGTTCAGGCAATATCGCGTGCCGGCCTCATTCCGGGTAACATAATCCGGCACGAAATCGAATGTGAACCGGTAGTCCATGTCAGCTTCGTAATGCGCGGCGGCGCCGTACCGCACCGCGTCCGCGGCGCCATCGGCAGCCAAAGCGGGATCCACCGCGGCGTCCAGCACCGTCATGCCGACCGTCCCCCGCCACCGAAAATTCGCGTAGAGCGGAAACAGTTGGGGCGACGCAGCATAGTTGCCGGGACTCTCGAAGCGCACTCGAAAGTGCACGCGCACGCCGAGAACATTTCCCAGAGTAGAAACCAGCGGTTCGTAGGTTGCCGCGGAAATACTCCATCGGGCAATCCGGATGATGCCATCAGGGTAAGCTTTCTCGGCCGACGCAAATCGGGCGCGTGTCTGCTCCTCAGCGGCAATGACCCATTTTTGCAGGCGCCGCGACTGGTCCTCGTTCATGCCCGCGGGAAACTCGAACTTCGGAGCCGATCCCTCCAAGGGCACGAACAACTTTGGGAAGACGCTCGCATAAGGCCGGCCTTGCGAATCACGTCCTTCGATCCGAAAGCGAAAAGCCTGAGCAGGCACCTCCACTTGCAGATAGTATTCGTCGGCATCCGCTCCATCTCCGATGCGAAACGCAGGAACCGTGGACAACAATTGGCCTGACTCGCCCACCAATTCGAACCGCACGGTGGCGATGGCTTCCTGACCGAAAAGCGCCGCCTCTACCAGTTCCTGTTTTCCTCGAAAGGGCGCGCGGTCCACCGAGAAATAGTCAGGACCTTCGTGGCCGAACTTCAGTTCTTGAATCCGAATTTGAAGAATCGAGATAGGGCGTGCCTTACCGCCGTGGGAAACCTGGGTAAGCGGCCAAGGCTGGGCCGAGGCGACATGAGCGGCGAAGATCGCGCACAGCGTGCAAAACCGCATGCTGGCGCTGATTCTAATGCCATGCGGCCTCGCGCGTAACGCTGTCGTAGGATAGCCTTACGCAAAAAGAGCCGGATCGCTCCGGCCCTTTTTCTTCTTGATCGCCTAACGCGAACCGATCACTTGGGGCGTGACATGGATCAGGGCGCCGGGATTGGCGTCTTCCAGCATCCACAGCGAGCCATCGGGGCCTTCTTCCACATCGCGGATGCGGTGGCCCACATCCCAGCGCTCGGCGGTTTTGGCGCCGCCATGGCCGTCAAAGATGATGCGGTTGAGCGACTTGGTTCCCAGGCCGCTGATGAAGCCGTTGCCGTTCCATTGCGGGAACGTCTGCGTGCCGGTGTAGAACATCAGGTTGCCCGGCGCGATCACCGGCACCCAATAGAGCACCGGCTTCGCCAGATCGAGCCGTGTGTCGGGATTGGCAATGGGCACGCCGTTATAGTTCTGGCCAAAGGAGACGAGCGGCCAGCCATAATTCTTGCCCTTCTCGATCAGGTTCATTTCGTCGCCGCCGCGCGGGCCATGCTCCACCTCCCACAATTCTCCGGTCGGCGAAAACGCCATCCCATAGGGCGTCCGCACGCCGGTAGCCCAGGTTTCAGCCGGCGTCAGGTTGGGTGCGGTAAACGTATAGACGCTGACCGCTTTTGCCGTCTTCGCAGCTTCGGTGTCGCTCGGCGGATCGATCAAGGGAACGGTAGCCGCGCCGGTTTTCCCGAAGTTGGGGTTGCCCGGGGCGGGCTTGCCGTCCAGCGTCAGCCGAAGGATCTTGCCTACGGGCTGGTCCGGATCCTGGGCGGGGGTGAAGCGCTGGCGGTCGCCCACCGTGAGGAACAGATACTGGCCGTCGGCCGAAAAGGCCACCTGTCCGCCTGCCTGGCCGCCTTTGCCTCTGGGCAACTGGCGCCACAACACCTCGAAGTTTTGCAGTCGGGGCCCCTGAGGAGTGGTGGCGTTCAGCTTGGCGCGAGCTAGCGCCAGGCCGCCGCCGTAGTCGCCGGGTTCGACATAAGTTAGGTAGATGCTCTGGTCGGTGGCGTAATGTGGCGAGAGGAACACGCCCAGCATGCCGTTCTGGCCCTGCCAATAGACTGGGGGCGTGTTGCCCACCTGGACCTTCTCTCCCTGCTGAGATACCAGCCAAATGGGCCCGATCTTTTCAGTGATCAGCATGCGGCCATCAGGCAGGAAGGCCAGCCGCCAAGGCAGTTCAAAGTTGGCCACCGTGGTCATGGTGAAGGGCAGGCCCGCTTCTGGCTTCTGTGCGCCCACGTTCACCTGGGCCCAGGCTGCCACCGACGCCAGTGTGAAAAGCAGCGTCGCTTTCGCCAATTTCATCGTCATTCCTCCTTGTGTCTCCTTGCGTGTCAAGCGCCCGACCTGAAGCGATCCAGCGCACGTTGTCCATCGTACCCTACCTGGGGGGTTGTGCGAAATGAGCGGACTATGAAGCGCTTATTTAGCTTCGACATGGGGTATGTCCTTCTCGTTCTCAGCGCAAAAATATTCCAGCAGATCGCTGTCTGGCCGCAGACGCTGCTTTAGCAGAACTGTGAATGGCCTGGTATAAGTTTTGGGATCGTCTATCGTCAGATGCACTTCCATGTGGCCGAAATCCAAGCGGTGAAATCGCTCCGTTAAGTGCAAGGCATCACTGTGTGAGTGGCCGCGCGCATCCAACCAACCTCGGTCGTTGAAGCCGGCCGTATCTACAACCAACGTGTCACCGTCCCATTTGCCGACAGAGTACCCCAGCCACGACGGCTGTGGATCGTCGGGCAACTTTCGGCCGTCGATAAATACCTGGCGAAAGGTAGTATCTCTCTCATAAAGCATTAACGTCAGTCCGGGTGTTTGGATGATCTTGTAAGGAGCAGGCGCCATTTCTACCAGCGGCATACCTTCGGGAAGACAGTGAGAGAGCGGAGACTCGTTGCTGAAGGTTTTCGAGCGCTGCAGGAATAAAGCGGCAGCGGCCGGCCGAATCGGCGCCTCTTCGGGTTTGAAATCCGATAGGACATTGATAAAGTACTGCGACATAGGTACTTCACCTGCGCCGTTTGTGTCGGTCGGAATCAAGCGATCCAGCATTTCCTGTGGGGCGCTGTCCGTTTGCCAGAGCCCGGAGAGGTCGGGCCTTCCATCGGCTGCGCGGGGCGCCCGGGCGGAAAGGTTCGGCTTGCCGTCCGGGGTTCTCGGAATGCCCGGAGTGCGATGGTTTAGCCACTGGCCGTAAACGAGCGCCGGCGCTGCCACCAAAACGATCAGCATCCACACATTCCGATTAGGCATCCGTTTCTTGCTGGCCCACCAAGGTCTTCGCTTCATAATCATATACATTATGCGCGCCGCGTTCCGGCAGATGTGCCGCGGGCCGTCCTGAACGCCCAACTCGCGGTGCCGTTATGGCCTAGCCTTACGAGAATTAGCGGCAAACTGATAGCGTGGTCGGATTATTCTGAGAGCCTCCTAATCGCATTCCGGGTCCTTGAAATGTGGTTCATACCCAAAGCCAGACTTGTTTGGCCCATCTTATCGGCCACACAATTGGCCCTCAGGAGAACAAAACCATGCACCTCACGTTCAGCTTTTTCGATGGCCGGAGAATGGAAGGGATGTTGTTGACCATCGGCAGCGATCATATGCGAGTAGCATTCTCAGGATGGGAGGACGCGGTTGAGTTCCGGCGGGTGGAGGGCTATTGGGTCGCCGAAGACGGCGAACGGATCGAACTAGAGTCCGTTATCGAACTGGAGTCCCTTGTTATAAACGGTGAATCTGACAGCGACGCAATCGCGGAAGAGCGGCCCCTCGCCACCCCTGCGCGGGTTCTGGCGGAAAGTCTCGATTCGATTGGCGAATTCTCTACCGAACGGTACCGGCCCATGATGCGGCTGGAGGATGGCAGCGATCTGTCGTTCCTCGGGTCCCTCCCGGGCGTCACGCGGAAAACGGAGGCGCGGCTCCGCAAGGAGCACTGTCGGGTATTTCGAGCCCATCTGCGATACCTGCAGACCGATTTTCAGACTGTGCGCTGGGCGATCAAAGCTCTTATGCTGCAGTCGCAGACGGACCGCCCGGACCTGGCCGCCCTGCTTCTCCGTAGCCAATTTGCATTTGCTTGCGGTCTCCTCAAGGTTCAGTTGCGCGTCACGCTATACAGTCACGGTATCGGCACGTTTAGCGTGGGCGATCTGCTGAAACGGCTCGATCAGATGAGTCTCGAACTGCGGGACCTCATTCCAATTGCGATTGCGAACGTCACGACGTCCGACTAGTGGCGGACCTCAGCCTGCCAACTCCGAAAGCTTCGTTTCCTCGGGCGTTTCCGTGGGACTCGCAAATTCGATCCGGTAATCGTCCGGGTCGGTGAGCGAGAAGTTCCAAAGCCCATTTCCCACGAACGGTTCCCACGCCTCGATGCCCCGGCTCGTAAGTTCGCGGTAAACCGACAACGCGTCCTGGCATTGAAACACGAGGGATACACCTTGCCCCAGTTTCCCGTCCGGCCGCCCGGAATGGTGTCCATCCCTCCAGAACTCCTGCAGCATCAGCGCCGCATTGCCCTTTTCCAGCCAACACCAGCGCAACTTCCCTCCATCAACCCATTTGTTCTTCATGGTGAATTCCAGGCCGTCCACATAGTACCGAACGGACCGCTCCATATCAGTCACGCTCAGGAAGGGAACCACGGAAGTGACGTTCTCCATAATCCGATAGGATTGCTCAGCCCTCCTTTAAGTGCAAGGTTTCGCGTCCGCCGGAACCGCCCCAAAGCATGCTAAATCGCGCTAGAATGCAATTAGAGACAAAGGAGAGCTGCTTGTCCTCTTTTATCCAGAATCAGTTCGAGCAGAACGTTGTCACCACCTCCGTCGATTACGTGTTCAACTGGGCTCGCCAATCGTCCCTCTGGCCGCTCACGTTCGGTCTGGCGTGCTGCGCCATCGAAATGATCGCCTCATCCACCTCACGCTTCGATATCGCGCGGTTCGGCGCAGAGGTCTTCCGGCCCAGTCCGCGCCAGTCGGATCTGATGATCGTAGCCGGAACAGTTACGCTGAAAATGGCGCCCGTGCTCAAGCGTATTTGGGATCAGATGCCGGAGCCCAAGTGGTGCATCGCTATGGGCGCCTGCGCCAGCGTGGGCGGCCCCTTCAACACGTATTCGGTGCTCCAGGGCGTGGACCACATCGTCCCGGTCGACGTGTACGTCACCGGCTGCCCCCCGCGGCCCGAGAATCTCTTCTACGCGCTGTTGAAGCTTCAGGATAAAATCGATCTCATGACCACCCTCGTGAAGCGGCCCACCGAGGTGCGTCTGCATGAATCGATGCTGGCAGATTTCAAACAACAGGTGAGGATCGCGCAGATCCAGAACCCCGCATAGAACGTGTTTTACAAAGACTCCCACCAGATCTATAGGGTCCCGGAGTTGGATGAGCTTGCGTGGTTGGAGCACGGCTTCGGAACACGGCTCGCCGACATCCCCGACACGATCGAAAATCTAACCACGCTGAAACAGGTTCATTCGGCTACGTGTGTCGTGGCGGCGGGGCCAGCCGGACGCCTGGGCGAGGGCGACGCGCTGTTGGAAAACCGTCCGGGTTCGGCCGTCGCGATCAAGACCGCCGATTGCATTCCAATCCTGCTCGCCGATCCTCGGCACCGGGCGGTGGCGGCGGTGCATGCGGGCTGGCGCGGCACTGTGGCGGAGATCGCCCGCCACGCCGTGGATGCCATGCACCGGCATTTCGAAACCCGCCCCGAAGATCTCCACGCAGCCATCGGCCCCGGCATCGGGAAGTGCTGCTACGAGGTGGGTCCCGAAGTAGCGCAGCACTTTGGGGAAACCAGCCGAGCGCATATCGATCTCGTGGAAGCCAACCGGCAGCAGCTTCGCGCGGCGGGTCTGGCAGGCGAGCGGATCTACGCCGCCACGCTTTGCACCATGTGCCTGCCCGAGGAGTTCCATTCCTACCGCCGCGACCGTGACGCTGCCGGCCGCATGTTTTCGTTCGTCGGGATCCGTCAAGCGGTACATTAAAAATGAGGGGACCGCATGTTCACGTGGATCTGCCCGCAATGCGGGCGTGAAGTACTTCCTTCTTACGACCAATGTCCGAGCTGTGCCCAAAGAGCCAAAGAGGCCGGTACTTCGCCGTCAGCGGCGCCCGCTCCACCGAACCCCGATGTTGCGGCCGCGCCACCGCCACCGCCCCCACAGGCTGCGTACCAGCAACCGGCCGTCTATCAACAACCGCCTGCCCCCCAGCAACCGCAGGGCTACTATCAACAGCCACCCCCCGGCTACCAACCACCCCCACCCGGCTACCAGCAAGCGCCAGTCTACCAGCAGCCGGTCAGGATGCTTCCACGGCCGGCTAGCGGGATGCCAACCTGGTTGCTCACCGTGCTGTTCGCCTTCGCGTTTCTCGGCTTGGTATTGGGGATTTATTGGGGCATAGGCTACCTTCGGAACCCGAGTCAGGCAGCGTCTCCGCCCGCGCAAGTGGAGAGCCCCGCGGCCAAGCCCGTCGCCAAGACCAGTGCGCTGCAAAAATACGTAGAAATCTCGGGCATCCGCTGGGGTCAGGACGCCAAGAAGAAAATCATAGTCAAGTTCACGGTTACCAATCACTCCAACGCCGATCTAGCCGGTTTGGCAGGCAATGTCACGGTTTGGGGACGTACCCAGAAATCCGAAGAGGATGCTGCGGGAACCTTCTCGTTTACCGCCAATGTCGGGCCCCAAGCTGCCCAGGAAGTTTCTGCGCCGCTGAACACCAAGCTCAAAATCTATGAGCTGCCGGACTGGCAGAACATCAACGCGGATCTGCAGATCACTTCGCCGCAGTGACTATTCCTCGAACGAAGAAGCCAGCGCGACCCAAGACGGCGCCCGAGCGGAAACAAAGGCTCGCCCAAATCCTCCGTGGCCTGGACGAAATGTATCCGGGTGCGACGTGTGCGCTCTATCACCGCAGTCCCTGGGAATTGCTCGTGGCCACCATTCTGTCCGCGCAGTGCACCGACAAGCGCGTAAATGAAGTAACGCCGGGTCTGTTTGCGAAGTATCCCACGCCTGCGGATTTCGCAGCGGCTCGTCCGGAAGTGTTGGCGAATGATATCCGTAGCACTGGTTTTTTCAACAACAAGGCGAAGTCTCTGGTCGGGGCAGGGAAGCGAGTGGTTTCGGAATTCGCCGGCAAGGTGCCCAAGACCATGGCGGAGATGCTGACCATTCCCGGAGCTGCGCGGAAGACGGCCAACGTGGTGCTCGGCACCGCCTACGGGATTGCTTCCGGCGTGGTGGTGGATACGCACGTGCAGCGCATCGCGCGGCGTCTCGATCTGACCAGGAACACCGACCCCGTAAAGATCGAACAGGATTTGGTGAAGATCCTCCCCAAAGAGAAGTGGATTCAGTTTTCTCATCAGATAATTCTGCATGGCCGGGCGCTATGTGTGGCGCGCAATCCGAAATGCGGCGAGTGCCGGCTGAACCCGCTGTGTTACGCACCCGACAAGACCACTTAGTATTTACCAACTCTTTACAAAGCTCTCGCACCCATCCGCCCGCGCATACGTTCTAACTAGTAGGAGGGCTCAGAGAAATGAGACCAAGGATTCTGGGTTTGGCGGCGATGACGGCCGCTCTATTGGCAGCAGCGGGAATTGCCGCTGCGTCGACCGATCCGGGCGCACCTGCGCCGAGTGCGGATGAAGCGCTTGCCAGGCAGATCCGCCATGAGATCGTGATGTATCCGCACTACACGATTTGGGAAGACATCAGTTTCCGCGTCAACCAGGGCAGCGTGGAATTGACCGGCGAGGTAAATCAGCCCTACAAGAAGTCGGATCTCGGAAAGATCGTGGCGCACGTGCCAGGTGTGGCAAGCGTGAAGAACCAACTGGAAGTGCTGCCGCTTTCTAATATGGATGACCGGCTGCGCCTGCAGGTGGCCCGCGCTATTTACCGCGACCCGGTCCTTTCGCGCTACGCCGGACAGTCGCTGCCGCCGATTCACATCATCGTGGATAACGGCCATGTGACCCTCACCGGCGTGGTCAACAACACTATGGAAAAACAAGTGGCCGGCGTGCGCGCCGCCACAGCCGGGTTAAGCTTCGGTCCCATCCAAAACAACCTCCGCGTAGAAGTCCCGCCAGCCAAAAAGGGCTAATCCCTCCTCCCCCCCCTTTTTCGATTCTGTCCAATCCTCCAGGGCGGTCTGGGCCGGAAGCTTTCCGGCCTTGGCCGCCTTCCTTGTTTTCCACGCCGCGCTACAATCGGGTTGCTCATCGGCATGAAGCTTTTTCTGGGTGTGGATGGCGGCCAGTCGACTACCACTGCAGTCATTGGCGACGAACGCGGTCGCGTGCTCGGAACCGGCCACGGCGGACCTTGTAACCATGCGGCTGCCGGCGAAGGCCGGGCTAAACTGGAACGCGCTGTAACCGAAAGTGTATCGGCTGCCTGCGTCCAGGCCGGGCTCGCATCCACCGTTGAATTCGCGTCCGCCTGTTTCGGAATGAGCGGCGGGCCGGACGACAAGCGCGACATCCTCGCCGGTCTGCTGCGCGCCGATCGGTTGTTGGTGACCACGGACGCCGAGATCGCTCTTGCCGGCGCCACTGCCACCGGGCAGGGGATCATCGTGATCGCCGGTACGGGCTCGATCGCGATCGGCCGCAACGCGGCGGACGAGCGCGCGCGAGCAGGTGGTTGGGGCCATATCTTCGGAGATGAAGGCAGCGCGTTCGATATCGTTCGCCAAGCCCTGCGTGCCGCATTGCGCATGGAAGAAGGCTGGGGCCCGGCTACCGCTCTCCGCCAGGTGCTGCTGGAGGCCACGGCATGTCGCGACGTAAATGAGGTACTGCATCGCTTCTATGCGCCCACCTGGCCGCGCGACCGTGTCGCGAGCCTAGCGGCGCTAGTCGACGGCGCAGCCACGGGCGGCGACCGCGTTGCGCTCGAGATCCTGAACGCGAGCGCGCAGCAACTGGCTTCGCTGGCAGTTTCGGTGCGCGCGCAGTTGTGGAAGCAAGATGACCGTGTGGGGCAGGCTTCAGCCTGGAGGGGGCTTGAGCCCCCCTCGGCGGCCGAGGCCGTAGACGTCGTGTACAGTGGCGGCGTCTTCGGCAGCCAAAGGCTGCTCGAACGCTTCCGCCTGCTGGTGGAGCTACAGGCCGGAACACGGTGTAGACCGCCGCTCTACAGCGCGGCGCAGGGAGCGCTATTGGCAGCGTATCGGCAGGCCAGGTTGCAACTGGAGCTTCAACTCTGAAGACTCCTTTCCGGAGTACCCCACCCCAGAGCTCCCAATTAAACTTCCGATAACGGATATTATGTAAACATTCTGAAGCCTCCTCACGGCGCGCATGCCGATCCAATCCGACAGGCGATATCCCTCACCCGCACCAGACAACCAGCTCTCAGAGGCAGCACCCGAAAATTCGCGTCGGTCTTTGGGTCCGGCTCCGTGCACGCCGCGATGCCCCTCAATGTCTGCCAATCAACCGGCTTCGACAAAATGGCTAGCGCCGCCAGCGTTTGCATCGCCCGATACCGCGGATCGTCACCCGGCTCAATTTCCTGGCGATGATCCCGCAAGTACGCTGTCACCGTGGTCCAGTCTTCGTTCGACACGGCGTCCGTAATTGTACTCGGAACGTCCCGCAGCGCCTGTGACTCTGTATCCTTCCGATAACCCAACAGATCCACACTGCGCAGTGACGGCAACGGCGGGGCCGTCCGCCACTTAACCGACAGCCGGCTGAGTACCTCCAACGACAGTGCTGCGCAGACCGCGTCGACAAATCCGTTATTCCTTCGCGGGTCCAGCATCACGTGTCCCATTTCATGGCTGAACTGAAAGGCGAACTGACGTGGCTCAAAGACCGTCGTCCCTATCCGGATCTCCGTCGGCGCCGACCAATCATTCAGCGATGTGATCGGCAAATCGGAGTGGTAAATGGCGATCGGCAAATCGAGCGGCGGACGCCCTTGAAACAATCCCAGCACCTCAAAATAAATATCCCTGGCAACCGCTTGAACCATGTCACGAGAATCCTCTGGGATGGATTGGTCAACCTGGACCATGGTCTGCGCCGCAGCAGTTCCGTCCATCAGAGCCACCAGGAGGCAGGCGTAGGCGCGCATCAGAGCCATTCTTCGACTGTAGAACAAAAAAAGGCCCGGCCCCACGCTGAAACGGGACCGGGCCGTTGGGAAGAAACTGAGGCTCGTCGGTAAAATCTCTAGCGGTGGTGCCCGCCGCCTCCTCCGCGGTTACCACCGCTACTCCGGTTACTCCCGCCGGACGGTGCGTGCGGCGCGTTATTGGCGCCACTTCCGCTGGCACGCTCTCGTACCACCGGCGGGGTGATGCGGATGGCCTCCGGCCGGCTGTTACCCGAATTGATAGAACTACCGCCGGATGGAGGCACTGCATAATTTCGGTATTCCGGGCGCGGCTGCGTTTGAATCACTTGGGGCCGCGCCGCGCCCGGGTCGCCAAATCGGCTCCAGCCGCCGCTCGTGGTGGGAGCCGTCGCTGAGACTCGCGGCTGTTCCGTTTGTGGTGCCGTTTGCGACACACGCGGCGCGCCAAACCGCTGCCAGCCGCCAGGTTCGCTGTGTATGCTCGGTGTCGTCACGGACGGCGTGACATTTTGTCTGGCCGCTGAGCCAGCGCTAAAGCCTCGCTGCTGTTCCTCGAACGAAAGGCGCTGCACCGGAGTCGGCTGCCGATAGGAAAAGACTCGCGCATTCGCCGCCGCCCGCGAGCTGGAGGTGATCGTCGGCCGGTCCGAGAAACGTAGGTTCGCGCGATCGGGCGCCACTGGGATCGGGCCGTTCACCGCACTTGCCTGCCGCAACTGATCGCCGGAGGGCCGAACTAGATTCTGAAATCGTCCAGCGCGAAAATCTGCCCCGCTGACCGCGGTGAAACCGTTTCTTACACCGGCGTTCCGATAGGTGCCGACTACATTCACATTCACCACCGCGCCGCCGCCGAAACCCGGCCGCCCGTAATAAGCTCGGCCCCACCACGGATGCAGCACTTCATAGGGCGCTAATGGCACCCAGCCAACATTGCTAAAGCCGAACCCAACTCCCACACCACCGAAGCCGACGAACCCGACCAGCGCCGGGGACCAGTAGTGGCGCACGCCAATCACGCCCGGATACCAACACCAGCCATAACCCGGCTGATTAAACCAACGGCCATAGTGATAGGGAGCCCAACCCCACGGATCGTAACTGACCCACGTCCAGCCATACCAATCCAGCCAGACCCAGCGTCCCGATTGATACGGCGCCCAATCCGGGCCCACCGCGGTGGGCTGCCAAACGGTGCCGTACTGCGGCACGTTCACCCAGTTTCCGTAGGGGTCCAAGTCTTCCGCGCCATAGACGCCCGGCGGCACATATTGATAGCTCTTCGAAGCGGTCGCCGGACGATCGCGCGTCTCGTTCCATCGGTCCCAATCATCCGCCGGCAGGGCGCGCGCGATCTGGAATTCCGGGTCGGAGGCCGTGCCGCGAGCCTCCATCATTTGTCCCGCATTGACCCACTGCGAACCGCGCGGCGTGAACACTTCGACGTCACCCGACCGCGCCGTGATATCCGATTCCGTGTCATTGACGACGATACGGTAGGTCCCTTGTTTGGAAGGGCGTGCGGAAACATTCGGAGTATCCACTTCAACATCGGCATTGGAAGCCCGTAGCACGCGAAAGGTTACGGTTCCCCGCGCTACCGCCATCTGGTAGCGGTTGTATTCCAGTTGCGACAACACCACTACCGCATCCCCGCCGATCCGCAGTGCATTTCCCGAATCAAACTCCACTTCTGCACGCGAATTCGGGCCCGTGGCGATCTGGTCGCTGGTCAGCAGCGGCGCATTCACCGCAGCCGCAACCCAATCTCCGGAATCACCGCGCCGCACGGAGACCTCGCCATTCGCCACGCTGATGCGAGCCACTCCGCGCTTCTGGTCGTCCGGATCCTGCGCGCGAGCGGGCGTGATGCCCGAAATCAGCAGCACCGCCCCTGCGGCCAAGGCCACTAACCGAAATCGTGAAGCGCGCCGCATAATAAGGGTCCAAACTGCCGTCCCCCTGAATGCACTGTTCGGGCCAAACACTAAGTGAATGAAAATCCATTAACTTAACCGACTTCCAGCATCTCGGAGAGTGGCCGAAAACCACCGGTCTGGCCGACTTCCATCACTATTGCAGGCGATAGAGGTGTAGCGGGCCGACCACACTTAGTTCTACTAACCCCCAAAGATCGGCTTGGTTGCGCATGTCCTGTGTTGGGAAATCCCCTTCGCGCAGGACGAGGTGCGTGATGCCGTGAGCCCTAAGGCTGCGCGTGGCCTGGCGTCGGAGATCCGACGGAACCGCGAATGTTTCCAGCTCCATCGTGGTCGCGATGGGAGTCCATGAACTGTCTTCTGTGGCGATCTCGACTTGCATCCGTACCTGCTGTTTCGCAGCCATTGCGCAGACGACTTCGTCCACCATTTGCCGCTTTCCGAAATCGACGGCCACGAACATTCCCGGCGACATTCGCTGCCAGCTCGACCAGCGCGACGCATAGTTTTTGTCGAAAGCCAGTTCGGCTTCCCATGGATTCGGTTGAGCACTCACCTTCCACCCGGGTGAGCGCGAGACTTCCCTGCCCCGCGACCAGACTTGTATTTCTGCAATGGTCCAGTAACCGTCTCCGGATGCTGTCTCGACCACCCTCAGGCGCCGCACATTCACCGGCGGGAAACGGAAGCGCAAGCGAGCCGATGGTTGGTTGTCGGGAAGGAGCGGAGTCGAAAGCAAATCCATCGCCAGGTTGCCCAGCGTCGATTCATATCCAGGGCTCAAGTCTCGGTTGATATATGCGCTCTCGTCTACGCTCCACGTAAAGACCTTGGCATCCGGCGGCGTTTTAGATTCCAAGAAGTATTGAAGCGGGTAATCGGGGATGTGTTGGGCCAGAAACACCGGCTCCGGCACGCGGCGTAGCGCGGCCGAAATCGGAAGAGATTCCAAATGCCAGTCGTACCGATTCGCATAAAGGGGAATCACAAACGGCAAACTGGCGACGGCGTGTGCCACAGCCAGGATGGGAAGCAGTGCCCGCGGACGGGCCAACACCTGCCCCAGAGCCAGTGCCACGAACGGAAGCGCGGGCAGCAGGAAGCGCGTCTGGGCATTAAAGGATGCCGGAAATCCGAAGACCAATCCTGCCAGCAGAAGGCGGCGCCCGGAAGAATGCCGCAGCGCCAAAAGTGCTAGCGGCGCCAGCAGAAAGATCGGGCCGATCATGCCGCCCACCAGTTCGCCGCTCACCATGTGGCGCCAGGGGATTTGCCACCAGGCTGTGACTCCCTCGTAATGCCGCACGTCGGTGAGGTAGGTCTGTTCCATGCCCGGGTGGTAATAGGGATTCGGGAACCAGCGGTTGAACAGCGGCGAGACTGGATTGCCGAGCCAAATCCAATTGCGCAGAATCCACGGCAAAGCCATGATTGCCGCGGAGACGCCGAACACGGCGAGCGCTCGCCATCGCAGGCTGCCACGTGGGAGTCGCCACCATATATATATGGCTGCAAATGGTATCGCCAAGGCTGCCGTGTACTTCGCGCCAAAAGCAAAACCAGCCAGTAAGCCAACCGGAATCAATAGATTAATTGATCGATCCTCATCCCAAATCTGGAGTAGATAGAAAAGCGCGAAAACAATCGCGGCAACCGCCAGGTCGTTGTAGGCGGAGCTGCCTGCTTTGCCTGCTACGGGGCTGACATACACCAGAATCGCGGCGAAGAAACCGGTTTTCTGGAAACCATAACGTTTTCCATAGCAGGCAATTAGCAGTGGCAAGCTAAGTAGAAACATGAGGTGAACCAGAGCCGCCGAGGAATGATGTCCGAAGACGAAAGCCACCAGGAACAACATCTCGATTCCCTGTGGGAAGTAAGCGTACATCGAGTGGAAGTTCCAGTCGAAACCGTGGTGCTTCCACATTCGGGCAACGTTGGCCAGGTGATAGCCGCTGCCATCGGGGCTCACTTCCGGGGCCAGTGCATTAAAGAAGTACAGGATGAAAAACCCCGCAAGTACCACTGCGAACAGGAGATTCCAGGCTCTTCTGCCCGATGCGCCGACGGGAAAGGCGGCGGCAAACCGCAAGGGCTGCCGCCACACAATCACGCCGATTCCCCCTGCTAGAAATATTCCTTTGTAAGCCAGCCCGAGCACGCAGAGCAGGAATGTCGCCAGGCTCAGTATCGCGGCGCCGCAAATGAACGCAAATAACACCGCTTCGTCGCGATGCAAGGAGACTCGCAGATGCCGCAGCAGCAGGCTGCCCAACGCGATCGTGACGGCAACCGTGAAAGCAGCGCCGAACAGGATGTAGGCGACTTCCTTCAATTACGGCGCCGGTTCGATGCGCAGGAGCGCCCCGTTCTCTTCCTCCGTGAGAACGTAGAGCAAGCCGTCGGGGCCCTGGCGCACGTCGCGGATGCGTTGCTTCAGGTCGGTAAGCAGCGACTCCCGCCGAAGCTCTTCCATCTTGTCGTTGAACACCACTCGCTCCAGACGACCCGTTCCCGGAATCTCGCCTTGCCGCATCCCGCCCACGAACACGTTGCCCTTCCACGCGGGAAAGCGGTCGCCCGAATAGAATGTCATGCCCGACAGCGCAATCGAAGGCACCCAATAAACCAGCGGCTGCTCGATGCCGTCACGCCACGGCACATCCGAGATGCGCGGCCCATCATAGGCTCGGCCATAGCTAATCAGCGGCCAGCCATAGTTGCGGCCGGCCAGGATCAGGTTGATCTCATCGCCGCCGTTGGGACCGTTTTCATTGCTATAGATCGCCCCTGTTTGCGGATGGACGGTGAGCCCTAATTGGTCGCGGTGGCCCAGGGTGTAGATTTCCGGCTTATATCCGGAACGTCCCACAAACGGGTTGTCGCTGGGAACGGTTCCGTCCTCGCGCAGGCGCAACACCTTGCCATAGTCGCTGTTGGGGTCCTGCGCCAGATTACCGGTGGCCGCCCCGGTGGTCATTAATATGTTGCCGTCGCGGGCGAACACGATACGCGAACCACCCAGCACGGTGGTCCACTCCCCGGAAAACAGATCGCGCACTTCGGTGAGGCCCGCGCGGTCCAGGCGGCCGCGCGCCAGTATAGTGGCTTGCTGGCTATTCTCACCCGGCTTGCTGTACGTGAAGTAGACCAGCTTGTTATCTGCGAATTTCGGATGAAGCGCGATGTCGAAGAGCCCGGCATTGCGGACCGCATGCACTTTCGGGACGCCGGCTAGCGGTTGCGGGTCGAGCACACCGTCGCGCACGATTCGCAGCCTTCCCGCGCGTTCCGTGATCAGCAAATTGCCGTCAGGTAGAAAAGCCAGGCTCCAGGGATGCGACAAACCCTTGGTGACCACGACCACACGGATCTTATGCTGCTCAGCAGTGTCGAAGACAAACGGCCCGGCGCCCAAGTCGACGTGCGGCACACCGATGGGCGGCGGCTGTTGTGCCCAGCCGGCTGCTGCCAGCCCGATCGCAAAAATAAAGCGAACCCGATGCGGCATTGCTCGACGCTATCACGAGCCGGGCGAGCGACGCAAACACCCAAACAAGTTATCCTGGAGTACACAGTGTGTGGGGCAGGCTTCAGCCTGCAGAGGGCTTGAGCCCTTCTTGGCCGCCGGCAGTCCACGGTAACTTAACTTTTCAAGTGTCGGGATTCATCGAAGATCTTCGCTACGGTCTGCGCGCGCTGGCGAAGAGCCGCGGGTTCGCGCTGGTGGCGATGCTTTCGTTGGCGCTAGGCATCGGCGCCAACACCACCATCTTCACCTTCATCAACGCCATATTCCTGCGCCCCCTCCCGGTTGACGACCCTTCGCGCCTGGCAGCCGTGTTTACGCTCGACCCGCGCATTCCCGGCTATCTCCTCTGCTCCTACCCGAACTACAAAGACTACCGGGACCAGAACCAGCCCTTCTCCTCCCTGCTTCTGTACGCCAGCGTGGTAGGCAGCCTCACGGGCGGGGACGCGCCGCAGCCGGTGACGTTCCAGATCGTTTCCGGCAATTATTTTCAGACGCTGGGGATCACGCCAACGGTGGGGCGCGCCTTCCTTCCGGAGGAGGACGCGACCCCCGGCGCCTACCCCGTTGCCGTCATCAGCCACTCGCTGTGGACGAGGCAATTCGGCGGCGATCCCCATATCTTAGGCCGCAACTTGCCGGTGGATGGCCATAACTTCCAGATCGTGGGCGTGGCGCCGGAGGGCTTCCATGGATTGAATCTGCTGAGCCCATCCGAGATCTGGGTGCCCATGATGATGTACACACAGCTTTATCCGGACACCTCCTGGGTAAACCAGCGCCGCGCGCTGCTCTTCACGGTAGTGGGCCGCCTGAAGCCGGGCGTCACCATACAGCGAGCCGAGGCGCAGATGCGCAGTCTGACGCAGGAACTGGAGCGCGAGTACCCTCGTGACAACGAGGGCCGACGCCCCAAGCTGTTTCCGCTGTCACAGAGTGCGATCCATCCTGGTACGCGCTCCGCCATGACAGCCTCGGGCATGGTCTTGATGATCGTTGCGGGACTGGTATTACTAATCGCGTGCGGTAATGTGGCAAACCTGCTGCTCGCGCGGGCGGCGGGCCGCAACAAAGAGATTGCCGTGCGCGTTGCTCTGGGCGCCGGCCGCTGGCGTCTCATCCGCCAGCTGCTCACGGAAAGCACCGTGTTGGCGCTCGCGGGCGGAGCGGTGGGTCTCGCGATGGCTGCCTGGGGCCGCCAGGTGTTGTGGTCGTTGCGCCCACCGCAGCTCGACGCTTCCATCTTTCGGATCGACCTGGACGGACGGGTGCTGGCATTCACCTTTGCCATTTCGTTGCTTACCGGAATTCTGTTTGGCCTGCTTCCAGCCCTACGCGCAACACGGCCCGATCTGGCGACGGACCTGAGAGACCGCTCCGGGCCTCCCACCCTGGGTTGGAGCGGCCGCAAAGTACGATCCACGCTGGTGGCGGGAGAAGTGGCACTATGCGTCGTCGCGCTGGTGGGAGCGGGCCTGTTCCTCCGCAGCTTACGTAGCGCCGAACAAGTGGACCCTGGCTTCGATGCGGAGCACCTGGGCACGGTCTTTTTCAACGTTAGCGACCTCGGCTATGACGAAGTACGCGGTAGTGAGTTTCAACGCCGGGTGCTGGAGAAAGCCGCTGCAGTTCCCGGCGTAGCTTCGGCAGCGCTCTCACGCGACACCTTGTTCCGGGTCTCTCTGGCCCGCACTGTTCTGATTGAAGACGATCCGCAGGCGGGCAAAGGGCGCGTCACGTTGGTGAGTCCGGTTTCCGCCAATTACTTTCGGACCACCGGGATCCCGCTTGTGCGGGGCCGCGATTTCAGCGCGCTCGATACGCCCCGGTCTCCCCGCGTAGCTGTGATCAACGAGGTCGCCGCAACCCGCTACTGGCCCAACCGGGATCCGATTGGTCAGCGGCTCCGGTTCTTCGGCACGGACTACTCGCTGGAAGTGGTGGGGATCGCCCGCACCGCCAGCTACATCGCTATCGGTGAGGCTCCACAAGCCTTGATCTACACCGCCTTCGAGCAGGACTTCGGTAGCACCGCGGCCCTGGTCGTCCGCACCACTGGCAACACAGGCGCGGTCCTGGCAAGTGTAACGCGCGAAGTGCAAACGCTCGATCCGCACTTGCTGCTGCACCCCCAAGCGATGCGCGCCGTGATTCTGAGCTCGCTGTGGGCGCCGCGCCTTTCGGCCGGACTGCTCAGCATCTTCGGTTTGTTGGGCCTGCTACTCGCGGGGGTGGGAATCTACGGAGTGATTTCCTATTCCGTCCATCAAAGAACGCGGGAAATCGGCGTCCGCATCGCGCTGGGTGCGACCGCCGGCGATGTCCAACTCATGATGCTTCGCGAAGTTTTGCAGCTTGTCACGATCGGGGTAGTGACCGGCCTGGTGCTCTCGGTGGTTGCATCGCAAGCAATTAAGAGCCTGCTCTTCGTCACTGGCGTGGGCGACGCCACGACTTTCATTCTGGTTCCAGCGGTCCTCATAGTGGTGGCGATGTTGGCGTGCTGGATCCCGGTTCACCGGGCCACTCATATTGATCCGATGAAAGCGCTGCGCGACGAGTAAACCCACAGCTCACCGGCGCGAACGCCGCGCACTCGGCCGCGCGCGTTTCTTGGCGGTCCGGCCGCCGGCGCCGCTGCTCTTCACCACGCTCTTGCCGCTTCCGCGCGTCCCGGCTGGCGCCGCCTGCTCCATCGCCGCCTGTAGGTAACGCCGCACGAACGGCCGCTCCACATCGTGCAAGCTTGCGAACTTCATGTGCCGCATGGCCTTGCCCTCGCCCTCCAGCACGCGATTCGGATCGGGCAGCAACGCGCCGCAGGGGAACCCGAGATTCACGTGCCCGGCGTGCGTCGTGAGGTAGCAAAACATGTCCTTCATCTTTCCGCTGAACCCAAACCAGATTGCCACCGTGTACACCCGGTAGATCGATTCGGACGCGTCCGGCGCCTCCTCGAGAATCGTCTCTCGCAGCGCCAGCGCAAGCTCTGCAATGTGCCGGTCGTAGGCTTCGAGGAATCCGATGAGTTGAGGATGGGGCGGGCGCTCCATAGTCGGGCTCAGTTCGAGCTCATACGCGTCCAAAGGATGTCCCAAGCTTCGCGCCGTTCGGCAATCCCCGTAATGCGGCCCGTAGCATCGCGCTGAATAATCTTGCGGTAGCGGGGTTTGCCCGGGACGAAGAGCACGTCCGCCACTTCCGCCCGCAGCACTTCGGGCTTGCGACCAGTTTGCTGTCCCTCCAATTGGCCGTCTCTCATTCGAATCTCGTAGCTAATCTCAGGCGACAGCGAATAGCGGCCCAGGTAGGCTTCCGCCTGCTTCGCAGTGAGTTCGATGGAAGACGGGTCGGTGCGCAGTGCCAGAACCTCGCTGGCTAGCAGGCGCCAGCCGGCGCTCGTCTGTACCCAGGTGTCCGTCGTCCGGTACTGGCAGTGCAGTGGATGGCCGTAGTAGTTCTCGAATTCATCTTCCACGTGCGTAGCCACGGCTATGGCTCCGTGCACCGTGGCCTGGAAATCGATCACCTTGATATTGCCGGAAATGCCCTTCGGAAACGGTTTAATCTGCGAGACCATTTGTGATTTATGTAAGAGCTCTCCATCCTCTGTGGTAATGGTGACATCGGGATCCAGGTACTGATCCCACACCGATGCCCTGCCGGGCACGAGCGCATCGAAAAGCTCCTGGGTCTGCCTCTGCAGGGTAGCGGCGACGTCACTCGAGGCAGCCGGTTGCGCCGGTAATGAGAGTGACGCTGCTGCACCCGCGGCGATCCAAAGAAGGCATGGTCGTATGGGCATCCTACGTCTCCTCGCCTTAGGATCGCACAACGCGTTCATGCCTCTTTCACACGCCAACCGGTAACATCCCATCAGTCACGTCACACCCCGGACCCCGCCGTCCACACTTTGTTTCTCCTGGAGAACTGTCCATGAAAACGCACATTGCGGTCTCTCTGTCGTTGACCTTGCTGATCGCCGCTAGCTCTGGACTGGCGCAAACCCCGGCTCCGGCGTCCGAAGGCACATCCACCGACCTCTTTATCATGTTCGGGTCCGACATAGTGCGGCCCAGCGACAGCCCCAAAGCGAACTACAACATTGGCCTGGGCCACACCTTCGGGTTTCTGAAGAAGAATCCGATCGGCGATGAGATCACATTTTCGTACACCTACGAAAATGCCGGTTCGCACGGCTTTCTGCATACCGACTTCGGGTCTCACACAGAAACCATGGGACTGATGAAGAACTTCGCGCTACCGAAGACGAAACGCGTGACCGGTTACACGTGGATTCAGGGCGGGATCACCAGCATGACCGGAAATGCGTACGTCCAGGACCGCTTCTACAACGGTGATGCGCTCGGCGCGATCATCCATTTCAACGACCACAATTCGATCTGGATTCAAGAAATGTTCAATAAGGTAGTGACCGTTCCGTGGTACACAACGTCCAGCATCGGCTATACGCGGAGCTGGTAGCGGATGGCGTCGAACCTTAGAATATGTGGAACCAGAAGGCGAGATAACCGCAGAACGCGATCATTAGGGCGTTGACGGCGAACACCAACCAGAACAATAGCAACGAAGTAAGACCGTCAGAACGCCCTCCCGCTACACACACAAGCAATGACGCCACGGGAATGGCGGCGACAGCAAGTCCGGCGGTCGTGATCCTACCAAGACCGTTCGTGAGAGCGGCTAGCGCCCCAGCTACCAACACCACTGAGGGAACGAGACTACTGAGCAGAAATGCCAGCCTGCGCCGCCCACTCAGACGGGCCGCCAGCGCCCCGATTAGTGGGACCAGCGTGGCAAAGAATACGCAGCGAACAAGCAAGTCTCCGTTCAATAGTCACTCCTAAGCATAGTTAAACTTTTAGTGGAAGGATACATCCCTGAGTCTCTTTCCGATTACAGTGTTCGTAGGCCAAACAGCGGTGGAAAGTCCGCAGTATCCTGAACTGATTGATCGTGGGTCTCGGAGTTTGTCTGTTCTATAACCGTTTACCCATGCAACACTGCAACACTCACCGAGATAGCCTTACGAATGCACTGTTACGGCCTGGAAGAGATGCTGCGCCTCGGGTTGGTGTACACTAGTACACAGAAATGGCGGTTGATTGGGATCCCGCCAAGGCAAGGGCGAACCTTCGTAAGCATGGTATTCGCTTCGCCGACGCCGTGACAGCGCTGGAAGACGAGCGCGCGATATCCGTTCGCGACGAAAAGGAAGACGAGGAGCGTTGGATCACCATTGGCATGGATTCCGTAAGGCGAATTCTCGTGGTTGTCTACACGTGGCGTGGCGAGGAGATTCGATTGATTTCAGCGCGCCGGGCGACTGCACGGGAGAGCCGCCAATACGAGGCAGGTTATGAAGAAGGAATATGATTTCAGCAAGGGAAAGCGCGGAGCAGTCTTGCGGGTTCCTCCGGAAAAGACGCGGGTCACGATCCGGCTCGACAAGCAGGTTCTCGAGTGGTTTCGCGAGCAGGTTGACGAAGCGGGGGGTGGAAACTACCAAACGCTGATCAATGGAGCTCTACGCACTTTCATGCGTCAGAAGCAGGAACCCCTCGAGGCCACTCTGCGGCGGGTAATTCGAGACGAACTCCGCGGGACCGTCTAAGCCGATCGTATTCGTCTCTCTCGTTGCACTGCACTAGAATCAGATTTGGTCCTCGTTCAAAACGTTTCCAAGCTATACCGTTTGTACCGGCGGCCCTCCGACCGGCTGTGGGAACTGCTTCCCGGCAGCCGGCCGCGACACCAGGACTTCTGGGCATTGCGCGACATCAGCTTCGCCTTGGAGAACGGCGAGACCCTCGGCATCGTCGGACCCAACGGCTCCGGCAAGAGCACCCTGCTCGAGATCGTCAGTGGAATTTTGCAGCCTACCGCTGGGCGCGTCGTTGACTGGTTCTCGAGAAACAGGCGTCGCAGGTTCAGAAGGATGGCCGGCTCCGCGCCAGCCACCGGCATGGCGAAGGAACCAGCGAGGTGCTGAGCGTGGTCATCCTCAATGCTCGGGGCGAGGCCGTGGAATCGGTCGCCAGCGACCAATCCCGAGAAGGGCACGGCGACCTACACGTACAACGCGGTCAACCAAGTCCTCACCCGCACCGATGCGCTCCAGAATCAAACCAAGTATACCTACGACACCTACGGTCGCCAGACCAAAGTGCAGCACTTCTTGTGGAACGGCTCCTCGCTCCAGGAACAGACCAACCAGGAGTGGGATTACTACTACGACACCAATCCCTTCGTTTCCAGCTTTTCCACGAACACCTGGGGACGTATCGCGGCTGTCAGCTTTAGCGGTCCCAACGCGCCCGGAACCCTCAGCTATCAATACAATTACAATGCGGCCGGCCGGGTGCTCACCCAGCGCTTCGCGCTCCCGGCCATGGCACCGAACCCCAGCGGCCTGAACCTGGACGCCACTTACACGTGGGACAATCAAGGCAGGGTCACTCAGATGGCGTACCCGCAGAGCGGTCCGACATACGCCTATGGCTTCGACGTGATGGGCCGCGCTACGAGCATGAAGGAGAACGGGACGCAGATGGCGACCGTTGGTTACAACTGGGCCAGTCAGATTACCTCGATGACCTACGACGCCTTCAGCGACACCCGCACCTACGATCCGCAGACGATGCAGCTCACCCGCCTGACCACGCAGAACACGACGCCCAGCGCGAGCACGATCCTGGACATGAGCTATGTCTATAATGCAGGCCAGAACAACGGCCAGATCGCCCAATCGATCGATCACGTATTGAACGAGACGGTGAACTACACCTACGACCCGCTGAAACGTCTGGCCACAGCGCAAGCGACGAGCGGAGCGTGGGGACAGACATTTACCTACGATGGCTTCGGGAACCTGACGGCCACGGCGGGCACGGGAGCTGCGCCATCGCTTTCGCTGACGATCGATCCGGGGACCAACCGCGGCTTCGCGGCGGGATCGACGACGCAGTATTATGACGCCAACGGTAACGCCCAGGGGCCGAATGCAGCGGCGGGCAATCCCTACACGTACGATATCGCGAACCGGCTGCTGACGGGCGGCTACACGTACGATCCTTCGGGCAAGCGGGTGCTGCAAGAGACGCTCACCAGCGGAAACATCACGCAGTTGCAGATCTATTTCTACTCGATTAGCGGCCAACGGATAGCTACGTATAAAAGCGTGGCCAATGGCTCGGGCGGCTACACCCAATCGACCTCGTCGAACTTGTTTTTTGGAGGCAAACAAATCCGGGTGGCCGGCGCGACCGTGGCGACGGACCGGCTCGGGTCCGTTCGAGCTAACGCAAGCGGTGTGCAGTTCCAGTATTGGCCCTATGGGCAAGAGAGGACCAGTACACCGAACGGCCAGGAGAAGTTCGGAACCTATTTCCGCGATGACGGATACTTGGACTACGCTGACCAACGCTACTTCTACGCCACGGGGGGCCGGTTCTGGACCCCCGACCCATCCGGGGCAGCGGCGGCCCATCTCGGCGATCCGAGTAGCTTGAACATGTACGAGTATGTCGGCGGGGATCCGATTAATCAAAGCGACCCGACCGGGTTGTGCGGCGTGTCGTCCGGAGACAACGCTACCGACGATGCGCTTCGAACTCGCAAGCCTGGGCGCGGCGGTAGCGGCGGTTTTGGGACATTGGACGATTGTGGTGGTGGCTTTGTAAATTACCTGCCCACCTGGGGTCTGTTCGGCATCCCCGTCGTGGATTCAACATTCAGTCCCATAACTGAAACCACACCTGAGGATAATCAAGATGTCGCAATGGGCGATATAGGGCAAGCGGTATTGCCAATTGTTTACCAGACTACTGCTCCATTAACTCAAGTCTCCACGTGGAGTCAGATTGGTGGAGGGTCCTTGATCGCCGGGACGGGAGTTGCTGCAGGGCTCACGATCGGCGGTACCCTCGGGCTGATTGGTGCGGCTGCGCCGCCCGTTTCAATTCTATACGGCGATATTCAGGCTTCGTTCAACTTTGGGGCGAGCGTCCAGCCTACAATCACTAGTACGATCGAGGGTTCGCAGGTATACAGCACTGCAGCACCAGCAAGCAATTGGGTGACTACGGAAGTGATTGGGTCGGGCCAACAGGCGACCTCCATACTGTCGCTCCCACCTTACAATCTAGCAACCACCATCTCATCCGCCACAGTCACTCCCGGCGCTACAATCGTCTCCGGTACAGCAGCTCCGCTCTTCGGACAACTCGGCGGCGGCATGCAGATTTTCGTCCAACCGGTGGCAGGCGGAACTTGCATCGTTTTCGGCCCTGGTTGCGGTTTGCCTTAGTATTAGTATATGTCGAGCGCTGCTCCGAGATTAACTCGCACATCAAAGATGCAACTAGAGTTGATTGAACCGAGCGTCTACCCTTCGGGTGCAGTTCTATATCCCTGTTCGGTGCGCCTGACGGACGGAAATATATGTGAGTGTGTATATTTGGTGGAACCGACCGCCTTCAATCAACTCTTTCGAGGACTTGAGCCCGAATCGATGCCAAACCTCCTTTGGGTTCAGGCGCAGGAGGTTGCCCTTATTCAAGAAAGCCCCGCTCGGCTACCAGCCCGCTTCGCTAATAAAATCTATCATGCAGGCGAGCACTGGGGTTCTCACAGCTTCACGCTCGTGTTTTCGTGGTGGTGCCGCAGCAACTATCTAGTCGGTGAGTTCGTTGACTTTCTTAAGTACCCTTTTGGTCGACAGCCTTCCGACGTTAAGGATGTTCTTCTGTATCGACAGAACAAGCACGCAACACCAGTTCCACGGCACTATTGGTGCGTCTTTTCTCGATAATCCGCTTGGAGCTGACTCATTTTGGCCTACCGTGATTAATGGGGACATGAACTACAATATCGATCGCGGAGCGCACGTTCGTATCGGGGTCCCAGCAAGGCCGGATCGTTCGCTCGCCCGATCCCTTGCGGAAGCGCTCGTCAAGTTTCCGGGGATTCGCGAGGCCCACTTGCCGATGTGTTTTGTGGAAGGTAAGATGGCGATCCCAGCGCTCGTGTTGGTCCTTGTTCTCGAAGGTGCCACCGATCAGGCGAAGCTCGTCGGAGACATTCATCAGGAAATCGCGCCACTCCTTCCTTATGGTACGCACCTTGACGTATGGCCACTTGCCGCGGACGCCCCTTTGACTGAGTCGGTACGTGCAACGGGATGCAGGATCCTGATTCAGACCGCTTCGGGCACTCCCGTTATCGAGCAGCCTTTTTCGAAATGGAAGATGCTCCAGCGGAGACTTAAGCGATGAGGCGCTGTCGCTTTCAACTGTGGCGCGCCGCGGACCGCAGCTACACCGGTCCAGCCCTCGACGGCGTCGGCGCCAGTCTGCATGAATGTACGGCTAATTCTATCAGCCGTCACGCTATGGGCCCCGCTGGAAAAGAAGAACAACTCAGTCGCCTCCGGTCACACAGCGTTCTGCTGGGGCGATTGCCAACTACTTCGCCTCGTTGCTCGTTGAGCCACGACCCCTACTGCCGCTCTCGCCCAATATCCGTTTTAAGACGCGTTCCGAAGACAAAAATCCCGGCCAGCTGAGGAGCCCCAAGCGCAAACGGGCTTGTCTGCGCTGCGCGGTGGCTCGGCTTCATTCGTGAGCGTCTACGGAGCCGATTGTATTCGTGTCTCTCGTCGCGCTGCACTAGAATCAGATTTGGTCCTCGTTCAAAACGTTTCCAAGCTATACCGTTTGTACCGGCGGCCGTCCGACCGGCTGTGGGAACTGCTCCCCGGAAGCCGGCCGCGCCACCAGGACTTCTGGGCATTGCGCGACATCAGCTTCGCCCTGGAGAACGGCGAGACCCTCGGCATCGTCGGACCCAACGGCTCCGGCAAGAGCACCCTTCTCGAAATTGTCAGCGGAATTTTGCAGCCTACCGCTGGGCGCGTGGTGGCCCGCGGGCGCACGGCCGCCCTGCTCGAATTGGGAGCCGGCTTCAATCCCGAATTCACTGGCCGCGAGAATGTGTATCTGAACGGTGAAATCATGGGGCTCAGCCGCGTCGCCATTGAGAAGGCCATGCCGTCTATCGAGGCGTTCGCCGAAATCGGCGATTTCATCGAGCGGCCGGTGAAGGAGTATTCGAGCGGCATGTACGTGCGGCTGGCGTTTGCCACCGCGATTCACGTGGAGCCCGAGGTTCTGATCGTCGATGAAGCCCTGGCCGTGGGTGATGCCGTCTTCGCCAACCGCTGCGTGCGGAAATTTGAGGAGCTGCGCGAGCGCAAGGTCACGGTGCTTTTTGTTTCGCACGACCTGGGGTTGGTCAAGCAGCTTTCCAACCGGGCCATCCTGTTGCTCCATGGCCGCATTGAGGCTGAGGGCACGGCCAACGACGTGATCAATCGCTACATCGGGCTGGTTCTGGAGAAGCAGGCGTCACAGATTCAGAAGGACGGCCGGCTCCGCGCCAGCTACCGGCATGGCGATGGAACCAGCGAGGTGCTGAGCGTGGTCATCCTCAATGCTCGGGGCGAGGCCGTGGAATCGGTCGCGAGCGGCGAATCGATCACCATCCGTGTCCAATCACGCTTTCACGCCGCCGTCACTGAACCTATGGTTGGGATTCTCATCCGCACGCGCATCGGCATGGAAGTCTACGGCACCAACACGCGCGTCGAAAAGAAACAGCTTGGCGAGTTCCAGGCAGGCGACGAGTTGGAAGTGGATTTCCAAATGGAGTGCTGGCTGACGCCGCAGCCCTACACGATCACGGTGGCTACCCAGAATCCCGATGGCACGAGCCACGATTGGTTGGATGACGCCGTTGCGTTCCAGGTAGTGGATCAGCGTGGGGCCGCCGGCGTGGCGAATCTGCGCGCTCAGATCGAATGGCGCGTGTCACGGTAAAGGTGCATCCGCGCGCGCGAAGAACCGCTATCCATGGGCGGTTGGGCGGCGCTTACAAACTCGACCTGGTTGCTCCGCCAGTGGACGGTAAGGCCAACGACGAGTGCGCGCGTTTCTTCGCGGAACTCGCTCGAGTGCCGCGCTCGCGTGTACGCATCGTCACGGGGATGACGAGCCGTGTGAAGGTGGTGGAGGTGGAAGGGATTTCGCAGGAAGAACTCGAGAGACGGCTGGCGGGTTAATCCCAACTCTTCACCTGAGGCCAAAATTTGCTAAGTGGCTGCTTCAGGCCGCGGCAGTAGAAGACGTCGAAATGCTCGTACGGCATGGAGTACGGGTGATCGACGCTGGCCGCCTTCTCAACTGAGGCGAACTGCGACTCCAGCCGCTGCTGCCGCCCGGCCATGACGATCACACTCTCGCCGGTGTAGCCGCGTGGTCCCCAGAGGAAATAGCTCTGATGCCCGCTGATCGCAGGCGGCAGGCCATATCGCGGACCAAACAGGTCGATCGCCCCGGCCTGCCCGTAGTTCTGCCCGAAGATGGCGGTCGTGCGACGGACTTCCGGCGGGAGGCTGTTATAGACACGAGCGACGGTCGCGGCCATCTCTTCCCAGCCGAATTGGTCGGCAAAGAGCTGCGGCAACGGGCCAAGCCTGTGCGTCTCAATTGCCGGTGGCGCAAGGTGCAGCGCCTCGGTGTAGCGAACATACGTTTCGGGCGGGAGCACAGGAATCGCTAGCGGCGCGAGTATAGCGCCCGTGACAGCCATCAGAGCGGGCAAGGCGAATTTCCACCACGCAAGCTGCGGCCTTTGGAGCCACCCTTCCCAGGCGACCGCTCCACCCGCGAACAGCACCGGAAAAGCCGGATAGAGGTAGTAGACCCGCGGGCTCAGCGCCACGACGACCACAGCGGTGAACACCCACGCCCAACCTAGCGGACGGTACGGCTTCCCCGCTTTCGAGAAGAAGTAGAACCACAGGCCCGCCATCCAAATGGGCACATTGAGCGGATGCATGGTCAAGACCTCCTGGCCGAAGAACGCCACCGGGCCCAGCGGCACATCGCGCCCGCTGCGCCGGATGTTGGCCTGCAGTTCGAGGAAGGGAAAGTGGTGCTGAATGTTCCACAGCAGGTTCGGCAGGAAGAGTAGGAACGCGATGAGGCCGCCGATCCAGATCCACGGGCTGGCCAGCGCGCGACGCTGGGGGCTCAGGACGAGGCCGACAATCAGACCTGCTCCGAACATGGCCATGGAGTATTTGTTCTCCAGGCCCAATCCGGCCAACACGCCGAACCAAATCCAGAGCTTCTGGTCGCCGGTTTTCAGAATGCGCAGCAGCAGCCAGGCGCAAGCCAGCCAGAAGACCGGTTCGAAGGCATTCATGGTGAGCAGATTGCCTAACGCGAGGAAGCCCGGCGCGATGAGCACCGCGAGTGCGGCTACGCCTTGGGCAAACCAGTTGCCGCCGAGTTCGCGAGCGATCAAGCCCGTGAGCGCAACCGTACCAGCCCCCGCTATGGCCGGCAGGAACCGGAGAGCGGGAAGCGAGTCTCCCAGCAGAGAGCGGACGATCCAGGTGATCCCTGCGATCAGTGGCGGCTGATCCACATATCCCCAATCCAGGTGCCGGCTGCAAGCCAGATAGTACAGCTCGTCGACGAAATAGCCGTAGTGCCGGCCTGCATAGAGGTGGACCAGTAGTTTGCAGGCTGCGAGGGTGAGGACGACGGCGAGCGCAAAGCGATTTGCGCGACCTTCCTGCATGCTGCCAGAATACACGTAGTCCTATCTTCCATGGAACTTGAACAGATACAACACGAACTTGTCGCCCAGAAGCTCGACGGCTGGTTGTTCTTCGATCATCACCAACGCGACCCGTTGGCGTATCGCGTCTTGGGGCTTCCGGGCCGCATGGCCACGCGGCGCTGGTATTACTTCATCCCCGCGCACGGCCAGCCCGCCGGCTTGGAACACCGCATCGAGCGCGGCGTGCTGGCCACATTACCGGGCGAGAAGATTCCGTATTCGAGCTGGACCGAGCAGGTAGCCGGTTTACGAAAATTGCTTAGCGGACAGCGGCGCGTGGCCATGCAGTATTCTCCGAACTGCGCCATTCCATACGTGGCCATGGTCGACGCCGGAACGGTCGAGCTGGTGCGCAGCATAGGCGTTGAGGTGGTCAGCTCGGCGGAGCTGATCCAGACTTTCGAAGCGCGTTGGAGTCCGGAAGCGCTCGAAACGCACTTGGAAGCGGGGCGCCGCGTGGACCGCGTGCGCGCTGCCGCGTTCGACCTGATCCGCGAGCGAACACGCAACGGCACGCCGCTTCAGGAACTCGAGGTGAAACAGTTTGTCCTCGATTCGTTTCACAAGGCCGGCATGGTGACCGACCATGGGCCGATCGTAGGCGTCAACGCCAATGCTTCGAACCCTCACTACGAGCCGTCCGAGGAAGCTTCCTCACCGATTCGCCGCGGTGATTTTGTGCTGCTGGACATGTGGGCCAAGCTCGACCGGCCCGAAGCGGTCTATTACGACATCACCTGGACGGGCTTCTGCGGCGACGCGCCGAGCGACGAAATGCATAACGTGTTCAAGGTAGTCACCGGAGCTCGCGATGCCGCGATCAAACGGGTTCAGGACGCCGTTGCGGCAGGCCGCCCGCTGTGTGGATTCGAGGTAGACGACGTGGCGCGCGGCTTCATCGACAGCCGCGGCTTCGGTTCGTATTTCACCCACAGGACCGGCCATTCGATCGGACAGCAAGTCCACGGCAACGGCGCCAACATGGACAACCTGGAAACGCACGACGAACGCCGCGTGGCGCCGTGGACCTGCTTTTCCATTGAGCCGGGAGTCTACCTGCCGGAGTTCGGCGTGCGCTCGGAGATCAACCTGTTTGTGGGCGAGAAGGACGCGCGGGTGACTGGGGAGATGCAGAGGGAGCTGGTGGTTTTGTGAAGCTTACCGCGCCAGGGCTGCCACGCCGGGTAGCTGAATCCCTGCGAGGAATTCGAGCGACGCGCCACCGCCCGTCGATACGTGCGTGATTTTGTCGGTTACGCCCGCGGCCTTCACGGCTTTTTCCGAATCGCCGCCCCCCACCACCGATGTGGCGCCCGAATCGGCCACGGCCTTGGCGACGGCGACGGTGCCTTTGTCAAAAGGCGGCTTCTCGAAGATCCCCATGGGGCCGTTCCAGATCACGGTCTTCGCGCCTGCCAGGACCTGCGCGAAATTGGCGATGGTCTTGGGACCGATATCGACGCCGATCTTACCTTCCGGAATCGTTTCGACAGCTTCGTTGGGCGCACCCGGCTGGATCTCCGACACCACAATATGATCCACCGGAAGCATCAATTTGGCGCCGAGCTCCGCCAGCAGCTTCCTGGCGAGATCGACCTTGTCCTCTTCCACCAGCGATTTTCCGGTGGGCTTTCCTTGGGCCTTCAGGAACGTGTACGCCATCGCGCCGCCAATCAGGAGCTTGTCCACAACCTTGCCCAGGTTTTCAATCACCTCGATCTTGTCGGAAACCTTGGCGCCGCCGAGAATGGCCACGCAGGGCCGTTCGGGATGACTCGTCGCCATGCCCAGATACTTCAGCTCGGCCTCCATCAACAATCCAGCGGCGGCTTGCGGCACGAACCGGATCATGCCTTCCGTGGAGGCGTGCGCGCGGTGGGCGGACCCGAACGCGTCGTTGACGTAGATATCGCACAACGCCGCCAACCTCCTGGCGAAAGCCGGATCGTTCTTCTCTTCCTCGAGGTGAAAGCGCAGATTCTCCAACAACAGCACTTCACCCGGCTTGGGCTTCATCGCTTCGACTTCCGGCCCCACGCAATCGGGCGCCATTTTGACGGGCCGGCCTAACAGATCGGCCAGCCGCTTGGCCACCGGTGCGAGGCTCATCTCAGGGTTCGGCTTGCCCTTCGGCCGGCCCAGGTGCGATGCGAGGATCAATCCGGCGCCATGTTCGAGCGCGTACTTGATGGTGGGTAGCGACGCCTTGATGCGCTTGTCGCTGGTGATCTCCATGTTGCCCTGGCTGTTCTTTTCCAGGGGCACATTGAAATCGACGCGGATAAAGACGCACTTGCCTTTCAAGTCGAGATCGCGAATGGATGGATAGGAGGGCATTTCAGGACGAGGGTAACACGCTGCACGCGCAGGTTCGAATCAGTGCGCATGCTCTTTGGTACCGAGCATGGTCACCTGCCGCAGCAACAAGAATTGAGACACATTTTCCGAAGTCAGAATTCCTAGCAACCGGTCTTCCGCATCCATCACCAGCGCGCACGAACCAGGGGCGGAGACCTTCGACAGAGCTTCCGTGAGCGGCAAATCCGGAGGGAGCCTCGTAAATTCGCGATCCATCGCACCGGCCACGTAGCCATCGGGGCCTTCGGTGATCATGGCGCGCACCAGGCGCGAGCGGGTCAAGAGGCCCGCTACGCTTCCTCCATGCATCACCGGAAAGTCGTGCTGCGAAGTAGCCAGCAGCAGGTTTCCGGCGTCCCGTATGGTCTCGCCGTGCTGCAGTGTGCGGAAATCGGTGATCATGGCGGCGCTCACGGGATAACCGGTGGTGAGGATGCGCCCGCGCACCGCCGCGCCCTCCTGCGCCGCTCCCAGGTACACGAACAAAGCTACGAACACCAGCATGAAATTGCCCCAGAGCAATCCTGCCAAACCAAGAAGGATCGCCAGTCCCTGCCCTGCCCCGGCCGCAACGCGCGTAGCCTCGGCTTCCGTCATTCGCAGCGCCAGCAGCGAACGCAGGACGCGGCCGCCATCCATGGGATAAGCAGGCAGCAAATTGAAAACACCTAGAATCAAGTTGCCAAGGGCAATGCGTTCGACGAGATTGGCGTCGGTCGGCTGACGCAGTTGTTCAATGGCGAGGAATCCGTGTTGCGCGGTCATCCATGCGAGCAACGCGCCCGCGATCAGGAAATTCACTAGAGGTCCGGCCAGCGCGACCCACAGTTCTTCGCGAGGCTTCAGGGCCCGCTCGGGCCGCGAAACACCGCCGATCGGAAACATGACAATCTCGACGGTGCCGATGCCGTGACGCCGGGCCACCAGGGCGTGCCCCAATTCGTGCAGCAGGACGGAGGCAAACAGCGCCAGCACATACACCACAGTGGATGGGCCGGACTGCTTCTCGCCGATTCCAATAAAGAGAAGAAATACCAGCAGGAGGATAAAGGTGAAATGCAGGCGGACGGGGACCCCCAAAATGCGGACGGTCCCTACGCTGCCCGGGATCGGCTTGGGTTTGTCTTCAGCGGGCACTGATCTTATTGTGCCGCATGTGAAGGCTGCAAAAGACACCGGCGGCGACCGCCGGCGTTACTCCGCTCGATCGATGGCTGATTTCAAATCGAGGCCCGGCGCGAAGCGCGGGACACGTTTGGCTGCGATTTCGATGGACTGGCCGTTCGCGGGATTGCGAATGCGGCGTGGCTTTCGGTGCAACACCCCAAACGTACCGAAGCCGGATATAGTTACGCGATCCCCCCGGATCAAACCCGCCTGAATCCCCTCCAGGCAGGCATTAAGCGCGCGGGCCGCTTGCGCGCGCGTCAGACTTGCGTCGGACGCCATTTTTCCAATTAGGTCTTTTCTATTCACTGAGGCACCAATGCCCGCGATTCATATCAAGATCGAGAGCCGGTGTCAATGGTCGTTGCATGCAGGACTTCGTTGAGCGATCCCTGGCGGTAACCTTCCAGGTCGAGCGTGACGTATTGAAACCCGAGCGCCTTGAAGATTCTAGTGAAGCGCTGGGCCATCTCGGGGTCGAGAGCCCGGGCCAATTCCGCGGGGGCGATTTCGATGCGCACGATCTGGCCGTGGAAGCGCACACGGAACTGACGGAAGCCGAGCGCCTTGATTTCCTCTTCGCCGACCTCGACGGTCTTTACGTTCTGTATCGTCACCGGAGTGCCGTAGGGAATGCGAGAGCTCAGGCATGCCGAAGCAGGGCGGTCCCAAGTGGGCAACCCCGCGAGGCGTGACAGTTCGCGGATCTCGGCCTTGGTGAGGCCGGCATCCGCCAAAGGGGCAGCGGCGTGATGTTGCCGGGCGGCGTTTTGACCGGGGCGGTAGTCGCTCAAGTCATCCATATTGACGCCGTAGACGATGTGCTCGTAGCCGCGTTCGCAGCCCACCTGTTCGAGGCGCGTGAACAGCTCGTCCTTGCAGTGGAAGCAGCGATCCGGGCCATTCTGCACATACGCCGGATTGTCGAATTCGCGGGTGAGGACGTACTCATGAGCGATCCCGAGGTGCTTCACGAAAGCTTCCGCGTCGCGCTTATGGGACTCCGGCAGAGAAGCCGAATCGGCCGTGACAGCAAGAGCACCGGCACCCAGCACGCGATTCGCCGCCCATGCCAGGTAGGCGGAATCCGCACCGCCGGAAAAGGCCACGATCACGCGGCCCATGCGGCGGAGGTTGGCGAACAACTGCTCCTCCTTAGCGGCGGCTTTGTCGGAAACGGGGTCCATCGCTCCCATTCTACTGGACGTTTATTGAACTGGGAGAGTCTCCTGGCCGTCGCCATTGTTATCTTCGGTCTCAGGGATGACGGAGGCCGCGGCCACCTTGTCGTCTGGGTCGAGCGTAACCAGCCGCACTCCCTGCGAGGAGCGCCCGACCTGCCGGATGGTGGAGGATTCAATGCGAATGATCTTGCCGTTCTGGCTCACGATGACCAGTTCCGAATCTTCCTTCACCGAGAGGACGCCCACCACCTTGCCAGTCTTGTTGGTGGTCTTCATATTGATGACGCCCTTCCCGCCGCGCGCCGTCAGGCGATAGTCTTCAAGGGGTGTGCGCTTGCCGTAGCCGTTCTCCGCAATGGAGAGCATGAGGCCTTCCTTCTCCACGACCTCCATCGCGATCAGGTAGTCGCCGTCCTCCAACTCCATGGCGCGGACGCCGCGCGCCTGGCGCCCCATGTGCCGCACCTGGCTCTCCGCGAAGCGGATGGCCTGCCCTTCGTGCGATGCCAGGAAGATGTAGTTGTTGCCGTGCGTGATGCGGGCGGAGATCAGCTCGTCACCCTCATCCAGGCCGACAGCAATGATGCCGCGCGTCATGGGGTTATCAAACTCGGTCAGCTCCGATTTCTTAATGACGCCGTGTTTGGTCACCATCACGATGTACTGGTCGGGCACGAAGTCCTTCACCGGAAGGAAAGCCTTCACCGTTTCGTCCGGCTGCAGGGCGATGAGGTTGGAAATGTGCTTTCCTTTTCCCGTCGTACTCGCATCGGGAATCTCGTAAGCCTTCAGCCAAAAGACGCGGCCCCGGCTTGTGAAGATCAGCAGGTAGCTATGCGTAGAGGCCACCAGCAGGTACTCCACAAAATCTTCGGCGCGCGTGCCCATGCCGATGCGGCCTTTGCCGCCGCGCGTTTGACGGCGATACGTATCCACGGAGGTTCGCTTCAAGTAGCCGCCGCGCGTCACGGTAATGGCGACATCTTCCACGGCCACCAGGTCTTCCAGCAGGATTTCGCCGGGGTCATCGACGATCTGAGTGCGGCGGTCGTCGCCAAACTCCTTGTGAACTTCCTTCAACTCCTTCACGATCAGGTCGCGCAATATTTTGTCGGAACCCAGGATCTCCAGGTACTCGGCGATGCGCCTTTGGATCTCGGCCAGTTCGTCGAGGATTTTCTGCTGCTCCATGCCGGTGAGGCGTTGCAATTGGAGCTCGATGATGGCCTGCGCCTGCTTCTCGGTGAATTCGAATCGTGCGATCAGGGACTCGCGCGCTTCCTTGGGGAGCTTGGCCGCACGGATCAGCTTGATCACGTCGTCCAGGTTTTGGAGAGCCTTCTGGAATCCGAGCAACAGGTGCTCGCGGTCGCGTGCCTTACGCAATTCGTATTCGGTGCGGCGGCGGACTACTTCGACGCGGTGCTCAACGAAGAACTTGAGCATGTCCACCAGGCCCAGCTCGCGCGGCTGTCCGTTCACGATGGACAGCATGATCATGCCGAAACCGGTCTGCAGTTGGGTGTGCTTATAAAGGTTGTTCAGGACGACTTCGGACTGTTCGCCGCGCTTGAGTTCGATGACGATGCGCATGCCGTCGCGGTCGCTTTCGTCGCGGATTTCGCCGATGCCTTCGATCTTCTTTTCATTGACCAGGGAGGCCATGTGCTCGATGAGCTTGGACTTGTTCACCTGGTAGGGGATCTCGGTGACGATGATCTGCTCGCGGTCTTTGCCCAACCGCTCGATGGCTGCCTTGGCGCGGATTTTGAGCTGGCCGCGACCCCTGGTGTATGCGTCCAGAATTCCCTGGCGTCCTAAAATAAACCCGCCAGTGGGAAAGTCCGGGCCGGGCACGATTTCCAGCATCTTCGCCAGCGTGGCGTTGGGGTGCTGGACAAAGTGTATGGCCGCGTCCACAATTTCCCGCAAATTGTGGGGTGGGATATTGGTCGCCATGCCGACGGCGATTCCCGCGGATCCGTTGATGAGCAGGTTGGGAACGCGTGTAGGCAGAACCTCCGGTTCCTGCTCGGTGTCGTCATAGTTCGGCCGGAAATCGACGGTCTCTTTGTCGATATCTTCGAGCAGCGCCGTGGCGATGCGCGAGAGGCGCGCTTCGGTGTACCGCGGGGCGGCCGGTGGGTCACCATCCACCGAACCGAAGTTGCCTTGTCCATCCACCAGTGGATATCGCATGGCAAACGGCTGCGCCATGCGGACCAAGGCGTCGTAGATGGGAGCGTCGCCGTGGGGGTGATACTTGCCCATCACGTCGCCCGTGATCTTGGCGCACTTTCTGGTCGGCCGGTTGGGTGCGAGCCCCAGCTCGTGCATGCCGAAGAGAATGCGGCGATGAACCGGCTTCAACCCATCGCGGACATCCGGCAGCGCGCGGCCCACGATCACGCTCATGGCGTAATCGAGGTACGAGCGGCGCATCTCGTCTTCAATATTGATGGGGATCAGATTCTTATTGCCATCGCCACCTGGCGAGCCGGGCAACGGAAGCTGGCCGCTGGGCGGCGCGGGTGGACCTTGCGGTGGTTCTTCGGCCAAGGGGTCTCCTAGTAGGGGGGTAAGTTCTACTTTACCAAGAATTTAGTTAGCAGCCAAGCAAACCGTGGCTTCGCCGTTTGTTCGCGTCCGAGGATGCCCCAGTGAGGTTTGCAGCTCATTTTGCGAAACGAAGCCAATTTGCGGTCCTTAGAATAGACGTAAGTTACACAAACCCGGTCTGATAGCCTGCTTCACCGCGGAAAACGCGGGCACCAAAACGAAGCCATTTACTCGGGCGGCCCGGTCGATAACCAGTTTACCGCGGAGGTCGTCGGGAACCGGGGGTTGCGTTGGTACAATCGGCTGATCTATGGGAAGGTTTTTACTGGCGGGCGCTGCGTTGGTTTCCGTGCTGTCGGCACAGCCATCGCCGAACGCCACTCGACCGTTTCAAGCGCAATCCCCTTCCACTATCAGCGCCAGTCTCAGCGCGGATGGGGCGGAGACGGTGGAGATCCGCAACGTGTCCTATGAACTCACGGGCGGGGGCATTCCGGGCCGGCCGCCTGCGGAGCGTCTGTTGCTGCGCAAGACCACCCACTCAAAAGAAGTTGTGGGCGACATCGGAGTGGACGCGAGCGTCACGGTGGACGCCTGGCGCTTCGGTGACAATCCTGCACAGAAGCCTCTTTACTCCCTGACCGCTACGGGAACGGAGGTGCGCACGATGGACAGCGCGATTCTGGTGGCTTCGCGCGGCACCGAAGAAGTCGACTGGTGGTCGGTATATAAGTTGGGTTCCGGCCAGCATCTCTTCGACACCTACGTGCCGTTGGTGAGCTTCTCGATTGCACGCGAAACCGTTCGGACGCGTTACGTGGGCCTGGAAGTGCCGCCGGACGATACACCCGACAAACGGCTGAAACAACCCAACGTGGTCGCGGTACTTACCTATGCTTCGGTGGATCGTGTGATTCGCGAGGCTCTGGTTACTTGCGACGACGCGCGGCAAGCCGCGCTGCTGCGGTCGTTTGCCGATATGACGCGGACGGTTTCTGAGGAGGAAAAGCCCACTCGCGCGGTGCGGATCTCGTTTAGTCAGAATTATCCGTCGCCGCCTAACCCTGTAGAGGTGCGCATCCCGGTTGCTGGAGACGATCTGGATCTGGCGCACGCGCAACTGCCGGCTCGGGTGCATGTTGAGCGCGTGGCGGCGATAGGTACCGGTGCGATAACCCGTACATCCTCTGATCTAGTGGGCTACACACCATGGATCTTCGAACCATCAAAAGGAGCTTTTGAGTAGGTCGACAAGCTGGTTGGAGTGCTCCTTGCACTTGTTGGCCTAGGTTTCCACGCATGGTGCATCTTAGTCAGGCCTTTTCCCGGTCGCGTTGGTTGGCAATCGCTAGAGCACCAGGCCTGTGTCGAACATCCTCGTTACTTCCTCAGCGATACGCCTCTAAGCGGTGCTTGACGGCGAGAATCTCGATGGTATCGCCGCGGTCGTAAAAGCGAATGCGGTAAGCGCCGACGCGCAAGCGAAACTCGGGCGGTTCGATGTCCTGAAGACGTTTGACGTCGCCTTCCTCAGTCTGTGTGAAGCGTGCCAACCCATGCAGGATGCGCATCGCGGTAGGCTGATCGATGGCGCGAACGTCGGCCTTTGCCTGGTCGGTCCAGGCAATCTTTTTGGCCATCGTTACCGATCCGCGCCGTTCTCTTCGGGCGGAAGCGGCGTGCGGCCCATTCTCTCGAAGTCCTCCGCGGTGAGGCCGAACTCGGCCAGCACTTCCTCATGCGGAATAGGTTGGTTGTGCTGCAACCACTCGCGCGCTTCGGCCACCGCGCGTTCTTCCTCAGCGCTGATCTCTTCATCCTCGATCGGTGCGTTCGCGAGGGCTCGGGACACAGGATCGAGCATGCTCCGGACCGCGCTCAATTGCTCGGGCGGCAAGCGGTCGAGGTAGGCATGGGCCTTTTGGCGTTCCTGAACGGGGTCGACAGCCATAGTTCTACTTCCTCTCCCCGTTGTTCGCACCGCCGTTTGCCGACGACCACCGGCGGGCCTCGTGCTTCAGGATCATGCCTTCCAACAGCGAGCGCACCACTTGCTTTTCATCGGCGTCGAAACGGGAGACGGCCTCGAACTGCAACCGCAGGTCGTCATCCGGACCGCGTTCGTCCTTGCCGAAAAGTAACAGATCCGCACTTACCCTGAGAGCAGTCGCCAACTTGCGGATGACATCGAGCGTGGGCTGCGAAGTGCCCCCTTCATAGCGCCTCAACTGCACCACATGGATGCCGACACGCCCGGCTAACGCCTGCTGCGTGAGGCCATGGTGCTTGCGCAGAGCGGCCAGTTGTTGTGGGAAGTGTAGGGTCGATGCTACTGGGTTGCTCATCATTCCAAATGCTATCGAGAAGATAACACATATGTTTCTTCACAGCAATCGCATCCGCAAGCCGTTTGGAGGGCCTTCTGAAATGGTGCGCATCCCGGTTGCCGGAGACGATCTGGATTTGGCGCACGCGCAACTGCCGGCCCGAATGCATGTCACAGCGTGGCGGCGATAGCTGTCAGTGCGATAAGATGATCGGCCATGACGAACGCCCCTTCGCCGATCCATCATCGCCGTGCCTTCCTTAGATTCCTCGCAGGTAGCCCTTACGTCGCCGCGTTGGGAGGCATTCGGGCATTTGCGCAGAAGCAGGCGCCAGAGATCGCTGACGTCATCGCCGATCCGAAAGAGGCGCTGGATGTCATGGATTTCGAGGAAGCGGCGCGCCGCAAAGTCATGTCGGGCCACTGGGCGTACATGGTGAGCGGCACGGACGACGACTTGACGATTCGCGCCAACCGCGAAGGATATCGGCACGTGCAACTGCGCCCGCGGCGGTTGCGGGATGCCACCAAAGTGGATATGCGGACGGACCTGTTCGGCACCGTGTATAACAGTCCCATCTTCACGTGCCCCACCGGGGCCGAGAAATCCATTCATGCGGATGGCGAGCTTGGTGTAGCGCGCGCAACCAAAACGCGCGGCACCATGCAGTTCCTTTCGACGGCGACCTCAACCGGCGTGGAAGAAGTGAACAGCGCGCACGGACGGCCGGTCTGGTATCAGCTGTACGCTCCTACCAAATGGGAGGTGTGCGAGAAAATCGTGCGGCGCGTAGAGGCGGCGGGATGCCCCGTGATCGCGCTCACTGTGGACAACACCACCGGCCGGAACAGCGAAACTTACCTGCGCATGCGCCCGAAGGACCTGCGTTCATGCGGGAATTGCCATGAAGGCGGCACGGCGCCGTCCATCAAGGAGCGCCGGATGTATGACGGAATCGACGTGACTGGCGTGGGCCTGCAGAATCCCGCCATGACCTGGGACTTTGTCGACCGGCTGCGCAAAGCGACCACCGCGAAGCTGTTTATCAAAGGCATCGATGGGCGCGAGGACGCACGCCTTTGCCTGGAGCACGGCATCGACGGCATCCTGGTTTCGAACCACGGAGGACGATCGACGGAAACGTTGCGCTCCACGATCGAGGCGCTTCCCGAAGTGGTCAACGAAGTCGGTAATCGGATTCCGGTGTTTGTGGACGGAGGGGTTCGACGGGGCACCGATGTCTTCAAGGCGCTGGCGCTGGGGGCGAAAGCGGTTGGGATCGGACGTCCGATGCTCTGGGGGTTGGGAGCGTTCGGACAGGCGGGGGTCGACCGCGTGCTTGAGATTCTGCAGGCAGAGCTGAAGCTGATCATGGGGAACTGCGGCACGCAGAATGTTGCGGCGATTGACCGGTCGTACGTGGCGACGCCGGACTGGCGGGGCTAAGGTACCGCTCCCTAACCCGGCGTAGCCGGAACCCAGCCGGAAATTCACCGCCGAGGCGCCGAGGCGCGGAGAAAACGAAAGGAAAGGCGTCTCGCCTGTAGACGCGCGTCACCGTGGCTCGAGCTCGAGCGCCGAGGCGGCAGAGGGAATCCCGCGCTGACGCGTTGACCGGCCGCAGGGAAGACCGGTTTTCCCGTAACTGCCCGCTTCTGCACCGGCCAACTTTTCGTTCTCAACGGTTCATTTGTAAATGGGGGTATCGTAAGATAGTTGCATGAGGCGGCTTTGGGGCGGAGGGTTGCTGTTTCTCGGCTTGCTGTACCCCGCCACGCCACAGGTCATCGAATTTGAGTCGCACGGCCTGAAATACCAAACCCTGACCCGAAGCGGCGTCACGGTGATGTTCGCGCCGCTCCCCGTGCACGTGCGGGAGTATGCCATCCTGCAGATCGCGGTTTCCAACGGCTCGTCGGGCCCTTACATCATCAAACCCGAAGACTTCTTTTACCTCAAGAGCGGAGGCGAAGTCATTCAGGCCTCCCCCGCCAACGCCGTGGTTAGCATGCTGATGCAAAAAGGAAGCGGCAGTGACGTGATCAAGCTGGTGAGCACGTACGAAAACGCGCTGTATGGGATCCCCAACATGAGATCCACCAACGGCTACGAGTCGCGGCGCCAGGCCGCCCTGGCCTTTGGCGGCTCCAAGCTGCGCGCGGCCGCCACCGCTTCGGCAGTGGCGCTGGTGAAGACCAAACTGGCTCCCGGGGAAACCACGGACGGCGCGATCTTCCTGGCGACGGACGGCAAGGCCGTGAGCGCAGGCCATCTTCAGGTCCGCACCAATACCGATTTCTTCGACTTCAACCCAACGGCGGAAGGCGAGCCGCGGCCGTAGCGACGGGGCTACTGAACCGACAGGGTCTTCAATACCACGAGGGAAGGCGTGAAGGACCCGTAATTGACTTGACCTCCGCCTACCAAGGTGGGGACCAGGGTTTGCGCGGTACTCGAAACTGCAGTTCCCGTTCCCCCGGGCGAAGCTACAGCTGCGCTCACCGTCAGCTGTCCAACGCTATTCGCGGATCCCGACTGCACGGCCAGTAACGTGGCGAGAGCTTGCTGCGGAACCGCGAACGTGCCCGGACCCGCCGGAACTATGCACGCAACCGTCACAGAGTGATTGTTCCCGCCCAAAGTCGAGGTCGTAATGCTAATGATTACCGTGTCGAATCCGTTCCCCGTCCAGTTGAGTGTGAGCCCATTGGCGCGATTGATCGAGGTGATGGCGTCCCAATTCGTCACAGTAAAGCTGGTGGGGAGGGTCGCCGAGATGCTAAACGGGCCGACTTGCGGTCCGCCAGTGCTACTGATGGTATAAATGCCACCGTAGGCGAGAGTCGGAGCGGACGTAAACGGCAAAGAATAGAATGGCCCGGTCGACAAGGGTGTTTTCGTTAACGTGAAGTTTGGAGGCAAATTTTGGCCGGTTACGGAAATTGTGCCTGCGTCGAGAAAAGCGTCGGGCCCGTAGGGTACTTTTCCGCCGGCAGGGGTGGTGACATCTAGCACGCTGCACGGGCCGAACGTGGGCGCGGCGAATGGTAACTGCCATTCGGCCGGTGTGTAGCTGGCAAACTGGCCACCGAGGAGGTCAGTAGTAGCATCCGGCGGCAAGCTCCCGCCGGTGCCGTTCACCACTTTGGCGATGGCGAACCCGGCCATGATGATGTTCCCCGCGCCGCCTCCGCCACCAGAACTACTGGAAGCGATGAGCGGCGGTCCAGTGGCGCTGTACACCGGGGCGGTGGTGAACGCTCCGGATTGGAAGCGCAGCGCGAGGATCGAAAAACTGCCACTGGGGCTGTAGAACTCCGCCAGTCCGCTCAGTCCCGCGACTGCCGCTCCAAACTTCGTGGGAAAGTCAAAGGAGGTATGGCCCTGAGCCGGAAGTGTGATCGCACTGGGCTGGGATATTCCGGCACTGGTCCGAATGCCTACGTTGATGGTTTCGCTGGACGATGTCGTATTGACAATCGCCATGCTGGTGGCGGCTCCGCCCACGTTATCGAAGGGCACCAGGATTCGACTCACCGCAGCCGAGGCCGGCGCGGTTCCATTCTGTAGCGAAGCGCCACGCGCGGTAAAGATGGCGTAGGCGACGACAACTCCGGAACCGTCCAGCTCGTTGATCTGTCCCCAGCCGACAGTTGTGTTGGCGGCCGTTCCCGGCGTGTGTAAGAACAGGGTGCTGCCCGGCGGCAGAACCACGGCGGCCGCTTGCACGTTTTCCACAAAGGCGAGGCTCCAGCTCGAAGTGGCCCCCCCTCCTCCCGGGATTTCCTGGAAGAAACTCAAGCTGACGACGGTTTGGGTCGCGCCCGTGTTCGTAATGGCGATGGTCGTGAGCCATGCCCCGCCGTCGACGACCTGAGGAACCACCAAAACCTGGGCATGCGCGAGCGAGGATGCCAACAGGAACGCCACCGAAAACAAGCCTAAGCGGACACACTTTTTCGTCATGAAAAACTTCTCCTGGTATGGTCGTGTAGTGGTCAGCTTACTGTAGAGGGTCCCTGCGGATCAACCAAAATGTGTGCTTGCGGCGGGCGGCCGCGTGAGTGCGGGCCATATTCAGGCCCGCACGCGGCGACGCGAGCTACTGGATCGACACGTTCTTCAACACAGAAAGCGAAGGCGCAAAGAACCCGTAATTGACTTGACCGCCGCCCACCAGCGGTGGCGTGAGGGCTGTGGAGGTGCTCGAAACGGCGCTTATTGTCCCTCCGCTGGAGGAACCTGCGGTCACCGACAACAGACCGGTATCGGTAGCGCTTCCAGCTTGCACGACCGGTAGCTTGGCGAGAGCATCCAACGGAATTGAGAACGAGCCGCTACTAGCCGCCGGCGAAATCACGCAGGAAATCGCCACCGTGTGAACATTCCCGTTGGCTGTATTTGAGCCAATCGCACTGATGCCTATCGTGTCGAATCCGCCCCCTGTCCAGTTGATGGTGAGCCCATTGCCGCGATTAATCGAGGTGATGGCGTCCCAATTCGTCACCAAAAAGCTGTCGGGCAGTTTCGCCGAAATGCTGAATGCACCGATTTGAGAACCGCCACTGCCGTTGTTGATCGTATAGGTGCCACCGTTCGCAAGCGACGTGCCGACCGGAGGCGAGTAAAAATAGGATGGGCCGCCCGAACCCGGGACCTTCATTAACACTGCACCCGGCGGCACATTGGGGCCGCTGACGGAGATGGTACCTGCGTCCAGCAAGCTATCTGGAGAGTAGGGTGGCTTTCCGCCGACAGGGTTGGTGACATCGAGCACACTGCAAGGCCCGAACGTTTGCGCCGAGAACGGTAGCTGCCATTCGGCCGGCGTGTAGCTGGCGAACTGTCCGCCAATCCCACTGCTATTAGAGGGCGGCAAACCCGCGAAGGTTGTGCTGCTGTTACTTACCGTAAAGCCGCCAAAGATGATGTTGCCGGCGCCGCCTCCGCCTCCGCTTCCAGAGCTGGCGGACGCGATGAGGGGCGGCCCGGTAACGTTATACGTCGGCGCCGTGGTGAAAGCACTAGACTGGAAGCGCAGCGCGAGGATCGAAAAAGTTCCGCTGGGACTGTAAAATTCCGCCAGGCCGCTCTGATTAGCAACCGCTGCCCCAAACTGCGTGGGGAAGTCAAACGACTGATGACCGTTCGCCGGAAGCGTAATCGCAGTGGGCTGGGAAGAGGTGCTGCCTACGCGGACGCCTACGTTGATGGTCACGCTGGACGATGTTGGATTCACGACCGCCATGCTGGTGGCAGCTCCGTTGGTGTTGTCGAAGGGCACCAGGATTCGGCTCACGGCCGGAGACGCCGGAGCGGTTCCATTCAGAAGCTGAGCCCCTCGCAGGGTGAAGATAGCGTAGGCCACGAGGGATCCGGAACTGCCCACCTCTGTCAATTGCCCGTAGCCGACAGTCGTAGAAGCAGCGGTGCCCAGCGTGTGCAGGAAGACCGTGCTCCCGGGTTGCACCACGATCGCTTGCGCCGGGCCTTCCTGTAACGCGAGATTCCAGCTCGATGTATTGCCTCCGCCGGTGTCCTGGAAGAAAGCCAGGCTGGCGATGGTTTGGCTCGAGCTTATATTAGTGATGCCAACAGTAGTCAGCCAGGGCCCGCCGTCGACAACTTGGGAAATGATCGATGATTGTGCCTGCGCCACCGAAAACGCGCACACGAACGCCGCTGGCAAAAGACACAGCTTGGCCGTCTGAATTCTCATGTTCAATGCCTCCTCCTGCATGGATGTAGGTTTACTCTGCTTATTGCGGCGAGGACGGCGAATCAGACTGAAAATTGCGCTGCGAGGCTTCTTGCGGAAAAAGAGGAGTAACAGATCGCGACCCGTTACGGGGATCGGGAGTAGCAAAGCACCGCTCCCTCACGGGTCGCGGTTCCTGGTCAGGTGCGCACCCGCTATTGGGACGATCCAATAATGGGTGGTCCTTGTGCGGTATACACCGGGGCAGTGGTGAAGGCGCCAGAACTATGGAAGCGCAGTGCGAGGATCGAAATACTACCGCCCGAAACGTAGAATTCCGCCAGTCCGCTCTGTCCGGCGACCGACTGTCCAAATTGCGTGGGGAAGTCGAAATAAATATGGCCCTGTGGCGGAAGCATGATGGACAACTGCTGGTTAGGAGTCGCTGCGCCATTCACCGAGCTATTGCGGGTCGCTACGGAAATGGTTTCGGCGGACAGCGTGGGATTCGCTATGGCGATGCTGGTGGCGAATGATGCTGAGGGGGTTGCGGTGTTATCGTACGGGACCATAATTCGGCTTCCGACGACGGCGGCGGAAGCGGTTCCATCCTGATCAGTGCGCCCCGGGATACGTTGCGTGAAGATGGCGTAAGCTACAACAGAAAACTGCGGGTCCGTCTCGGTTAGTTGCCCCCAGCCGACGCTCGTGGTGGAGGCTGTGCCTGGAGTGTGCAGGTACAGCGTGCTTCCTGCCGGCAAAAGGAAATTCTGCGGTTGCACTGGTTCTACGAAAGTGAGGTTCCAGGGACCGGTAATACCACCGCCGATTTCCTGGTAGAAACTCAAGCTCGCCGCGGCCTGGCCCACCCCGGTGTTGGTGATGACGAGGGTTGTGACCCAAGCTCCGCCATCCACAATTTGAGGAATGATCAACTGCGCATGCGCCAGCGAAGACGCACATAAGAACCCTGCCACCAAAGAGAACAGGCGGATAGTATCTTTCTTCACCATCAGAATTCCCTCCCGAAACGGTGTCCCGTCCGCGGTCAGCTTACTGCAGGGGATAGCCGTGGATCAAGTTAAAAGTGCGCTTCCAACGAGTCCTGGAGAAGAAGTGAAGCACGACGTCCACGATATGATCGACGCCGATGTTGGGATTGGTTAAATCCTCAGTGGGCGCTTCAAACGACCAGTAAATGATCAACGGCGTGCCCACGATGTTCTCGCGCGGCACGAAGCCCCAATACCGGCTGTCGGAGGAGTTGTCGCGGTTGTCTCCCATGGCAAACAGGTAACCGGGAGGCACCACTACCTCTCCATTGACTACGTGGTGTTCCAGCATGTCGATGGCACTCGGAGGGAGCGGCGAGTTGGGAGGCGAGGGGAAATTATCCCGATAACTATCGACGTATGACGTTTTGTGGACCACGTACGGCTCGTCCATCGGTTTGCCGTTCAAGATGAGCTGCTTATTCATCAGGCGAATGTGATCGCCGGGCACGCCGATGGCGCGCTTTACGTAGTCTTCGCTGATATCCAGCGGGTACCGGAAGACGATAATGTCGCCGCGGCGCACATCGCGATAAGGCAGCAGGTGTTGGGAAACCGGACCATTCGGCGAATAAGTAAGCTTGTCGACCAGAACGTGATCGCCAATCAGCAGGGTGTCCTCCATGGAAGCGCTGGGGATGACGAATGCCTGCACCAGCGTGGTCGTCCCGAAGAGCAACAGGATAATGGTGACGGTCCACTCGGCGATGAATCCACGGTGCACATCGCGCGTCATTTCCGTGTAACGGGTATAGAAGCGGCGTGCTTGAGTCGGTGCCTGAGTCTCCACAGCACAATTGTATCGGAAGAAATGGGTCTTCAGCCGCGTGGTCTGGTACAATCGCGGCAGAGGGGGGTTTGCTTGTCGAAAGCCACTCTAGAATTACCCCGCACGTTGGGCGCGCTTCGCCAGAGTTCTTATTCCGAAGCCAAGCTGGGAACTCGCTCCGTTAAAGATGAACTCCGCAATAATTTAATTTGCAAGATCCAGCGCGGCGAAACGCTCTTTCCAGGCATTCTGGGGTACGACGACACGGTCGTGCCGCAGATCGTGAACGCGGTTCTTTCACGCCACAACTTCATCCTGCTGGGCCTTCGCGGCCAGGCAAAAACCCGGCTCATCCGCATGCTCACCGCCATGCTGGACGAGACCACGCCCTACGTGGAAGGTTGTGAGATCCACGATAGCCCGTACCGGCCGATCTGCCGGCGGTGCCACAACCTGATTGCCGTGGAGGGCGATGAGACGCCCATCGGCTGGCTGCATCGCGAGCAACGCTATGTGGAAAAGCTGGCCACGCCGGATGTGACGATCGCCGACATGATCGGCGATATCGATCCGATCAAAGCCGCGCGACGAGGTCAGGACATTTCCGATGAGCTGACAGTGCACTACGGCCTGCTGCCGCGCGCCAATCGCGGGATTTTCGCCATCAATGAACTGCCCGATCTGGCCGGCAAGATCCAGGTTGGACTTTTCAATATCATGCAGGAAGGCGATGTGCAGATCAAAGGCTATCCCATCCGCCTGCCGCTCGACCTGATGCTCGTCTTTACGGCTAACCCTGAGGATTATACGGCGCGTGGAAAAATCATCACGCCACTCAAGGATCGCATCGGCAGCGAAATCCGCACGCACTATCCGACCACCCTGGATCAGGCCATCGCCATCACCGAGCAGGAGGCGTGGCTCAAGCGCGAATCGCCCGTGGAGACGCGCGCGCCCGAGTACATGCGGCAAGTGGTGGAGCAGCTAGCATTTCTGGCGCGCGAGGACAAACGGGTCGACAAGCGCTCGGGAGTTTCGCAGCGCCTACCCATCTCCGTACTCGAGAACGTTGTATCCAATGCCGAGCGGCGCGCTCTGAGGGTGAAAGAGCAGGTAGCCGTGCCGCGCATCGTCGATCTCTACTCCGCCCTGCCGGCCATCACCGGCAAGCTGGAACTGGAGTACGAGGGCGAGTTGAAGGGCGGCGACACGGTGGCCCGCGAGCTCATCCGCAGCGCGGTGGGCAAAATCTACGACCAGTATTTCGAGAACGCCAACATGTCCCAGGTGATTCAATGGTTCGACCTGGGCGGCTCCCTGAAACTGGATGACAACGTGGATTCGGCCACCATGGTGAAGCAATTAGCCGGAATTCAAGGCCTGATGGAGAAGACCAAAGCCCTGGGCGTCACGGCCAACGAGCCGGACTCAGTGCGCGCATCGGCGGCCGAGTTCATCCTCGAGGGGTTATACGCCCACCGCCGCATCAGCCGCAATGAAGAGCGCGGCTTCGCTGCGGAAGAGAAGCGCCGGGAATCCCGGGAAGAAGGCGGGGGCCGCGGCGAACGCCCCAACTTCCGCCGGCAATACAACTAAGACCCTCATGAAGTGGATCCGCTATTCCAAGTACACCGGTGAAGATCTCGGCATTGGCGCCGAGGATCTTCTGCAGGCGCTTTCGGATTTCCTGCTGGAAAGCGGGTTCAGCACGCAGTACATGCCCTTCAGCGAGTGGAATGAGCACACGCTGGAGGACCTGAAGAAGGCGATTCAGCAGGCTCTCGAACAGGGCAAGCTGTTCAACGACGAGAACCTGCAAGAGATGATGGAGCGCCTCCAGAACATGTCCCCCGAGCAGATGGACAAGCTGCTGGAGAACCTGATTCAAAAGATGGTGGATGAAGGCCAGATCACCATCGAGGAACCGCACGACCAGCAGGCGTCGGCGCCCGGCGTGGGCAGCGGTAAAGATTCCAAGGTGAAGTTCGAAGTCACCGACAAGTCGCTGGACTTTCTCGGCTTCAAGACATTGAAGGATCTGCTGGGGTCGCTCGGCAAATCCAGCTTCGGCCGCCATGATACGCGCGATCTGGCAACCGGCATCGAAACATCGGGCTCCTCCAAGCGTTATGAATTCGGCGACATGCTGAACCTGGATGTGAGCGAGACGCTTTTTTCAGCGATCCGCCGCGAGGGCGCAAAGGTGCCGCTCGACATGGAGTATTCCGACCTCCACGTTCATCAATGCGAGTATCAGAGCTCCTGCGCCACGGTGCTGATGCTCGATTGCAGCCACAGCATGATCCTATACGGCGAGGACCGCTTCACCCCCGCCAAGAAAGTGGCGTTGGCCTTGGCGCATCTCATCCGGACGCAGTATCCGGGCGACAGCCTGCGGTGCGTTTTGTTCCACGATACGGCCGAGGAACTGGCTCTCAGCCAACTGGCGCGCGTCCAGGTTGGTCCTTACTACACCAACACCCGGGATGGTTTGATTCTGGCGCAACGGCTTCTCAATCAGGAGAAGAAAGACATGCGCCAGATCATCATGATTACCGACGGCAAGCCGAGTTGCCTGACGCTGGAAGACGGCCGCATGTACAAGAACGCTTTCGGCCTGGATCCTCTGGTGATCAGCCGCACGCTGGAAGAAGTGAACCGCTGCAAGAAGCAGGGGATTCTGATCAACACTTTCATGCTGGCCAGCGACTACGGCCTGGTGAACTTCGTGCAGAAGGTAACGGAAATCTGCCGCGGCAAAGCCTACTTCACGACTCCGTTTACCCTTGGGCAGTATCTGCTGATGGACTACATGAACCGCAAGACGCGGACCATTCACTAAAAGTGGATGAGGCAGCCCCTCCGAGCTGCCGCCACTTACGAGCGGTTCCCGTTATTATTGTGTTCCAGCAGTTTGGCCACGATTCCGGCGCGCGTGGTTACTCCCATCTTAATCATGATGAGACGCAGAAAGGCCTTGACGGTGTTCGGGCTGATATTCATGCGTTCGGCCAATTCCTTACTGGTAAGGCCGACCGAAATGCCGCGGAGAGCTTCCTGCTCGCGGCTGGTCAGGTGATAAGCAGCGATCACTTCATTCAGAGCGTCGTTGTAAGAAGAGTCGCGCTCCAGATGAAGCGCTAAGATGGGCAGGGTGAAGGTTCCGATCTGCGATTCGAGCAGATAGGCCCGGCAAGTGTATTCGCGCTTCCCCAGCCGGAAATGAGTCTTCACCAGAGAAAGCTCATTAGGATTGTGGTTGCGAATGGTTTCCAACACCTCTTTGGGAAGACAGAGCGCGGGGTCCGCGTTGCGATCTTGAGGATCGCGCAGGATAGCGGACGCGCCCGAGTCGAAGGCGATGGGTTTGAGAGACAGGTCCAAAAGGATCATGCCTGCCTCAGCGATAGCGGCCACTTCCCGCACAGTGTTTCCGTTGGGCGGGGGACCGCCGCTTTTGAGCCTTACGTTCTCCATTGGGTGCATGGATTCCTCACGGTATGAACTGGGTGATGAATGTACCCCAGTTGGCCTTCTGCGTTCGGGGTGCATTCGGTATGAACTCCGTGGTCATCCAGATCGAGCCGTCGGATGCGGCGGCTGCCGAGTTATAATCGCCCCAGCGGGCGATGCAGCAGGGACTATATCCAGTAAAACCGTCCTCCGGCCCTGCGCCGGCGGAGACCACTTGGACGGATGAACCTGTCGTATAAGTATTAATTGGAAGAAAGACAGCGCTGGGGAAGTAACCGGGACCCACCAGCGTCATATTGATCGCGCCGCGCCCTTGCGCTGTTACCGCAATCGCCGGCCGCAGCAGGTGATTCTTCTGCACCAGCAGATAACCCTGCCGCAAAACCGGGGCAGCCAAAGTAATATTGCGGAAAGTGGGAGACAGGATCACATAGACGCCTCCCGTCACATTATTGCCAAGCTCGTCCTGCGCTTCCGTCGCCCAGGTGGCGTAGATTCGTCCCCCGGCATAGACGGCCGATAAAACCCGGTTGTCGCCTCCGTCGAGGTAAGCGGGTTGGGTGAAACCCTGCGTCGAACCGTACGGTAGAGGGCCGGCCATTTCCGAGGCAGCTCCGGGGAAAGTATAGGGAAGAACTGGCGTATTAATTCTGGTCAGCGTCACACTGGGAGTTGCCGAGCCCAGGGTTACTGTGTTGGCCATTGCCCAAACAGCCAGATTGCTGTCGCTGCCCGATGAGCCATTAGTGCTCACAAAGTATTCCAAACCACCGCCTGCCAGGAAGTAACTGGCGGTGGGCGGCGTGGTTACTGGCTGGATCGCGAATTCGTAACCGGAAAAGTCCGACAGAAGATACCGGACCATATTGGGCTTAGTCGCGTTCGCGGCCAGCGACACCTTCGAAATGGCCATAATCTGCGCATCGACGAAGTTACTAAACGAGGTATTGAACTCATTGGAGCTGATGTACAACCCGTATTGATCAGCTCCGATTTGGGGGAAATCGGGAAAACAAGGGCACCCCTGGTTAGCAGCATTGGTGGTGTCCATAACATAGATGTTGTAAGTCCCGGTCGCGTCACCGGTCTGGCTGACCGCTATATAAAGGTGGGACGAATCCAGGTTATTGCCGTTGACGTCGTTGTCCTGAGAGCGCTGGATTACGAAAAACCGATTCAGGGTCTGGTCGTAAAACACCCGCATATCCGTCGGGAAAACCCCATTGACGCCCGAGGCCCAAACGATCGCCGGAGCTACTCCAAACACCTGATTGGAAGAAAGCACGGCCGGCAGCAGGGCAGTTCCGGATGTCGAATAAACCTGCACTGCGTTATTGACCCCTTCGAGAACCTGGTTGTTGCCGACAGCGATGCTGGGGTTGGGGGGTTCCACGCTGAACTGGTTGCCGCCATTGGCGTTGCGCTGATCGTAATGGGTCAGACCGAGCAAGCCAAAAGTATTAGAAGTGCTTATAGCCAAACTTTGCATCGGAACCGAACCCGTGCCCGATGGCGTTTGGGACCCTAACTTTCCGGTATGCCAGCCCATGGGCGGGCGCAACGGAGCAGGCTTGGTCTGGGGGGCGGCATCCGCTGCGCCGAGGCTACGCTCCGGGATTCCCCCCATCACCAGAGCTGCGTTGGCCGCTTGCATCAGATTCACAGTGCCGGTGAGCACCAGCTGACCGGTGACGTTTTGGGGGGCCTGATAATGGGTCTGCGTCTGGGCGGACAAGCTCGCGGATAGACCAGCTCCAAGTAGGACTACGAGCGCTTTCCTCATGCGTTCCCTTCGTTTTTGAGACTGCTCCGTTTGGCATCGCCCCGCTTGATCCGTAAGTAGGCCGCCGCAATGGCCGCTGCGAGCAGAGTCATCGGTAACGTGCGGGGCTCGGGAACGCCGGTATCGGCGCCTTGCGGCGCGCTGAAGTTATTAACCGTAAGAATGCCCGGCTCTCCGGTGTTATCCGCGGTCCACACTTCGAAGCCAAACGAATCACCCGAATTCACGGCAAAAGATATCGTTCCCGATTCGCCATCCGTATCGGCAAACTGGTTATAGACATTGTTCAGGACATATCCGGCAGCATCAAATGTCGGCGCATCCAACGAGTTATAAAGATAGTCAAACTGCACCCTACCGGCGCCCGGCGCATTGATAAGTGCGGTCGTCGTGCCGGGCAGGCCGCTGCCGTCATTGCCGCCAACCATCTCCACCGTGAGGCCGTCCGCTGTAAAGGCAAAGCCATCAGAGGTAGAAGCCTGGGTCCAATTGCTGAAATCGTAGTAGCCTAGGAAACTTGCGCGGGCTTCGGGCGCCAGCACAACACCTACTGCCAATACCGCACAAAACAACGCGATGGAGCCTTTGTCACGCCTTCGAGGTCTCTCCGTCGCGCCACTCATTTCATATACGGAGGCAAGCATTTGCCGGTCGGAGTGTCCTCTAGCCATAGCCGGGCGACCGGGGGCGCCACACCGTCGGCGTATCCATTCGACTAGGCCGCGATTAGCCGCCCCGCTTACTTCGATCACTTCATTTCGATGCATAACTGTCTGAGTTACTGCAGCCACTTTCACATTGGAACCCAATAACGGCTAATCCGCAATCTTGAAACGGCGAACAAGTTTTGGGCCTGTACCGGTACAAATTCCCCTCATTTCCAGGGCTGGCAAACCTTAAGCTGTGGAAGTCGCGAGTATGAATTTCAGCATCGCATTCGGTGACTCGAAATCCGGCAGCCGGATAGTGCCTATGACAAATGTGTGCAGACTGCCATGGGTATTCACTGGTGAACGCCGGCGTGGTTCGATTTGTTTTTCAGTCCGGTTTCCCGTACCGAATCGCTCGGACTGTACTAGTCACCGAGGGGCTAATTTGATCGCATTTTCGATCTTTTGGGGAGGTTCCACGCGGACCAAATCGGCAAATGGTTTCAGCAGTTTGAGGAAATCCAAATACTACTCAAAACGGCTACTTCTAATACTTTTGACTAAGCCAATCGCAGAATTGACCATCTTAGGAAACCAATGCTAGGTTCGCAATGGAGAGTTTTGACTTTTGACATGCCCTACCCCGTGCAACTGATATTCGGGACATCGCCGGCTTCGGCGATGTCGCTGGTTCCGAATAATCGCCGGGGTCCGTATACCCCATTACTAGTGTGTTGTGCGGCTAACTTAGGGTCGGGACTTCCGGTCCGGTTAGCCGAATTTACTATAGCAGTTGATCATACATAAGACTTACACGGAGGGCTTTTGATGAATATCGCTTTGAAGAAATATTTGGCCGCGGGTGTTTTTGCTTCGACGCTGATTACCGGCGTTCACGCAGCAAACTCCAGCCCGGCTCCAGCCAATGACAGTGTGGTAGTCGTAATCGACGGCGCTAAGCTAACCCAGGCCGATCTCGAGCTAAAACATTCCGCTAACTTGTTTCAAGCCCGCAATTCATTTTACGATGCGGAACGCAAAGTTCTCGACCAGTACATCGAGGAATATCTGCTCGATCGCGCGGCCAAGAAGGAAGGCGTTACGGTTGAGGAGCTGATCAAGCGCCATACCGATGGGGCCGCCGGCGCCGATCCGTCGGACGACGCACTGCGCGTTTACTACGAAGGACTCGATACGCAGGAATCGTTCGACACCGCCAAGGACAAGATCAGGGAATATATCAAGCAGCGGCGCGTTGCCAAAGCCAAGGCAGCCTATCTCCAGTCGCTTAAAACCACGGCCAAAATCGAAGTTGAGCTGGCCGCCCCGCGCACCCAGGCTTCTATGAAAGGTGTTCCGGTCCGCGGAGCGAAGGACGCCCCGGTAACCCTGATCGAATTCGCCGATTTCGAATGCCCGTACTGCCAACAAATGGAGCCGAAGCTGGCGAAGTTACAGCAGGAGTTCCAGGGCAAGCTGGCGTTCGCTTATAAGGATTTCCCCCTGCCGATGCACTCGCACGCAGAGAAGGCCGCCGAAGCGGCCCACTGCGCGATGGACCAGGGTAAGTTTTGGGAATATCACGACCTGTTGTACTCGACCAGCAAGTTAGACGTAAGCCAATTGAAAGAGAGCGCCCGCACGCTCAACCTCGACGGCGCCGCGTTTGACAAATGTCTGGATTCGGGCGCCACAGCCGCCGCGGTTAGCGCCAATTTGGAAGAGGCTAAGACCCTGGCGATTTCTGGCACCCCGGGCTTCTTCGTCAACGGACGGTATCTGGAAGGGAACGTTCCTTACGAAAACCTCCGCAGCATTGTCATGGAAGAGCTCGGCCGTGGACCGGCGAAACCGGAGACCGCCAAGCGCTAGTAGTTATTTGACTGAGTGAGTAGTAACACCAGGGGCTGACCTTCCGGATACAAACGGATGGGTTAGTCCCTGGTGCTAGTCAAAACGAGTGTTAGAGATGCGATTATGTGGAAACTAACGACATTGGCGCTTTGGGCGGGCTGCGTAGCAGCGAATCTGTCAGCGGGAACGGTCAGCTACGACTTCAGTGTCCTGCCGATTGCACCCCCAGCGGATGCGCCGGCCGGGTCATCCATGCTGCAGCTCACTTATCTTTTATCGAATTTCTCATTGGTAGCGAACCAGGAACTGGATATCAGTTTCGATCCCACCCTGTACGGCACGTTGTCGAACGGGCAGGCGCCTTCCGGGTTCCTACTGAATCTCTTCCAACCCGACAACCCGCCCGGTGCTCCGGGGGATTTCAGCGCGCTGGCCCTCAGCGACGCGTCCGTGACGGGTTCCTTCAGCACCGATGTCGTCTATTTCGGCTCGGGACAACCGGCCGCGCAATCATATTCCATAAATCAATTTAATGCTGACGGTAGTTTCGCATCCGAAGTCACTTCAGGTTTTACAACACCAAGTAGCGATACCGCAGTTCCGGAACCCGGTAGTTTCTGGCTTGGTGGCGTAGGTTTCATGATTGTCGCGGGCTGGTGGTTCATTCGACGCCGGTCGCGGCAGTCGGTGTAACAACTTAAGGTTTCGGTCGAGTAAACGGTCGAGCGAGGGTCTTTTATGCGACGTGCGTATTCGGCGGCTAAGGTCGCCCTTTTAGTTCTAATGGCTGCGGCGATGGCGAAGACGGGCTTTGCCCAGGTCTCCCAGTTATCAATCACTAACTACGTAATCATCGCCTCTCAACGGATCTCGGTGACCCAGTGGCAGTACACCTACACCGCGGCAATCCTCAACCAGGGCCCGGCGTTGACATCCGCCACAGCTACCCTCACCACAACCGTGCCGAATATCGTGGTGGTCCCCGGCCATAATGTTCTGAATTTCGGCCCCGTCCCCACGGGAAGCCAGGTGCAGGCCAAGAACAGCTTCACCGTGAACGTGGACCGAACGGTGCAATACAAGCTCACCGACCTGCACTGGGCCTTCGTGATCAACGGCGGCAGCACACCGCCGGTGGCCAATGCCGGGCCCAACGAGGGCGCCGTGGTGGGCAGTACCGTCACCTTGAACGGCAGCGCCTCGACCAACCCCAGCGGCATCGGGACTCTCAGTTACAGTTGGCAATTTACCGGACTTCCGACCGGCAGCAACGCCACCCTGGCGAATGCTAACACGGTGTCGCCATCGTTCATTATGGACGTCGCGGGCACTTATACGATTCAATTGACAGTGAACAATGGTTCGGCCAGCTCCACCGCGAACGTCACGGTCAGCACCGACATACCGCCCGTCGCCAATGCCGGACCCAACCAAAGCGTGGCTTTGAATGCTTTAGTTACCTTAGATGGAAGTAAGTCGACCGACAGCAACAGCAATACTCTCACATTTACCTGGACATTTACTCAGATTCCGGCCGGCAGCGCCGCCGCCTTAAACGGTGCCAATACCGTTAACCCCACCTTCACCGTGGATCTGCCAGGTAAGTATGTGGTGCAGTTAGTCGTGAATGATGGCTTAGTCGACAGCGCTCCTTCCAGCGTGACCATCGATCAGAACAGCGTACCGGTTGCCAACGCGGGGCAGAACCAGAGCAACGCCGCCGTAGGAACCCTAGTGCAACTGGATGGGTCCAAGTCCACCGATGTGGACGGAGATCCATTGACTTACCTCTGGAGCATCGTAGCCGCGCCCGCAAACAGTCAGGCGGCTCTAAGTGCAAATAACATAGTTAATCCGACTTTCACCCCCGACAAGCCGGGCACTTACACCGTGCAATTGACGGTCAACGACGGCACGTTCAATAGCGCCGCCGTCACTGTCAACATCACCACCGGCGGCATCATCCAGCCGCCTACGGCCAATGCCGGCCTGCCCCAGAAGCTGGTACCGAATGCCACCGTCACGCTCGACGGCTCGGGCAGTTTCGATCCACAGAATTTGCCGCTTTCCTATGCGTGGTCGTTCACCGCGCGTCCCACCGGCAGCAAAGCCGTTTTGGTCAACGCCAACACCGTGAACCCCACTTTTGTGGGCGACGTTTCCGGCACGTTTGTCGTGCAACTCATTGTTAACAATGGGACTTTGTCCAGCGCAGCATCCACCGTCAAAATCGCCATCGATACCCCGCCGGTAGCCAACGCAGGATCCAACCAAACCGTGGCGGTGGGCGCCAATGTTCTGATGAACGGCGGCGCGTCCTTCGATGCCGATGGCGACACCATTACTTACTCCTGGACGTTCAATTCCAAGCCTGCGAACAGCACCGCCACTCTCTCCGGCGCGAACACGGTAGCCCCCACCTTTGTCGCCGATTTGGCCGGCACCTATGTGCTGCAGTTGATTGTTAGCGATAGCCTGACCAGCAGTAATCCGCCCGCGACCGTGACCGTCACCGCGATCGGCCCGAAGGTGATTACGCTGACGCCCAATCCGATGACCATCGGCACCACCACCGGCGCAGGTACGTTGACCGTGACTCTGGCCAACCCGGCAGGACCGAGCGGCCAGATAGTGACTCTGGCGAGCACTAATACTGCCGCCGCCACCGTGCCTAACAGCGTAACCGTTCCGGCCAACGTCAGCACCGTCACCGTTGCCGTTACTCCGGTCGCGGTGGGCACGACCACCATCACCGGTTCGGCCACAGGCTTCACTTCCGGCACTGCCTCGGTGAATGTGGTTACGCCGACTACCACGATTACCCTCGATTTCCCGAACGTCGGCTTGGGCGGCCAGATCACCGGCCACGCGACTTTGAATGTACCGGCGGTTTATGCGACCAACGTGGGGCTCAGTTCCAACCCCAGCGGTATCGTAACCTCACCTAGCTCCGTAGCGATCCCGGTCGGCGGCACCACCGCACCCTTCACCATCACCGGCGCGGCATTGGGCACCACCACGCTCCGGGGTGTCGTCCCGGGTTATACCAGTGTCTCTATCTCGATCACCGTCGTACCGGAGCCGCTGATCAATGTACCGAGCAGTCTTACCGCGCAGGCAGGCCAAGCCCCTGTGACGATGAACATCAGCCTGCAGAACCCCGCCCCCACGGGCGGCACCACGGTGAACCTGGTCAGCAGCGACCCGACCAAGGCCACGGTCACGGCGAGCGTCTCCATTGCCGCCGGGGCCACCACTCCTACCACCCAGCCCACCGTCACCGGTCTTGCTTTGGGCACCGTCAGCATTAGCGCCTCCGCCACCGGATTTGCGTCCGCCAGCACCAGCGTAACGGTGACCGCGGGACCGCCCGCTTCGATCACCGCTGGCGGCACACCGCAGAGCGTGGCGATCGGCACGGCTTTTGCCGCTTTGACCGCCACCGTGAAAGACACGCTTGGAAACCCCGTGAATGGCGCGAGCGTTGTGTTCACCGCGCCCACCGGCAGTGCGCCGGGCGTGACCGTAGCCACCACTCCCGCTACGACCAATGCCTCGGGCGTGGCCACCGCTACCCTGACCGCCAACTCCGCCGCCGGCGGCCCCTATACCGTGACGGCGGCCATCAATGGTCTGACGGCCAACTATTCTCTGACCAACCTCTCGGGCCCGCCGAAGTCGATTGCCCTCGCCCCCGCCAACAGCGGTGATGCGCAGAGCACGCCGATTCTGACCCCGTTCGCGAATCCGTTCAAAGCCATCGTGAAAGACTCCGGTGGGAACCCGATCGCTGGTGTGGTGGTTACGTTCGCCGCTCCCACGGGGAGCGTCCCCAGCGGCACGTTTGCCGGCTCGACCAGCGCCACCGCCACCACCGATGCCAGCGGTACCGCCACTTCGCCGGCGTTGACCGCCAACGGGACCGTTTCGCCTGCCGGAACGCCCTATAAAGTGACGGCCACCGTCAACAGCAATACCACCCTGACCGTCAGCTTCAACCTGACCAACCTGTCGGGCCCGCCGACGCAAATCGCAGTCCAAGCCGGCGGCACCCAGAACACCGGCGTCACGGCGGCTTTTGGGACTGCGCTATCGGCCATCGTAAAAGATGCGGGCGGCAACCCGGCCAGCGGTGTAGTCGTGACCTTTACCGCGCCCGCCAGCGGCGCCAGCGGCGCCTTTGCCGGTGGCGTCACCACGGCAACTACGCAAGCGAACGGCGTGGCCACTGCGCCAGCATTCACCGCCAATCAGACTGCCGGAACCTACGCGGTCACGGCGACCTTCACCGGTAACCTCGGTGCCCCGGCCACTTTCAATCTGACCAACAACGCCGGTTCGGCGGCCTCCATCACCGCGACTGGCGGCAACAACCAGAGCGTCGCCATCAACGCGGCCTACGCGCCCTTGCAGGCCACGGTGAAAGATTTGTTCGGCAACCTGGTGAGCTCGGGAACGGTTTTGTTCACCGTGGTGGCCAATGGCAGCGGCGCAGGCGCGAAGTTCGCCGGCGCAACCACCACACAGGCGACCGTGACAAATGGCGTGGCGAACACGTCCACCACGCTGACCGCCAGCACCACCGTGGGCACCTTTACGGTGAACGCCACCATCGCGGGCGCATCGACTCCGGCGGCGTTTAGCCTTACCAACACGACGGGCCCCCCGAGCACCATCGCGGCCACCGCGGGCACCCCGCAGAACGTGCAGGCGGGCACTCAACCAGCCACAGCTCTTAAAGCAGTGGTGAAAGATGTGGGCGGCAACGTGCTGCCCAACCTGACGGTTACGTTCACCGTTGTGCCTGGCGCCGGCGGCCAGGGCGGAAGCTTCGCGGGTAACGCGACCACCGCTACCGCTAGCACCGACCCCACCGGAACGGTCACCATGCCGGCGTTCACGGCTAACTTCTCGCTTGGATCCTACACGATCACCGCCGCCGTCAACGGCCTGAGCGCCAACTTTGCTCTGACCAATATTCCCGGAGTGCCGGCTACCATCACGCCCAGCGCTACGAGTGCCAGCGCACCCATTAACGCGGCCTTCCCCACGATTAGCGCGACCGTGAAAGACGGCGGCGGCAATGCGGTAGGCGCCGGAATCCAGGTCGTGTTTACCGTGACGGCGGCCGCCAATGGCGCAAGCGCAACTCCCACCACGATCAACGCAACCACCAGTGCGTCCGGTGTGGCGCAAGCGACGAACCTGACGGCCAATGCCACCAAGGGCGGCCCTTACACGTTGACGGTGACCAGCCTCAGCGCCACCCCGGCGACTGTCAGCCTGACCAACCAGCCGGGACCGGTGGCTTCGATCACGGCGGCCAATGGCACCGGCGCCCCGCAATTCACGCCGAATAGCCAGCCTTTCGGGACGGCATCCCAGGTTACGGTAACGGATGCGGGCGCCGACCTGTTGAGCGGCGTATCCGTCACGTTTACGATCGTTCCTAATGCCAATGGCGCCAGCGGTACCTTCGCCGGCGGCGGCACGACCTCCGTCCAGGCGACCAACGCCAGTGGCGTGGCGACTGCACCCATCATCACGGCGAACGGCAAACTCGGCTCCTTCACGGTCACGGCGACCGCTCCGGGCGCCGGCAACACCACCATCTCTCTGGCTACGCCGTTCTCTTTCACCAACCAGTCTGGTCCGCCGGCTAACCCGGTCACGCTAGGAACGGGAACCTCCGGGCAGAGCGCGATGGTTAACGTAGCGTTTGCGACCGCCTTATCTGCAACGCTCAAGGATTTGGGCGGCAACCTGGCTGCGGGATACGCCGTGACGTTCACGGCCCCCGCCACGGGCCCGAGCGGAACGTTTGCCGGCGGCGGAACTGTCGCCCACGCGATCAGCAACGCTAGCGGCGTGGTTATCGCGCCTGCTTTCACCGCGAATACAGTAACGGGAACCTATAACGTCATCATGACCGTCGACCAGGTGGTTCCTCCGGTGACGGCCACGTTCGCCATGACCAATACTCCGGGCGCGCCGTTCAAACTCACAGCTACTGGCGGAACGCCGCAGAATGTGGTGGTGAACACCGCGTTGACCACGCCGCTCCAGGTTACCGTGGCCGATCAGTTTGGCAACCTCGTGGCCAGCAATACCCCCGTGACCTTCACCGCCCCCAGCGGCACCGGAGTCACCGCCACCGGAAAGTTCGGATCTAACACCACAATCAGCGAAACCACCAACGCAGGCATCGCGACTTTACCCGCGGCAGCATTCACGGCCAATACGACCACCGGAACGTATACCGTGACCGCCAGCATCACTGGCGTCACTTCAACTGCCGCCTTCACCTTGACCAATACCGCCGGCCCGGCCACTCAAGTGATTCCGGCTGCTTCCAGCACGCCGCAGATCATCGGCGGCGGCCAGCCGTTCGCTCCGCTCGTGGCAACCGTAAAGGATGCGTTTAACAATCTGGTGACCGGACAGTCGGTAGTCTTCACCGCCCCTGCCGGCAACGTCCCCAGCGGCACGTTCCAGGGTGGCGGGAACACGGCGACGGTAAACACCGATTCGAACGGTCTAGCCACCGCGCCAACCTTTACCGCCAATGGCTTCGCTGGACCTTCCTACAACGTGACAGCCACCATCAACGGTGCCACCGGCACGTTCGTTCTCACCAACAAATCGGGACCGGCAGCGATTATTACGCCGCTAGCCGGCACCACGCCGCAGAGCTCCCAGCTGACCGTCGCGTTCACCACGCTGTTGGGTGTAAAGGTGACGGATGCCGGCAGCAACCCGGTGAGCGGAGTGACGGTCACGTTCACCGTTGTTCCTGCTGCTGGTGGGGCCAGCGCGACCTTTACCGGTGGCCTGACCACGGTCCAGGTAGTCACCGCCGCCAACGGCCAGGCGAGCGTCACGCAGGCGCTCACCCCCAACCAGGTCCTGGGCACCTATTCGGTGAGCGCGACTGCAGGCGCCCTTTCCACCAGCTTCTCGCTGACCAACACGGTTGGCCCGCCGAAGACCATCGTGGTGACCAACGGGGGACAGACCGCGCAAATCCTAACGGCGTTCACCAATCCGTTGGTGGCGACTGTGACCGATATCGCCGGCAACCCTGTAGTGGGAGCTAGCGTCAGCTTTACGGCTCCGGCCAGCGGCGCCAGTCTTACCTTCCCGGGCCCGACGAACACCGTCTCAGTCACCACCATTGCGGGTGGCGTGGCGACTTCGCCCGCCATGACGGCCAATGGCGTTGTGAGCACACCTACCTACAACGTGACGGTGGCCGCGGGCAGCGTGACCACTACCGTCCCCATGACCAACAAGGCCGGTCAGCCGGCCAGCATCAAGGCCAACAACGGAACCACTCCGCAGAGCCCGCAAACCGGCAATCCGTCTGCGGCGCTGTCCGTCACCGTGAAGGATGCGGGCGGCAACCTGGCGGGCGGTTACCCCGTGACGTTCACTGCTCCGGCCAGCGGCGCGAGCGGTTATTTTGGCGCGATGCAGTCAGTGACCGTCATGACCAACTCGTCCGGCGTGGCGTCGACACCGTTCACGGCTAACCTGATCCAGGGTGGTCCGTATACCGTAACGGCGACCGTACAGACGACCGTACCGAATGTTCCGCCGGCCACGTTCACCTTGACCAATACGGCCTGCACCGTGAACACCAACATCGTTCCCAATGCTTGCGATGCCATCAAGATGCCCAATATCTCGGTGGGCCAATTCTTGCAAACGGTGCAGACGGTGAACCTGAATATTGGTCCCACCGGCAACAACTTCAACGTAACCGTTTACAGCAGCGACCCGACCCAGGTGCTGGTTGCGGGGCACCCCGGCGACACCGGGTCAGCTTCCATCACGCTACCGATCGCGGCCGGCTCACAGAGCGTCGGCTTCTACGTGCAAGGAGTCGGCAACGGCAGCAGCAGCAATCCGGCGTTCCTCATTGCCAGCGGCCCCGGCTACCAGTTCGCAGTGAGCAACGTGACCCTAACGCCCTCCGGCTTCGTGCTGCAGGTCAATGGCAACTTGGGCGGAAACCTCGTAACCAATTCGAACGATCAGAGCATCATGAACCTCCTTTCCTACCAGCTCGATTCGTCGATGAACCCCATCGCCCCGCAGTCGTTAGCTGGCGGGATTACCGCCCAGGTGACGATACAAGACTCGAACGCGAGTGTGGGTACCCTTACGCCCGCATCGCCGATTACGATTGTCGGCGGAACGGACCAGGGGACCGGACTTCCCCTCACCTTCACTGCTGACCCGGCGAATACCGGCAGCGCGACGCTCACGGTAGCTGCGGCCGGCTTCGGGACGCCCGCCACGGGCACCAGCGTCATCGTGACGGTCCAATCGATTCAGCTCTCAGTCGCTCAAGGAGATCCGGCGATCGGGCAGAGCCTGGAAACCACCGGCTTCGCCCTGATCAACGGCCCCACGCCCAGTGATTTGAGCGTCACCCTTACGAGCAGTGACCCGACCCAACTGTTGTTCTCGAATTCACCGAGCACGGCCGGCACGGGCACGCTCGTCGCAAAAATACCATCGGGCTTCCAAAAGAGCTCCACCTTCTATATCCAGAACATCTCGCCGAACTTCAGCGGCTCCGTACAATACACCGTTTCCGCGCCGGGACTTCCGAGCATCACCAAGACGGCGACTCTGGCTGCTTCGGGCATAATTGTCTCCGGACCGTTCGGGTTTGGAAACACCTTCCGTACAACCACTCTTTCGACGCCCTCGACGATTACGGTCGAAACGGACGTACTCGATTCGGGCAATAACCCGATCTCGGCGCAGCCGGTGGCGGGCGGATTGACGGTGGCCACGAATGTGACGATCGACAATTCCAACGCCGGATCGATCACGGCTTCCCCGGTCACGATTCCGGCAGGCCAGAGCGACGCAACGACCACATTCCAGCCCAACACCAGCCTGACCGCCACTGCTAACGGCACGATCAGCGCGGACGTTCCGAATGGATTCAGCACTCCGGCGATCTTCCAGTCGGTGGGCGTCACTGTCAACGAGCCGGGATTTGCGTTGCAAGACGGCACAGTCGGCCTCAACCTGCAAACGCAAGCCTCTGTCAGCCTGGGCGCCCCGGCGCCGCCCGGTGGCTTGCAGGTGACGATCAAGAGCAACAACCCCAACCTGGCGCTGGCCGTGAATCCGACCGATGTGGGTGTTGGGGGTGGATCCATCACCATCAACATACCCGTCGCCGGGAGCTGCCCTACGTGTAACGGGACCAACGGCACGTTCTACATCCAGGGGCTCGGTAATTCCGGGACGGCCACGTATACCGCCTCCGCTACCGGCTTCACTAGCCGAAGCGCCAATGTCACGCTGACGAATTCGGGACTTGCCGTGGCGGGACCGCTCGGACTGGGTGCTCCCGGCGCGAACGAATCCGTTGCGGCGGGAGCCGATACCACCTGGAACGTGTATTCGGTCCAGCTGGACGGCAGCAATAACTTCCTGGGGACGCAATCGCTGGCAGCCGGACAATCGGCAACGGCGAATCTCGCTACTTCGCCCACGGGCTTCGGAACAGTACCGGCGTCGGTAACTCTCAACGGCGGCGGCACGGCCAGCGTGTCCTTCACGTTCACACCGGTTGCTAAGGGCAGCACGAATGTGAATGTGACCTCGAGCTTCGGAGTGGCCGCCAACCTGTTGTACCACTCGGTTCGGGTGAACGTGAAGCCGTAAGCGGTATGTAAGTGGGGCAGGCTTCAGCCTGCGGCGGGCTTAAGAGGTACTTGCAGAATTCGCCGTACGCGCCCCCGAGGGCGCTGAACAGGGGGTTTAGAAAATGTTTTGAGTAAAGGGCCGATTCCCAATAGAATATTTGTGACCAAACAAAAAACCCTATTGGAAGGACGGCCCATGAA
>DASZIV010000161.1:0-1602 GCA_035948775.1 Bryobacteraceae bacterium
AATATGGACGAGCGCGCCACTTTCCTCGTACCAGACCGTGGTCTCGACTCCCGGAGCTACCCGCTGATAGTAGAAGTGCTGGATGGCATGCCGTCCCGCGTGTGGCCCCTCTTTCAGGGTGTAGTCGACGATGTCGGGCCCAACGATGGCAGGTTCGAAGATCCAGCCGTTGGCAAAGTGCCAGCTTAGTCGTGCGCCAAGGATTGTATTGAGCATGTTGATCACGCCTTTCTGAGAACCGAGAACATAGTGAGTCGTGGGTTTCGAGACGGTACGTCACGTCTCACTCAGCAAAGGTGCAAGAGGCGGACCATTCGCAAGAGATTGAAAAGACAGAAGAAGAAGGGCGGAAAGCTGCCTGTGGATTTGGTGAAATTGGCGAAACTTGCGATTTCACCAGTTCTTGGAAACGGCCTAGCTGAGTTTGAAGTGGCTTTTACGAATCCAGTCGCTCATCGGGCAAGAGCCGAACCCATGCAACCAGCTGTGTTAAGCGGAGATCGGCGATTTGAATGCCCGAGAATCGAAGCTCATCGGGCTCGATGAAGCGATGGAAAGCGCCGTAACGCGCATCGCCAACAAGAATATCGTTCCCGGCGGCGTCACCGCTGGGGCGCGGCAGGTGCAGCAGTGAGGGCATTGAGCGCCAATCAGCCGAAACTGAACGGGCCGAATGGCCTGGCCTGCATGGTGGCAGGGTCGCTAGAAGAGGATTACCGGCCGCCCCCGAAGGCTACCGGCGACGAGCGCGCGCTGTGCATCTGCGGCTTTCGTAGGCGCGTATTCTTCAACAACGCGCAGCTTTATCTCCCCGGTTGCAACCATCTTGCTGAGGAGTTCGAGCCATTCGGTACGTTCGAGGACACTGGATACCGTCATCGGCTTGATCTTGATTCCACTCTCGGCGGGCTTGTCTCCCCAGCCGCGAACCGGAATGTAGATGCCCCCGTCACGGATGGCGCCAAAGGACTCTTCCCCAAGGGACGCCGTGTCGAGCAGCGCGTCGACGCCATGGGGCAGCTCCCGGCGGATCGCCTTGGCGAAGCCCGGTCCGCGCTCGATCACGATATCAGCGCCGTAGCCGCGCACGACCTCGGCATCTGCTGGCTTGGCGTCGGCGATGACCTTTATTCCCTGCTGTTTCGCAGCCGCGATCGCGTATTGCGCCAGAAGCCCAGCGCCACCGCTCACAGCTAAGATCTGACCCTTTTTCAGCGCAGCAATTTCCAGCGCGTTGAGCGCAGTCAGCCCGGTCATCAACAGGATAGAAGCCTGCACCAAGGAAACACCCTCAGGTGCCGGAACGATCGAGGCGGCGGGCACCACAATGTGCTGCGCCTGCGCACCGCCTTCGGGGCGCACTGGATTGACTGCCGCAATCACTTTCTGGCCGGGATGTCGGCGCGAAACGCCGGGCCCGACCGATTCGATGACTCCTGCGGCATCCATACCCGGCACGACATTTGAAGTCAGATTGGCAAAACCTGGATCGCGGAAAAGGATGTCGATCGGATTGACTGCTGCCGCCTTCACCTCGATACGGACCTCACCAGCCGCAGGCGCCCGAACTGTACGTTCCACGAATTCGATGACATCATAGCC
>DASZIV010000162.1:0-35356 GCA_035948775.1 Bryobacteraceae bacterium
TCCTACGAGCACCTGCGGCTGATCTGTCAGTGCGCCGAGTGCCGCTCTAAACCCGAATAGCGATGAGAATAGACGCCGGGCAATTGCGCGCGTTTGGCGAGCGCTATACGGCGGCGTGGTGCAGTCAGGACGCCGGGCGCGTGGCCGCATTCTTTTCGACTCGCGGCTCGCTGACAATCAACGGCGGTGCTCCTGCGGTAGGACGGGGTCCCATCCAGGAGGTTGTTCAGGGATTCATGACGGCATTTCCGGATCTGGTGCTGACAATGGACGAGGTGCGCGTCGAAGGCGAGAGGATCACTTACCACTGGACGTTCGCCGGCACTAACACCGGCCCCGCGGGCATCGGGCGGCGCGTGCTATTCAGCGGGTTTGAGGAGTGGGCTATCGGCTCCGACGGGTTTATCGCCCGCTCCTCGGGCCACTTTGACGAAGAGGACTATCGGCGTCAGTTGGGCGGACTCTAAACGCCGGCGAGGAAGGGTACCAATTGACAAAAGGCGGTCCGCCGAAACGGACCGCCCTTTATCATTCCGAGAAGGAATGGCTACAGCAGACGGAAATTGACTTCGATGGTGGCGGCCACGGTGACCGGCTTGCCATCTTTATAACCCGGCTTGAACTTCCACTTCCTGACAGCCTCAATGGCTTTCTCATCCAAGCCCAAACCCAGGCTGCGGACTACTTTCGGGTTCACGGCCTTGCCGCTAGGATCCACTTCGACGTAGAGAACCACCGTGCCCTGATACTTGGCCTTGCGCGCTTCTTCGGAGTATTCCGGCTCCACCTTGTAAAGCAGAGCGGGAGCCGATACGCCGCCTCCGACTTTGAAAATGCCGCCGCCGAAGCCGCCGCCCGACCCGGAACCAACGCCGCCACCCGAGCCAGCGCCCACGCCGCCGCCGGAACCAGAACCAATACCCGCTCCGGAGCCGGGCCCATTCGAGGGCGGCCCTAGCTTCGCCAGCGGATCTCCATATTGATTCATGGCGACCTGCGGTAGCGGAACATCGGGAGGCGCGATGATGGACGGGTCCATCGTCAACTTAGGGTTAAGGTTTTGCGGCACTACCACCGGTGGCGTGAACTGTTTCAGCGCCGCCTTGGGAAGCTTGCCCTTGCTGGCCGGTATCGGAGAGCGATCACCGCCGCCGCCGCCGCCGTGCATTACTTCCTTCTTTGGCTTGTAATCAGTAATGTCCACCGGCGCATAAATCTCGATGGCCTGTTTGACCATCTGCTGGACTGGCTTACTTGATAACACGGTAAACAGCAGCACGACCACCGCGGTTTGCAAGCCCATCGACATCAGCCAGGATTTCTTCTGGCGTCCGTAAAGGCCCCAGATGTCCCGCACCGCGACCGGCTTGGAGGTCACTTCCAGTGGCGGAAGTTTTGGAGGATTGATGAGCTCCTGCACACTCCGGTAAAGCGAGCGATACCAGGGGTCACCTTCAGGCGGCAGAAGACGCGCCAGGTGGTCGTCTGCATCATCGGGAAGAGGATTGATGGGCTGAGAAGAATCGGGCATTTCTACTTCATCGGCCTCCCCAAATTGGAGGACCGCTGTCCACTATCGTTTCGACGCTACTGGGAAGCCCCTCGTTACGTCTTTTGGAAACTTTCTCCGAGTCGCTCTCCCATATTATAGTACTACACGACGCCATATTGCTCACCTACTAACCGCAACACAAGAACTTAACATCTCCGATGCCTCAGATGCCGTTCCTGCCCAGACAGATTCCAAATTTGGTAGCCGTTCCCTAGATCGCCGGATTGCGGCACAATCATTAGTGATGAAAACGACTACCAAGCAGCAGCCGATCGGACAAGTAGCCACCGAAGCTCTGATCATACCGGTCTTTGAAGGAAAAAAGGAACAGCGCTTTGGGGCTGGCGATTTGTTCGACAGTGGTGAAATCACCGGTAAGGTTTTAGAGTTAACTTTAGTGCACCACCCCCCTGGAGTGGCGGCTCAGCGGGTCCTCCTGGCCGGCGCTGGAAAATCCGAAAAGTTCGATGCCGCCGAACTGCGTAAGCTGGCCGGAGCGGCCGTTCGACACCTGAAGTCGAAATCAGTGAAAACCATGGCGCTGGCGCTCGAAGGGGGGTGGGCCACCGAGGAATACGTGTCCGCTGCCATCGAGGGCGCGATTCTGGGGCAGTTTGAGCCCGACCGCTACAAAACGGGCGACGACAAAAAGAACGTCGAGTCCTTCACAGTGATAACCGCCAGCGGCGGGGCGGATATACAGCGCGCCGCCGAGCGCGGCCGGGTTATCGCGGAGGCCCAAAACTTCACCCGCGGCCTGGTGAATGAACCAGCCAACCGCCTGACTCCCCTTAAAGTGGCCGAGGCCGCCCAGAAGATGGCTGCCGAAAACAAGCTCCAATGCGAAGTGCTCGACCAGGCGCAGATGGAAAAGCTGGGCATGGGCGCTCTTCTTGGTGTGGCCCAAGGGAGCGCGGAGCCCCCGGCCTTTGTCGTCATCCGCTACCGCCCCGAGAAGCCGCAAGGCAAAGCGCACCTCGGCCTCGTGGGCAAGGGTGTGACGTTCGACACCGGAGGCATCTCCATCAAGCCCGCGGACGGCATGGAAAAGATGAAATACGATATGGCGGGCGGCGCCACCATGATCGGTGCGATGCAGGCACTGGCGCAGCTCAAACCGTCCATTCCGGTGACCGCGTTCATCCCCTGCGTGGAAAACATGCCGGGCAGCCGCGCGCAGCGTCCCGGCGACATCGTGACGGCCATGTCGGGGAAAACGATCGAAGTCATCAACACCGACGCCGAAGGTCGTCTGATTCTTGCCGACGCCCTGACCTACGCGCGTCAGCAGGGCTGTACCCACCTGGTGGACGCCGCCACCCTGACCGGGGCGATCGTAGTAGCGCTGGGTCATCTGAACGTCGGCCTCTTCGCCAACGACGATGCCATGCGCGACCGTGTGCTGGCCGCAGCCAAATCCGAGGGCGAGCGCATGTGGCCCATGCCTCTCGAAGACGACTACAAGGACTATTTGAAGAGCCCCTTCGCGGATCTGCCCAACGTGGGCGGACGTTGGGGTGGCGCCATCACGGCCGCCATGTTCCTCAAGGAATTCGCGGAAGACACGCCGTGGGTCCATCTCGACATAGCAGGCACGGCCTGGCTGGACGATGGCAAACCGTTCCTGGCAAAGGGTCCTTCGGGCGTGCCGGTTCGCACGCTGGTACGGCTGGCTACGAATTGGAAAGATTAATGACAACAGAAAAACTTATCCTCGACCCGGCCACTACACCACCTCAGTCCATCTACAAATTGCTGATCGGCTCCGTGGTGCCGCGGCCCATCGCCTTCGTATCCACCCTCTCCCCCGACGGTGTGCCGAACCTCGCGCCGTTCAGCTTCTTCAACGTGATTTGCGCCGAACCCCCCACGGTGTGCTTCTCCACCGGCTTCCGCGTCCCTTCCAAGGACACCCTGGCAAACGTAAAGGCCACGGGTGAATTCGTGGTCAACATGGTGAGCGAAGAGATCGCGGAACAAATGAATCTCTGCTCCGGCGATTACCCGGCGGGCGTGGACGAATTCCAGGTCTCCGGCCTGACGCCTGCTCCCAGCGACCTGGTCAAACCGCCATATGTCCTCGAATCCCACGTCAACATGGAGTGCCGCCTGGTGCAAATGGTGGAGGCCAGCACCAGGCCCCTGGGTGGGACCTTGATCATTGGAGAGGTGGTGCGGTTTCACATCGACGGCGAGATCTTCGAGAACTTTCGCATCGATCCGGGTAAACTCTGCGCGGTCGGACGAATGGGTGGTAATGAGTACACACGCACGCGCGACCGCTTTCAGATGGTTCGGCCTCGTGTTTGAGTCGTTTAGGACGGTGGACCGCGAGTTGCTAGTTCTAAAGATCCAGGAGGTAACATGCGGAATCAATTGTGCTTACTCGGCTTATTAGGGTTAACCCTGCCGATGGTGAAAGCTGCGGTGCCGGTGGAGACTCTGCCCGCAGGCACGCATGTCCAGGTGCGGTTGAGTCAATCGCTCGATACTCGCCGCGACAAACCGGGCGCGCCGTTCGTAGCGCATTTGTCGGAACCGGTCACCTACAATGGCCAGATAATCCTGGAGCGTGGCGCGTTCTGCCGCGGGCACGTGGTCGAATCGAAACCCTCCGGCCGGCTGAAAGGCCGCGCCATCATGAGCCTGAGCCTGGACGCCATTGAGTCGCGTGGACGGACCTACAATCTGGTCACTTCCGATCCTGCCTTCGCCGGCAAGCGCCATCGTAAACGCAATCTCGTCCTGATCGGCGGGGGTGCCGGTACGGGAGCCGGCATCGGAGCCATCGCCGGCGGTGGTGTCGGCGCGCTGATTGGCGCAGGAGCGGGAGCGGTGGCCGGCACCACCGGCGCACTGATCACTGGTAAGAAGAACCTCCATCTGGCCCCCGAAACTCGTGTGGCGTTCACGCTGCGGCGACCGCTGACGGTACAGTAAAACCAAAGGCGCCGCTCCCTTGTCTTGCCGAGCCGCAACCAAAGGGAGCTGTGCTTTTGTGTGCCACAATCGAATTAATGTCAAATAACAGTTTCGGCGCAGCGGCGAAGCTGCGCGTCGGCAAGGCCGAGTACGAATACTTTAGGCTTGCCCAACTGGAAAAGAAGGGCGTCGGCAGCATTGCGCGCCTTCCGTTTTCCACCAGGATCCTGCTCGAAAACCTGCTGCGTCACGAGGACGGCCGTCGCGTCACCGCCGCCGACGTGAATTACGTGGCCCAAGCAGCCGGTGACTGCGAGGCCAAAGAGATCAGCTTTATGCCGGCGCGAGTCCTGCTCCAGGATTTCACCGGCGTGCCGTGCGTCGTCGATCTCGCCGCCATGCGCGACGCCTTGGGTGACATGGGCGCCGATCCGAAGCGCGCCAACCCCCTGCTGCCGGCCGACCTGGTCATCGATCACTCTGTGCAGGTGGATGCCTTCGGAACCAATGACGCGTTCCAGTTGAACGCGCTCCTCGAATTCCAGCGAAACAAAGAGCGCTACATGCTGCTCCGCTGGGGCCAGACCGCCTTTCGCAATTTTCGCGTGGTGCCTCCCGACACCGGCATCGTGCACCAGGTGAACCTGGAATATCTCGCCTCGGTGGTCTTCCGTAGCAATGGGCAGGCTTACCCGGATTCGGTGGTGGGCACGGATTCCCACACCACCATGATCAACGGCCTCGGCGTGCTGGGCTGGGGCGTGGGCGGAATCGAAGCGGAGGCATGCATGCTCGGACAGCCCATCTCAATGCTGCTGCCGCCCGTGGTCGGTTTCAAATTGCATGGCAAGATGCGCGAAGGCACCACGGCCACTGACCTGGTTCTCACCATTACGCAGATGCTGCGTAAGAAGGGCGTGGTGGGCAAGTTCGTGGAGTTTTACGGTACGGGACTGAGCGCCCTGGCCCTCGCCGACCGCGCCACGGTAGCCAACATGGCGCCCGAATACGGCGCCACCATGGGCTTCTTCCCCGTGGACCAGGAGACCCTCGAGTATCTGAAATTCACCAACCGCGATGCGGAGCTGGTGGCGTTGGTCGAGGCATACACGAAAGAGCAAGGCCTCTTCCGCACCGATGCCACACCGGACCCCGTTTACGCCGACACACTCGAGCTGGATCTCGCGACGGTCACACCCTCTATGGCCGGGCCGAAGCGGCCGCAGGACCGCGTCGAGTTGCCGGATGTGAAGAAGAATTTCGCGGAGGCGTTCAACGGGCCGGTGAAGTCGGCGCAAGCCGAGATCGCGGGCCAGACTGTCACCTTGAAGGACGGCTCGGTGGTAATCGCCGCCATCACCAGTTGCACCAACACCTCTAACCCTTCGGTTATGCTCGCCGCGGGACTCCTGGCTAAGAAGGCCGTCGAGCGCGGCCTGCAGGTGAAGCCGTGGGTAAAGACCAGCCTCGCTCCCGGATCCAAAGTGGTGATGGATTATTACCGCCAATCCGGCTTGCTGCCCTACCTCGAGCAACTGAAGTTTCACCTGGTGGGTTTCGGCTGCACCACGTGCATTGGCAACAGCGGTCCGCTGCCGGAGCCGGTTGCCCAAGCCGTGCAGAAGGAGAACCTGGTGGCGGTAGCGGTGCTCAGCGGCAACCGCAATTTCGAAGGCCGCGTTAACTCCCAGGTGAAAGCCAACTACCTGGCTTCCCCGCCCTTAGTGGTCGCCTATGCCTTGGCCGGCCGCATCGACATCGACTTGATGGCGGATCCGTTGGGGCACGATCAAAGTGGCAACCCCGTCTACCTGCGCGATATCTGGCCTTCCAACGAAGAAGTGCGAGCCACGGTCCGCCAAGCCGTCGGCCGCGAAATGTTCCAGCAGGAATACGCGCGAGCCTTCGACGGCGACAGCAACTGGAGTAGCATGCCCATACCTGCGGGCGAGATCTACCACTGGGACGCGCTTTCCACCTACATCAAGAAGCCGCCGTATTTCGAGCATATGGTGGACCCTGCGACTTCCGTGACCGATCTGAGCGGTATGCGCGTGCTGGCGCTGCTGGGCGATTCCGTCACTACCGACCACATCTCACCGGCGGGTAACATTCCGAAGAACAGCCCCGCGGGACAATACCTCATCGCGCAAGGTGTCGACGCCAAGGATTTCAATTCCTATGGAGCGCGGCGTGGCAATCATGAAGTGATGGTGCGCGGCACTCTGGCCAACATCCGCTTGCGTAATCAGCTTGCGCCCGGAACGGAAGGCGGGTATACGGTGCACCTGCCCGACGGCGAGGGGATGTTCATCTACGACGCTTCCGTGAAATATCAGAAGGAGGGCGTGCCTTTGATGATCATCGCCGGCAAGGAGTATGGCTCCGGCTCTTCGCGCGACTGGGCGGCCAAGGGAGTCTTACTGCTGGGCGTGAAGGCGGTGATCGCCGAGAGTTTCGAGCGCATCCACCGTACCAACCTAGTGGGGATGGGCGTGCTGCCGCTGCAGTTCCAAGCCGGCGATTCCGCCGCCAGCCTCAAGCTGACCGGGAAAGAAACGTTTCAGGTGACGGGCGTGCGCTCGGCCTTACTCAACGGCGGCAAGCGCCAGGCGACAGTGCGCGCGGTTGGCGAAGACGGCAAGGCGAGGGAATTCACGGTGGATGTGCGCGTGGACACCCCGCAAGAAGTGGAATACTACCGCTATGGCGGTATCCTGCCGTACGTGCTGCAGCAGGTAGCAGCGGCCGGCGCGCGGGCGTAAGCGCGTTCCCTTTGCGCAAATCACTCGCTGGAGTGTCCCGCCGCCTGATCTCTCACCCGATCACCGCGCTGCGAAAAATTTCCAACCTCCTCCACAGCCGCCGTTTACCGCCCAGCGCACACTCCAAAACGAGCGGTCTTCTCGAAGCCTTCTGGCATGCTGTACATAGGCGGCCGGCACAAAATGTGCCAAACGGTTGTAAGCCCTTTGATTGCCGCCGCAATTTAGGCATTCGGCACATTCGGCCACCAACCCGTCCGCAGCGCACCCATGAAAGAACCCGAAGACCAACACAACAGTACCTCCGATCTCGAGCTCGGCACACTCATCGGACGCCGCCAGGCATTCAGTATCATCGCGGGCCGCTGCTCGGCCGCCGACGCCGCTTGTCTGCGCCAGATCCGCAACCAGAAGTCGTATCGCAAGCTCGAGCTTGGCTGGAAGGAGTTTTGCTCCCAACATCTGGGAATGAGTCACACGCAGGCCAATCGCCTCATCTCTTATCTCGATGAGTTCGGCCCCGAGTATTTCGACCTGGCACAGTTGACCGGCATCTCGCCCGACGAGTACCGCGCCATCGCGCCAGCGGTCAAGGACCAAGCCATCCACTACAACGGGCAAGTCATCGCTTTGCTGCCGGAAAATACCGGGCAGCTCACCGCCGCCGTATCTGGTCTGCGCCGGGAAGCACCGCGCACCGCAAGCGTCGCTCCCACGGTATCCAGCGCCGAGCGCCTGCGCCGCGTCGAGCATCGATCCGCGGAGTTCCTCACCGAAATTCGCGAGCTCGCGGGTAGCCGGCTCGAGCCGATGGAGCGCTCCCGGCTGGCCTCGGTATTGGTCGCCACCAGCCAGAAACTGGAGCGCCTCAAGTTGGAATTGGGACCGATGGCGTGAGCGTGAAGTGCCGCCCGGCCAACTAGACTAATCCATAGGCCTAATCCATCGGGAGAATGTACCCCACAATTCGGAGATGCTACTCTTTTTAGAATGCGGGGCCTGACTCGGTGTGTCGCCGGTTTACTCTGGACGGCCCTCCTCTGCTCGGCGCAAGTCATCATTACCGAATTCCCCATTCCTACACCCGCCAGCGCACCGGTCGGAATTACGGCCGGGCCAGACGGCAATCTCTGGTTCACTGAAACGAGTGTGGACGCGATCGGCCGGATTACACCCGCTGGAGTGGTGATGGAGTTCTCCACGGGGATCACACCGGGCAGCATGCCTTACGAGATTACGGCTGGGCCGGACGGCAATCTCTGGTTCACCGAATCCAATGCGAACCAGATCGGCCGGATCACTCCGGCTGGCGTGGTAAAGGAGTTCCCCTTACCCACCGGAACCACGCCGATCGGAATCACGGCAGGGCCCGACGGCAATCTTTGGTTCGCCGAAGAAAGTGGCGCCATCGGCCGCATCACGACCGCCGGCGTGGTGACCGCGGAATTCTCTGCCGGGATTACCCCCGGCAGCGAGCCGTACGGAATCACCGCTGGGCCCGACGGTAATCTCTGGTTCACCGAACTCAACGCTTTCAATATCGGACGGATCACAACCACGGGAACGGTGACCGAGTTCCCTTACGGAAGCATCGGCAGCGACACGGCGGTCTCCATCGCGGCAGGGCCGGATGGCAATCTCTGGTTCACGGAATTCCTCGGGGACAAGATTGGCCAGATCACACCTACCGGAACGGTGATCGAGTTCACCGCCGGAATCAGTCCCGGCAGTTTTCCGTACGGAATTACGGCGGGACCCGATGGCAATTTATGGTTTGCCGAATTCGGCGGGAGCCGGATCGCGCAGATCACGCTCGCCGGGGCGATCAAAGAGTTCTCCGCTGGAATCAGTCCCGGCAGCTCACCGTCCGATATCACCACCGGTCCAGACGGCAACCTCTGGTTTACCGAGAACACCGGGGACCGAATTGGCCGGGCCATACTTTCCACCGACGCCTATCAGATCTCATACGCGGCCAACCTGGACAAGGGCGATTCGTTCGCGAACCTGACCAGCGCCGGTACCGCGAGTGGCTCTGATCAATCCCAAATTTGCGCCGACGTCTATGTTTTCGCCCACGATCAGCAATTGATCGCCTGCTGCTCTTGCCCGCTTACGCCCAACCACCTCAGCGTTCTGTCGACGAAAAACGATCTGATCATTAAACCGCTGACGCCTGGGACGCCCACGGATGTGACCATCGCGCTGGTTGGTAGCACCAACTGCGACGCCTCCGCAGTAAACTCTGCGAACCTGACGGGTGGCCTGCGAGCGTGGCGCACGACGCTGCACGCCTTGCCCTCAGGCGGCTTCGGCGTTACCGAAAACGCCTTTTCGCGCGTGCAGGCGAGCCCGAGCGAGCTCTCTAAGCTGGCCGCCTTCTGCGGCTTTATCCAGGCCAACGGCAGCGGCTTCGGCATTTGCAATGCGTGCCGCCCCGGCGCCCAAGGCGCCACCCGAGAATAGTCGGCTAATCCGGCATATCTTACGGCCTCTGCCGCGCGGTCCTCTTCATTTCTTTTAGCAAACTCCCATTAGCTGTAACATAATTGAACAAAGCCACATAGTCATGGTTTGCCCTACGTGCAAGACGGCGGTTCCCAACGCGGCATCCCAATGCCCCGCCTGTGGCACGGCTACGCCAACCGATTGGAGCGAGACACAAGCCGACAGCGATCTCGACGAGACCAAAGTCTTGAGCGATCTGGATGAGACGAAACTCTTCAGCAGCCAGCCAGGCGACGCCGAGACCCAGCTCATGCGATCGCAGGACTGGTCGAAACCGCTGGCCAGTTCGGACGCGATTGCCGCCCTGGCCCCTGGCTCCATTCTGGGGGGGCGCTACGAGATTTTGAAGAGTCTGGGCGAGGGTGGCATGGGCGCGGTCTTCAAGGCCCACGATACCGAAGTGGAGCGCATGGTAGCGCTGAAGGTGATTCGCCCGGAATTGGCGGCCAGTGAGGATATTCTTCGGCGTTTTCGCCAGGAACTAGTGTTGGCGCGGCAGATCACGCATCGCAACGTCGTCCGGATTTACGATCTGGGCGTGGCGGATGGGATCCGTTTCATCAGCATGGAGTACGTTGAGGGACAGGAACTCGCGGACATCCTCAAGAAACGGGGCAAGCTCCCTCCTCAGGAAGCTGGTCAGATCATTCTACAAGTCTGCTACGGCCTGGCCGCGGCCCATGCCGAAGGTGTGGTTCATCGCGATTTGAAACCGCAAAACATCATGATCGCCAAGGACGAGCGCGCCCTGGTGATGGACTTCGGGATCGCACATTCCGCTGATGCTGCGGCAGTGGTTGCCGAGAACAACACGGCGGAAGAGGCCGACTCCGCGCTCACCGTAGTCGGGTCGCTGCTCGGAACGCCACGATACATGTCGCCGGAACAGGCGCGGGCCGAAAAGGTGGACAATCGTTCGGACTTGTTCACCGTTGGTTTGATCCTGTATGAGCTCGTCATCGGCGATCTGCCGCCGTGCCCGAACACCCTGAAGGCCATGCTGCGGGAGCGCTCTACCAAACAGCTTGAGCCTCCCATCAAGACTCATCCCGACATACCGCGCGCCCTGAGCTTGATCATCCATAAGTGTCTACAGCTCGATCCGGCGGCTCGCTATCAGTCCGCCGAGGCCCTTTCCCACGATTTGGAAATCTGGCTGGGCATCCGCAAGCGCCACACCGTCAACCGCAAGGTGTTGTCCGGGCTGGCGGCGGTGATCGTTCTGCTGGCCGCGACCCTGGTCTATAACCTCCGCTCGAAGGGGCCGGTTACTCACAACCCCGTAAAGATTCTGGTATCCGACTTCGTGAACCAGTCAGGCAACCCCGTGCTGGATGGAACCCTCGAGCCGCTTCTGACGACCAACCTGGAAGGCGCGTCGTTCATCACGGCTTACAACCGAGGCCAGGCGCGGAAGACATTGGCCAGTCTCTCCCCCACGTCGACCCTGGACGAAAATTCGGCCCGGCTGGTGGCACAGCGGGAAGGAGTGGGCGTGGTTGTCTCCGGTTCGATCGGGCGCGATGGGAACCGGTACGCACTCTCGGCCCGCGCCATCGATGCCCGGACCAATAAAGTGATCGATGAGCAAAAAGCCACGGCCGCAACCCCCGCCGATCTCAACCGCGCGGTGGGACGCATTGCCTCAGGGTTCCGCAAAGCTCTGGGCGACGTGACGCCGCAATCCGTGCAGATCGCCGCCGCCGAGACTTTTTCCTCGCAGTCCCTGGAAGCTTCCCAGCAATACGCGCGCGCGCAGGATCTGCAGTGGCAAGGCAAGTGGGATGAGGCCCTGAAGGCATACAGCCGCAGCACCGAGCTCGATCCGCAATTGGGCCGCGCCTACGCCGGGATGGCGTCGATCCTGGCCAACATGGGCCGGAAACCGGATGCCGAGAAGGACTTCAAGTTGGCCATGTCGAAGATCGATCGCATGACCGACCGCGAGAAATACCGCACCCGCGGCGCGTATTACTTGATGGAGCGCGACTACGACAAGGCCATCGAGCAGTTCAAGGCGCTTGAGAAGCAGTTTCCCGCGGACCCGGCCGGAATCGGCAACCTGGCGCTCGCCTATTTCTACGCCCGCAACATGACTGGCGCGGCCGAAGAGGGCCGCCGCGTGCTCGCGATTTACCCGGACAACGTCCTGTATCTGAACAACGTCGGTCTGTTTGCGATGTATGCTGGCGATTTCGACACGGCCATTCGCGAATCCGAGCGTCTCTTGAAACTGAACCCTTCTTTTGAGAAAGCCTATATCTGCCTGGGGATCTCGCAACTGGCGAAGGGTGACGAAGCGGCCGCCGCGGAAACTTTTCGGAAGGTGGCCCCGCTCAGCGTTTGGGGCGCGTCCGCCTCGGTGGTGGGCTTGGCGGACATGGCTCTCTACCAGGGCCGTCCGGACGATGCGCTGGCCATTCTTGACAAGGGTGTGACCGCCGATCTGGCCGCGCACGATGCCTCCCGCGCCGCCGCCAAATGGCTAATGCAGGCGCAAGCCTTGCTCCTAAAAGGGCAGGGCGCGAAAGCCATCGCGCTAGCGGAGCGCGCCTCGAAGGAAAGCACCGACGAAAGCCTGCTCTACCCGGCGGCCATGATTTTTCTCCAGGCCGGAAAGCCGGATAAGGCGCTGGAGCTCAGTCAGAAACTGGGTCAGCGCCTGGAGCCCGATCCGGGAGCTTACGGCAAGCTCATCCAGGCCGAGGATCAGTTAAACCGCAAGCAGTATCGCGACGCGGTTCGCACATTCCAGGACGCCCAGAAGATCGCCGACACATGGCTGGGACGTTATGGTCTGGGTCGCGCGTATCTCGAAGCGGGCGCGTTTACCGACGCCGATACCGAACTGGACGCCGCCGTCAAACGCCAGGGTGAGGCGACCGCGGTGTTCCTGGACGATGAACCAAGCTGGCGCTACTTCGCGCCGGTTCAATATTATTTGGCCCGCGCGCGCGAAGGCCTGGGAAGCCCGGGCGCGGCGGACGCCTACCGGGCGTATTTAAAGATTCGCGAAAAGAGCGCGAACGATCCGCTGGCGAAGGATGCCCAAGAGCGGCTGAAGTCGCTCGGGGCAAAGTGAGCGGTGCCTTTTCTTCGGGTTATCTTAATTGCTGCTCCAGCTCCAGTTGTAAATGTCCGCGTCCTCCCGGACGGATCCGGTACCGCCAGTGAAGCCGACGTAGGCGGTTCCATCCGTCAAGCCTAAATACGTGGCCAGGTTAACACCGTTAACGTCCGTTGAGACGATCTGGTTACCATCCACAGTCACACTCAGCGTCCCGGCCGAATACGTGATGTTCACTGTGTGCACGTGGCCGTCCGTCAGCGAAAACGGCAGACTATTGTTCGTTGCGCTAAGGGCAGACGTTACGTGATTCGCCTTATTGGGATTCGTACCATCGCTAATGATGGCGATGTGGTTATTGTTGGTATCGCCGTAGTCCGACGCGTTCCAGTAGGTATCGAACTCAATGGCAATGCTATTGGAAATGCCTGGTCTAGTGCCGTCGGGGCTGCTGCCATACCCGATGGCGCCTCCACCCACTCCAATAGCATGAGCGCCGCTAGGACTGCCTTGGATGACAAAGGCAAATCCATCGGCATGGTCCTCGCCGGAGAAGGGCGTGATCTGGAATTGGAAGCTCGTGGTGAATCCATTCGCGACCGGTTGGCTGCTCGGCGACCAGGCTGCCGAAGCTTGGCCGGTATCCGAAGTCATCCGCAAACCTGCGTTGAAGGGGAACACCGAGCCGTTCAGCTCAGCGGTGGCGAGATTAACAGGAATATCCGTTAGCGTCGTAGATCCGACCAACCCGCTGCTGTTTGCCGAAATCGTCGTGGTGCCCGGGGAAACACCCGTGGCCAGACCGGTGCTGTTGATGGTGGCGACTCCCGTCGCCGAGGAAGCCCACGTCACAGAATTGTTGGGCAGAATCTGCATGCTCGAATCGCTAAACGTTCCCGTAGCCGTATACTGCTGGGAGCCGTTGCCTGCGATGGTTCCAGCGAACAGCACGTTGACGGAGACGGAAGCTCCGGCAGCCAGAGTGGCAAAAGGCGGATAAGGGAAGTTGATATAGACGTTGTGGCTGTCAAAGGTGACTTGCGATGCGACAAAACCCGGGATGTTGGTCGAAGCCAGTGAAACACCTGCAATGTTCGCAGAGGCGTCCGTAATCACCAGTCCATCGAACGTCTTACTCGCACCTGTGTCGAACGTCCACCCATTCGCGAACGTCGCCTGAATGGTTGTACTCGATACGGTGACGGTAGGACCCGCACCAGCACCCATAGTAGCAACCGTATTAAAGGCAGTCCCGCCCGGCGAAACAACCGCGCTTCCACCGGAGTAAATTACCGTGCCCAGGCTCGGGAAATCATAGTTCACGGAAACCGTGTCTCCACCGTAATCATGTCCCGCGGGCGTCACCGCGATCGACACCAGCGTTGGCACAATCGTTCCCGTCACTGGCGCGCTGGCGCCGCTTGTGGCGCCGTTGACCGACTGGGTTGCCGTCAACGTATGCGTCCCCACCGCAAGCGTTACGCCCACGCTGAACGCGCCCGCACTCGCCGTGGTGGTTCCTACCGACGTCGCCCCGTCATACACCGTTACATTCGCCCCCGTGGTCGCGGTTCCACTCACCAGCAAGGGACTCGTCGTGCTGAATCCCGAAGACGGAGACATGATCGTAGGCGGAGGCGGCAGGATCGTTCCCGGTATCGCCGCGCTGGCGGCGCTAGTAACGCTATTGACGGTTTGTTTCGCCGTCAGCGAATGCCCAGTCCCCACCGTAAGCGTTACGCCCACGCTGAACGCGTTCGCACTCGCCGTGGTGGTTCCTACCAACGTCACCCCGTCATACACCGTTACAGTCGCCCCGGTGGTCGCGGTTCCGCTCACCTGCAGCGGATTCGTCGTGCTGAAATTAGCAGCAGGCAACGTGATCGCAGGCGCACCCGGCAGAATCGTTCCCGTTACCGCCGCGCTGGCGCCGCTTGTGGCGCCGTTGACCGTCTGGGTTGCAGTCAGCGAATGCCCCGTTCCCACCGTAAGCGTTACGCCCACGCTGAACGCGTTCGCACTCGCCGTGGTGGTTCCTACCGAAGTCATCCCGTCATACACCGTTACAGTCGCCCCGGTGATCGCGGTTCCGTTCACCTGCACGGGACTGGTCGTACTGAATCCATTCGACGGAGGCCCGATGAGGGGCGGAGGCGGCAAGATCGTTCCCGTTACCGCCACGCTGGCGGCGCTTGTGGCGCCGTTGACTGGCTGGGTTGCCGTCAGCGAATGCCCCGTTCCCACCGTAAGCGTTACGCCCACGCTGAACGCGTTTGCACTCGCCGTGGTGGTTCCTACCAACGTCACCCCGTCATACACCGTTACAGTCGCCCCGGTGATCGCGGTTCCACTCACCTGCAAGGGACTCGTGGTGCTGAATCCATTAGACGGAGACCCGATGACGGGCGGAGGCGGCACGATCGTTCCCGTTACGGCCGCGCTGGCGGCGCTAGTAACGTTGTTGACGGTCTGTTTCGCCGTCAGTGAGTGCCCGGTCCCTACCAATAGCGGGACGCTCACGCTGAAGCTAGTCCCAACCGCCGTAGGGGTGGCCACCGAGACGCCGTTATCGAAAATCGTGATCGCCGCCCCGCTGAGCGATGTTCCGCCCACCTGCAAGGGACTGGTTGTGTTGAATGGCGACGTCGGAGACGTGATTGCCGGTGCGGGCGGATTCACCACCAGCGTGAGCGGCTGCTGCGCGGTTGTGCCCACCGTGTCCTTAGCCTGCACCACAAAGGCAAAGGGTCCGGGCATTCCGGTCGGAGTCCCGGAGAGCACACCGCCAGTGCTCAGCGTAATGCCTGTGGGAAGTGCCCCGGCGGCGACCGACCAGCTAATGGCGCCCGTGCCGCCCATCGCTGTCAGTGTTTGTGGCGGGTATGCAACGTTGAGGGTTGCCTGCGGCAACGGAGTCGTAATCGTCAGTATGATCGGCTGGGTGCTTCCGGTACTCGCGCCTACCGATGTGGCCACGGGGCTCGCTTGGGCGGCGGGGTTGTAATTCTGTAAAGCCTGGGCCGGATTATTAGTGGTTGTGTCGATGGCGCGCAGTGTGAACAGCGCGGTCTGGCCGGGCGCGAGCGCAAGGGCAGTAGCGGTGGGGTTGGTAGCGGCCGGTTGCAAGAGCTGCTGCAGCGTGGCGAACGAGACGCTCGTAATGTTCGCTACCGGAACGAAGTGCGGTTGTACGCTCAGAGCGCATCCCTGCGCCAGAGGCGTCGAATAGTTCTGGTAGATCACCAGCTGTAGTGCCACCCCCGGCGGCGGGTTCTGCCCAGCCAGATTCACCACGTATCCGCTGGTTGTGTTGCCCGTGTTGGTAATCGACCAGGTGGCGTCGGTGATCGTACCGTCCGAAAGGGACGTGTTTCCGATGTTAGGGTTCCCGATGTTCGGGTTGGCGATCTGAGTATTCGCAATCACCGTGTTGCCAATGTTGGGATTGCCGATGTTGGGGTTCCCGATATTCGGGTTGCCGATGTTCGGGTTGCCGATGTTCGGATTACCGATATTGGGGTTGCCTATATTGGGATTGCCAATATTCGGGTTCGAGATCACGGCAGTGTGGAGCTCGGTAGTGGTGGAAGTAGTCGGGTTGTTCGGATCGCCGTTGATGGTCACGACCCCGGTCTCTCCGCCAGGTACGACACTGCCGTTCAGGCCAGTCACTTCCACAACGGTCACCGTCACCGTGGCGTGAACACTGGTTGAGGTGACGAAAATGCTGCGGGAGGTGCTGGAAAGGGGCGGAACCTGCACATAGGCCTGAGTCAGCGGAAATGGTTGTCCGGGAACCGCGAATTGGAGAAACGTTGCTGCGCCGCCGGGGGGCTGAGAGACCACGGTGAGTAGATAAAAACGTGTCTGGCCCGTGGTGTTGGCAATCGTGATGGGGAACTCTCGCTGAATCAATTTGCCGCCCACGAGTCCCAGCGCCTTGTTGTTTCCGGGAGCGCTCACCACCAATCCGGGAGCAAGCTGCGCCGTGTAGATGTCCTGGTTACGATCACCGGTATTGCCGGGGACGATGCAAGCCGGGCGCTGCTGGGTGGGGTCGAAAATGCTGGTGGTCGAACCTGGGTATGTGGGCGGCGTGTAATTTGCCCAATTTCCGTCTGCCGGCGGGACCACGTTGCGATTGTCGGTCCACACCACGTGCGTGAAATCGGGGTCGGTTGACAAATTGTTGTAGCGCCAGGTGCCATCCGGTTTGGCAATAAAGGTCGGCCCGGCGACGTCGATGTAGTCTCCGATAAACGGCGTCGTGCCCGTTAGAAACATAGGCAGATTGGGCGGATTGATGAACAGTTGCTGGATATCGAGACTCGGCGGGATGGACCCAAATGCGTATTGCGACACCTGGACGGAAGAAAAGAATGACGGCGGATTGCCGGGCAACGCTTGAGCGGCTCGGACATCCAGCGTTTGCCTGCGGTCCGTCGGCTGATACGGCGGTCCCGGCGGGTCCTGGATGAAGGTACCGAACTGCGGAGTTCCTCCGTCGGAAACGAGGGTAGACGAGTAGAGCCCGCCACCCAGCGACGTGAAGTCGCCGAGCAGGTCGTCATTCCGGAGGTCGTACCAGGCTACCGTCAGTTTGCCGGCGGAGAACGCCGCAGCCGGCATGATCTGATGCCCGCGGCCCGACCATGGGTCGACGATGATCGCAGCGCCCCACTGGATCGGATTGTTGCGCGGGATCGCGTTGGGTGTTCCCGTTGCGACCATAATGCGAGCGTCACCGCCGAGGCCTGCGCCGCGCTGCGGCCAGGCGACATAAACGTGATCGGCGGCGTCCACCGCTAGGGAGGGGTAAGCGTTGGTCCGGAAGGATACGGGGGTATCGCCCTGATCGAACGGGTTGATATTCGAAATCAGCGCGGGTTTGGAAAAGGTGTTTCCTCCATCCAAGGAGGCCACATACATAAGGGTGTCGGACTGTACCGGACTCGTGGTCGCAAAAACGCGCCAGGCAATATACAGGTTCCCGTTATTCGGATCGATCGCCAGCGAGGCGCCTTGGTTGAATGTGGTCTTCGGTTCGCTGAGTTGTTGGGGGTTGCTCCACGTTAAACCGCAATCCGTCGACCGTGAAAACTTAATGCTGGCTGGACTGGTATCGGGGTTGCCGGCGAATTCCGTCCATGCCACGTACACGCTCCCGCCATGGAAGATCTGCGTGTTTTGAAGTGGCAGCGAGGGAACGACGCAATAGCCGGAACTGGCCCGTGGGATATCGACTGCGAGCGACGGCTTGTCCTCGAATGTCGTCCCGGAAGAAGCCTTGACCGGAATGGTCCACAGATAGCGAATGGAATCGCCGCCTTCGACGTTGTTGTCGTCGGTGAAAGTCGCAACGAATACTGTGCTCGCCCCTCCAGCTTGGCGATTGAATGCTAACCCGCTATAGTAGAAAAGTCCGTTCGTTCCGGCTCGAACGTTCGGATCGGCTGCGGCACCCAGCCCTTTTAACGGAGAAAACCGGCCGGCAACCGACGTATCCTGCGGATAGCCCGGTACTAGAATGCTCGTCCAGGTTTGGCCTCCGTCAAATGATTTGAAAAGTCCCAGCCAGGCGTCGCCGGTTGGCTCCACAGCGCCCGAGACACCGGGCAAGTCCACTGTGCGGTAGTCATTGGACCCAGCGAGCAGGTGCAGCGGATTTCGCGACGAGACGGCCATCGAGGGCTCGTTCTGGCGCTGCAGGAACGGATCGCCGCCCGGCCATTGCGTCCCCGAGACCATATTTACGTTCGGTCCCGGCACCTGAGCCTGCAGGGGTATACCGGATGCCGACATCATCAGCATGCATGCAGTGACGGACCATGGACGCCGCACGGACCCGGAAATTGTGGTGATCAGACGAGCGAATATAGTTCGGGCCATTTTTGATCTGTTAACTATAACATCTTCTTGGCAAGGGGTTTAACAAGCTTTTTATGACTAAAACGTACTGCCCAAGTGGACCGAAAGTACCGCAACGTCGTGGGTAATTGGGTTTACCGAAGTTTTGTTTTGTGTGATTTCGATCACGCTTTTGTAGGCGTGTTCAGGGTGTTGAGCTTCGGGTATAATCCCCCCATGCGATTCCTGTTCAGCCTGCTTTTGGTATCCTCGCTTTCGGCCGCCACGGTCGATGGCGTGCGCGTCCACTCGTCCACCACTGGGAAAGGGCCCAACACCGTCATCCTGGTTCACGGCTGGACCTGCGACGAAAGCACCTGGAATTCCCAGGTGCCGGAGCTCTCCAAGCAATACCGCGTGATCACTCTGGACTTGCCGGGCCACGGACAAACCGCGGCGCCCAAGGACGGCAAACTCTCCATGGATCTGTTTGCGCGCGCAGTGGAAGCGGTGCGCAAGGAATCGAAAGCTGATCGGGTGGTGCTGGTGGGCCACAGCATGGGGACGCCCGTCGTGGTCCAATACGCCCGCCTGTTCCCGCAGCACACCGCGGCTCTGGTGTTCGTCGATGGCCTGGTTTCGATCTCCCCTAACGGCCGGGGTGCGCCGAATCCGAAGGCTATGGCCGGTCCCAACGGCCCACAGGCACGGGAACAAATGATCCGCGGCATGTTCTCGGGCTCCACCACTCCGGACATGCAGAAGCACATTCTCTCCATGATGCTGGCCCCGCCCGAATCTACCGCCGTAGGGGCCATGAACGCGACGTTCGATCCGGCCATCTGGAAGGACGACGTGCTGAAGATGCCGATCCTGGGGATTTACGCCGACCACTCCGGGTTAGCCAATCGGGAATACATGAAGGAGCATTTCCCGGCGATGGAGTACACCGAGATACCCGCCACCGGCCATTTTCTGATGATGGAGAAGCCGGAGGAGTTCAATCGGCTCCTGCTGGCGTTTCTGGTGAAACAGACGTATTAGCGATGAGTGGCAGAGCCGCTTTCCCGTCGCGCTCTCCCAAAGAGATCCACCGTTCTACCGTGGGCCGCGACCACACCAGCGCTGAGCGCAGCGACCCTAATCTCTCCGACGGTTGGATCGTCACCACCTGGCACTTGCCGCTCGGCTCGCGCGGCCGCAGCACCGCCCGCAACATCCGGAACGGCAGGCCCTGCAGACAATTCACCGCGATGGCGCGCGTGGCGCCCATCTCTTCCGCGGCCCAAACGGGTAGCGCGCCCAGCAGGCCGCCATCCACGTAGCTCCGGCCGTCAATCACCACCGGCGGGAACAAAAACGGGATCGAACAGGTAGCGGTCAAATGCTGCCAGGTGACTTCGCTCTCGCGCACCAGCCGCACCCGCATCTTGCGCGCCTCGACGATCGTGAGGCCGAAAGGCATCTGCGCCTGGAAGCGTGACACCAGGGCGCGGGCTTCCCGGCGAAGCGGTTCCGCATCGAAAACGCGGACCGCCGCCAGCGATTGATCTAGCCACACACGAACCAACTCTTCGGGGGTGGCGCCGCCGGCGATCGCCCATCCATTTAAAGCGCCGGCGGACGCGCCCACGATCAAGTCAAGATGAATGTGCGGCGCCAGCGATTTCCAAACTCCCACTTCCCAGGCGGCGTACATGCCTCCCGCCGAAAGAACCAGCGCTGTGGTCACATTCTCATGGTAACGACGTATGATGGTAGCTGCACCAATGTTCAATTTCCGTCAATTCAACGCGGGGCCGGATCCGTTCGGCCAAAAATACGACGTCTTTTTCAAGTGGCTGCAGACGGCCATCTCCACACGGCATTCCGACACAGTAGACGTGAAGTTCGTGCTGGTGGGTCCCGACGGAGAGCGCACGGAGAAGACCATTGCCCTCCCGCATGCGGATTTGTTGCGTGTGAGTCAAGAGACCGGACGCGCGATAGACGACCCGTGGTGCTCGCGCATCGGCGCCCTGCATCTGCTCTACCTCGTAGAGACAGGCGAGGACATGGAGAAAGACATTATTACCGTGCTGCCGGCCGATTTGAAACGCTACGCCGTTGATCTGGTGCGCCAGGAAAAGACAGAAGTGGGCGCCCGCTAGCCCGACACTAAGGTGCATGTGGCACGGATTCCGGAGGAAAATACCATAGCCAGATTCCTTTACCAATCTTTTCGGACGGCTCAACCAATTCTGGCCAGGGAGTCACATCCGGCAAAGCCGTGCCGAGTCCCATACGCTGACTCTTGAGTACCGTCAGGCTTACCGCGTTCCAGCCCGCGGATGGAAACATCGGAATCGGGGGTCGAGCCGGGGGAAAACCCATAGCCGACAGATCCGCCGCTTGAAAAGAAGCGAATGTTACCGCGGGTGCTCGTACCTGCTTCAGGCGCCGGGCCAGGCGCTTGAGATCCTGCCCCCAATCGAAATCGGAATCGACCAGGACATTCTCCGGCTTTTCTCCGGCCACCATGTTGAAGTAAGCCAGGTAGTCGGGATGGCTCAACAGGGAAGTTGCCATCCAAATCATGAGCGTGGCCAGGAGCCAACCCGCCGATTCCTTTCGCTGCGACAGGACTAATAAGCGTTCCGCGCCTGCGGCACCGGCAACCGCAAATCCGATGTAGACAGGCAAAATATGCCGCACGCCAAGGTTGATATGACTGGTTAGCGAGAACAATAAGATACCAACTGAAAACGCTACAGCCAGGAGGACGCCTTGGCGGGGACCGCCTAGTTCTTTCCTGCTGATTGCGATCACTCCGTATAGTGACAAGACCAGCAACGGAACCGGCGTCTTCACGGCGAGTACAACCAGGAAGTAATACCACCATCCGAACTGACTATGATGACCCAGCAGGTAGCTCGGATCTCCTCTCCGATTGTGTTCGATAACATCTTGAATTCCAGTCCACAATTCAGGTGCGGGTAGCCTCATCGACGGAAAAGACGGCACCGTTCCGAACGAGAAACGGTAGCCGGCCCAGATGACCAGGAAACCGGCTAACACCGCGACAGAAAATGGAACAAGATAATTGTGGGCCCCCCGGAGGGCATTCAACAGGCCTGACCGGTCGACGATGAAATACCCGGCGAAGGCCGCCGCCAGCGCCATTGGAATGAATGGCAAGGATGAGAACTTGGAAAGAACAGCAAGGCCAGTCATGGTACCCAGGAGAATGCTGCGAAGCAAGGTCGGATGGGCAAGCCAGATCAGGGCTGACAGGAAAGAAGCGCCAACAAAGGCCGTAAGCGCCATGTCCGTAGTGGCCAATCCGGCATGGGCCAGAATCGGCGGAATGAAAGTAAAGAGAAAGACCGCAAACGCCGCTGCGGATTCTCCTCGATATCGGCGCACCCAAAAATAAACGACTAGCGATGCAATCCAGAAGAACGGGAGAACTCCCAGCCGCGCGAGTGCCAAGGTACGGTCGTATTGACCATTGCGATAAAGAATCGCGAGTCCGTAGTCCCAGATTTGCTTGACTCCAAGATTGGCAAGACCCAATTGCGCCATGGTGGGCACATAGTGGGGGCGGCCACTAGCCAGATAAGGCCCGAGAGCAGCCGCAACGCGCGCCAGCGGAGGGTGTTGCGGTTCATAATTCCACGTGCCGTAGACCAGCCACTCCATGCCGCAGGCAATGTGGGCCGGTTCATCGAACGTGTGGCTGAACACGTTATAGGTGCTGACGATGCGCAGAGAACCAATCGCGAGCAGCACGAGTAACGTCGCGAGCGAGTGCTTTCGCACCCACGCTCCGAGCGCAGGTTCCGCGATCTGGCCTGACTTCGGCGTTGCCGGCGCCGGAGTACCCGTCTTTTTACTCAAGGGGCGTTTGGACGACACGAAGATTCACAGTATAGCGAAGTGCCTCCAGTCATCTCCGGATTCGGGTGCTCGTTACGCTATGCTGGACAAGGGTCGCGACACGCAAGCTTCCCGCTTCGTTCATGGCTAAAAGGCGCAGGGCTACCGTTCCCCAATCCAAGAAATCTGCTTTAAAGAGTGCCGGGGTCATACGACCTCCCACCAGGTTCAGTTTCCGGAATGCCGAGATGTTTGCGTTCCTTTTCTGCGTCGCGATCATCGTGTATTGGCCCGCGCTGAGCGGGAGTCTCCTCTGGGACGATGACAGCCATCTAACGCGTCCGGAGCTGCAATCGACGCTGGGCTTGTGGCGGATCTGGTCTGATGCACGGGCAGTGCCGCAGTATTATCCGCTTTTGCACAGCGCCTTCTGGTTCGAGTACCAACTGTGGGGCGACCGGGTACTCGGCTACCATTTGACGAACATCGTCCTGCACGTAATCGCCGCCGGTCTGTTGGTCTTAGTCGTGAAGCGCCTTTCCCTGCCAGGTGCCTGGTTGGCCGGCTTCGTTTTTGCGCTTCATCCCATACAAGTGGAAACCGTTGCCTGGATATCGGAGCAGAAAAGCACGTTGTCCGCAGTGTTCTATCTCGCCGCAGCTCTGACTTACCTCTATTTCGATCAGACGCGCCGGAGAACTTACTACCTGGCCGCATCTGGACTGTTTCTACTGGCACTCTTGAGTAAGACGGTAACAGCGACGCTCCCCGCGGTGTTATTGGTAATTTTCTGGTGGCAGCGCGGCCGAATTTCCTGGAAACGTGACGTCGCGCCGTTACTCCCTTGGTTCGCCGTCGGAGCCACCGCGGGAGTTTTCACCGCGTGGGTCGAGAGGACGCTTGTGGGAGCGCTGGGCGCGGACTACAGTTTAACGCCGTTACAGCATTTCTTGTTGGCAGGACGTGTCATCTGGTTCTACCTGGGTAAACTAATATGGCCGGCCAACTTGATGTTTACTTATCCCCGATGGGTCATAAACCCGAGTGAGTGGTGGCAATTTCTGTTTCCCGCTGGAATATTGGTTGCCCTGATCGGGCTGGCCTTGATGGCCCGGAGACACCGTGGCCCTCTCGCCGGGTTCCTGATCTTCGCCGGAACGCTGTTTCCGGTGCTTGGTTTTCTAAATGTTTACCCGTTCCGGTATTCCTACGTCGCCGACCATTTCCAATATCTCGCCGGTTTGGGAGTCATCGTGCCGGCGGCCTCAGGCCTTGCCTTAATCGCGCATCGCGTATCGGCTGGAAAATCGTGGGGAATCGGCATCGCTTCTGCTTTTGTCGCGATCCTTGGTTTCGAAAGTTGGCAACAGTGCCATATATATCGCGACGCGGAAACGCTGTATCGCGAGACCTTGGTTCGTAATCCCAAAAACTGGATGGCTTACAACAATCTAGGTCATGTGCTGGCCCAGGCGCCAGAACGCTTGCCGGACGCGATCGCTGAATACGAAAAGGCCCTCCAGATCCGAGCGGATGTTCCAGAAATCCATCTCAGCCTCGCGGGAGCCCTGGCGCAAATGCCCGGGCGAACGGAAGAAGCTGTCGCTCAGTATAAGATCGCTTTGCGGATGAAACCGGACTACTGGGAAGCTCACCTAAGCTTCGCCAAGCTCCTGTCACATCTCCCTGGAAGGCTGACGGAGGCCATCCCTGAGTATGAAGCTGCTCTCAGATCTAAGCCTGACTCTACGGTGGGTCACCTCAACCTAGGAAACGTGTATGTACAACTTCCAGGGCGGCTGCCAGACGCTATCGCTGAGTACGAAGCGGCGCTGAAGATATGGCCCGATTATGCCGAAGCTCACTACAACCTTGGTAGCGCTCTAGCACAAATACCGGGGCGAACCGCGGAAGCTGTGGCTCAGTTTCAAGCGGCTCTACGGAGTAAGCCGGATCTGGAATCGGCGCGCCAGGCAATCGAAATTCTATCCGAAAACAGCCGGTGAACCCGCAAGGGAAAGTCGGAAGTGGGCGCTCGTTAGAGCACCCACCTCTTCGTTACTTAGTACTGAATTGTCGGCGCGCTGCCCGGCAGCGTATAGCGAAGGTCGAACCACACCGCGTTTTGCTTCGCGTTCTTGGGCGCGCCTGCGGCCACGTACCAGGGATTGCGCCAGAAGTAGGCGTAATCCAGATACATGGAAATGGCGCCATACTTGGGGTCGTTGAAGAAGGTCTGCGTGATGCCGATCGTGCCCTCCTGCATGCTACGGTTCTGACTGTTGGCCGATTTGGTGTATCCATAGCCAATCAGCGAGGTGCCGTTAGCATCGTAGGCGACATTCCTTCCGACGTAGATGCCACCGTAATAGCCGTAAATCTGCGTTTTTCCCACGCGCGCTTCGAACCCGTCCACCGTCGAGCCAGAATGCATCAACGAGAGACTGCCGTCGGCGCGGACGATGAAATTCGGCGCCTCGCCAAACAGATATCGGCCAGCGCCGTCGCTCCAGAAATTATTTGTGATCAAGCGGAAGTTCTTGACCACTTCAAAATTCCCGTTGACGGAGCCGCCGCCGCCGGTCTTGCTGAAGTACTGCTGCGCTCCAGCGCCGGTGGTCAGGGGATTGAAGATCTTGGCTTGGTCAGTCACGCCTGCAATTTCGAAGTGGATATGACTATTCGGCTGAATCGCAAGTTTTGCGATGATATCCGGCCTCACTTGGGGAATCGATTGGCCGTTGGCTACGGCAGCATCGAGCTCCGTATTGGCGATGTTGGCGCCGCTCGCGCCGAGCGCCGCAGGCAAGGTCGGTGAACCTTCGCCGCCCGATCCGCCAAAGTATTGGCTGGCATTTTCCGCTGAAATGCCGAAGGTGACCATTTTATTGGGGTGATACAAGAAGCGGATACCCGGAATGCGGCCCCATGTCAGACCGTTCAGGTAGTTCACGTCGAACTCTTGGCCATAGAACAAGTCGCCGGGCAAAGCCGAGATGCCGTTGCGGTTCGGCGTCATCATGCTCCACGATTGACCGGCCAAGACCTCCCATTGATCTTTGCGGACGTCGACCCAATAGAGACGGAGACGATACAGCAAACTGTTGCTGGTCACCTGAGTGTTGTTGGCGAGGCTGCCGACTCCGCCCACGAAGTCACCCTCGTAGTAACCGAGTACGTGAAAGCCCTTGTAAAGCCCGTCTACGCGAAATCCGATTCGGGAGTTAGCCGCGCTGAACCGATCTTCCGTGAGCCGGCCCTGGGGGAGGGTGTTGTTGTACGGATAGTTGCCGAAGTTCGTGGCCAGGCTCGCGCCGGAATTGGTGCTGCGGAACGTGTTGGTCAAGTCCAAGAAGCCGACGGGCGTGATCGTCGCACCACCGATCTGTAGTTGCAGCGGGGACGATGGGACCTGGTCCGCGGCTGATTGTTGCGTCTGGGGCAGCGGAAGCGGTTTCGGCGTTGCCACCGGGGCAATCCCACGCGGAATAATCGGCACCGTCGAAGCGACATCGCCTAAATTGGCGGCCTTGTGCTCCGGTGCTGGTTCAGGTGTTGCTTTCGCCTCCACGGGGGCCGTCGCGTTCTGGGAGTTCTGTGCGTTCTGCGCCTTCTCCAGCAGTTTCTGCTGGGCTTCTAATGTCGAACGGAGCTGTTCGATCTGCTTTTGCTGCTGTTCGAGCTGCGCTTTTAACTGCTTAAATTCAGCCGACTGGCTATTCCCGTCGGTTCCCGGCTGCGGAATATCAGCAGCCCATCCATTCGAAACCAAGGCTGCGCAGGCTAATGCAAGACTAAAGCGTCGTAGCTTGTTCATAGATCCTTTTTCTCGCCAGAATGTGTACAGCTGTACAACTCCCGCATAGACGAGACCCGGCGGAGCAGTGCAAGGTGCGCACCGCCAACACGCAATTTTGCCCGGGAGTTGAAGGACTCAGACTACTTGGGGAATGTTATTTTACGATGACAGTCCGGTTAAGAACTGTTGCGCCAGGCGAGTCAGAATCAGGCTAAAAATCCCATGCAGGCGGGAGTCGGCTACGCACCCTCTGCCTTCGTTCCCAAATCCGCTTCGGCGGCTTCAACGGTAGGGTACTGAGGAACGAGAGAATCCACCTTGGTGACTCGCAACAACGCCATGACCCGCTCCGAGACGCTGGCCAGACCGAACTTTCTCTGGTGCCGCTGGCAGGACGCATAAGCACTCAGAATCGCTCCGAGTCCGGCTGAATCCATGTACGGGACATCCGTCAGCACGATGATCAGTGTTCCAGTAGTCTCCTTGCGCAAAGCGTCCTGAAGCTCAAACAACGTGTTGAGTGTCACCGGGCCACTGAGATGGAGTATGGTGGACCCGCTCGCGCTTTTCTCAGCCCGGACCTCGAATTTATCCATGGATTCAACCTTACTAAATTCAAATGACGTTTTGGTTACAAGCGCCAGCGTCCAATGCGAAACCCGACTCCCATCCCGGCAATCCAAATTAGAGAGGATAATTGTATGGCTCTAATGATGAGGCTTGCCATTGTGATCTGCCTCGCATCCACGTTGGGCTTCTCGGACAATTGGTCCGGTGCCCTGGTGAATTCCAAATGCTACGACAGCTTGGAAGGAAACGTGAACCCGCACGACTCATTAAGCAACGTCGACCGCGACCGGGGTCAGGAAATCAGTTTTTGCTCTCCGAACGACAAAACGAAATCGTTTGCCATCGTTGACCGGGATGGCCTGAGGTTCAAACTGGACGCCGGCGGAAATACAAAGGCCGCGGAACTCGTGCGCAACACCGGCAAGAAACCCTACTATAGGGTCACCGTAACCGGCGAAATGAGCAAACACACGATCAAGACGGATTCCATTTCAATGGCGCCAAACCTCCGCCAATAACGCCCACGTGTACAATCGTGGGTAGCATGCCGCCACTAAGAGAGTGGCTCAAACCGCCTCGAACGCTCCTCCTGATCCTATTTCTGCTTACGCTGGTCTCGGTATCGGCCCTGTCGTGGTCGGGTTGGAAGCTGCTCGACCAGCAGCGCGCGGTGGAAGCGCAGCGCCTTCAAGAGCGGCTCGATCAGGCGGCCGACCGCATCGCCGCCACCTTGCGCGGCACCCTGGCGGAGACCGGAGAGCGCCTCGGCAACTGGGCACAGGCCCCGCCGGACGGTCGCGAGCTCCAGGAAGGCTTGCTCCTGGTACTGACGGAAAATAGCCTGACGGCGCTGCCGGCGGACCGGCTACTCTACGATCCTTCTACGTCGCCGGACGTCGAAGCGAGTCTCTCCGTGTTTGACGCGGCTGAGGCATCTGAGTTTCAGCAGGGCCAGCCGGCCAAGGCGCTCCCCATGTATCAGCAACTCGCGGATTCCACCGACGTGGGTGTCCGAGCCGGGGCGCTGCTGCGGTTGGGCCGCGTGCTGCGCAAGATGAATCGGATAACGGATAGTCGCGCCGCGTATGAAAGACTGGCCGCCATCGCGGGCGTCACCGTGGCGGGAGCGCCGGCGGAATTAGTGGGCCGGCACGCGGCCGCTGAGATATCCGGCAGCCCAGCGGAGGCCGATGCGTTGAAGAAAGATCTGCTCCGAGGACGCTGGCGTCTGACGCGCGGCCAGTTTGAATTCTACTGGTCGGAGGCGGCGCGCCTGTCCGGCGCCGTCTCACCACCTCCCGCCGGCGCAACAGCGCTTTCCGAAGCAGCCTGGCACGCCTGGCAGGGGAGAAAGCGCGACGCCAACGCGCTCCATCAGGAGACCGTCTGGGTGGGTGACCAGCCGTTCTTTCTGTTGTGGCGCAGCGCGGGCTCGAGACAAGCGGTTCTGATCACCAACCCAGCGTCTATCTTCCAGCACGTCTCCGCCGGTAATGGCATCGTTTACGCCGCGGCCGATGCCGAAGGCCGTGTACTGGCGGGCCGCAGAGGCGCGGGCCACGCCACGGTTCGCACCGCCGCGGAAAGCCAGATCCCCTGGACGCTCTCGATCACCGCAGCACCCGAAGCCGCTGCGCTGGGACTTTCCGCGCCGCAGCGCTTCCTGCTGTTGGGCATCGCCGTCATGGTGGCCTTCCTGGTTCTGGGAACTTACTTCATCGCGCGCGCCATACGCAGAGAGATCGAGATCTTGCGCATGCAATCGGATTTCGTCGCCGCCGTGTCGCACGAGTTCCGCTCACCGCTCACTGCCATGCGCCAGTTGTCGGAGATTTTGGCGTTGGGTCGCGCGCCCTCGGTCGAGCGGCGCCAAATGTATTACGAAACGCTGGTGCTGGAGACTACGCGGCTACAGCGCCTGGTGGAGGCATTGCTCAACTTTGGGCGGATGGAGGCCGGCGCGCGTTTCCGCTTCGAAGAAGTGGACGCCTCCGAGCTGGTGCACCGGGTAGTGGCGGAGTTCGAATCGCAGGCGGCCGTCGAGGGGCGGCATATCGAAGTGCAGGGAACGCGCGAGAGCTGCGCGATCGAGGCCGACCCCGAAGCGATCTCGGTGGCGCTGCGAAACCTGGTGGATAACGCCATCAAGTATTCACCCGAACAGCCCACGGTGTGGGTGGAGTGGGGGGTGGAAAAACAATACGTGGCGATTCGCGTGAGGGATCAGGGACCCGGCATTGCGGAGTCCGAAAAGAAAGCCATCTTCCGCAAATTTGTGCGCGGCAGCGCGGCGGCGGCGGCCAACGTGAAAGGCTCGGGCGTGGGGCTCGCCATGGTGCGCCATATCGTGGCAGCTCACGGCGGCGAGATTCAGGTGGCCAGCCAACCCGGCCACGGCAGCACGTTCACCATGCTCCTGCCGGCGGTGCTGCGGTCATGACACGAATTCTAGTAGTGGAAGACGAACCCAGTATCGCGCTCGGCCTGGAAGACGACCTCCAGATGGAAGGCTATGAAGTGGAAACCGTGGCCGACGGTGTGGCGGCTTCCAGGCGCGCCAAAGAGGGCGGCTTCGACCTCATCCTGCTCGATATCATGCTGCCTGGAAAGGACGGATTCGAGGTCTGCCGGGAGCTGCGCCGCCAGGGCCTGCGCACGCCGATCCTGGTGCTGACCGCCAAGACCCAGGAAGCCGAGAAGGTCATGGCGCTCGAATTGGGGGCGGACGACTATGTGACCAAGCCCTTCGGCACGCGTGAGCTCCGTGCCCGCATCAAGGCTCTACTGCGCCGGGCCGGCGGAGACGCGAGCGCCGGTCTGGAATGTTACCCGTTCGGCGACGTGGAGGTGGATTTCCAGCGCGGCGAACTGCGACGCAACGGCGAAGCCATCGAGCTGACGCCGATCGAATTCAAACTGCTGGGACTCTTTATTCGCTCGCGCGGACGCGTGTTGAGCCGCGAGCGCCTGCTGGAGGGAGCCTGGGGCCCGGACACGTTTGCCTCCGATCGCATCGTAGACAACCACATCGCCAATCTGCGGAAGAAGATCGAGCCGGACCCCGCCAACCCGCGCTACCTGCGCAACGTGCGGGGTATGGGATATCGGTTTGATGGCTGAAATGTTACTGAAACGTGACCAATCCCGGACGAGGTCTCCACGCTGGCGGCGTACGCTCTCAATCAGGGTGATGGGCACGATAGCGATCGGCGTGGGCGCGGTAGTGCTTGCCGTGATGGCGGCCGAACGCCCCGTAGATCCCGAGATGCAACTGGAATCGGCCATTCACCGCGAGATGGTATTGGGAGACCTGACCGGCGCCATGGAGCAATACAAAACGATTCTGGCGGAACCGGGCAGGTCGAGGGAAGTGGCAGCGCGAGCGCTGTACCAAATGGGTCAGTGCGAGGAGAAACTGGGCCAGCGCCGCGAGGCCCGCGCCGCGTATTCGCGGGTCGTGGAAGAGTATGGTGATCAGCTGGAGGCGGCAACCCAGGCGCGGCGCGTGTTGGCGGGTTGGGATAGCCCGCTGCCCGGCCCACGGAATTTGAAGTTCGATGAGGGCGTAGTGGGGAAAGCGCCGCCGGGTTGGACCGTGCCTTCGCTTCCCAAGGACGCCGATTACATGGCGGAACTCCGCCGGCGCGGCTGTCGCGGTTCGATCGGCTGTGCGGTAGTGCTGGTGCCGGCCAATGCGCCTACTCCTGTGACCAGCCTGATGCAGAGCTTCAGCGCGGCCGCCTATCGCGGCAACACGGTTCGTTTCCGCGCCTGGCTGAAGGTAGAAGCGTTCGATTCCGATGGCCGGGCGCAGCTGTTATTGAGCGTGGACCGCGCTAATCGCCAGAGCGGATTCTTTGACAATATGAGCGACCGGCCCATCCGCTCAGCGGAATGGAACCGTTACGAGCTCGAGGGCAAGGTCGATCGCGATGCGACATTTATCAACTTCGGCGTGATTGCGGTGGGCCTGTTGACCAGGGTGTGGGTCGATGAAGTGTCGTTCGAAGTCGTAAGGTAGGAGGCAAACGTGTATCCATTTTCGAAGGCGTGGCTATCGCTTTGTCTGGTCGCCGGCGTTCTTGCCGCCCAAACCCCCAAGAAGTATCAAAACCAGGCCGAATACCAGATCTACGACGCCGTCACGAAGGACATGGCCGCCAACGATTTTGCGAAGGCCCTGACGGACCTAGACACATGGCAGAAGGACTACCCGAGTTCGGACTACCGCGACGACCGCCAGCTTCTATACGTGTTGTCCTATGCCGCCGCGAAGCAGCCCGGAAAGGCCATCGACGCGGCTGGCGACCTGGTCGCGCGCCAGGACCTGGAGGCCGCACTCGGCAGCCCAGCAAACGTGATCAAGCTTTTCTTTACCACGGCCACCGCGATCCAACAATTGCCCTCGCCCACGTCAGAGCAGGTGGCCACCGCCACGAAAGCCGCGCGGCGGCTGCTCGCGTATGACGACAAACCGGCCAACTTGACCGCGGAGAGCTGGACCCAGGTGCGCGGCCAGTTGCAGACCGCCGCCAAAGCGTCGCTCCTCTACATCGCGCTGCTGCCGGGAACCCAAGCCATGCAAAAGAACGACTGCGCTGCCGCGGAGACCGCGTTCACAAGAGCGCTCGAAGACAACCCCGATAGCAGCGATGCGGCCTATTCCCTGGGCCGCGCGGAACTCTGTCTCTACAAGACGCAGCCGGAGAAGGCATCGGCCGCGATCTATGAAGTCGCCCGTGCCGTGGCCATCGACTCCACCAGGCAAGCCGCCATTGCGACGTTTTTGGAGAAGGTGTTCGCGCAATACCACGGTAACGATCCCGAAGCGCTGCGTCAGCTCAAGGAACTGGCGCAGAAATCGCCGCTGCCGCCACCGGGGTTCCACATCAAATCGATGACCGAAATCGCCGACGAGAAACAGGCCGAGTTCGAGAAGACCAATCCCCAACTGGCGCTGTGGATGAAGATCAAGGGCGCGCTCGCCGACACCAACGGCGAACAATACTTCGCGTCCAGTCTCCAAGGCACTGAGGTGTCGCAGTTGCGGGGAGTGCTGGTGGAAGCCAAACCGGCGTGCCGGCCGAAGGAGTTATTGGTCGCGGTACCGCTGCCCGACGCACAACAGCCGCTGCAGGCGGAGATCGTTCTGAAGCTGGACAAACCCCTTGCCGGAAAGCCGGAGCCAAACGCCGAGTTTCACTGGACCGGCGCGCCAATTGCCTTCAACAAGGCCCCGTTCCTGCTGACCATGGAAACGGAGACGGCCAAAATCGAAGGTCTGAACACCACGCCTTGCGCCGCGCCGGTGCCGAAAAGATCGCTGCACCAGAAGCCGTAACACCATTACCAATGTCCACCCAGAACCGAATTCGGGGGGTAAACTCCCAAGCGGCATCCGCGATTCACCGCGTGCTGGGGTACGCAACTTCACATATTGCATTCAGCTGATTTCGCATATCTGACAGAAGCTTTCAGGACGTATAGGACGATTCCGCTTTATCGGTTAAACTTCTCTAACTGTGTCGACACTACATTGGCGGGGTTTGCCTATTTAGGCTCGCTAACGCGGGCTAGGACACGGAGCCTAAGTGTCCCTGAAACGGCTCAAAAAGGAGAATTACGAATGAGTGACGCAAAGCCCAGGGCATCCATCAAGCTGCCTAGTGACTTCTTATTCGGGGAAGTGCGGCCACAGTACAAGGTCATCCCCCCGCATGTCCCGACACCGCCCCTTGGCCCACTCTCTGCCTTTGTAGGAGATTGGGTCGGTAACGGCTTCAACACCATCTTCCGGCCCGATAATACGGTGACGCCCACGCCGCTACCCAATCCAGTTCCCACCGGTGACAATATTCTGGAACTGAACCTCACGTCTGAGAGCCTCTCATTCTCGCCGAGTTTGGGCTCAGTCCCGAATCGGGGGACAACGCCGCAGGGAGACATCTTCCTTAACGGGGTGCCTTATCTGCAGACGATCAATGATGTAACGATTCACGGCGAAACCACCGGTATCCACGCCGAGCCGGGAATTTGGATGCATGTGCCGGCCACTACCGTACCTCCGATAAAACAAGAAACAATCGTACGCATGGCCTCGATCCCACACGGGACTACCATCGAGGCTCAAGGTATTTTTGCGTCCATCGCCGGGCCGCCGACCATAAACCCAGTTGATATCACGCCCTTCCAAACAGGAAACCCGGCCAACAAAATCAAGTTCCCCAGCCAGACCGCCACCAACCCAAACACGCCGAGAATCCCGCAAGACCTAAGCAGTTTTATCGCTGCCGGCACCATCACGCAAGCCATGCTGGACGATCCCAACACGCTGCTCCGCAATCACATCAGCAAACAAAAAATCATCAAAACGATTGCGATCGTCATCAACACGGGGCCGTTTCCGCCGCCCCCTCCTCCTCCGGCACTCTTCGGCGGCGGAACCGACAATATCGCCTTCTTGCTGGGCCAGCCCGCAGCTACTGCGCCAAACGCCCAGGCCCTGCAAATGACGGCGGTTTTCTGGGTCGAAACAGTCGAAGAGGTCATTGTGGTGCCGCCCTTCAATGTAGGCGGGCCGCCCTTCGCAATCAAAGCCAAGCCAAGCGTTCCGGGTCAGCGTGTGCCGACATTTTCCGTCACACCGCCGTTCGACCTGGATGCGCCGCGCGAAATTACGGTCACGTTCACGCAAATTCAGTACACCCAGACGGTGCTGCTGAATTTCAATAATCTTACTTGGCCGCATGTCTCGGTGAACACGTTGGTGCCCGAAGACGACATTATCGTTCCGGCTTCCGTCTGGAAGTGAGAACGCGTTTTCTGAGACATTTTGACTTTCCGCTAATTCACTCATTAGTGACTCATTCGTAACGACACTGAAGTTATCCCCTGCTATATTCCCTGAGCTACGCACATTTTGCATTCGATGGCGCGATGCTGCGTTCGCGAAATTTCTTGGAAAGAGAGCACCAACACAGTGAAGATACGAATCGTACGACCGGGCCTGTTGGGTGTGGTAGCAGCGGTTTGCGGGTTCGCCGCTGAGGGCCTCGTCCCCGCAGGCGTGCAGCATCTGGACCACGTTTTTGTAGTCATGATGGAGAACCATGGATACAGTCAGGTTGTAGGTAACCCCAACCTGCCGTACACCAACGAAATAATTGCCAACGCGAACATCGGAACTAACTACTTCGCAATTGCTCACCCGAGCTTGAACAACTACCTCGAGTTAGTCGGCGGCTCAAATTTCGGCGTGCACAGCGACAACTACCCGGACTGGCATAACCCTTACTGCATTACCAACCTCGCGTCTGGAACGGTCTCGACCGACAGTCCGTCATCCCCTGTGATTTGCCCGATTTTTGGCACGGGAACAGACGCGGCGACGCCTGCGGTGGACACCACCAATGAGACGTCCGGCCCTCCGGGAGTGAATAACATCGACGGGATACAATCGATCGCCGCCGTCGCCAACACATCCGGCAAGACAATTGCCGATCAGCTCGTGGAAAGTGGGCACACGTGGAAGAGTTATCAGGAAAGCCTGGGGCCACAGGGAGCCGACGGCATAAACTTCAGTGATGGCTTCTATAACAACAACACGAATTTCAGTCTAATTTTGCCGGTCCAAACTCCACCCCTGACTTCGTCCGGCATCGTGGCGCTCTATGCCGCCAAGCACAACCCGTTCGTTTACTTCCGCAGTGTTCAGGAAGGATACGAACCCGGCAGTGACCTGACCAACGTGGTCGATTTCACTGGCCCGAATGGCCTTTACGCCGACCTCCGCGCCGGCGCCATTCCGACGTTTTCGTTTATCGCTCCCAATCAATGCAATGATCAACACGGGCGCGGCAATGCGGGTCCGTTCTGCAATTTTGACCCGAACGACAACGGCACGCTGGCTGGCCTCAACCCCGCCCTGATGCAGCGCGGTGACATCACACTGAAAGAGATCATGACTGCGATCAAGGCATCCCCGGCCTGGAAGCAGGGCAACAACGTCATTGTCGTAGTGTGGGATGAAGACGATTACAGCGTCTCGCCGACGGTGAACAAAGTTCTGGTGATTGTAGATACAAACTATGGGAGTCACGGACTGCAGAGCGCAACCCCGTACAATCACTTTTCATTGCTGAAGTCGATTGAAAGTGGCCTGGGACTGCCGTGCCTGAACCATGCTTGCGACAGCAATGTGAACGTGATGTCCGATCTTTTCGGCTCGTCTTACAGCACCACGACTAACCCAACAAGCTCGGTGCGCCCCGGCTTTAAGCCGATCTAGTAGGCAGATTGAGTGAAAAGGTTCTAGTGGGGCAGGCTTCAGAGGGACTTGCGAAATAAGACTGCGGATGTTTTGGCGGACGGGTTTGTAGGCCCTGGTTCGGTGCACAATGCAAGCGAATCAATGCAGTTTTGGGAGGGCGCTAAGAGTGCGCCGCGCGCAGGCACACCGATTCCGGGGC
>DASZIV010000163.1:0-5820 GCA_035948775.1 Bryobacteraceae bacterium
ACCGGTGTAGGTGGTCAGCATGATAATTCGCGCTTCTGGAAATTCCGTGCGAATCGCGATCATCGCATCCAGACCGTTCATCTCCGGCATCTGCAAGTCCATGAGCGTTATGTCGGGGCGGTGCGTTCGATACTGCTCGACAGCTTCACGTCCGTTCGAAGCTTCGGCAACTAAGCTCATGTCTGGCTGGCTCGCGATGATCGCCGCGATGCCCTTCCGCAAGAGCACGTGATCGTCCGCTGCCATAATTCGAATAGGGTTGGTCATGAGAGCATCCTGCGTATCTTTGCGGCAAGCGTAGGCGGTCTCGCGTCGGAGTCTTTGGTGTATGCAAGCGAGGCCGGAATCGTCAACTCGAGTTCGGTACCGGAATCGAGTTCACTCCAGAAAACGAGCCTACAGCCGGCTAATCTGGCTCGTTCACGCATGCCGGTCATGCCGTAATGACCGACGCGCCCTGCCTGAAGGATTTTCGGGTCAATACCTTTTCCGTTATCTCGCACGCGTAACCTGAATTCGCGGGCGCCATAGCGGAGTTCCACTTCAATGCGCCGCGCCTTCGCGTGTTGGAACGCGTTACGGAGCGCCTCGACGGCAATATGGTAAAGCTCGCCGGCGAGAATCGGAGCCAGTCGCCGCGTTGCGCCCTCAACGTTGATCTGAAGCTCAGGAGGAGGCGGGTCAGACTGATTGGCAGCGAGTTGCTGGCCAAACCGGCTTATGGCTCCCTCTAAGTCCGAGCCCTCGTATTTCGAGGAGCGTAAACCCTCGATGGCATTGCGAGCCTCGGTGATCGCATGGCGGGCCTGCTCGATTACATTCTCAAGGCTGTTCCGGGCCTGGGGCCGATCCGCAAGTGTAACGGGTCACAATCTTTCCCCCCGAGGTTCTCAGATTATTTCCCCCCTGGTTTCTCGGATTCCTTGTCGGCATGTTCGGGGACCGCAGTGCGGGTGGGATAGGATACTCCCCCGTATAGGCATGCGCGGTATCCCGGCAGCTAAACAATTTGGAGCGCCCGGCAAAAGCGGCCGGGCGATCTTCGCGTTTTATGGCCCAAGGCCTCCGCTCGGAGACTTCACCAAAGAAATGGGATTGATTTTCCTGGATGGGGCAGAACGACTGGGACCTATGCCTGAAGGATCATGAGACGCCAAAGCCCTCCCGCACCGACGAATCGTGTGCGGGAGGGTGGTTAGACCGATTTCTTCGGAGCCAGCCCCGTCGCATCGGCCTTGGGCATCCGCTCGGGCGCGACCCCTCGCGGACAGTCGGTACCGGCGCCCACGCTCGAACCACGGGGCCGGGAAAGTTACAGCGGCAAGCGGTATTGACCGTCCGCCTGCACGATCCAGCCCTGCTGGCAGGCTTCGCTGATGGCCAGTTGCGCCGTACGTTTGGAACATTCCGTCGTTGTCATGATCTGATCACGCAGTTGGTTGTAACGCGCCCCTTTGCCCATCTCGGCCAAGGCCTGTGTGATGTCGCCTTTCTCGACCTTGTGCCGCGGTGCTGCCACAGCGGGCGGTGAGCCGGCCGAAGAGAACCACAGGGTCCGCGGGTCGAGTTCGAGCAGCCGCGGCGGCTGGGCGGCGGCGTAGCGGAACTGAAACCGCAGCTCCAGTGTGGGCACCTGCGGAGCCGGACGGGTGAGGAGCAGATAACTGTCGCCCACCGCATGCAGCGCGCTGGAGCCGCGAAAGGCGCTGCCAATCTCGTGACGGCCAATCGATTTGCGGACATGATGCACCACTACCAGAGCGGTGCCCGCGGCATCGCGCAGGCGCAATAGCGACTGGCACAACCCCGCCATGGCACGGGTATCGTTTTCGTCCTGATCGTGGGTGGAGTAGAGCGGGTCGAGCACCATGACTTCGGCCTTGGCGGCCCGCGCAGCGGACACAAAATGGTTCAGCCCCTGCGCGGCGCTGAGCAGATGGCCGGCCGCGCGCGTGTCCACCAACAGGTTCTGATCGGCGGCTGTTCCCATCGCGCGGCGCATGACCGCCAGGCGGCTGACAAACTGCGGGACGGGCAGTTCAAACTGGCAGATGAGGACCCGGCGCGGCGCGGGGATGGGAAAGCCGATGCGGTCGGCGCCGGCCGCCAGCGATAAGGCCAGATTGGCGACCAGCAGCGATTTGCCCACCTTGGGTTCCCCGCCCACAAACAAGATGCCCTGCTGCGGCAACAGCCCCGGCTCCACCAGGCCGACCGGCGCAGTGGTGGGTTGTTGTTCCAGCAACTGTCCCAGAGACAGCACCGTCGGCGAGGCGGATTTTTTCGAGGGAGCCTCGTTCACAGCAACGCCTCCGTGGTGGCATCCAACAGAATGGCTTCCCCGACCGTGGATTCCTTGCGGGAAGCCGCCAGGCGCAAAGCCGTCAGGGCCAGCTTGTTGACCTTGCGCAGAATGCCTTTGGTGGCCTGATAGAGGGCTTGCCGGGCGGTCTCGTCAAACAACGGCTGGGTCACCCCGGCGGCTTTGAGTTGGTGTGCGAGATAAGCGTCGAGCTCTTCGCGCGAGAGACCTTCCAGGTGGTACTGCACGGCAATGCGCTGGCGCAAAGCTTCGTGCATCTGCAGCGAGAGGGTGCGGCGGAGCAGCGGCTGGCCCACCAGCAGCAGAGTCAGATAGCGGCTCGAGTCCATATCGAAGTTCAGCAGCAGGGGCAGTTGTTCGAGCGCGGCGTGACTCAGTAGCTGGGCCTCGTCGCAGATCAGAATAGGGTGTTGCTTCTTACTCTGATTGAGACGCACGATGGCCTGGGAGATCTGGCGAGCCAGATCCCCGCGGTAGTGGGCCGGCTCCAGGTCCAGATCCAGCGCCAGTTGGCGAAGCAGGTCGAGCGTCGAACCGGGCGTCCAGTGCAGGTACAGGACCTTATAAAGGTTGGCATTGAGGGCGGCGGTGAAGGTGCGGGCGGCGGTGGATTTGCCGGAGCCGACTTCGCCGGTGAGCAACCCGGCGCCATGATGCTCGGCCAGAAACTGGAGTCGCGCTTTGACCTGGTTGGCGGACTGCGACGAGAACAACTGTTTGGGATCGGGACTGTCGCCGAAAGGCGTTTTCTTAAAGCCGAAGAAAGTTTCCATCATGACGGTTACTCCTCGCCATCCTTCTGGTTTTTCTTTTTCTGCTGGAGCAGTTCGACGAAGTTGATGCCCGTGGGCTCGGGCGTCGGCGCGGTCGTGGGTTTCACATAGGGCAGCTTGCCGTTGACCACCGGATCGACGGGCCGCGCAGTGGTTTCGAGCTTGGCTTGGAACCAGATCTCGACCTGCGCGTCGTCGGCGGGATCGAAGCGCACCTCGACGGTATGACCGGCCAGGTGGGGAGGCGCTTCGTAGAGACGGTTGTGCAGCAGGAAGGTGGAATCGCGGCGCACCCGGCGATCGAGGCGGTGGAAGAAGAACCGGTGCAGATCGGTGGAGGGCGGGAGTTGGCGGACGTGCTCGATGTCGCGCTGCCAGCGGACCAGTGGAGTGGAGCCCAAGGCGCTGTGTTCGGAGCGGTGGTAAACACTCTCGATCCAGATCCAGAGGCGTTCGTTGAGTTCTTCGAGCGAGAGCAGGTGTTTGGGATCGAGGTTGGCGAGGAACTGCTCGCGCACGGTGCGGAAGCAACGTTCGATCTTGCCGCGGCCTTCGGGCTGGTAGGGGCGCGAGTGAATGACGAGGGTGCCGAGCGATGCGGCAATGCGCTCCAGTTGCGGGGAGCGATACATCTTGGCATTGTCCATGTAGAGACGGATGGGGACGCCACGGGCGGCAATTCCCTGGCGCAGACAATCGAGCGAGGCATCCAGTCCCTGGCCGGGATAAAACTGGGCATGCGGGATGAGGCGGCTGGCATCATCCAGGGTGGCGTGCAGAAAGGCCTGCATCTTGCCTCCACTGGGACGCTTTACCCAGGGGCCGAAGAGCATGTCGGCTTGCCAGATCTGATTGCTGAGTTCGGCTTCGAACTTCTTGTGCGTCTGGGGCGCGAGCAGTTGGCGTTCGGAGAGGCCGCGTTGCTTGAGGAAACGATACAGCGTGGAAGCGGAGAGCGGGGGCGCGGTTTCCCCTGAAGGCGATGCCACCGCGGACAGCGCCAGCTCGCGCAACAGGGTAGCGCCGGTACGATGCGGGTTTTCGCGTTTGAGCCGTTCGATGAGATCGGCGAGTTGCGGGGTGATGGTGCGGGACTGGCCCCGGTCCTGACGCGGTTTGGGGGCCAGCGCGTCGAACCCCCCGTTGCGGTAGCGCAGCGCCCAATCCAGCAGCGTATCGACCGACAGGGTGGTCCGTTTGGACGCGGGGTGGTCATAGTGGCGGGCAGCGATCTCCTGGGCACGGTGGGTAAGTTCACCGCGGGCCAACGGTTCGATGACCAGGGGGGCAATAAGGGCATAGCGGAAGAGGGCCAGCTTTTCGGCTTTGGCATCCATAGACAAAATCTCCTTGCCCCGAACGATAACCGGGGATGGGGACCTGGGGCCATGCAAAAGTTTTGTGTGGACCTTCAGGAGGCGGGGCACGCGACCGGCAACGTGGTGCGCCGCCCCTGCGGAGCGTGACGCGCCGGCCACCCCAACAGATGGACGCGCAGTTGCGAGAACAGGAAGCGGTGAGCGCGGATCCAGCCGATGGATTCGAGCAGGCGCAAGACTCTGGAGCCGAAGTCCGGCGCCGAGTCCGGAGGGCGCCCTGGTGTCGCCAACGGCGCCAGTGCCAAGCTCAGAGCGGGCGCTTGTTTCTGAAACCGGCGGATCCAGAACTGGCCGCGCTGGTAGGGCATGCCGGTTAGGCTAGCGGCCTGGGCGGCGGCTATCAGAGTGAGGCCTTGGAGCAGGCGGGCCATGAGGAACAGGGCGATCACCGAGATGCTGAAACGGAGCCAGGGTAGGGCGAACTGGGGCAGCAGGGAGACGGTGCGTTTACAGGGGCGACAGAGGTAACGGCGAACGCGGATGACTCCGTCGAAAGCGGCATCCACGAGGGTGCGGCAGTAGAAACCGTGGCCGATCAGAGGCTGTTTGGCCTGGCATTGTGGGCAGTGGTTGGGGCGGTATCGGTCCAGATCGATGAGCTCTTTATCGTAAGACTGGATGGAGCCGGCGAAAGGGTGTAGGATTTGCATTGGAAGCCTTTCCGGGAGTGTTCGAGACTCCCTGATTTGGTCTGACGGAGGGCTCGGTGCTGCTTGTCAAAATCAGTCGGGCCTTCCGCTCCTCGATATCCTACATCCACCAGCCCGAAGGCAGGGATACTCAGGATCGAACTGGTAACCCGGCGCCGTTCAAACTGCAACTGGCCTTAGCTTCACGATCGCTGCCATACGTCCCGGACTTAATTTGAGAAAACCTGCCTTAGAAGGGGGAGAAAAACGTGGGCCATTACATTATCTTCCATTTGTTGGGATCGCCATAGTATAGTTGGGCAATCTTCCGAAGATACTCATTTGGTTTCACGATATGCACTCTTTGTGGCGCAGGAGGAGTATTCGGCGGAACGGGCACCTGTGAGGACCGCAGCCGAGGAGGTGGTGAAGGTAGAGTTGGTGCGATTGTAAACACATTGACAATAACTGAAAGCGCCGCTCCTACAGATGTCACTTTGTTGGTAAGGTTTTTCGCCGTCACCTTGATTCGGTATGATATTCTTTCCCCAAGACCGCTTGTCTGGACTATGAGCGCCTCGCGGGCCCCGAGGTTTTCACTTACTTCACCAATACCATCACTAACAGTAATCCTCGCAAATACACCAGCATTGAGTATTCGAACAACAATTGAAGATTGGGCGAGGAAAGTACGTTCTCCGACTACCGAGTCCGAA
>DASZIV010000164.1:0-5088 GCA_035948775.1 Bryobacteraceae bacterium
CGTTCTGTTATAAAAACCAGCGGTAATCGGGCCGCCCTCAAATTGTCTTTCGTATCCACTTCGGCGTGCTGCCGCAAAGTTGGTTCCGCCGTCTGCTCGCGTTCCGCGAGCGCCAGGGAGAAATCTATGATTCGCATCCTCGGGTTGATTTTCGTCGCGGTGTTTTTCTTGCTGGTTTCTGCTCTGGCCTTGGGCCAGGGCGGCGTGGCCACGGGCGATCTGCACGTTACCGTGAAGGATCCGAAGGGAAACCTGGTGGCGAATGCGGTGGTCAGGGTGCGGGATGCGGGCAAGGGGCTGGAACGCTCGGGCAGCGGCGACGGGCAGGGCGGTTACAGCGTTCGCCTGCTGCCGCCGGGCGTGTACTCGGTTACGATCGATGCGCCCGGCTTTAACGGGATTTTAAGCACAGGGGTCGGGATCACCGTCGGAGGACTGATTGAGCTTCCGGTCACGCTATCCGTGGCGACCGGCAAGGAAGTGGTGGAGGTGACTTCGCAGGCGGACCTGATCGAGACCTCGCGCAGTTCCACTACCGATACGATCGGGCAACGGCGCATTGATAATCTTCCGATCAACGGCCGCAATTACATCAACTTTACTTTGACGGATTCGCAGGTGGTGCGCGACAACGCGCCTAACACCGGGGCTGCGCCTACTTCCGGCCTGAACATGAGCGGGCAGCGCGCGCGCTCGAACCTGGTGAATGTGGATGGCGCCGACGCCACCGATAATTCGGTGAACGGCGTGCGCTCGACGGTTTCGCAGGAGGCGGTGCAGGAATTCCAGATTATTTCGAACAGCTATGCGGCGGAGTATGGCCGCGCCGCGGGCGGCGTGGTGAATATCATCACGCGGTCGGGGTCGAATGATTTTCACGGGGACGTCTTCGGCTACCTGCGCAACCGGAATTTTCAGGCGGTGAATCCGTTCAGCACGGTTCCGAATCCGGCGTACACGCGGGTGCAGGGCGGAACGGCCTTCGGCGGGCCGATCAAGAAAGATAAGACATATTTTTATTTTTCGTATGAGATCACGCGCAGGCATGAGACGGGTTTTTCGAGCATTGGGCAGGGCAATTTCGGATTGGTGCCCTTCGATACCGCTACCACAGCAGGGGGAGCAGTGCCGCTACCGTTTGGAACCATCCAGGCGACGCCGGGCGAGGCTGCGTACCTGCAGAGCTTGTCTCCCGCGGACGTAGGCACAATCGGTCTCACGAACCTCGAGCACTATGAATTGCTCGTCGGCGCCTCGTCTGGGCAGGCAATCCAAGGCACTTGGCCCACCGCGCTGGTGCAGGGTGCAACCGGTGGCCTGCTCTCCAGTTGGTCAGGGTTTCCGACCACCTGTACTCCTCCCGGCCCATGCGTCCCCGTGCCTGCGTCCTACCAGACATTGGCATCGCAAGTGGGCAACTATCCCGTCTTCGAAGGGACGAGCGTCTACTCTCTGCGAATTGATCATAATGTGAGCAGCAACAACCGGCTGATGCTGCGGTCCAACGTTAGTCCCTCCACGATCACCGGCATCGAAGTCGGCGGACAGGACCAGCCCTTCGGCCAGAACGCTTACTCGCGCACCTCGCAGCAGACTTTCCGCGATGTTGCCGGCACGGCGCAAGACACCTGGACCATCGGCAACAACAAAGTGAATGAGTTCCGGTTCCAGTATGCGCGGCGTGGTCTGGCATATTTCTACAACACACACACGCCGCAGGGATCGGACCCGGCCGTCAATATTCCGGGCTTTGCTTACTTCGGCCGCGAGCCTTATTCCTACATTCAGCGCACGGAACAGCGCTACCAGTTCACCAATAACTTTTCCTGGACCATGGGCCGTCACGACACGAAGTTTGGCGTGGATTTTAACTACATTCCGATCAACGCCATTTTCACGGTGAACTATGGCGGCGTCGTTGATATCGGTTCGCTGTCGGCCTCCGACCTGGGACTGGGCTTTGGCCCCGGCCTGTCTCCGGTGCAGGCGTACGGAGCCGGGATCCCTGCCGACGTCATCCAGGGCCTGGGCAGTCCCAGCGACTCGTTCCACAACCTTGCGGTTGGAGCCTTTTGGCAGGATTCGTGGCGCGTGAATCCGAGACTTACCGTCAACTATGGGCTGCGTTACGATATCGAGAAACCGCCCACACTCAAGCCCATCAACTCGCCGCTGGCGCAAGCCGCCTACAACCTGCTCAATCTGCAAAAAGGAATTCAGACGGCGACGCACAATTTCCAGCCGCGCATCGGCATGGCGCTGGATCCCGGCGGGAACGGCAAGACGGTCATCCGGGCTTCGTATGGCATTTTCTACGATCATCCGTTGCTGGGGCTTTATTTCCTGGGCGACGCCTCAGACGGTTCCAGCAGCGGACAGCTCGCGTTTGGCCCAGGCTCGCCCTGTCAGGGAGCGGGAAGCCCAGGCAACCTGAATGCAGTCGAGATTTTTCAAGGGCTGGTTCCGTCGGCGTCCGGCGCCGGTAATCCCGCTTGCTCGCCCACCGCAGGTCCGACCAGTGCCGCCGTGCTTGGCCTGCTGAATTACTCGCCGAACCAGCAACTGTTCTCGTGCACCACGTCGGGAGCCAACTGCGGCGTGGCTTCCACGAGTCAGTCCATTTTCCTGAACCAGAACTATCTCAATCCCACCAGCTTCCTGCCGCTGGCGTTTCAGCCTTTTGGTTATCCGCAGGCCAAGAACTTCGTGTATGCCTACGCGCAACAGGCGAACCTTACGATTGAGCGCGACCTGGGCGGCGGCTTCGCGCTCAGTCTGGCTTACAACTTCAACGGCGGACGGCACCTCAACCGCCCCATCAACGCCAACACCATTCGCGGCGACCTGATGACGGCGAACTTTGAAGCGGCGCTCGCCGATGGCCAGACGTTCACCAGTCCCTTCACGGTGGTGGGCGAATGCAATCCCGCCGGTGGTCCATTTGGCCCTAAGCCCTTTGTGGACGCCTCGCTGATGAACTTTTTCCGCCCTGGCGGATTGAATCCGTCGATCATCGGCGCCTACGCCTCGGTCGGCGATCCGCTGGGTTGTATCGCACAAGCGGCCGCGATGGTGCAGAGTCTGCCGGGATTCAATGCGAACTGCAATCCGGCCACCTTCGCGGGTTGCGTGCCTTTCGGCGATATGGACGCCAACTACTCCAACGGCAGTTCGATTTACCACGGCTTCAGCGCCAACCTGCGTAAGCGCTTCAAGCGGCACTACGAGTTCCTCGCCTCTTATACCTGGTCGCATTCCATCGACGACTCCACCGATCTGCAATCCACGCTCACACCGCAAGACAGTTACTTTCCTGCCGAGGAGCGTTCCACTTCGCTTTTCGACCAGCGCAATCGCCTCGTCTTCAGCGGGGTTTATCAGAGCGAAAGGCTTAGCGGGAACGGCTTCGCGAGCAAGTTCTTCAGCAATTGGACGGTCGCTCCGCTGATCGAAATCGCTTCCGGGCGGCCATTCAACGTCATCACCGGCAACGACGACAACCTGCAGCTATCCTCTCTGACCGGCCGGCCCAATACCACGGTCAATCCCATTTGCACGGCGGCTGGCTTCACGCCGGTGGCATCAAAGTTTTCGCCCACTGGCATGTTCCAGGAACCGTGCCTGCAACAGTTCATTGTCTCCGGCATTGCGCCCAGTCTGCAGCAACTCGACGGCAATCTGGGCCGCAACGCCGGTATTTCGCCGTGGAATGTGTTCAACGATCTGCGCGTGGCGCGGCGAATTTATTTTGGCGAACGTTACAATCTGGAACTAATTGCCGACATGTTCAACATCGCCAACAAGGACAACGTCTCCGCGGTGAGCCCGCTGTTCACGAATGCCGGGCAGGCAACGTCGGCTTATGATCCGCGGCAGTTCCAGTTTGCGATGAAGATGAACTGGTAAGGAGCGTGGGTGCACGGCGGGATCCATGTGGCAACAGCCGCCTCGGCTGTCCCGGCCCGGGCGAGGCCCGGCGCCCCGCATCGCAAAAGCCCGAGATCGAGATCGGGCCGAGGTCCAAGCCCAGTTTTCCAGTAAACTAAAAAACCATGTCCAACCAAGGTGTCGTCCTTCCTCCGGAGACTCACTCTCCGCAACCGCCCGTCCACAACGCCTTCCGCGGACCCAACGGCATTCGCGCAGGCTGGCGAGCGCTGATGTTTCTGATGATCGTGTGCGGACTCCTGCTGGTTTTGGCGGTGGCGCTCAAGCTGGCGGCGCGATTTCTGTTCGGTGAGATTCAATTGGGCGGCGGGCTCCAACTCACGCCTTTGGGAACGGCCAGCCTCGAAGGGACTATTCTCTTCGTGACTGCCGGTGCCGCTCTGATCATGGCAAGAATTGAGCGCCGCAAGTTTGGCGTCTACGGCCTGCCGGCGAGACTCGCCTTCCGCAAGGATTTTTGGGTGGGCACACTCGTTGGATTTGCCGCGATCAGCGCCTGCCTGCTGGGCATTTTCGCGCTGCACGGATTCCGGCTGGCCGGCATCGCGATTCATGGCAACACAATCATCACTGCGGTTGCGGCCTGGAGCGCGGCTTTTGTGGTGGTAGGCTTGGCGGAGGAGTTTGCGTTTCGTGGTTATCTTCAGTTCACACTCAGCAGTGGAATGGGTTACTGGCCGTCGGCGATTCTGTTGTCGTTGCTGTTCGGGCTGGCGCATGCGAGCAATCCTGGGGAGAGCAAGCTCGGGCTGCTCTCGGTGGTGTTTTTCGGATTGCTTTTCTGTTTTTTCCTGCGCCGCACCGGCAATCTGTGGTGGGCTGTAGGATTCCACGCGGGATGGGACTGGGGACAAACTTTTTTCTACGGCGTTCCCGACAGCGGACTCGCCGCGTATCACAATCTTTTCAACTCTAGCTTCAGCGGCGCGACCTGGCTCACGGGAGGCAGCGTCGGCCCCGAAGCCAGCATCTTTACGCCGATCGTGCTGGCGCTGGTTGCAATTCTGTTCAGCCGTGTGTACCGGGAGAGGAAATACCAGTTAGGCCGCTGAGCGCGTGAGCGGGAATGTCAGCGCCGGGCTTCGCCCAGGCTTCGAGAGCCGAGGCGGCTGTCTCTTCGTGGATCCTTCGAGTCAGCTG
>DASZIV010000165.1:0-2668 GCA_035948775.1 Bryobacteraceae bacterium
GGTGCCCGCAGCAAAGTAGATTCCACCCACAACGTCAACGGGCGGAGCCGATCTGGCCAAAACGAAACTGTCCACCGACCAGCCCCCTAAGACAGCACGGACTGTCTTGTCCGATCCCAGGCGGGGAAGATCGTAAGTCACCCCAGCGGTGAACGAATGCCGGATGTCAAAGTCCGAATCGCCGCGGTCTATGTTGGAACTTGCGAACGCACTTGGCGTGTTGAGGTACGTCGCAAATGCGTCCGTCGATGCGCTATCAATCGAGTGTGAGAACGTATACGACGCCAAAGCCTGCAACCCTCGTGACAAACGTCGCTGAAACTTGAGCTGGAGCGCGTGGTAATCGGAAGTCGCCGTGCCCGTGGTGACGGTGACGCTTTGAAAATTCGGATTGGGGTTCTGCAACTGAGTGACGCGAAGCAATTCGCGCCCAATCGCGCCGATGTAGGTGAGTCTCGACACGTGCCGGCGTCGGCTACCTGGAAAATGACCAGTTTACGTCTGTCAGCGGCGTTCCGGGCGGATACGTGCACTCCGTCGCCGAGGACACGACTGGGAATCTCTGGTTGGCTAACCAGGATCTCGGTCTTTTTCGTTTGTCCCCGGGGAATGAGATCCAACAGATTCCTTTGGCCGGGCTGGGACGTAAGGACTATATTGCTGCTCTAGCCGCTGATCCCTTGCATGGCGGCCTATGGCTTGGGTTTTCTCAGAGTGGTCTCGCCTATTTCACTGACGGTCAGATTCGCGCATCATACACGGCTGGCGACGGACTGGGCGAGGGCCGTATTGCCGACGTGCGACTCGATCCGGACGGTCCGCTCTGGGTCGCCACCGAGGGCGGACTAACCCGGTTTAAAAACGGTGGTGGTGCCACCCTTACCAGCAAGAACGGATTGCCATGCGATGTGGTCCATTGGGTCATGGAAGACGATGCCCTTTCGTTCTGGCTGTACACACCCTGCGGCCTGGTGCGGATTTCACATGCCGAGCTGGACGCCTGGGCCGCCAATCCAGGTCGCACAGTAAAGCTCGCTGTTTTCGACGGTTCCGACGGAGTAAGGAGCCTCGCCTTTCCTGTCGGCTACTCTCCGCACGTCGCAAAGTCGCCGGATGGAAAACTGTGGTTCACGACTGCGGACGGCGTCAGCGTCGTCGATCCGCGCCACCTTCCCTTTAAGAAGCTCCCGCCTCCGGTGCGCGTCGAAACCGTGAAGATCAACGGTAAGGTGGTTGCGGCGGCCGAGGGAATGGAATTGTCGCACCGGTATAACGACCTCGAAATCGATTACACGTCGCTGAGTTTGACGATCCCGGAGCGGGTGCGGTTCCGGTACAAGCTCGAAGGCAAGGATCAGGATTGGCAGAATGTGGGAACCCGCCGGCAGGCCTACTACGGCGGTCTGGCGCCCAGAAAGTACCGGTTCCGCGTGATTGCGTCGAATAACGACGGCGTCTGGAACGAGGCCGGCGCCGCCTGGAATTTCAGCATCACGCCGGCGTATTACCAGACGATCTGGTTCGAGGGGCTGTGCGTGCTGGCGGCCGCAGGGTTCCTGTGGCTTCTGTACCGGCTGCGGCTGCGGCAGGTGACGGCGCGCTACAACCTGCGGATGGAGGAGCGTGTCAACGAGCGCACCCGCATCGCGCGCGATTTGCACGACACGCTGCTGCAGAGTTTTCAAGGAGTGCTGCTGAAGTTTCACGCGGTGACGTACCGGCTTCCGGATCGGCCGGAAGCCTTGAAAGAACTCGAGGGTGCCATCGAGCAAGCGCGCCAGGCGATCGACGAAGGTCGGGATGCCGTGCAGGGGCTGCGCTCTTCGGTGGTGGTGAAAAATGACCTGGCGCGGGCCATCACCACGTTTGGAGAAGGGCTCGCTTCCGATCAAAACGGCCGACAGGCTCCCGACTTTCGCGTGCTTGTGGAAGGGGCGTCCCGGGATCTTGCCCCGCTGGTGCGGGACGAACTCTATCGGATTGCCGGCGAGGCGCTGCGCAACGCCTTCCGCCACTCAGGCGCACGGCGGGTCGAGGTAGAGATCCACTACGACACGCGGCGGCTGCGGATGCGCGTGCGCGACGACGGCAAGGGCATCGACCCGCAGGTTCTGGGCGCCGGCGGGCGCAGCGGGCATCACGGACTCCCCGGCATGCGCGAACGGGCCGAGCTGGTGGGCGGAAACCTGGCGGTCTGGAGCGAACTCGACTCCGGCACCGAGATCGAGCTGACCATTCCCTCCGCCATCGCCTACGCCAAGGTGCAGGCAATCAAAGTGGGCGGACAAGGTAACCTGATGAAGGGATGAGCGGGGGCGAAAATTCAGGCCGGATCTGCTGACCTTATCTCTACCAGTTCGCCATGTCCCAGGACCGCTGAGCAGCTATCACGTCCCCCGCGGAACTGGCGGTGCCGGCCCGCTTGGCAGCTTCCTCGGCCTCGGCTCGGTACCAATCGAACATTCCCAGGTTGGACCTGCTGTTCTGGCCGGACACTGAAGACCAGGCCAGCGCGAGTGCCATCACCGTATCGTCATGCTGGCCGCTGGGCGCACTATAGCGGATCATCCCGCCCGGGAGTTGCTCCGCGGCGAACGACTGCAACTCACCGAGCAGAACCGGATCCGGCAGAATGCGGATCGTTCTCTTCTCGAAGGCGAGCGCCAGG
>DASZIV010000166.1:0-12729 GCA_035948775.1 Bryobacteraceae bacterium
CAGTGCTGTTTGACGGAAACCCTCGTCATATTTGCGAGGGCGACCCATTTTCTTTTTCTGTTGATCCTGCTGAGATTCGGAAGACACCTTTCAGCTCCATTGTGTCTCTTTTCTCGTGTCTCAGCTTTGGGGTTCACTACACATCCCTCAACGCAGCCTCGATCACTTCCTTCAGGAGCATTGCCAATTTGTGAAGGTCATCGCAGGGGCGCTGTTCGAATCGAATCACTTCCTCGCAGGGGTCGGAGCACCCCAACCAGTCGCAGTGCAATTGATTGACACAACGGAACCAGAAGGGACTGTCACCGTCTTTGTCACACAATTCGGCAGGTCGTCCTTTTTCACCGAGACAGAATGGACGCCGGGAGAGACAACGAAAGTGAAGTCCGTTTCCTTGCCCATCGACCGATTGTCAATCGTGATGGTCGCACCCGGTGGCGTTGACGTCACGGATAACTTGCCTGGCGCCGGGGGCCTCTGCGATGGCAAGAGCGTGGGGAATAGAAGGAGGGAACACAACACAATTTCACGCGCCGGAAACAATCGTTGAGCCTTCATGCTTCCCCCTTTGTCCAATCTCTCCTTACAAAGTCAGCGAAGAAGAAAACCCCTAACAAAATCGCATAAACTTGCAATTCCCTCGGCCATTGGATCTTCGGGAGGTCGAGGGTCGGGATCGAGTACTCGATCGCCCATCCGACATTTTGCGAGGAAATATATCCGAAATACACGGAGAGGCAAACACTCAAGGCACTTAAGGTGGCCGGCCAAAGTTCTCGCGCCGGTTTACGCTGTTTTGGTGTGCTGGTTAAAAACAAGCCCAGGGCTGCAAGGAGCCCAGTTGCCAGCGTAGTGAGCAAGTTACCCACGGCCGCATAAGCGTCCTGAGCTTTGCTTAACGCCGCCGGATCATCGGGCGGCGGGACGCTATAGGGCAAGTTATCAATGTAAAGTGTGAGTCGCCACACCGCTATCCCGATCACAATGAGAACGACATAGAAGCCGAGGTTAGCAATTGCCGTTCGTCCAATCATTCGCTTCGGTGTATTCATTCAAACTGCTTACGCGGCCGAAATCTGCTACGTGCAGTGCCGACCATTCCCCGTTGTGCCCGTCGTGCTGTGACTCCGAGCCATTTTACGCTCGATGTACGACGGATTCCAGGGGGAGTCGAAGGTCAAACCGGAGCCTGCGCTGCCGTTCGGGTCTAGGTCCCCATCCATCCGGCGGCGACGAGCCAGCTCTGGCTTAAGCCAAGATCGAGCACCCGCCGTTCACTTGCACTCCCCCAACGTCAACTCTAGCCGTTGCAACAAAACCCGCTTCCGTCCGCTTATCCCGCGTCATTCTCATTGCTACCGTGGACATGAGAAAAATTCTATGGCTACGCAACGTCAGATCGAAGCCAACCGGCTCAACAGTCAGAAATCCACCGGCCCGCGCACTCCCGAGGGCAAGGCCGTCTCCTCCCAAAACGCATTCAAATCCGGCCTCGACGCCGACTCGCAGTTCGTCATCGGCGAGAACCGCGACGAATTTGCCGCGCTCCAGTATGAGTACATCGCCCGTTTCCAACCCCTCACTCCCGAGGAGCGCTTCCAAGTTGACACGCTCATCCGCAACGAATGGATCCTGCGCCGCCTCTTCCGCGCCGAGGCCCACCTCTGGGAATACCATGTCATCCGCGCCGACCGTTCCGAGGGAACGCCCCTAGGCGCAGCCCTCATGGCCGCCGACCAGGTCTTCCGCCGGCTACAGCGCCGCATCACCCTGGCCGAGCGCTCTTATAAGGATGCCTTCACCGAACTGGAGCGCCTGCAGCGCGCCCGCACGCCACTCGCCGCCCTGGAGACCCGCTGGGAATCGGACCTCGGCGCCCCTCCCGACGGCCCGCAATCCCAACCGGACACAGCCGATACCACCGAAATGGGTTCGTTCCTCCATCCTGCCGCCGCGCCCCCGCGGAGCCAGGCCTTCCGGTCTGCGTCTTGAGTTTGGCGGCGTTCCCCAGACCCATCGCACACCATCCCTGGTGCCAACTGGATCCCGGAGCCGGGTAGGGATCGACAATTTCGCATCGCCGGGCATGGGCGTCAGGCTCGTAGCGCCATGCTTCCGCGCCCGCTCCCACCCGCCGGTCTACTCTGCAATGATCGCGCGGCTGGGATAAAATCATTCGACCATGCCCCACCGGAACGGAACCCGCCCACCCGCTATCGCCGCTCTTTGCGCGGCCCTCACCGTCGCCGTCCTTTCTGCAGCCGACGAGCGGTCATTTACCACCTGGCACGAACATCTCGGGGGCGCGGATTCTTCGCAATACTCGTCGCTGAAACAGATCAACAAGTCCAACGTCAAACAATTAGAGGTCGTGTGGACTTACCCCTCGGGCGAGGGCCAGTACCTGTTTAATCCCATCGTCGTCGATAACGTCATGTACGTTCAGGCCAAGAGCAATTCGCTGGTGGCACTGGATGCTCTCACGGGAAAGGAACTCTGGGTCCACCCCTTCCAAGGGCAGGTGGCGCAGCGCGGCATCAACTACTGGGAGAGTAAGGACCGCTCTGATCGCCGCTTGTTCACCAACAACGCCGGTTACCTCACCGCCATCGACGCGCGCAACGGCCAGACCATCGCGTCGTTCGGCGATAACGGCCGCACCGATCTGCGTGCCGGCCTCGACTTCGATTGGAGCAAGATCGCTCCCATTCAAACCAACAACCCCGGCCGCATTTTCGAGGACATCATGATCGTGCCCCTGATGCGCTCGGGCAGCGATTATGCCTACGTGCCGGGCGATATCCACGCCTATAATGTGCGGACCGGAAAACTGATCTGGCAGTTTCACACCGTGCCGCGTCCCGGTGAATTCGGCTACGACACCTGGCCCAAGGATTTTTGGCAGCGCTCCGGTGGCGGCATTAACTGGAACGAATTGACCATCGACGAAAAGCGCGGCATCGCATTCATTCCCACGGGAACCGGGAAGTGGGATTACTATGGCGCCGACCGCAAGGGAACTAACCTGTTTGCGAATTCCACGATCGCGCTGGATGCGCGCACTGGAAAACGGCTCTGGCACTTTCAGACGGTTCACCACGATTTGTGGGACTACGATCTGCCGGCCGGTCCCAAACTCCTGACCGTAAAGCATGACGGTCGCGACGTGGATGTAGTCATCCAGCCTACCAAACAGGGATTTCTCTTTGTGTTGGACCGGCTCACGGGCCAGCCCCTATGGCCGGTGGAAGAGCGCCCGGTGCCGAAATCCGACGTGCCTGGCGAGGAATCCTGGCCCACGCAGCCCTTCCCCACGAAGCCGCCTCCTTTTGCGCGTCAAGCGCTCAGCGCCAAGGACAGGAATCCGTACATCCCCGACGACGAACAAACGATGTGGCGGGAGCGGATTACGAATGCGCGTAACGAAGGCCTCTTCACGCCGCCAAGCTTCCGCGGAACGGTGCAAATTCCCGGCAGCGGTGGCGGTGCAAGTTGGGGCACGGCCGCTGTAGATCCCACTAAGGGCACTTTGTACATCGTTTCGAGAGATGCGCCCACAGTGCTGATCCTGGTACCGCCGGACGATCCACGGGCAGTGGGCGCGCCGGGCACCACCAGCGCGGAAGGAGGGCGGGGAAGAGGAAATGCGCCGGTAGCCGCGCCCCCGCGGAGCCGCGCGCCGGAGGACGGAACATTCACGCACTATGCCGGGCCCAACATCAATGTCACGTCGCGCAGCACGCGGCTGCCCGCCATCTCGCCTCCCTGGTTCCAGATGACGGCTTACGATCTGAACGCCGGAACCATCAAATGGCAGGTGCCTTATGGGAGTGTCACCGCGCTGGCAGAGCAGGGGCATCCTGATACCGGTGTCATCTCGCAGAGGGGCGGGCCGGTAGTGACCGCTGGCGGTCTGATTTTCACGGCGACCAACGATAAGATGTTTCGGGCGTGGGATGTGGAGACCGGCAAGGTGTTATGGGAAACGAACCTGCCGGCAGCCGCCGAGGGGGTTCCGGCTGTCTACGAGATCGATGGCCGCGAGTACATTGCGGTTTGCGCGGCTCAGGGCAACGGCCCGGCGGTGACGTTGCCGGGGCCTGGCAAGGCGGCGGAACGGGCGTTTCAGAATGCCTACGTGGTTTTCGCGCTTCCTAAGCGGTAATGGGCGGCGCGCAGCACTGCCCCACTTGAGCCATACCTTGCCCGCGTCCGAGTTTAGTACACTAGTCCGTTCACATACTTTTAGGGAGGATTACGATATGAAGGTTTGGTCGAGGCGACTGGTCCCTGCGTTGGCAGTGGCCGGGGTCGTCTGGCTGATGGGTGTTGCGTTGAATGAGCGGGCTTCTGCACAAGCTCCGGCTCCCGCGAAAGAGAAGATGGCGGGAGAGGTCTTCAAGAACGTCACCACCAGCACATTGAAGAATGTAACCGTTGCGGATTTCATGGGGGCCATGGGCGTTATGGCCGCTGCCCTGGCTTTCGACTGCTCCGATTGTCATACCGGCGCGGGAACCGACAAAGTGGTTTGGGAATCCGACACGGAACGAAAGGTAATCGCTCGCCGCATGACTGAGATGGTAGCGGTCATCAATCGCGACAACTTCAAAGGCGTGCAGAACGTAACGTGCTGGACCTGCCATCACGGTCGTTCGAAACCCGCTACCACCATCGCCCTGGACATGCTGTATGGCGCTCCTAATGAAGAGAAGGATGACATCGTCGCGCCTGGTCAGGGAGTTCCAACGGCCACCCAGATTTTGGATAAGTATATCGACGCAGTTGGCGGCGCGCAGAAACTGGCGGGCCTCAAGAGTTTCATCGCCACCGGGACCCAGGGCGGATACCAGCGCGTGCGCGGCGGCGGGCAGTTCCAAATCTTTGCCAAGGCTCCCGATCAGCGTGCCGTGATTATCAGCTTCAAAGATGCCAAGGATCGCGGAACCCAGTCCAGGGTGTACGACGGCAAGATTGGATGGGTCAACGTGCCGCGCTCGGTGTTGGGCGAATACCAGGTGACCGGAAGTGAGCTGCAGGGGCTTCGGCTGGATGCAATGCTCTCTTTCCCGGGACAGATCAAGACAGCCCTCAACAATTTGCACTCCGGATTTGCGGACAGTATTGATGGCAAGGAAGTCAATGTCGTGCAAGGGAGCGGACCCAACGGTCTTCTGGCAACGATGTATTTCGACAAGCAGTCTGGTCTGCTAACGCGCGTGGTGCGCTATAGCAGGTCGCCGATCGGCCACGTCTCCACGCAGGTCGACTACGGTGATTATCGTGAGTCGGGTGGCATCAAGTTTCCCTTCTCTTACACGTTCTCGTGGCTGGACGGCAAGGACGCGTTTCAGCTAACTGACGTGAAGACCAACGTTCCCATCGAGGCGTCGGTTTTCGGCAAACCTTCCGGCGGAACGACGCACTAGTAGTTCTTGTGGGGCCGGCTTTAGCCTGCGCGGGACTTCAGTCTCGCTGGTTCGGATAGCGGACTAAAGTCCGCCGCAGGCTGAAGCCCGCCCCACACAACGCAGTACAATTTCGGGACGAATGTGAAAAACGCTCGCACTGTAAGCGGGTCTTTGATGGCGGTGGCCGTCGTGATCTTAACCATCGCAGTCTCGAAACCCACCGCCGCGCAATGGCTGAACTATCCCTCCGCCGGCATCCCGCGAACGCCTGACGGCCGCCCGAATCTCAATGCCCCCACGCCGCGAACGCGCGACGGCAAGCCTGACCTCTCCGGCATGTGGGGCTGGGAAGACAACCGGCCCTGCCCCGCGGATGGCTGCCCCGACCAGAAGGTTGGGCAGGAATTTATCAACATAGGCTGGAGTCTCAAGGGCGGCCTGCCGTATCAACCGTGGGCCGCGGCTCTGGTGAAGAAGCGGCAGTCGGAGAATAGTAAAGACGATCCGCAATCGCGGTGCTTGCCGCGCGGCGCGCTGCGCATCCTTACCGATGGTTTGTTCAAGAAGATCATACAGGCGCCAGGGTTGCTGGTCATTCTCACCGAACGCAACGCCACGTACCGGCAGATCTTCACCGATGGGCGGCCCTTGCCTGCGGACGCGAATCCGTCGTGGAACGGATACTCGTCGGGTAAGTGGGATGGCGACACCCTGGTTGTCCAGACCATCGGATTCCGCGACGACATGTGGCTCGATGCCTCGGGCAGTCCGCTCTCGAGCGAAGCCAGAGTGACCGAGCGATTCCGCCGCCCGAATTTCGGAAAACTGGAAGTCGAAATTACCGTGGACGATTCCAAGGCGTATACGAAGCCGTGGACCATCAAGCTCAACCAGCCGTTGAAGGCTGACACCGAGCTGCTGGATTATATTTGCCTGGAGAACGAGAGGGACTCCGCGCACTTCGTGGCGAAGTAGGGTACAACATGAACGTCACTCGGTTAGCACTCTCGGCTCTTATGGTGGCCGGGCCGCTGGCGGCGCAGTGGTTGAACTACCCGACTCCGGGCATCCCACGCCTGCCGGATGGAAAGCCGAATGTTTCCGCGCCAGCGCCGCGCACCACCGATGGCAAGCCCGACCTGTCCGGATTGTGGGAACCCGTGGGAGAGGCTGCGTCGAGTTTTGCTGGCTCCACTGCGCGTGACCCCAAGTTTCAGGACGTAAGTCTTGAGATGAAGGGCGGTTTGCCGTTGCAACCCTGGGCGGCGGAGCTGGTGAAAGCGCGCCGCGCCGAGAACAACAAGGATGACCCCGATAGCCACTGCCAGCCGTTGGGGCCGATCAAGATGCATCTGCACCCGTATCCGCGAAAGATGATCCAGACGCCCGGGCTGCTGGTCATTCTGTTTGAACGTGACACTGCCTACCGTCAGATCTTCACCGATGGACGCCCACTGCCGGACGACCCGCAACCTGGTTTTAACGGCTACTCAACGGGTAAGTGGGATGGCGACACACTGGTCGTCAAAACGAACGGAATCCGCGACGGCACGTGGCTCGATGTGACTGGCACGCCGCTGACTAACGCCGCCCTCGTGACCGAGCGCTTCCACCGGCCGAGTTTCGGCAGACTGGAAATCGATATTACCGTCGATGACCCCAAAGCTTATACCAAGCCATGGAGCATCCACGTGAACCAGTCACTGGCGGCGGATACGGATCTGCTGGAATTCGTCTGTCTGGAAAACGAGAGGGACGTCCGGCACCTGGTGGGGAAGTAACTCACGGTATGCACAACAAAGTGCGATGGGCGGTGCTTGGCGCCGCCAGAATCGCAACTGCGAAAGTCATCCCCGCGATGCAAAAGGGCGAGTGGTCGGAAATCGTGGCTATTGCTTCGCGTGATTGGAAGCGCGCCCGCGATGTCGCAACGGAACTGGGCATTCCGAAGGCCTTTGGTTCTTACGAAGAGGTGCTGGAAGATCCTGAGATAGAGGCCATCTACAATCCGCTCCCTAACCATCTGCACGTCCCGTGGTCCATCCGTGCAGCCGAGGCCGGGAAGCATGTCCTCTGCGAAAAGCCCGTTGCCATGAGCGTCCATGAATGCCAGATGCTGATCGCTGCGCGTAACCGGACCGGCGTGAAGATCGGCGAGGCATTCATGGTTCGAACTCACCCGCAATGGCTGCGCGCCCGGGAACTGGTGCGTTCGGGAGAGATCGGCGATCTGCGGGCAATCATCGGGGCATTCAGTTACTTCAATCGCGATCCCGGCAATATCCGCAATGTTGCGGAGTTCGGCGGTGGCGGCCTGCTGGACATCGGTTGCTATCCAATCCAAATCGCGCGGTTCCTGTTCGAAGCGGAACCTGTGAGTGTCGCTGCGCTGATGGAACGCGATCCACAATTGCGCATTGACAGGCTCACTTCCGCGGTCCTCGGTTTTCCTTCCGGGCAATGCGTGTTTACCTGCGGCACGCAGCTTGTGTACTACCAGAGAATCCAGATTCTCGGCGTGAAAGGCCGCATTGAGGTTGAAGTGCCATTCAATCCACCGCCTGATCGGAATACGCGGCTACTGATAGATAGCGGCGCGGATTTATGGGGCGGCGGGATTCGCATCGAGGAACAGCCGGCTTGCAATCAGTTCACTATTCAAGGCGACCTGTTTAGCCGTGCCATACGCGGCGACGGCGGCGTGCCGACACCGTTGGAGGACTCCCTCGCGAATATGGCGGTGATCGAGGCGATGTTTGACTCAGCTAGGACGGGCGGCGCCGTTCGTCAGTTGGGCGTCTAAGCACCCCGCACGGCCCGACCACACCGAATTATCCTTCGACAGCGGTCATCCATTCGCCATCGAGAGCATTGAAACGCTCTCCAACCGAACCGAAACTAGCTTGTGTTCACTTTCAGGTTCAGGGTCCTGTTCGGCAAAGGGAGGTACCTATGAGACAGTTACTGACTCGCTACAAAACGCTCGCCACCGGCACTCTTACTATCGTCGGTCTACTCGTGCTGCCACAAGGCGTCCAGGCACAGAATGTTACCTATAGCGGCGAAGCGGCCGTAGTATCAGTCCGCGCATTGGGAATCGCCAACTTATCCGTTGAAGATACCGGGCCGCTTCCGGCGTCCGGTGGATCGCTGTCCACTCAGCTCGCGAGCATCAGTGTGCCAGGGCTACTCGATGCCCACTTACTTTCGGCAAGCACAGCAGGCGAAAACCATCAGACCAATTCACAGGCGTCGGTGGCCGATGTGAGCGTCACCGTGGCCGGAATCAGTATTCAAACGTCGATCCTGACGTCGCAAGCGACAGCGGCTTGTTATCCAGACCACGCCACCGTTAGCGGTTCTTCCACGATCGTCTCATTGACGCTGAACGGGCAAAGTATAAAGGTCTCGGGCTCTCCGAATCAGACGGTGCCATTACTCGTGGGGTCACTCGTTATCAACGAGCAAATCAGCTCCGTAACGAATTCTCCGGTAACAACCAGTGCCGACATGTTAGTGAATGCTCTGCATCTGAGGGTCCTAGGCCTTGCCGACGTGGCGATTTCTTCGTCTCACGCCGGTGTGACTTGCACGATATCGGCGCCACCGCCGCCGCCCCAGTAGACCGGCCTTCCGATCAGCGCGGCCACAGAATCCGCGCTTCCTCCAACGGAACCGCGACGCCCTCACGGTACGGGATCACGCGTGCGGTGTAGTCGGAAGCCGGCCGGGTCGCGGGCACCGAGGCGCAGTAAGCGTAGTCGCCGCTGCCCACCAATTGGCGGCAGAACTTCATCGCCTCGCGCACGGGGCTGCCGCCGTTGAGTCCCTCGGCGTAGAGTTCGACTTGCACCAACTTCGGGTCCAGGTCGTCGAGATATACCTGAACCTCAAACGCGTGGTGCCCGCCGGCGGTCTCGACCTTCACCTCTCCCATCCGAAGCTTGGACCAATCCCGTTCCAGAGCCAGCTGCCAATCCACCATTTGCTTGGCCATGGCGCCCTTATCGGCTTGGCGCCCGCGGTAGGCGACCGCTCCCGCCAGGTAGTATTTCTCGGTGTATTCGCGCACTGTCCGGTCGGCGGAAAACTGCGGTGTCAGGCGTGCCATGCTCTCTCGCATCCGGGCAATCCACGCCGGGGGGATGCCGCGCTCGTCGCGTGTATAGAACTCCGGGATCACCTGGCGTTCAAGCAGGTCGTATAAGGCTTCGGCTTCGGCGGCGTCCCAGGCCGGGTCCTCGCCGTGCTCCTGCCCGTCGCCCAGAGGCCACCCGACTTCGGGCGTATAGGCTTCCGCCCACCAGCCATCCAGCTCCGACAGATTGATGCCTCCGTTGACCAGCACCTTCATGCCGCTGGTGCCGCTAGCTTCCCAGGGCCGCCGCGGCGTGTTGATCCAAACGTCCACTCCCTGCGCCAGGTGCTCGGTGAGAAGCATGTCGTAGTCACTGAGGAAGATGGCATGGGGCCGCGCCTCGGGCTGTCGAATGAACCGGGTCCACTGCTGTATCAGAGCTTGGCCGGCTTGATCTTCCGGGTGGGCCTTGCCGGCGATGATGAGTTGCACCGGGCGCTGTGGGTTGGTCAAGATACGCAGCAAGCGCGGCGGGTCGTGCAGCAGCAGATTCGGCCGCTTGTACGTTGCGAAGCGGCGCGCAAAGCCGAGCGTGAGCACGGAGGGGTCAAACAGTTGCTTCGCACGATCCACATCTTCGGGCGGCGCGCCGGCAGCAGCCAGTTCCCGGGACAATCGTTCCCGCGCGTAGTCCACCAGATTCTTGGTAGACGCGGCGCGGAATTGCCAGAGCTGGGTTTCCTGGATTCGGCATATATCCTGCCCGAGGTTCTCCTTCATCCCCAGCCAGCGGTCCTTGCCGCAGGCCTCGGTCCAAAGAGTGTCCGCCTCCGCCGAGTCCCAACTCGGCATATGAACACCGTTGGTAACGTGCCCCACCGGGACCTCGACCAGCGGCCAGCGTGGAAACAGAGAACCAAAGAGGCGCCGGCTCACGTCCCCGTGCAAGCGGCTTACGCCGTTCACCGCTCCGCTGCCGCGGATTGCCAGATACGCCATATTGAAAGGCTCCGCCGGATCTGCGGGGTTCTGGCGGCCAAGGGCCAACAAATCGTGGAGTGGAATGCCGAGCCTCTTCTCCGCATACCACCCGAGGTACTGCTCGATGAGTGCGGGAGAATAGCGATCGAAACCGGCAGCTACCGCGGTGTGAGTGGTGAACAGATTTCCCGCCCGCGTGGCCGCCAATGCGACGTGGAAGGGCTGCCCGGTTTCATCCATAAAAGAACGGGCGCGCTCCAGGACGGCGAAGGCCGCGTGGCCTTCGTTCAAATGACAGATCTCCGGCTGGAGGCCAATCGCGCGGAGCAGCCGCCATCCACCGATGCCGAGGAGCAGCTCCTGCTGCAGACGCAGTTCCGGCCCGCCTCCATAAAGCTCGCTGGTAATGCCGCGGCGCGCGGGGACGTTGGCGGCGTCGTTGCTGTCCAGCAGATAGAGCTTCACTCTGCCCACCTGCGTCTGCCAGCCGCGCACCCAGACGGAGTAGCCGGGCAGGACGATCTCCAGTCGCAGCCACTCGCCGTTCGGTTGGCGCAACGGCGTGATCGGCAACTGTCCGGGGTCGTTGTAGGGAAAGAGGGCCTGTTGTGCCCCGTTTTTGTCGATCATCTGCCGAAAATAGCCTTGCTGGTACAGTAGTCCAACGCCGGCCACCGGCACGCCCAGGTCGCTGGCGGCCTTGAGTTGATCGCCGGCTACGTTGCCCAAACCGCCGGAGTAGATCGGAAGCGCCTCACTCAACATGAATTCCATGCTGAAGTAAGCGGTCAGAGTCAGGGGAGCCTGAGCATGGGTGCGCTGAAACCATGCCGGCGCCTGCGCGGCCTGCCGGCTGGCTTGGAGAAATTCGTCGACCTTCTTACGGAAAACCGGGTCGCTGAGGACTTGCTGGATCCGATCGCGCGAGGCCGTTTGCAGCACCACCCACGGATTATGGGTGATCGCCCATAGTTCGGAATTGAGCTGTCGCCACACTTCGTCCGTAGCGCGATTCCAGGACCAACGCATATCCAGTGCAAGTTCCGCCAGTGACGCGAATCCGTCGATTTCCACAGGCAGGAGATTATAGATGGGATGACTGGCACGGGTTCCGCCGCTCATGGTTCCTCCGTCGGATTTTGGGTTATAGCTCAGTATCGCCATACGGCGGCTGGAACAGCCAAAACACCGGTGATCGTCCGTACAGATGACATACTGGTGACAATACTCGCGGCCAGGGAAATCTGCTTACTTCCGGCAACTTTATGTCAAACGTGCCACATGCTAGTCTAGCGGCCATGCGCTGGCTATTACTGTTTGCGGCGTCTGCCGCTTCTGCTTTTGCTCAGCTTCCGGCCCCGAATGCGGCTGGCGTCGAGTTTGGACATCTCCATATAAGAGTGCGTGATGCCAAGGCACAAATGAAGGTGTGGACGGATGTTTTTTCCCCCAAGACGGGCAATGCCGGGCCTATGGTATTGCTCAAAATTCCTGGTATTTTCATCATCGTGAGCCAGGGCGAGACCGAGGGCGCCTCGGATGCTTCCACGGTGCAGCACATCGGATTCGCGGTGAAAGACTACGCGGCCATCAAGGCGAAGCTGGAAGAAGACCAGGTTCCCTTTAAGGAACTGACACCCAACCAGAAGATGTTGGCGACTTTTCCCGAGGGTATCGGCGTCCAGTTCGTGGAAGACAAAGACCTCGCGACGCCCGTCGCTTTCACGCACTTTCAATTGGCAGTGGTGGATCCGGAGGCCGAGCGCGCCTGGTACGTAAAACACTTTGGCGCCATGGCCAGTTCGCACGGGAAGATGCTCACGGCAGTCATACCTGCCGGCGAACTCGAATTCGTGAAAGTCGACAAGCCGATGGAGCCGACGATCCGGCGACCGCTCGACCACATCAGCTTCGAAGTCAAAAACCTGCAGGCGTTTTGCAAGACCCTGGAAGCTACCGGGGTGAAGTTCGACTTGAAATTTACCGATCTCGACAAATTCCACCTCAAGGCCGCATTCGTTACGGATCCTGCCGGAACCTATATCGAGCTGACCGAAGGCCTCGCGGGGAAGTAAAAAGCACGATTAGATGTTCTCGGCGCCGGGCGGGCCGCGCGAAATGCGTGCATTTAGCGAGCGCTCTGCTGCGGCAGTCGAACGCGACGGCGGCTGGTCGTCCGCAAAAGCTAGCTACGCCATCGCCTCGGTAGACCGCAAAACGTGCGTTTTCAAGCAGCAGCCACTTGTAACTTCGGCCGGC
>DASZIV010000167.1:0-11101 GCA_035948775.1 Bryobacteraceae bacterium
CATCGGTGAAACCTCCGTCACCGATGAAAGCACCAGGCACTACGAAGGTGCACGCGGGCCTGCCGAAGCTCAACGCGGACACATCACGAAAAACAAGTCCGAAGACGCCGCCCACACAACTGCCGCTTGCGGCTTAGTTCAATGCTTGATATCGGGCCTCAGCATTGTTTCTGGACAGCTCACCGAACCACAGAAACCCAGCAACCAAGCCTTGCTTTCGAAATTTAGCTGTTTCCTAATCCTGAGCTCGGCCGTCCCCTACGATGGCGAGTGCTTCCGCACGTGCATGCCAGAGGCTGGTATGGGGGTCACGGTAGATGATCCAGCCCTGCTGGTGAGTGCGGTAGCTCCATCCGGCGTTGGTGATCCGCTGGTGGTCACTCGGGAGCGCAATTTTGGTGCCGCGAGTCGTCGATTGTCCACCCAGCGTTTCCACTTTTGAGTACGCACAACGATTTCACCATTCTGGGCGCCAGCGTGTCTGCTCAAAATTGCTCACTTTGGCAGTAATCGGCTCGGCGCTTCTACTGGGTCTGTTCATTCATCAAGGCAGTCGCTGCTTTCGCCTGTTCAGTTTGAGGGCCAAAATCGACCGCTGATAGAGCATCTCTCTATTCGGCAATCCACCGCCTCGTGAACGTAAGGGATTCTACGGCACCGCTGCCTTCGTTACTATCGGTAATGTGTTGGCGATCTCGCGTTGACGCTGGCCACGCAGCCACGCCAAACTGAGCGTGCGGGTCAATTCGGTCAAGTCAAAAGGTTTCGCCAAGACATCGTGGGCCCCGAGGTTCAATGCCTCCGCCCACAGATAGTCATCAGCAAGCCGAGAGGTCACGATAACAAACGGCGGATCCGGTAGCAACGCAGTTTGCACCAACAGGTCCTGCCATCGGTCAGGAAATAGATCTTGCTCACAGACCACCAAGGGAATCGGCCGAAGCTGCTGTAACAGCGTCAGTGCAGACGTGATGTTAGAGGTCCGATAAACACTCCATTGCGGCCCAGGTAATAATCGTTGCAGCGCAGTGTGGTCACGCTGCGCTGGACTAACCGACAGCACGGGAATACTTTGGCCCACGGCGTCGATTTTGGGAGGCTTGCCTAGCCGTCGCACTGTAGTTCTCGTTCGGCCTTGAACCAATCTTCTTCCGGTGATCCGTCTGGGCATCTCCTGGCTTGCCAGTGTTGATATGCGAGGGCAGCAATGTCCTGAGAACTTCTCCCTTTTGCGATATCCGTTGGTGCGGATAATCCGGTCGGCGACACCGTGATGGGTGTTGGCGAGGGACCTACCTTCTTTGCGGGTGCGGTCATGGCGGGCATCCTTTTCGTCCTTGCGACTATTGTTTGGCTGGGAAATCCGGTCTGACGCTGGGGTCCGTGTTCGAAGGGAACAATCTCACCCTCTAAACCTCGCCGCTTCGAAAAACGCCCTCTCGAAGCATTTCGGACAAAGCAGGTGTGAATTCAGTGTGGCCCCCTTTTCGATGGATGTCAACGCGGGACAGGCGGCATGTCAAAGATCTGGTGCGATATTAAACGTTGGCCCAACTGCCCTCCTCGAGATCACCCAACAGCCTGGCTTTCGACTCGAGTTGGCGCTCCATCCGTGCGATCGCCTTCAAAGCGAGATCTCCATCCTTTTGGCGAAGCGCCCGCGTTAGCACGGCGCCTGCAACGACTACGGGCCTCTGGAGAGTCTTACGAAAGCATTGCCACCCACTTGAACGGTAGGGACGTTCCCACGCGCCTGGGGGGTGGCCGTCCGGGGACACTTCCGCCAGACCGTTGCACCGTTGCAGGCCAGAAGAAAAGATAGAGGGGTCAGACCCCAGAGCAAATGGAACTCTAACGATTGCCAGCCTCTTTGACATGATGCCGTTGAGCGCAGACAGGCCATACCCGCTGGGCTAACCCTTCCGACGAGGCGCTTTGAGTACTAAAACCTTTGGCGGTGAGGTCCGTCAACCGGCGAGCGATTCGATGGCCCGCATGATTCCGGGTTAATAAGCCATGGCATAGCAATCCCGCCGCGGATCGGCCGCGGCGAATCGGTTGCCGGTGGCCGGATCGATCATCACGGCAGTAGCACAACCCGACATTCCGAAACGGCGCAGGCGGCTGACCTCGTGGCCGCGCGCTTTGAGTTCGTTGTAGACAGCATCGGGCACATCGGCTTCAACCGCAAGTTGATTGAAGCCCGCAGTGTGCGGCCAGAACGACCCGTAGAAGTGACCGGTCTGCACACGTGGCCGTTCAAAGGCGGCGTGCAGGTTCGGGTACCAGTCGTTCCAGAAATCGACCACGCTCAGGAGGGCCTGGAGGATGGTCTGGTCCTGGTTATCGCCGCCGGGCGTGCCAAGGGCCATGACGGGCACATCGCCCCGGAAAACCATGCTGGGTGTAAGCGTGTAGCGTGGGCGGGCGTGGGGGCGGATCTGGTTGGCCCTGGTCTTATCCAGCCAGAACTGTTCGCCGCGCACGCTCATGCCAATGCCGGTCTCGCCGAGGATGACGGCGCCGGTAATCCAGCCGCCACTCGGGGTGGCATCGAACAGATTGCCGTCCTTATCGATAACGGACATGTGGGTGGTGTCCTTCGATATGCCGGCGGAGTCGCGGCCTAGCGAGGCGAGCTGGTCTTCGCGCGAGGATGACGCCCGGGGCGAGTTTTCGGGAACGTTGGCTTTCCAGTAAGACCACGTCTTGACCTGCGAATCGTACTTCATGGGATCGCCAGCGATGAATGCCTTTGAGGCCCGCTTTGGATCGATGAGCGCTGCGCGCTCTTTGGCGTAGGCTTTCGACAGCAGGCCTTCGGCGGGTGCTTTCACGAAGGCCTGGTCGGCGTAGTAGGTGTCGCGATCGGCATAGGCCAGCTTCAGGGCTTCGATCACGGTGTGCAGGTAATCCGCGCTGCCGTAGCCCATCCCATGGAGATCGAAATTCTCCAGAATATTGAGGGCCTCGAGGAGGGTCGGCCCCTGGCTCGAGAAGCCGTGCTTGTAGATGGTGTATCCGCGGTAGGTGGTGCGAGCGGGTTCTTCGATTCGCGCGAAGTAGTCGGCGAAATCACTGCCATCGAACGGTGAATCGTGCTTCCGGAGGAAGTCAACCATTTCGCGGGCGATATCGCCTTTGTAGAAACGATCGCGGGCGGCAGCGATGCCCGCCGCCCGGCCTGCGCCTTTGCGCCCGCGTTCGGCTTCCACCATTCGGCGCAGTGTGCGCGCGAGAGCGGGCAGTTTGATGGTGTCGCCGGCACGGTAAGGGGCACCATCGGGCTTGTACCAATACGCTTTGTTGGTAGGCCACTGTTCGATAAAGGCACGTTCGCGGCCGATGGTGTTGACGGTGCTGGCGCGGATGGGGAAGCCCTTTTCCGCGTAATCGATGGCGGGGGTAACGACTTCCTCGAAGCTCATGGTTCCCCATTTTTCGAGGACGGTGAGAGCGGCGTGGATGGCGCCAGGAACCACGGCGGGATCGAGGCCGTGCCCGGAAAGCGTCTTATGGCGTGTGAGGTACCAATCGACATCCACGGCGTGAGAGGCCCAGCCCTGGCCCACGATGGAAGTAACTTTACCTTCCTTGCGGGGGTAGACCAACACTAAAGCTTCGCCGCCGAGGCTGTAGAGATCCTGCTCCAAAACACCGCCTGCCAGCAGCGAGGCAACGCCGGCATCGAAGGCATTGCCCCCCTTCAGCAGAACGCTGAGAGCGACGGCTGCCGTGAGCGGGTGGCCGGCGGACACGCCGCCGGACGGCCCCATGACAGCGGGCCGCAGGGGCGCGCCGGCTTCCTGGCGATCCTGGACCGGGACCTGAGCGGTAGCGAGCGTGGCCAGCGCCAGCCCCGAAGCCATGGTCAGAAGTGTGATCGGTCCACCGGACTTTTGTATGGTGCAGTTGTGAGTGGGTTTCATGTCGCGACCTCTTTGCCCCGGCTGAGCTTGCTATCCACGGGCATTAGAAAACAGTTTACAGTGCCTTCGTCCCGGCCGTCCTTTGGAGTCATGCCGAAGGCGTTCGACCCTGACGCATATTAGGATGGTCCAATGTCCAGTTCCACATCCAGCTCCGTGATCGCTGTTTCGCTCCCTACTGGCGGGAAGCTACTGGCGTCTGCCACGCTGAAGACGGGCTCATCAGAATGCTCGGGCGCGGCCAACCTGGCGACACAAATTGCACCGCTACTGGCCTGGTTGTCGCCCCAGCTCCTGATTCTCAAGCTGCTGAAGCCGCTCATCGACATCGTGCATTCCCTCCCGAATCCTTCGGTCACAGCGCTTCAGGAGTTTTCAAAAGCGGCGACCGATCTGGCACCGTTACTGCTGGCTCCCACGCAAGGAAGTCTTCTACCCTTCGTACGCGATTTGATTTGTCTCGAAATTAGGAGCCTAAACTGCCTGCAGCGCTCCTTGCAGGCGGCGGCAACCCAAGCAGCCGCCGGGCATGCGGCAGTGGCTGCCGATGAAATTCAGTCAGTACTCGACTCCTACGAGCCAGTGGTTGGCATCCTGGAATTGGCAGCTGGCATGATACAGTCAGCAGGATTCAACATCCCACGAGCGCCGACGCTGGCTGCGGGCAAAGACCCCGCCGCCCTCAATGCGGATCAGAAAGCAGTCGCGGCCTTTGTCACCGAGCTTCAGTCGGCTGCCGACGCGATCGGTGGATGTCTCGGCTAGTAGCGGTTAGAGTTCCTGTCTCCCTTGGTTTTCGCCAGGAGACCCCCGGCACCATACCGCTTTGCCGCATTCCGTATAGCTGTCTTGAGCACTTGCCCGGAAGTCGATTAAACTATCCGCCGCCGCAACTCTTCCCAAACCTCGCGACATTCGGTTTCCCAAGCCATAATTTCGGCGCTATCGACTCGGTCCGCAGAATCCAGCTCCGCCGTCATCCGCATTATGTTATCCACGCGTTGCCGAAGCGGATCGCTAGGCGGTAGCGAGGCAACCAGGGTGTCAAATGTCCTAACTTGCTTGACCCCTTCGAGGAATTTCTTTCTTTCGGCGGGCGTCACTAGATAAATCCTACACCCATCAAAATCCACCAAAGCCACTCTGCAGAATCCGCAGACCAAACTCCCGCTGCAACTGCTGGCTCGGGGCCCCCTTCTCGTTTCCGGTAAGGTATGGATCATGCCTTGCGAAGTTAACAGGCAGCTTTCCCAGCAGACTCGAGAGGCGGTTTGAATCCATGCGGTCGTCCAGCGCGTTACACGGTCTGCTGACACAGCGGCGGATCTAGGTGTAATTCGGGCTGCTTCTCGGTCAAGCTTACATTCCTCGCACGAACTCCGGTGGCTGAAGCATTCCGCAATAGCTTTGTCGCGTTTTGCGAAGGACGCTTTCCGAAGTTGACGTCGTTCACGTCCTGAAAGTGCCCATGCCCCGTATTCTCCGTTGGCAGACTCCTCTTCTTGTCTGAGGCGTTGGTAGATTTCGCAAGGCATGATTCCGAGTTTAGCGCACCTTCCGCGGTCGCCTCGCGAGCCGAAATGAAAGTGTTCGCACTCTTCCTTTCACGTCTATTAGCTGACCCCGATTACCGGGGGCTGGATCGTCTCTCGGTTGTTATCAGCCCTGCCGCGCTCACGCCGGCTCGACCGATCTCACTTTCCGGTTTGCGCGTTATCCAGGATCTGGCGATGCCTACAGGGTAGAATTGTTCAAATACACATGGCCCTTTCCGCCGGAACCCGTTTGGGCCCTTACGAAATCGTCGCGCTCATCGGCGCTGGCGGAATGGGCGAGGTATACCGCGCCCACGATCCAAGGATGGGGCGCGACGTGGCCGTCAAGGTTTCCGCCGAGCGCTTCAGCGATCGCTTCTCGCGCGAAGTCCACGCTGTGGCCGCGCTGAATCATCCCAACATCTGCCAGCTCTACGACGTTGGTCCCGATTACCTGGTGATGGAGCTGGTCGAAGGGCCGACGCTGGCGGATCGCATCAAATCTGGACCGCTGCCGCTCGAAGAGGCCCTCACGATTGCTCGTCACGTAGCAGAGGCGCTCGAAGCCGCGCATGAGAAAGGCGTCGTCCATCGAGACTTGAAGCCCGCCAACATCAAAGCTCCTCCAGACGGCATGGTGAAGGTGTTGGATTTCGGACTGGCGACGGCGGTGCAGGCGGAGACCCGTGCCACGGGAGAACACTCGCCGACTCTTACCATGGGAACGACCGAAGCTGGAGTCATCCTGGGAACGGCGGCTTACATGAGTCCGGAGCAGGCCGCCGGCAAGCCGGTGGACCGCAGAGCCGATATCTGGTCGTTCGGTGTTGTGTTTTGGGAGATGCTCACCGGCAAGCGTCTGTTTGGGGGCGGCGAGACTGTTTCGCATACCCTGGCCGACGTACTTCGGGCTGAAATCGATTTCACCAAGCTACCGGACTCGACTCCGGCTCAGATCCGGGAATTGCTGAGGCGGTGTCTCGATCGCGACGTGAAGACGCGGCTCAGGGACATCGGCGAGGCTCGTGTGGCGATACAAAGGTATCTGGCGAATCCGGAGGGCGAGGCTGAAACCCGCTCCACCAGCAGGCTGGCGTGGGCCGTGGTGGGCGTATTGGCTGCAGCGGGAGCGGCGCTGGCGTGGGTCCACTTCCGCGAGACGGCACCGCCGGCTCGGACGTTGCGCTACACCATCTCCGCGCCTGAAAGAAGCACGGTTCACAGCTTTGCCATTTCCCCAGACGGGCGCTTGCTGGTGATTGCGGCTGCGGTCGGGGGAAAACGTCAGCTCTGGCTGCGCGCGATGGACGCGCTTCAGGCTCAGCCGATGGCATTTACCGAAGACGCTACGTACCCGTTTTGGTCGCCCGATGGTCACTACATCGGATTCTTCGCACAGGGCAAGCTGAAGAAAGTCGCCGCTAGCGGCGGCCCGGCGCAATCGCTGTGCGACGTCCCCCTCAGCCGCGGCGGATCGTGGAGTCGTGACGACGTCATCGTGTTCTCGCCGGCCCCCAACGGGATCTCGATCCAGCGGGTCTCGGCGGCTGGTGGCGTTCCCGTTGACGTGATGAAAACCAAGGGCAACCAAAGGCATCCGATGTTTCTACCCGACGGCCGCCATTTCTTGTACCTAACGAGTGGAGCGAATGTCGAAAAGAGCGGCATCTATATGGGCTCGCTCGATGGCAAAGAGAGCCGGCGTGTTCTGGCGGATGTTTCGGGCGTGGCGTTCGCGCCACCCTCACCGAATAACCGTACCGGCCACATTCTGTTCGTCCGTGAAAACACGTTAATGGCGCTGCCCTTCGATGCGGCGAGTGCACAGGTCTCGGGAGACGTGTTTCCGGTTGCCGTGGGCGTCTCCTTGACAACCAATAATACCTACGTTCCGGCCACGGTCTCGGAGAACGGGGTACTGCTTTACGCGACCGGCGGGTCCGCGGGCGGGATAAGCCAAATCGGCTGGTACGATCGAGCAGGCATGTCGCTTGGCCCGGTGGGCATGCCTGGCACTGTCTTTCACCCCGCGATTTCTCCGGATGAGAAGTCGATCGTGTTCACACGTGCAACGAGCGGCGGGGGTGATATCTGGGTGCAGGATCTGAACAGCCGAAGGGAGACGCGGTTCACCAGCGACGCCTCGAACAACGTCACGCCCTCTTGGTCGCCCAAAGGCGACCATATTGTATTTGCTTCGAATCGAAGCGGAGGAGTCTATAATCTCTATCAGAGGGTAACCAGCGGAAGCGGGCAAGATGAGCCGTTGCTGCCGAATAGCGCCAGTGATTACCCGTCTCAATGGTCTCGGGACGGCCGATTCATCGTTTACATTCAGGCCGATCCGAAGACCAGCCGAGATCTTTGGGTTCTTCCGACTAACGGCGCCACGGCGGACCGAAAGCCAATGCCTTTCCTAAGGACCGAGTTCGACGAGCTTCTTGGCCAATTCTCGCCGGACAGCCATTGGATGGCCTTCACCTCGGACCGATCAGGCCAGCGGGAAGTGTACGTGCGGCCGTTTCCGTCTGGGGAGGGCGAGTGGACCATTTCGATTGGTGGCGGCCAGGCGCCGCGCTGGCGCGGAGACGGCAAAGAACTGTTCTTTGAGGCAGCAAACGGAAAGATGATGGCAGTGCCGGTAAAAGCGTCCACTGGAACCAAACCTTTCTTTGATCCCGGCGCTCCCGTGGCCCTGTTTGACGCGCACGTGGTGAACAGCGGGAACGAAATCGGTTTCGAGTACGACGTCACCGCGGACGGGAAGCGCTTTCTCATAAACACGGCGAGCGGTCCGAGCGGGGCCTCCGCGCTGCCCCTGACTGTAGTGGTGAATTGGCTCGCATCGGCTAAGAAGTGACCGTGCAAATCAGCTAGTCGCTCAACTCCTGTTTCGTCGCCAAAGCGGACATTGGCCGGAACGATCGACGCGAAGCCGAACGGGCCGTTAAGACATGATGTCGCTAGCCTATTCCGTGACCCAGCTTCAACTGCCATGGCGCTTTCGAAGCATCAATCCCCTCACTTGCCAGTTGGTTTCAGGTGCACTTCGGCTGCCGATGGATTCATTTTATTTTGTTCTCTCCTAGCGTCGCCTGCGGATGCCGCTGCCCCAGGAGCCAGAGAAAGCTCAGTCCGAGCGCGGCGATGGCGGTTTCGAGCCGGTCGTCGTTTTGATGGCATCAGGCAGTAATAGGAGATCTCGCCTTGTCCGCTCCAGATTTGGAGTCCTCGCCATCCCGGTTCCCCGAACCCAAGGAATTCCGGCGGTGGTTACAGCCCCCTGTATCCAAGGATCGGCTCTGCCGCCTCGCGCCCGCGCCGCCGACGCGGCTCGGGGCGCGCGGTTTATGGGATCACCTGCGGGGACTGATTCGTGCCTGGTGGGTTTGGCTGGCACTGTCGTTGCTTTTATGGGAGCGCGGTGTTTGGCCCCTGGCGTTGCTTAGTGGAATCGTTTCGCTCGCTCTCTATCACACCTCGCCTAGCGTCCATCCCGCGATCCATGCTCTGGAACCACATATCGATACGGCGTTGGCCGAATTTCGAACGACCATGTCCGGGATGACCGGCATGCCTCTGGTGGAGGGCAACCGTGTCACGATCTACAACAATGGCACCGAATTTTATCCGGCCATGCTGCGCGCGATTGAGTCTGCGCAGTGTTCGATCACCATGGAGCAGCACATCTTTTGGAGCGGTCGAACCGGACGGCGTTTTGCCGAAGCCTTCTCGGAGAAAGCGCGGCAAGGGATACCTGTCAAGCTGCTGGTGGACGCCGTCGGTTCGGCGATGCTCGGCGATGAAATCCTCAAGATTCTGACAAACGGCGGTTGCCGATTGGTCTGGTTCCGCCCGATACACTGGTATGCCGCCGATCGTGCAAACCAGCGTACACACCGAAAGTCTTTGATCATCGACGGACGTATCGCCTTTACCGGCGGAGCTGGACTCGCGGACCACTGGGTCGGCTCCGGTGCGGCTGAGCACGAGTGGCGGGACGTGCAGATTTGTGTGGAAGGGCCGGCGGCACTGGGGCAGCAGACTGGGTTCGCCCAAAACTGGCTGGTAACGACCGGCGATATGTTGGGCGGCCATGATTTCTTCCCGCTTCCTCAGCCGGTCGGAAACGTGCAAGTGCAGACCATCCTGAGCTCCCCTTCCGCCGGCGCCGGTGCGGCCGGCACGATGTATCTGATTGCCGTGCAATGCGCCCAGAATTACTTGTACATCGCAAATCCATATTTCATCCCCGATGCACGTGCAATCAGCATGCTGGCTAATGCCTGCCGCCGAGGGGTTACGGTCAAGCTGATGGTTGCAAGCCAGCGCAGCGACAACTGGTGGGCACGGCAGAACAGTCTGCGCCTCTACGGGAAGCTGCTGGAGGCCGGTGTGGAGATCTTCGAGTTTCAGCCCACCATGCTCCATCAGAAGACCATGGTGGTCGACGGGGTGTGGGCCACCGTGGGCACAGCCAATTTCGACAACCGCTCATTCGCCTTAAGTGAGGAAACCAATGTGTGTTTCCACGACGAGGCTCTGGTGGAGCAGTTGCGCAGAATTTTTGTGTCGGACTTGGCTCACTGCCAAAAGATCGACATTTCGGAGTGGCGCCGCCGGGGTCTATGGCAGCAGACAAAAGAGCGACTGGCTTCGCTTATCGAAGACCAAGTGTGACACGAAACTCCGAGATGTAGACGGTAATGCAGAAAATCCGTGTCGTGACCTACAATATTCACAAGGGGCGCGGTCTTGACGGCCGCACCCGCATCGAGCGCATCGCGCGCGTGCTCGAAGCGATCGACGCGGACGTTGTGGCCCTCCAGGAGGTGGTCAGCCATGAAGGATTCTCCATCGAGGATCATCAGGCGGGTTATCTCGCGCAGCAGTCGGGATACTCTCACATCATCGGCGAAACCCGCAAACACTGTGGGGGAGTCTACGGCAATGTGACTCTGAGCCGTTGGGGTTTCGAGCATACCCGGCACGTGGATCTGAGCGTGTCGGGCCGGGAAGAGCGGGGCGTGCTCCGTACCGACATTAGGCTGGGGCCGAGCCTGGTTCACGTGTTTAACGTGCACCTGGGCACCAGCCACCTGGAGCGTCGGAAGCAAGCCACGCGGTTGATTGATCGCGATCTACTCAAGGCGCTGGACCTCAGCGGCCCGCGAATAGTGCTCGGAGACTTTAATGAGTGGACCCGCGGCCTGGTGACGCGAACCTTGTCCGGTGAGTTCCACCTCACCGATTTGCGTGTTCATCTGCCCCGCAGCAGGGCGTATCCGTTCGGTCTGCCGCTACTCAGTTTGGACCACATTTATTACGATCACTATTTCCGAGTAGAGAGCGCGCAATTTCACCGAAATCGATTGTCCCTGATCGCTTCGGACCACCTGCCTTTGGTGGCAGATCTGGTAGTCGATGGTTCGGGGGCGGGATTAAGGATCTAGGCTCTACGCACCTGCACATAGCAGAGCAGCTTACCTCTCCTAGGAGTTTGCTGAAAAAAGGTCTGTAACGCGATACCTGTCGGATATTGCGGTCGTCTTTATTGAAATGCGCGGAGACGACCAGCAACTGCAGCCCGGAATGTTCAGCTATGTATCCCTGGAGGATCGAGTACCGCAGGACCAC
>DASZIV010000168.1:0-1512 GCA_035948775.1 Bryobacteraceae bacterium
TCTGGGTGGTGGTCGCCGACGACGAGGTCTTCGTGCGTTCCTGGCGCGGCGCCAAGGGGCGCTGGTACAGGGACCTCGCGGCGGGCGTGCCCGCCACGCTGGAGTTTGCCGGCCGCAGGTTGGCGGTGCGGGCGCTCCCGGCGAGCGACCAAGCTGCGGTCGCCCGGGCCAGCCGCGAATTCCTGAGGAAGTATCAGCGGAGCACCCATGCCCAGGAGATGGTGCGCTCCGAAACCTTACCGACCACGCTGCGGCTCGAACCGCGCTGATTTGCACCAGATTCGATAGAACGGTGGGATGACTACAGCTTTCGATGGAAAAGTGGCACTCGTCACCGGAGCTGGCGGTGGGATTGGCCTGGCGACGGCAGAGGCCTTCGCCAAGGCCGGCGCGTCCGTGGTCCTTGCCGATCGCGACGAGGAGACGATCGGCAAGGCGGCCGAGGGCCTGCGCGCAGCGGGTCACAAGGCCATTGGTGTCACCTGTGACGTGACGGATACCGCTCAGGTCGAGGCGATGATCGAGCGCGCCGTCAGCACCTATGGGCGGCTCGACGCAGCCTTCAACAATGCCGGCGTGAATTCCGAGGCTACCGCGTTTCTGGAAACCAGCGACAACGAATTTGAACGCGTGATGAACGTCAACTTGCGCGGCGTGTGGAACTGCATGAAGGGCGAACTTCGCCAGATGATGGCGCAGGGAAGTGGCGCGATTGTCAATTGTTCTTCGATCGGCGGCTTAAAGGGTTCCAGAGGACGCAGCGCTTATTCTGCGAGCAAACACGCGGTGATCGGTCTGACGCGGAGCGCCGCTCTCGACTATGCCACTAAGGGCATCCGCATCAACGCGGTCTGCCCGGGAATGGTCAACACGCCGATGGCAGCCTTCGTCACGAAGAATTACGATCCAGAAATCGTGAGGCGGATGGTGGCGCAAGAACCCATCGGACGCTTCGGTGAGCCGGAAGAAATCGCCGCTGCCGTGGTATGGCTTTGCAGCCCGGCCGCGAGCTTCATGGTGGGTCATGCCATGGCAGTCGATGGCGGCATCCTCGCTGGCTAATCGACGTCGCGATACCCGTTCACTCTGCGCGGTTATCCCAAGGAAATCCAACGTAAGGAGTGTTTGAATGAAACGCTTTGAAGACAAGACTATCTTGGTAACCGGCGCCGGCAGCGGTATCGGCGCGGCTTGCGTCCGGCGGTTATTCGCAGAAGGCGCGTCGATCGTCGCCGCAGACGTGCGGAAAGAAGAGGTCGATAAGGTCGTGTCCGAATTCGGGAACAGCGAAAGGATCTTTGGCTTCGGTGTTGACGTTTCGGACCGGGACCAGGTGGCCGCGTTCGTGTCCGGAGCGGTTCGACGGTTCGGAAAACTCTATGGGCTGGTCAACAGCGCTGGCATCCGGGGAGTCGGCAACGTTCTGGATACCGATCCCGAGCTTTGGCGGAAGGTCCTGTCGGTCAATCTCGAAGGCACGTTCAACATGTGCCAGGCTTTCGCCCGTGCCGT
>DASZIV010000169.1:0-1917 GCA_035948775.1 Bryobacteraceae bacterium
GCTGCGCCTCGTCAGCGCCGGAAACAGCACCTTCAAGTACGACCTCGGAAGCGAAGACCGCGAAGGACGTCAGGACTCCACCGTTTCTGTTTTCACCCGCGACGCCGACGGCGCCTTGCGCCACTTCTACACCTCGCATCCTAGGATGGCCCCCGACATCCCGGAGCGCGGCATCGACCTGCTCGCTCCAATCTGGCACTTCATGGACCTCACCCCGCAAGGCCGGGGCAACTGGTACGCCAACCTGGACTACGGCACCAAAGTCCATGCCGCCTCCACGTAGTTTGGCTCGAACCACTAACCGCCTTGCGATACTGACGGTCGAAAAGGATGCTCCAAGTTTTCGGAATGTGCCTCCGTGCAGAAAAGCCAGGTCCCGGAAATCCCGCTTCGGGGGTGGCGATTCGAACGAACGGTCCGGTTAAGTTGCCCTGAAGATTCGGCAGCACTAGGGTTTGGCGAAGGCTGAATGCCAGACGCTTGCATTGTCATTGGAAAGAATCAAAGGGTATATTGTCGGCCAGCCGGGAAGCACAATGGACATTCCCACCAGGCCACTATTGAGTGTTCGAAAGCGGGCCATGAGGACGGGGGGCGGCGTAGCGCTGCTCGCTCTCGTTTTGATCCTCAGCTTCGCGCCGCATGCAGTGGCGCATCCGGTGCCCTTCAGCTACCTCGACGTCCGCATTGAGCCGGGCGCTATCGAACTCACGCTTGTGGCTCATATGTTCGACATTGCCCATGAGCTCGGCGTTGATCCTCCAGATCGGGTTCTCGACCCGTCCGTCCTGATCTCGAAAGGCGATGCCGTGTTGGCGCTGCTCCGCGGGCGATTGCAGATCACTGCCGGCGGCCACGTGCTTAGCGAAGCCACCTGGTCCGCGCCCGAGCCCTTGCCGGATCGGCAATCCGTTCGGTGGCACGCGCGTTACCCGATAACCAGCGCTCCTGGATCGGTGACCGTGACTGCGACTCTCTTTCCTTACGATCCTGCGCATCAGACGTTTTTGAATTTCTACGAAGGCGACTTGCTCACCTCGCAGGCCATCCTCGACCGGAGCCATCCGCAGCTCGAATACTTCGTCGGCGATCGCCAAGGCGTGTTCGCTGTCATCCGCAAGTTCGTACACGCAGGCATCCATCACATCCTTGTCGGCCCCGATCATCTGCTGTTTCTCGTCGGACTGCTCTTGCTTGGCGGCTCCATCCGCCGCCTGCTGGTGGTGGTGAGCGCCTTCACCGCGGCGCACAGCATCACTCTGTCGCTGGCAGCCCTGAACATCATTACGCCGCCGGCGCGTCTCATCGAACCGGCCATCGCGCTGAGCATCGTCTATGTCGGCGTGGATAACTTGATGGTGGGCAGAGGCCGCGATGTGCGCGCGTGGATTGCGTTCGCCTTTGGCTTCATTCATGGATTCGGATTCGCGAATGTCTTGCGGGAGATGAACCTGCCCAGCCGGGCGCTGGGCTGGTCGCTGTTTTCCTTCAATGTGGGAGTTGAAATCGGCCAGCTATTGGTAGTGGTCGTCGTGGCTTCCGTTCTGATCGCACTTCGCTCGCGCAATGAAGTCGCGGGCCGCCGGCTAGCGTTCGCCGGTTCACTCGCGGTGATTCTGCTCGGCGCATTCTGGTTTATCCAACGAGTCTTCTTTCCTGGAGGGATCGCATGAAACGAAGCATCGTTCTAGGCGTGCTGATCTTTGCTGGTGCTCTGTCATTAGTGTTTGCGGCTCAACAGCAGGCGCAAGGGCCCAAAACCCTCGAAGTCACGAAACTCAAAGATAATTTGTTCGTCCTCAAAGGAGGCGGCGGCAACACCGCGGTGTTCGTCATGGCCGACGGAGTCACCGTGGTGGACGCCAAGAATCCCGGCTGGGGCCAGCCCATTCTGGACAAAATCAAGGAGCTGACCAA
>DASZIV010000170.1:0-116620 GCA_035948775.1 Bryobacteraceae bacterium
TGAGCCTCGGCCGCTTGCCTGAGTGGCAGGGTCTCGCTAATCGGGATCACCAGCTTGCCATCTCGCACGGCTTCGGCCATGAACTCGAGCGTTTTCCTGTCGAATTTCGAGAATACCGGCGCCACCTTCACAGCTGGGTACTTCGCGGCGTTCTGCGGCGCCCTGAGAACCGTGGCAAACACTCCTCCGGGCTTGACTTTGGCGATCAGCTTCTCGGCGGTTCTTCCGTCGACCGTATCCGCCACCGCGTCGAGCGGCGGAAGATTCGCAATCGCTGTGTCGTCGTCGGTTGCGACCGCCTGGTCCGCGCCGGCAGTCCTCGCCTCATCCACCTGCCTCTTCAAGACCCCCGCGATCACAGTCGCCCCGCGTTCCTTGGCGGTGAATACCGCCGAACGCCCGACATTTCCCACAGCGCCTGCGACCAAAACCGTCTGGCCCGCCTCGATTCCCGTAGCCGAAAGGAGCTGGTTGCCCGTTATCGTCACCAGCGGCAGCGCCGCCGCTTGGATCAAATCGAGCCCCTTGGGGACCTTCACCAGGATCGCAGCACTGACGACACAAAGTTCAGCGTAAGTATTGTCCGCCATAGAGAAGACCTGATCGCCGATGGAAAACCCTTCCACCTCCGGTCCGATCTTCACGACGGTTCCCGCCATATCGACCCCTATGAGGCCCGGGAAATGGATCGGATAATAATCGTCCGTTAACCCGGCACGCCGCTTGTAGTCAAGCGGGTTCACGCTCGCGGCGGCGACTCGCACGAGCACCTCGCCTGCACCTGGCACCGGATCCGGATAGTCCTCGAACTTCAGAACCTCCGGACCGCCATACTTGTGGACGACGACTGCCTTCATTTCATGCCTCCGCGGTTCACGTCACAGCGCGTCTGGTGGCGCTTTTCTTCTCTTCCGCCGGTGGATGCCCAGATCGTACCACGACCCTTCCGAGAGGTTGACACCATAGTGCCGTGCAGCTTTGTGGATGTTCGCGAACGCCAAATCACGATCTTCATCGGAGACGTCGATGACTTGATCGAACCGGGCGACGGCGTTACACACGTGCTAGGGTCTTCTTTGCTGGGGAGCGTACGGATCTTCGGTCGAATTACGCGTCACTCGGAGCAAGCGCAAGTTGAGCACCTAGAACCGGATTAGGAACGATAAACGCGCTAGGTTCCTGCGATCCACCTGGACGCACTGTCGTCAACTTGCTTTCATACCCCCGAGTCGAAGCGATGAAGCTCCGTCGTCACACGCGAGCTGACCTGCTGGCATGAAGATCCCGACCGCTGCCCGCGCGCCACAACCCGAAGCCGTGCTCCCGGAAGCCGGCGCCGCGAGTTTGGGGACCGTCGGCGCGATAACGACGCCGCAGACCCCGGTTGCCGTACGGTATTAATCGAGCAACACTACCAGCGAGGCCACCCCGTCACGCGCTGGATCATCGCTCGGACCTGACGGATGCTGATGCCGCGTTACACTGTGGGCGAACGCAGCTACAAGGGAAATTGGCTTTGTTTCTTCGTTTCGCAATTTTCCCGCCGGCGTGTCCGAAAACGGGATTGGCTTCGTTCCTCACCGGGTAGCGAACTCGCCTTCTGCGACCGATGCAGATCACCTAGACCCTCAGTACCAAAGTCCCATTACCGGACTTTCGGCCTAGCCGACGGTTGACAGACGGCAATTTGTAATGGAGAGTGCGATTCGCCATAATGGAGGTCATGCGTTCCATCGCAGTTTTCTTGGCAGCGCTGCTGGCTGCACCGGGGGCCTTCTCCCAACAGATGCTTAACCTGGTTGTAGTTGAGGGTGAAGGAGCCATCAATAATATTCGCCAACGCACGGCGCGCGACCCCATCGTTCGCGTCGAGGATGAGAATCACAAGCCGGTCGCTGGGGCGGCGGTTGTGTTTCTGCTTCCCTCGCAGGGGGCCAGCGGAACCTTCACGGGCGGCGTGCAGACGCTCACAGTCATGACGAACGCACAGGGGTTGGCCGTGGGCCGTGGGCTGAAACCCAATAACGTCCAGGGACAATACCAGATCAGCGTTAACGCTTCTTTTCAGGGACAGACCGCGAGCATCGCCATCGCCCAAAGTAACGCGCTGGCAGCGGCTGGAACGGCTGCTGCGGCGGCCGGAATCTCCGGCAAGCTGATCGCAGTCCTGTTGATCGCGGGAGGCGCGGCAGCTGCTGGAGCCGTCGCAGCCACTCGCGGCGGAAGCTCCAGCAACAACACTTCGCCACCCGCCTCTCCCACTACCATCACAGCCGGAGCGGGCACCGTAGGAGCACCTCACTAAACTCATATGAAGCTTCGGATGTTACGCGCACTCGTTCTCACGTCTCTGGCCGCTGTATTACAAGCGCAGCAGAGCCGCGTGGAAGGCCCGGTTTCGGGCTACGTTTTCGATTCCTCGGCGCAGGGGTTGCGTCCCATCCTGGGAGTGCCGGGTGCATCGCTTTTTGGCAAGCCGGTCGATTTCGGATTTGCGATCTCGTCGGCTTACGCCGCGCCTCGCCAGGACGCTGCATTGGTAGTAGCTGCCGATGGATCGCTGCATGTGTTTGCGCTCGATCGCGGCACCGCCGCCGAGCAGACCATTCAAAACCTGGTCAGCTCGCCGCAGCGCGTGCTCTTCAGTCCCTCTGGAACCTCCGCGGCGATTTTTGCCGGCGGCAGCATCGAGGTGGTGACCGGTTTACCCAATAGCCCCGGCGTTTCAGGCGGCGTGGATTTGCCTGCGGGCACGGTGCCCGATTCTTTGGCCGTCAGCGACGATGGTTCGGTTCTGCTGGTTTCCGCGAATCAGGCAATCCATCTTTATGGCTCCTTCGCGGACATGGGCAAACTGATGGACACCGCTGGTCCAGCCATGGTCGCGTTTGCCTCGGGCGGACACGATGCGGCCATCGACGATCCCACGGGTGCCGGTGTGGTCTTGTATCGCGATCTGACCGGAGCGGGTGCTTCGCAGGTGGTCGCTGCACCGGACGACACAATTAGCGCTTCCTCGGCGCTGGCTTTTTCGGCCGATGGCAAGAGCCTGCTGCTGGCCAGTTCCACCGGCCAATCGGTAACTTCCATCGACCTGGCCGCTGGCGCGCGCAATGCCATCGCGTGTACTTGCTCCCCCAACACTCTGTCCCGCATGGGCAATCTATTCCGCCTGAACGATTTGGGCACCGACCCGGTTTGGCTACTCGATCCTGGTGCGACCAATCCCCAGATCGTGTTCGTTCCCGCGCTCGCGCAGTAGGCGGGGCAAGCTTTGGCTTGCCGTCCACAGTCGCTGGTAAAATCTAAGAATTGCCGGATTTCCTCGTATCCGTGGTAATCCCCACGCTGGTTGGGGGTTCGACTCTACGCGATTGTGTGGAATCCCTCGAGCAGCAGACACGCCACGATTTTGAAGTGATCATCGCAGACAACAGCGGCCAGGGATTAGTGCGGCGCAACGGGATCGCTCCCCGTGCCCGTATCCTCGAAAACTCACACAACCTGGGGTTTGGCACGGCCATCAACGAGGCCGTCCGCGCCTCAAGTTCCGCCTTTGTGGCCACGCTCAATGACGACGCGGTCGCGCATCCACGCTGGCTGGAAGCTCTGCTTACGGCGATCGAACGGCGGCCCGAGGTCGGCATGTGCGCCTCGCAAGTACGCTTGTTCGGCGAGCATCGTTTGGATTCCGCGGGCATGCTGGTGTCGGGTGATGGCAGCAGCAAACAGCGCGGCCACCTGAGACCGCCGGAAGATTTCCCGGTGGCGGAAGAGGCCTTGTTCCCCAGCGGCTCGGCGGCGCTCTATCGTCGCGCCATGCTGGAGGCGATCGGCGGGTTTGACGATCGCTTCTTTCTTTACTGCGAAGACACCGACCTGGGACTGCGCGCGCGTTGGGCCGGATGGAAGTGCCTCTACGTTCCTGAGGCCGTGGTGGAACATCACTACTCGCACTCGGCCGGACGAGCCTCGCCGCTGAAAGCCTACTACGTGGAGCGCAACCGGCTATTCGTGCTCGCCAAGAACTTTCCCGTTTCCATGTTATTGGCCGCGCCGTGGGTTACGCTCCAGCGCTACCTGTGGCACGCGTGGTACCTTCTGCAGGGACGCGGCAGCGCAGCGCGCTTTCGTGCGGACGGCAATGTTGGAGTGAAGATGCCCTGGTACGTGATTCGCGCGCACTTTGCATTGGCGGCCCACGCACGCCAGTTGTGGCGCGACCGGCGAGAGATTCGCAAGGGCGCGCGCGTCACCCCTGCGGTATTCCGGCGCCTTCTCCACAGCCATTCGATCAGCCCGAGAAAGGTGGCCGCGCTTTGACGCCTCCCGCCACCGCGGATGCGTTGCTGGTGATCGTGCCGGCATTCAATGAGGCGGGCGCGATTGCCGGTGTGGTGCAGTCCATCCGGCAATACCTGCCCGGCGTTCCCGTTCTGGTGATCGACGACGGATCGGTGGATGAGACTGCCAACATCGCGCGCCATAGCGGAGCCGATGTGCTGCCCTTGCCGCACCATCTGGGCTTGGGCGGATGCGTGCAGGCCGGCTACAAACTGGCGTTTGAGCTGGGCTTCGAGTATGTGATCCGCGTGGATGGCGATGGACAGCACGATGCGCGCGACATACCGCGTGTTCTCGAGGCACTGAAGACTACCGGTTGCGAGATGGTAATCGGATCGCGCTTCCTGACGCCCGATGGCATGTCAACCGGTGTCGTGCGGTGGCTCGGAATCTGCCTGTTCCGAGCGGTGCTCCGCCCGATTCTGGGTAAGCCGGTTCGCGATCCCACCTCCGGTTTCGTGGGAGTGAATCACCGCGCGCTACAGGTGTTCAGCCGCAGCTTTCCGCTGGAATACCCGGAGATCGAGACCCTGGTGGTCTTGCAGCGTCGAAGGTTCCGCTTCGAAGAAGTCCCGTGCAAGATGCGGCCGCGCATGGCCGGACGCTCCTCCATCACCGCGCTCAAATCGCTCTATTATATTACGCACGTGCTGCTGGGAGTGTTTGTCAATATTCTCAAGTACGAAGGCCGGCTGCGCCGCCCTGCGGAAAGCCGGCCGGAGCAGGGGGATTAATGGATCGCCTCTTGAATGTCACAACCGGATTAAGTGTGCTCCTTCTGATCCTGGTATTGGGCTCACTGCGCCGCGCGCACATTCGCGTGGAATATTCGGTAAGTTGGCTGGCGGCCGGGGTGGCTCTGCTGGTACTGTCGCGCAATCAGGCATTGCTCCAGGCCATCGCCCGCTCCATGGGCCTGGTGGACCCGCCAGTGGCGCTACTGTTGATCGCAGGCGCGGTATTTCTGCTGATGTTTTTCCGCTTTTCGGTGATCATTTCGCACCTGCGCGACGACAACATCGCACTGGCGCAGCGCGTAGCCATCCTGGAATACCATATCAGGAGTCTGCAGAGCGGCGATGGCAACTAAGAGACGGGAAATCCGCGCGCACCACGCTCCCGCGCCGGCGGCCGTGGCGCAAGCGCAGCCGCGAGCGAGTTGGGGATGGTACGCGGCCATCGGCGCTGCGGCCACGTTGGTGGCCTTCCTGGTATACGGACCCGCGCTCCACGGCCCATTTCTCTTCGACGACAGCTTTCTTCCGTTTGCGCTCTCTGGGGACGATCCCTTAGGAAACTGGCTTCACAGCACACGGCCACTGCTGATGTTGACCTATTGGCTCAATGTTCATCTCTCGGGCGAAGACACGTTCTCCTACCACGTGGTCAACGTGCTGCTTCACTGCGCGGCCAGCGGCATGATGTTTCTGGTGGTGCGGCGTTTGCTGGAATGGTCCGGACAGGAGAAAGCGCGGTTGAACTTGCTGGCGGGATTTGCCGCGGCGGTCTTCCTGTTGCACCCCGTGCAGTCCGAAGTCGTGGCCTATTTGGCCGGCCGCTCCGAAGCGCTCAGTGTCTTCCTGTTTCTGGCGGCTTACGCCCTTTTTCTGTATCGCCCCAATAAGGTCGCATCCTGGGGCAACGTGGCCGCGGTGCTTGCCGTTTTCGCCGCCTCCCTGCTGGCCAAGGAGCACACCATCGTACTGCCGGCGTTGTTGCTACTAACCGACTATTGGTGGAACCCTGGATTTTCTTTCGAAGGCATTCGCCGCAACTGGCGCCTCTACTTGCCCATGGCTGCGGGCGCGCTGGCGGGCCTGATCTATTTTCTGCCGATTATTCGATACTCCTCCAGCGTTGGTTTTCGGCTCAAGGACCTCACCTGGTATCAATACTTCTTCACCCAGTGCCGCGCGCTATTTGTGTACCTATGGCTTTTCGCGTTTCCCTCGCACCAGAGCGCCGACTGGGGGTTTCCGATGTCGCGGAATATTCTGGATCGCGGCGCCCTTATCGGGCTGCTTGCCCTGGTGGCGCTGGCTGGGCTGGCCTGGTATTACCGGCGCAAGTACCGGCTGGCGTCGTTCGGCTTCTTCGCCTTTCTGCTGCTGATGGCGCCCACGTCTTCCATCTTTCCGATCCGCGACGCCATTACCGAGCGGCGCCTGTATCTGTCGATGCTGGGCCTGCTGCTGATTACTCTCGATCTGGTACCGCGTCTGAAACTCGAACGTCGCAAACTGGCGGCGGCGTGCGCGGTGCTGGTGCTGATTTTAGCGGGGTTGACGTACGCGCGCGCGCAAGCCTGGTCAAGCGAATTGACGCTTTGGGAGGACACGATACAGAAGTCCCCTGACAATCCGCGCGCGCATTTCCAGCTTGCCAGTGCATATTACAACCTGGGGCGCTGCGCGGAAGCCGTCGGCGAATATCAAAAGACTGCGCAACTCGAGACTCCGGACTACAATCTGTTAGTGAACTGGGCACTGGCCTATGACTGCCAGGGTCAATCGGACAACGCCCTGGCCCGCTTACAGCAGGCGGCGGCACTCGAACCTAAAGCTCACGCGTATTCCCAAATCGGCATGATCTACGGCAAACTCGCGAAGTGGCCTGAAGCTATGGAGGCTTTGGCGAAAGCCGAGCAGCTCGATCCCAGTTTCGCCGTCACGTACGTCTACAAAGGGCTGGTGCACATGGCCACCAATCAGCCCGCAGCCGCGATGCAAGATTTCCAACGCGCCCTGGCGCTCGATCCGAAGCTCCAGCAGGCCCGGGATGGCTTGGCCCAGGCACAAGCCCGTCTGCAGGCCGGACACTGACATGACGCCGCTGCGCATCGGCATCAATGCGCTGTACCTGATCCCCGGCGGAGTGGGCGGCACGGAAATCTACCTGCGCGGTCTGCTGGCAGCCTTGGCCCAAATCGATCCGGTCAATCAGTACTTCCTCTTTACGAATCGGGAGACTGGCCCCGATCTTGCACCGCTAACGCCGAACTTCACCCTGGTGCCGCAGGGAGTGCGCGCCGTCTCGCGACCAGCGCGAATCCTCTGGGAACAAACCATCCTGCCGTTGCAGGTGGTGCGGCACAAGCTCGATGTGATGTTGAACCCCGGCTTCACCGCTCCCCTGCTATGCGCATGCCCTCAGGTCACGGTGTTTCACGACCTGCAGCACAAGCGTCATCCCGAATACTTCCGCTGGTTCGATCTGCCGTTCTGGAACTTCTTCCTTTACTGGTCAGCGCGAATCTCGTCCCTGGTTCTGGCGGATTCGGACGCGACTGCAGCGGACTTGCGGACTTACTACCGGCTCCCCGAAGGCAGGATGCGGGTGGTGCCCCTCGGTGTTGACGCAGCGTTCGCCGAGATCGCCCGGCGCCGCCGGCCAGAGCGATTTTTGTTGAGCGTAGCGACACTGCACCCGCACAAAAATCTGGACGGGTTGCTGCGGGCCTTTGCTATCTTTCGCCAAAACCACCCCGATTTTCGTCTGGTGGTGTGCGGGATGCACGGCTTCTTCACCGGCCCGCTGCACGAACTGCGGCAACAATTGGGCCTGCGCGACGCCGTCGATTTTCCCGGATGGATCCCGCGTGAGGATTTGCACGACTTGTATGCGCGGGCCTGGGCCTTCGTGTATCCCACTCTGTTCGAAGGCTTCGGACTGCCGGTTCTGGAAGCATTGTCAGCCGGCGTCCCGACGGCCTGTTCTGCTATCGAGCCGGTGGCCGGCATCGCCGGAGATGCAGCCCTGAAGTTCGATCCCCGCGACTGTGAAGCGATGGCCGCGGCTATAGCGCGCGTCACCGATGATCAGGAGATCCGCGAACGGCTGGCGGCGGCGGGGCCGCTCCGAGCGGCGGCATTCTCCTGGCGAGCCACAGCGGAAAAGACACTGGAAGCGCTGCTGTCAGCTACTCCGCGTTGACTACCGTAACGTCGCCGAATTTCCTGACTGCGTCACCGATCTTCTTCGCATCGCCCACTACCACAACCGCGTCCTGTTCGGGCGCGATGTACTTCTTAGCCACGTCTTGAATCTGGCTGGGCTCAACGGAGCGCACGCGCGTGGTGTAGGTCTCCAGATAATTGTTGGGCAAACCCAGCGTCTGGATGTTGTTCAATTGGTTCGCGAGGCCATCTTGCGTCTCGAGTCGAAGAAGATAGATGCCGGAGAGGTAATTCTTGGTGTCGGTCAGTTCTTGGGACGGAACCGGGGCGCTTGCCATGTTTTCCAGTTCGGCGAACACGGCCCGCAACGCCGGCTCGATCACTTCGTTGCGCACTTGCGTTACCGCGGCCAGGTCGGCAGCATCACGCTTGGTGTTGTATTCCGTGTGAGCGTCGTAGGCGAAGCCTTCCTTTTCGCGAATGTTGCGGAACATGCGGGAGTTGGCTCCGTTGCCCAACACACTATTGCCAACCATTAGGGGAAAGTAGTCGTTGCTCAGGCGTGTGGGCGCGGCCCTTCCCACGTGAATGTCGGCTTGCACGGATCCCGGCCGGTCTACCAGGATGATCTGCCGGTGGGGCGCGGGCGTAGCCATATCAGGCGCAGCCGGAAGCTGCCGTTGCTGCCAGGAACCGAAGAGCTGGGTGACAGTCTTGATCAACTCGGCGCGTGCCGGAAGTCGCCCGATTACCAGCAAGGTGGCATTGTTTGGCGCGAGGTAAGTATCACGGAACGCCGCGATCACCTTGCTATCCAGCTTCCCTATGGCCTGCACGGTAGGAGCGACGTGCGCATACGGAGACGAACCGTAAATCGCTTCCGACAGCTTCTCCCTGGCTTGAAAGCTGGGTTCGGCTCGCTCGGCGCGCAAGTTCTGGATGCGGTTCTGCTTGTAAAGATCCACCTCTTCCGGCGGAAAAGTCGCATTCAGGGTCACATCCGCCAGCAGTGTTAGAAGCCGCGACAGGCTTTCGGACACAGCGCTTCCCGAGATCGTCAGCGAATCCGGACCCGCCGCGGCGTTTAAGGAGCCGCCCATGGCATCGGTCTCTTCGGAGATCTGCCGCGACGTGCGCGTCTTGGTGCCTTCGTTGAGCAGCGACGCTGCGGCTTCGGCGAGTCCCGGCCGATCCGAAGGATCGAACTTGGTTCCGGCGCGAAAGTTCAGGCGAGTGGTCACCAACGGAAAACGAGAATCCTCTACCAGCACGATTCCCAGGCCGTTGGGCAGCTTGGTTTCATAAACTGGCGGCAATTTGTAAGAAGGGATTGGCGGAGTCTGCGGCGGCCTGGTGCGATCCACCGTCTGAGCGGCTAGCTCCACCGCGGCTAGCGCCAGGATCAAAAGCGATCTTTGCAGCATCACTTATCCTCCTTCTGCGGGGCCGAGCCGCTCTGAGGTGCGGGGTCGATTTGCAGTACGGCCCGGCGGTCCGGGCTGAGATATTTCTTAGCCGCCGCCTGGATCTGCGCGGGTGTCACCGCCAGCATCGCATCCAGTTCGGTGTTGATCAGTTCCGGTTTACCATCCGCCAGCGTATACTGCGCCAGCGTCCGGGCTCGGCTCATCGAGCTCTGCAGCTCCTTGATCCGCTGGGCTCGCACCTGCGTCTTGACTCGATCCAGGTCCTTGGCAGCCATTGGCTCGTTCTGTAATTTCGCGATCTCATCCTGCACCTGAGAAACCATCTGGTCTGCGGTAAAGGTGGGATTGTAAAGAATGAAAATTGCGTATGGCTCGGGATCCCGGTAATCCACCGCGCTGGCAAATGGCCAGCCGAGGTTCGCCTCATACTGGATCACGGACTTTTTACCTTTCACCAGGTTCAGACGGAAACGTGAGCTGTCGCCGCCCGTCAGAACGGCATCGATCATGTTCAGGGCGTAGTAGTCGGGCGAGCGCCGCTTCGGCCCGGGATACCCAATGACCAGCCCCGGCACGCGGGCCAGCGGATCCCTGTAAGTCTCCTTGCGCGCCTGGAAACCGGCGGGCTCAGACAGGTCCGGCCGCTTGGGCTGCGGTTGCGATGGTATGTCACCGAAATACGTTTCGACCAGCTTCTTCGCCTCGGGAATTTGGATGTCGCCCACCAGTACCAGCGCGGCATTGTTGGGCGCGTAGTAGGTCTTGAAGAATTTGGAAACGTCTTCCACGCTGGAAGAGTTTAGGTCTTCGAATGAACCGATGAGCGAATGAGAACTCTGCCAGTTGCGGAACATCAACGTCGGCCAGACATCCACAATCGCGGTGCTGTATGGCTGATTGTCGAAGCTCAGGCGGCGCTCCTGCTTCACGGCCTCCTTCTGGTTCTTGAGATTCTCGTCGTTGATGGCCAGGCTGCGCATGCGGTCCGACTCGAGCCAGAGCGCCGTGGCGAGTTTGTTGGAGGGCAGCATTTCGAAGTAGTCCGTGAAATCGGGATGAGTGGAACCGTTCAGGGTCCCGCCGTTCGATTCCACGGTCGCGAAGTGCATTCCTTTGGGAACGTTCTTGGAACCCTCGAACATCATGTGTTCGAACAGATGCGCAAAGCCCGTGCGGCCCTTCTCCTCAGAGCGCGCGCCCACGTCGTAGATCATGTATACCGTGACCACCGGAACGGCATTGTCTTTGGAGAGAATCACGCGCAGGCCATTGGCCAGTTTGTACGACTCTACGGGAATGGTGAGATCCGCGCCTCTGGCCCGGAAAACGCCACAGACGAATAACAGGCAGATCGTAATTTTCTTCATGCGAGATTGACCTTCTATGGAACGCTCTGAAATCCCAGGCGCCACCCTAGCTTCTCGGTGTCGGACCACGATATATCGGTACCAAACCAGCGGGTTTTCGACGCGGCGAAGTAGTGCGCGGACGGCTTCGCGCCCAGAACAAACGCGCATGGCCCTTCACCGAACCGCTCAATTCGGTCGTTGAGCCACGACTCCGCATTCAGCGGGGCCGCCAGGACTACGGGAGTATTGCCCAGTAAGGCGAGATGCGCGCCGAAGCTTTGATCCACCTGCTTAATCGGATCAGTAAGGTTGTAGGCGGCGCGATATCGTTTAGTAGCTTCGTCAAGGTTGCGGACTGCGATCACGATTCGCAGTACGCCGGTGACGTTTTTCACCAGCGGCTTGCCGCTGGGAAAGGCCCGGGCTTCGCGTGGCGTGAAGTCGTGAATTAAGAACGGAAAAAAGGTGCCGTTCGGCTCGGCGCCGACTTGCGCCGTTTCCCACTCCAACTTCACCCCGTCGGGTCGTTGGCGCCCGGCCCGCTCAGGCATCGACACGGTTATGCCTGCCGCCTGCAACCGTTTCAATTCCGCGCCCATGTCCTTGGTTCGCGCCGCCCAGGCACACGGTCCGCCGTCTTCCTGCAACTTCTTCGACCATGTGTGCGCGGCCACAGTCGCAGGGTCGGCATTCGACTGCAAAGCGATTAATTCCAAATACGAACCGTCCGGGAAACTGGTTAGGGCCATCTCGGTGGCGTGGTTCTTGTGCGGCCCTCCATATGCGGATGGAATTCCGGCCGCGGCCAGTTTGGCCTGCATCGCTTTGACGTCCCGTCCGGCGACTGACACGTGGTCAATGGTAATTTCGGCGGCATCCGCAAGCATGGAAATCAGCGCAAAGGCAAGCAGGCGGTACACAAGCCGATTGTACCTGTTCCGCGCTTCTGGCGGGTCTCCGCCATAGCCGGGCCAGCGCAGCGCCCGATGTCCGCGCATAATGAAATATGCGCGATTTTCAAAGCCTGACCGAACGCGAGATTCTCGCCCTGGCGATTTCCTTAGAGGAAGAGGACGAGCGGGTTTACGCCGATTTCGCCGAAGGGCTGCGGCAGGATTTTCCCGCGTCCGCGGCCGTGTTTACGGGCATGCGCGAAGAGGAATCGGGCCATCGGCGCCGGCTCATCGAACTCTACCGCGAAAAGTTTGGCGACCACATCCCGCTGGTCCGCCGCCAGGACGTGCGCGGCTTCGTGAACCGCAAGCCCGTATGGCTGGTGCGCCCGCTCGGCCTGGATACGGTGCGCAGCCAGGCCGCCGCCATGGAGGTGGAGACGCGCAGATTCTACGAGCGAGCGGCCGCGCGGACACAAGATGCCAGCGTGCGCCAACTGCTGGACGACCTGGCTCAGGAAGAGCGCATCCATGAGGACCGCGCCGAAGAACTGGGCGAAGAGAAGTTGCCCCGCACTGCGCGACAGCAGGAGGACGAGGCCAACCGGCGGCTCTTCGTGCTGCAAATCGTCCAGCCGGGGTTGGCGGGATTGATGGACGGCTCGGTCTCAACCCTGGCGCCGGTCTTTGCCGCGGCCCTGGCCACCCACAAGCCATGGGATGCGTTTCTGGTCGGCCTGGCCGCGTCGGTGGGGGCGGGCATCAGCATGGGATTCGCCGAGGCACTCTCCGATGATGGCACCCTTACCGGCCGGGGCCATCCCTGGGTCCGCGGCCTGGTTTGCGGCTTGATGACGGCCCTGGGCGGCATTGGCCACACTTTGCCGTTTCTGATTCCTGAGTTTTCAGTGGCGATGACCGCCGCGATGATCGTAGTGGTTGTGGAACTCGGCGTCATTACTTGGGTGCGGGCTAAATACATGGATACGAAGCCCCTTACGGCGGCGTTGCAGGTGGGACTGGGCGGCGTGCTCGTGTTTGTTACGGGCGTGCTCATCGGAAGCTCGTGATCCCGCGCCAATGCTATCCTAAAGAGAACTCCCGTCTCTTGGATACATGCTTTGAAAGTCGGTTTCATCAGTCTGGGCTGCCCCAAAAACCTGGTCGATAGCGAGGTCATGATGGGCCAGCTCGTGGCCAAGGGCCATGAGCTCACGCCGCATCCGGACCAGGCCGAAGTCCTGGTGGTCAACACCTGCAGCTTTATCGATCCCGCGAAAAAGGAATCCATCGACACCATCCTCGAGATGGCGGAATACAAAAAGGTGGGCCGCGCCCGCAAGTTGATCGTGGCGGGCTGCCTGGTGGAGCGTTACCGCGGCGACATTCGTAAGGACCTGCCCGAAGTTGACGCGCTGATCGGAACCAATGAGCTGGACAAGATTGTTGCGTTATGTGAAGGCGAAGATGCCCCGCAGAATCCGCTGGAGCCTTACCTCTATCACGACCTGACTCCGCGCGTACTCTCCACGCCGCGGCACTTCGCGTATATCAAGATCGCGGAGGGCTGCGATCATCCGTGTACGTTTTGCGTCATTCCACAGTACCGCGGCCAGTTCCGTAGCCGGCGCTTCGAGTCGGTTATTTCCGAAGCCACGCGTTTGTTCCAGCAAGGCGTTCGCGAGATCAACCTGATCGGCCAGGACACCACCTGCTATGGCGAAGATCTGGGCCTGCAGAACGGGCTGGCGGAGCTTCTGGCGCGGCTGGCCGAAATCGAAACGCCGCACGAGAAGTGGGTCCGGTTTCTCTACGCGTATCCGAATAAAGTGACGCAGCGGCTGCTCGATACCATGGCCGCTCACCCCGCGTTGGTTAAGTACATCGACATGCCGCTGCAGCATGCCAGTGCGCGCGTTCTTAAGCGCATGAAGCGCGGCGCATCGGGCGACATCTTCCTGAAACTGCTGGAGCGGGTTCGCCGCACGATTCCGGGCGTGGCCATACGTACCAGCATGATCGTGGGCTTCCCTGGTGAGACCGCCGAAAATTTTGCGGAGCTTTGCCAATTCGTGGAGGCTGCGCGATTCGACAACCTGGGGGTGTTCGCCTACTCCGACGAAGATACCAGCGCCAGCTACGCGCTGGATGGCAAGGTGGACGGCCGCACCATCCAGAATCGCAAGCGCCGTGTGATGGCCATTCAGCGCAAGATTGCCCGCGCCCGCAACCGCGAACTGGTGGGCGCCGAGCGGGCCGTCTTGGTGGAGGGCCGCTCTCAAGAGACCGACCTGCTCTGGGAGGCACGCCTGTCCACGCAAGCGCCCGGAATCGACGGCGTTGCCCTCATCAACGATTTCGAAGGCGCCGAACCACGCTCCGGCGAGATCCGCCGGCTCCGCATTACCGAATCCCACGATTACGATCTGGTGGGAACGCTGCTTCCGGCCACCGAAACTGCTCCCCGGTTTCCGGCCGAACCGCTCATCAACATTTCTCCGGTTTTAGCATGATCCGCTGTCCGATTTGTAAAAAGGAAGTAGCGCTCGGAACGAGCGACTTTCCGTTCTGCAGCGAGCGCTGCCGCATTCTCGATCTCGGCAACTGGGCCTCAGAGAAGTACGTGATCTCAACGCCGGCACCGCCCGAAGCGATTCGCGACGAACAGGATGAAGAGTAGGGTCGCCGCTCTACTTTCCACCTGGTTCGGATGCGGCTACTCTCCGTTCGCTCCCGGCACAGCCGGTTCCCTGGCAGGGCTGGCCATCGGAGTGGCGCTACATGAGCTCGCCGGTTTCGCCTGGTGGCATTTTCTCTTGCTGGCTGCGGTCGGGACGGCGCCGGCAATCTGGGCCGCCACCATCACAGCGCGGGCGTCGAAACTCAAGGATCCTCAAATCGTAGTGGTGGATGAAGTCCTTGGCCAATGGATCGCGCTGGCCGGGGCGCATCCGTTCCACTGGAAGAGTTACCTGGCAGCCTTTGCGCTGTTCCGCCTCTTCGACATCTGGAAACCGCCGCCGGTGAGACAACTGGAAGCGCTGCCGGAAGGGACCGGCATCGTGGCCGACGACCTGATGGCCGGGTGTTACGCGGCACTTGTGTTATTTGTGGCGGGATGGTTCGGGTTGTACTGACGCGAGAACTGCGTGCGTTGCAGATGACTAGCACATTGAGCACCGTTCTGGAGGCGCCGCGTTCTTACGAAGGGAAGTTGCCGCGGCTCGGAGTGTCCCACGCCGCGGTGTTCGGCTCGGTCTCGCGCGGAGAAGCCAGGATTGACAGCGACAGTGACGTCTTGGTGGAACTCGACCAGTACCGCCCTATGGAGGTTTTTGAGTATGCCAGGCTCAAGCTCTACATCAACGAGACCCTCGGCGGTGGCGGCGACGTGGTAAACCGCCGTGGTTGTAACCGGTGTAGGGCTGCTGTTCTATTTTGCGCTGTATTACGATCGAGGAACGCTGCAAGTCTCCCGGCAATTGCGGTTTCTGGGCCGTGCGGCGGCACTGGTACAGGGAATCATCCTGGCTGCGGAATTGCCAGCGCGACTCAGCGCGTTGCTCAACGATTGGGCCGTCACGAGAAAGTTGGACTGGTGGAACGGAGCGGCCAGTATGTGGAATGCGGCGCGGGACCCCTTTACGATAGCCTGCGCCACTAACGTGATCGACTTGCTCCTGAGTGTCTTCTCGATCGCGTTGCTGATTGCGCTTTCGCGCGATCCCAGCGACGAGCCATCCGAGGACATCCAGGTCGACCGGCTGCTGCGTGAGGTGAGCGCCATGACCGTCATCGCGCTCGGGTTAATGCTCGTATTCCAACTGATCGGCATTGTACTCGTCCCACGCAATTATGCGCTGCTGAGGGACTACGCCTACCAGCTTGGGAGGACGCCTCCGCGGCTATTGGATTTGTTTACCTACGCAATTCGTATGCTGGTGTCAGAAGCCTCTCTATTTGTCGCCCCTTTTCTCGTCTACAGGGCCTCGCGGAATGTGATGATCGAGTTTCCCTGACGAAGGGTGAAGGTCAAAGGCTGTTGCACCCTCGCGAGCGCTTGGTAGTGCAGTCGCCGACGCGGACAAGTGCTGGTTCAGTCTGAAAAAACGAAGTTTCTGGAAACTGTGGGGTCGCTGTCCACGGCCGAAGGTGAACGGCAGGCTTCGATCCTAGAGCATTCCGTTGGCGGCTTTTGCACTGTTCCGCCTGTTCGACATTTGGAAACCGACGCCCGTGAGACAACTGGAAGCGCTGCCGGAAGGGACCGGCGTCATGGCCGACGACCTGATGGCCGGGTGTTACGCGGCACTTGTGTTATTTCTGGCGGGATGCTTCAATCTGTATTGAATGCCCCTTCGGAAAGCTTCTGAACCCAGGCCCCAAATTTCCCAAGTCACGCCGCCCGCCGCCATTGCCGGAGGTGAGCTGCAGATTCGGGGCAAAGGATTTGTGAAAGCCGAACGGCCTCGCGTCGTCATCGGCGACATCGTTGCACCCCTGATCATCGGTTCCGATTCGTTCATCATCGCCAAGGTTCCGGAGGGCGCCACAGCCGGCGAGCTGGTTATCGAAAACGGCGAACAATCCAGCGATTCCTGGGCTTGCGACGTCGGTGTGATGATCGCCGACAACCTGCATCCCGTCGGGAATCCGGCTATCGATTCGTTCGGCAATATCTACACAACGTTCAGCGGAACGCGCGGCCAGAAGGTTCCGGTGGCCGTATATAAGGTGGATTTGAACTTCACCATGAAGCCGTTCATCAACGATCTGATGAACGCCCATGGGCTGGCGTTTGATGCCGAGGGCATGCTCTACATCTCCAGCCGCCACGATGGCATCGTTTACCAGGCGACGCCCACTGGCAACATGTCCACGTATGTGGAGGGCATGGGCGTGGCCACCGGCACCGCCTTCGATAGCCACCACAACCTGTATGTGGGCGATCGCAGCGGCACTATTTTCAAGATCAGCCCCAACCGGCAAATCTTTGTCTTCGCGACGCTGGAGCCTTCCCTCGCCGCCTACCACCTGGCGTTTGGGCCGGACGATTACCTGTATGTCACCGGCCCCACCACGTCGAGCTTCGACGCCGTGTATCGCATCTCGCAAGAAGGGGAAACGGAAGTCTTCTACCGCGGCCTGGGCCGCCCGCAGGGCCTGGCGTTCGATGACCAGGGCCGGCTGTATGTGGCAAGTTCGCTGTCGGGCCGCAGGGGTGTGGTCCGCATCTATCCAGACCGGCGCGCCGACTTGTTCGTCTCCGGACCCGGAATCGTTGGCCTGGCTTTCAGCCCCTCGCGCGCTTTGGTGGTCACCACTACGAACGCGCTCTATCGCATCGATGTCGGCATCAAAGGGCGCCCGCTCAACGGATGAACGCTGAAATCGTCGCGGTCGGTTCGGAAATGTTGACGCCTGAGCGCGTCGATACGAACTCCCTCTACCTCACCGCTGAGTTGAATAACCTGGGCGTGGAAGTGGTCGGCAAGTTCGTGGTGGGCGACCACCTGGAGCGCCTCGCCAGCGCGGTCCGGCTGGCGGTTTCGCGGTCGGAACTGGTGATCCTCTCGGGCGGCCTTGGTCCCACGGAAGACGACCTCACCCGCGACGCTGTGGCGCAAGCGCTCGATCGCAAACTCATCTACCACCCGGAAATCGCCGAGGCCCTGGCGGAGCGTTTTGCCAAGCTGAAGCGCAAGATGGCCGAGGTGAACAAGCGGCAGGCGTTCGTCATTGAAGGCGCCGATATTCTGGCCAATGACCGCGGCACGGCACCCGGGCAATGGCTGGTGGAATCCGGCGCCGTGGTATTGCTGCTTCCCGGGCCGCCGCACGAGCTCAAAGCCATGTTCGAGCGCCAGTGTCTGCCGCGCATCGCACGCCTGGCTCCGCCACAGGTGATCCGCACCATCGAACTGCGCGTGGCCGGCATGGGCGAATCGGACCTCGACCAGCTCATCGCGCCGGTCTACAAGAAGTACGAGAATCCGGCGACCACCATACTGGCCGCCGCCGGCGATATCCAGATCCATTTGCGCGCGCGGTGCGTTACGGAAGGGGAAGCCAACGCGCTGCTTGCCGAAGTGGCCGGACCGATCGAACTGCTGCTGGGCGATCGCATCTATTCACGCAACGGCCAGCCGATCGAGGCCGTGGTGGGCGACCTGCTGCGACAGAACCGGGCCACTGTGGCGGTGGCGGAAAGCTGCACCGGGGGATTGCTGGGCGAGCGGTTTACCTCGATACCGGGCAGTTCGGACTATTTTGTCGGCGGCTTCATTACTTACAGCAACGAACTGAAGATCGAGTTGCTCGGCGTGACTCCGGAAATACTTGCCGAGCACGGCGCGGTGAGCAAAGAGGCAGCCGAAGCCATGGCGATCGGCGCCCGGCGGCGCGCCAATTCGACGTATGCGCTGTCCATCACGGGCGTGGCCGGTCCGGAAGGCGGCAGCGAATCCAAGCCGGTGGGCACGACGTTTATCGGTTTAGCGAGTCTGGAAGGCGTGCAAGTGCTGCAGCGGCAATTCATCGGCGACCGCAACCGCATCCGAATGTTTGCCTCGCAGATGGCGCTGGACCTTTTGCGGCGACGGCTGACGGCGCGGGTGTAACTTACCAGGCGGCGAGGGCGGCGTAACCCGGATCGCGCCACGGAATCAGCCCGGGAGAATCATCCGACCACCACACCAGCACTCGTCCGGCCAGCGACTCATCGGTAGCCAGCCGCACCACGGCATCTGCCACCTCGTCCAGCTGCAACAGCCGCTCGGGCGCGCCGCGTGCACGGCGTTGTTCGGGCGTCAGCGGCTCCCAAAATGCCCGTAGCTCCGCCGTAGCGATCCAGCCGGGCGCCAGGCAGTTGACGCGGATGTGTTCCTTTTCCGCCAGCCAGGCCAGCGTGGTGGTCAGGCGAATGACTCCCGCTTTAGCCACGTCATACGCCGGCGACCGGCCTTTGCGGCCGTGCCACAACGCTGAGATCGAACTCATGTTCACGATGGCGCCTCCTCCAGCGCGCCGCATGGCCTCAATCGCGAGGCGCGTCCCGTAGATAGCCCCGAACAGATCGGTCTGGATGGCATCGGCCCAGTGCTCGAGCGGCTCATCAAAGTGCACCGGCGCAGAGGCATTGTTTACCAGGATGCCGAGACTGCCGAAGGTATCCTCGGCAAAGACGATCAACCGGCGCAATTGCTCCTCGCTGCGAACGTCGCAGGCGCAGAACGCTGCTCTTCCGCCGGTCTGCTCGATCTGCCGGACGGTTTCGAGACCTCCCGTTCCGTTGATATCCGAGACCACTACTGTCGCGCCACCGCGGGCCAGGCGGCGGGCAATCGCTCGTCCCGATCCATCCCGGCCGGCTCCCGTCACTACCGCTACTTTGCCAGCGAGGTCCACCATGGTCTCCTTGCCATAACTACACGGCCATCTTCACGATCGTTTCCAAATGATAAGTTTGCGGAAAGAGGTCGATCAACGTGATCTTTTGGATGCGATAACCGGCTGCTGCCAGACCCGTCAAATCGCGAGCCAGCGTCGTAGGATCGCAAGAAACTAAGGTGATGGCGCGCGGCTTTAAGTCGCCCAGGCGCGCGACCACGGTCTTGCCCAGTCCGGCGCGCGGTGGATCGAGCAAGACAAGATCGGGCGCACTGGTGAGATTTTCCAAGTACGCTTCAGTAGTGGTCTGCTCGGCCCGGATGTTGGCGCGTCCAGCACGCCCGGCATTGAACTCGAGATCGCGCACCGCTCCCGACCCCGATTCCACGGCGACCACCTCGCGAAACCGATCAGCCAGGGCCAGCGCGAACAGTCCTACCCCCGCATACAGATCCACGGCCGTCTCGCCTTGTGAGCCCTCTACGGCCGCTGCAACCAGGCGATCCACCAGGAAACGATTGATTTGAAAAAAGGCGTTGCTGCTCACGCGAAACCGGCCTGCGTAGTCGAGCGATCCCATGACCATGCCCGGAATTTCTTCCGCGCACCAATCGAAGAAGCGGCGCGCCACCGGTTGCGCGGTATCCACCACGTTCAACTGCACGTGCTGCTCGTCGGTAAAGATTTCAAGCGACCGCACGAAGCGCGGCCAGCGGCGGTGGCGTACCATCTTGTTCAAACTGGCGATCGTCTCGTTCAGTTTCGGCGAACTGATGGGGCAGCTGTCGATTGCGACGATCTTATGAGAGCGCGCCTCGCGGTAACCGATCTGGCGTCCTTCGATGTGAAGCTGCGTTCGGTTGCGGTATCCCCACGGCTCCGCGGCAACGACTTCGATGTCCTCCGGCGGCTCCAACTTGCCGAGCCGGCGCAGCGCCTCTTCCAGGATCGCGCGCTTGGCAGCCAGTTGAACCTCGTACGGCGCGTGCTGGTAGTGGCATCCACCGCATCGGCCGAAATACGGGCAAGGGGCCGCCACTCGCTCGACCGATGGTTCGAGCACCTCCAACGCGCGGGCACGCACCAGACCGGGTTTCTCCTGCTCGGCTTGGGCTCGGATCCGCTCGCCCGGCAGCACGTACGGCGCCAGCACCACTCGCCCGTCCACGCGACCCAATCCATCGCCGCCATAGACCAGCTTCTCCACGGTTACTTCGAAATTGTCTACGATAGGGATTACTCCCGTTCCCTTAAACATGAAAACACGAGTCCTTTCCGGGATGCAGCCATCCGGGAATCTTCACATCGGAAACTATCTGGGCGCCCTAAAGAACTGGGTCCGCATTCAAAACGACTACGAATGCATCTTCTGCATTGTCGATCTCCACGCCATCACGGTCTATCAGGACCCGGCGGAACTGCAGGCCAAGATTCGCGAAATCGCCGGGCTCTACCTGGCGGCCGGTATCGACCCCAAAGTGTGCTCGATCATGGTGCAGTCGGCGGTCTCCGGCCACGCCGAGCTGGCTTGGATGCTTACCTGCGTGACCCCGCTAGGGTGGCTGGAACGCATGACGCAGTACAAAGCCAAGGCCGCCAAACAGGAATCCGTCGGCGACGGCCTGCTTCAATATCCGGTCCTGATGGCCGCGGACATCCTACTCTATCAGGCCGGCATCGTCCCCGTCGGTGAAGACCAGGCGCAACACCTGGAGCTGACGCGCGACATCGCCGAGCGCTTCAATTCGCTTTACGGCGATACGTTCGTGGTGCCGGACACGAGCCTGCCTGCCGTGGGCGCGCGAGTCATGGGGCTGGACGACCCGACGCAAAAGATGAGTAAGTCGGCGGCCGGCGCGAATCACGCAGTGGCGCTGCTGGACCCGCCCGACAAGATCCGCAAAACCATCATGCGCGCCACTACCGATTCGCTACCGTGCGTCGATCTCGAAACGGCCGGCGCCGGGGTTCTCAACCTGCTTTCGATTTTCCAAGCGTTCTCGGGCTGGAGCGATGAGCAGATGAAGCAGCACTTCAACGGCATGCGCTATGGCGATCTCAAGAAGCAGGTAGCGGAGATGGTCGTCTCGCACCTGGAGCCGTTTCAGGAACGCTATCGTCAGATAACATCGGACCGTGCCTATTTGGATAACATCCTCAAGGAGGGAGCCGAGCGAGTTACCCCCGTTGCGGAAAGCACTGTCCGCCTGGTGAAACAGCGCATGGGATTGTACACGTAGGCAGCAAAGGCAGCTTGTTCTTCTGCAGATAGTACCGTACCCCTAGTGCTTTCTGTGCCCTCATTAGAACTTAGGTGTTATCGTGTACAAGGGGGCGATCTTCGGATCGGATAGAAATCCATGCTGTTGAAATCAGGTTTACTCCTTACCACTTGTTTTGTTTTCGCAGCCGGCGCACAAGAACAACCAACGCGTCATCTTACCGCTCGCGAACTATTCTATTCAGCCGTACAGACACCTGCGAAAGCTGAGCCGGCCCAAGCGCAGGGGAAGAGCACGCCACCTCCCGCTCAGAAAGCCGCGCGCACCGAGGTCGCAAGTGCCGACAAGAAGACTACACCAGCGGTGAGGTCGCAGCAGCCATCGCAGTCAGCGCAACCGTCGTCGCAGTCAGCGCCGTCCACGCAGTCCGCGCAGCTGGCGGATGGCACGCGCATCGTCTCCGCCTCGGCAACGGTGGGTTCCCCCTCTTCATCGGCCGGCCTGCCGTTGGGTCTGAAGTACAGCATCCTCAAGAAGTCCGGCGATAACATGAACGAAATCCCGGTTAGCAGCGTTTTCCACGCCGGCGATCGCATCCAGATCAACGTACAAACCAATCAAACCGGCTATCTCTACATCATTAGTCAAGGTTCGAGCGGGACTTGGAAGCCAATGTTCCCCTCTTCGGAGGTGGAATCGGGCAGTAATCAGGTCGACGGATTCAAGACTTACATCATGCCGCCGAAATCGCGCATCTTATTCGACGAACAACCCGGCATCGAAAAGCTGTTTATCATCCTGTCGCGCGTGCCCGAGCCCGACCTCGAAAAAGTAATCTACTCGTTGCAAGGCGGTGCGACCACCCCCGCCGTAAAGAAAGAGGAGCCGGCTAAAGGCAAAACGCTGCTGGTCATGGCGAGCGCCAAGATCGACGATATGACCGTCGGCCGGCTGCGCCAAACGTACAGCCGCGATCTGGTCATCGAACACGTCGACGAAAATACCCCGGGACCGCGCAAGGAAGAGGCCGTCTACGTGGTGAATCCAACGGGCAGTTCCGACTCGCGCGTGGTAGCCGACGTCCAACTGGTGCACCAATGATACTCAGGCTGGCCGTCATTTCCACGCTTACCCTGGCGGCGTTTGCCCAAAGCCACTTTGCCGCCGAAGGGGATAAGGCCGAGGGAACGCAGCGCATGGAAATCATGCTCGATCGCTTCGATGGCGGTTCGTGGCATTCCATCGATCCGGCGTTGGTGTTGGAGCAGGCCGACCGCATTCGGTTCCGCTTCCGCAGCAGTTTTGACGGCTACCTGTACGTGATGAACCAGAGCACTTCGGGCAAATATGAACAACTGTTTCCGCGCGTGGAGACCGGGCAGGATAACCGGGTCGTCGCCGGCAAGGAGTATCAGATTCCGGCGACGTCCAGCGTTTTTCGCATTGCCGGGCCGGCCGGCCACGAGGTAGTGTACTGGCTGATCACTCCCGCGCGCTTGACGGATGGTCCGCCCCGGTACTCCACGCCACCTAGCGGAAAGACCGCGGCGCCGCCCACGCTCATCCCCCGTTGCGACGACGCCATTCTGCGCTCTCGCGGCGACTGCATCGATCATTCCGCGGGCCCGAAGCTGGTGCCGCGCGATGTCGAACTGCCGCAGAACCTGGCCGGGGCTGCCGATCAGAGCGATGGCAAGCTGCTGTTCCTCCGCCAGAGGGATACCTCCGTTATCTCGTCGCCAGGGCCTCTGGCCGGGCCGGTGATCTACGAATTCCGCCTGGCGCATAGGTGATTGTGATGCGTTTCCAGAGAATTGCGTTCTTCCTCACTTGCGCCGCGCTGGCCGCGGCTCAAACCAAACAGCAGCGCGATCTGAAGATTGAAAAGATCGAGCCCGAGGCCGCCCAACCGGCCGCGCCCAAGCCCGTCGCCATACCGCGCAGCTACGCCGTGATTGTGGGCATCTCCAACTACCAGAAGCTGCCCGCTAATCTCCAGCTCCAATTCTCCGAACGCGACGCGCAGTCCATCTACACCATTCTGATCAGTCCGGAAGGCGGCAACTTCAAAGCCGAAAACGTCCACATGTTGACCGGGCCCAATGCTACGCTGGCCGGTCTGCGGCGCGAAATCGACGGCTGGCTCCCGACTGTGGCGAAGGACGATGACCGTGTTCTGATCTACTTCGCCGGCCACGGATTCGTCGATCAGGGCAAGGGATATCTGGCGCCGTATGACGTCGATCTGAAGAACCTCACGGCTACCGCTTATCCCATGGACGAGCTGGGCTCCGTCATCGGCAGCAAAATCAAGGCGAAGTCGAAGATCCTGCTGACTGACTCCTGTCACAGCGGCGCGATCTCGCCGGAAGATACACAGAACCTGAATCGCACTTTGGGCGATCTGAATAAGTCGCTGTTTTCACTTACTGCCAGCCGCGACCGCGAGCGCTCCTTTGAAAGCCCCGAACTCGAAGGCGGCCACGGCGTCTTTACTTACTACGTGGTCAAGGGGCTGGAAGGCGCCGCGGACGACAACCACGACGGGATTGTCAGTGCCGACGAGTTGGCCGAATACGTCCATACCAACGTTCGCGAAGCCACCAGCGGTCAGCAGAATCCGACCTCCGAGAAGGGCAGCTTCGATCCCAACATGCTGCTCGCGTGGGTGCCTGCGGGAGCCGCGCCGGCCGCGCCGCCAGCCCCGAAATTCGGCTCTCTGGTGATCGAAGCCAACATGGACGAAGTGGAAGTATTTGTGGATGGCAAATCGGTCGGCGTCGCCTCCAAGGCCAAGCCAATTTCGGTTCCGGGCCTGCCCCCGGGCGAGCACAGCATTAAAGGGGTCAAACTCGGATACGAGCCCGACGGGCCGCGCCAGGAGACGGTGTACCCCGGCCAGGAGTCCACAGTCAGCATCAAGATACTCATTGCGCGCCGCCGCAACAAAGCTGCCAATGACTCGCTCGACAAAGGGCTGGAGTACTACCAAAAGGGTTACGAGCAAAATTACCGCAAGGCGGCCGAGTTATTCGAGAAGGCGCTCGAAATCGACCCGACTTATAGCCAGGCGGCGTTCTATCTGGGCCTCACTTACAACGCTCTTTTCGATCAGGATAAGGCGCAGGAGTATTACAAGAAAGCCATCGCGATTGACCCGGATTACCTGGAGGCGCATGCCAACTACGGCGGCATGCTGCTGGATATCGGGAGCGTGGATGAGGCCATTCGCCAGTTCAATATCGTACTGCAACGCGAGCCGAATCATGCCGTCGCACTAACCCTGCAGGCCCAAGCCTATCGTTTGAAACAGCTGTATCCGCAGTCCATCGATTCCGCTCGCAAAGCCATCAAGCTGACTCCCAAGAACGCCGAGCCGCATCTCTGGTTAGCCGACAGCCTGCGCTTGAGCGGCAGCTACGCCGATGCCCGTTCCGAGTACAACCAATACCTGCAACTCAGCAACTTCGATAGTAAGATGGCGGGCCAGCTCAATTACTACGTGTTAGGGTTTCTGGCTGGATTCGGAAAAAGGAGCCACGCCGCCCAGCAGGACATTTGGAAGGATCTACGCAGTCTGGCTTACTTCGGCATCTGCGATTGCGAGCGCAACCTGGCCAACTTCGACCAGGCGATTGCCAATTGCACGAAGTCCCTTACGTACGATGCGAAGGACCCGTATGCCCACTATGCGCTGGGCCTCTCTTACATGCGCAAAGCCGTGCAGGCCGGCAGCGTAGCGGAGTTAGATCCCGCCCTCCGCCACTTCCAGGAAATGCTGGCGATCAATCCGGACCTGAGCGAATCCGACTACGCCCGCAAGAACATCGCGAGCATTCAGAAGGCAATGCAAGCGCGGTGACGCCAGCGTCGGTAAGACCGAACCACCCCATTCTTGCTCCTCAAAAATTTGCTACAACAGATTAATCAACAAATGTTTTTTTGTAACCTGTGGAAAACCGGTGCACGCCTGTTGATTCGGCGTGCCATCTGGTGATTCGAGAGCGGTACGGCCATCCACAGACATTTCGGCCTCGATTGGTTCTATGGCTATGCCTGGCGAACACGGTGGATCTACCCTGAACCAGTCGTCCATGTCCGCGCCCAGTATCTCTGTCGATAAAGGCCTCCCATCCAATCAGGACGCTGAGCGCTTTGTGCTCGGTTCCATCCTGCTCGACGACGCGCTATTCGTCCAAGCCGCCGGGACCCTGGAGCCGGACGATTTCAGCCTGGAGAAGCACCGCCGCATTTTCAAGCGGATGGGCGACCTTCAGGACCGCGGCGAGAAGATCGACCGCATTACCGTCGCCAACGAGTTGATGAAGTTTAACGAGCTCGAGGCATGTGACGGCCTCAGCTACCTGGTCTCGCTCGACGACGGCCTGCCGCAAATTCCCAACCTCGACGGCTACATTCGGCTGGTCAAGGACAAAGCCCTGCTGCGGCGCATCATCTTCGCCTCGCAGCACATGATGAACCGGGCCCTGCTGGGAGAAGACGCGCCGGGCGAAATTCTGGCCGGCGCCGAAGAGACTCTGCTCAAGCTCGGCGATGCGCAGCTTAAAGCCGGGCTGGTGAACCCGCACCAGATCCTGGCCGAATATGAAGGCGGCATCAACGCATTTCTCGATCCCAGCAAGCGGCTCAAGGGCATCAGCACGGGCTTCACTAAGTTCGATGAATACACCGGCGGGTTGCACGGCGGCGAACTGGTCATCCTCGCGGCGCGCCCTTCGATGGGGAAAACGGCCCTGGCTCTCAACGTCGCGCAACACGTCGCGCTCAAGAACAAACAAACCGTGGCTGTGTTTTCGCTCGAAATGTCGAAGGAATCGCTGCTCACCCGCATGCTGTGCGCAACGGCGCGGGTGGACAGCCAGAAATTTCGCGCCGGATACCTCAGCCAGGAAGAACGCCGGAAACTCAATCACGCGCTGCACGAGTTGGTGGAAGCGCCCTTGTACATCGACGATTCGCCGGGCCTCCACCTGATGGACATGCACGCCAAGCTGCGGCGGCTGCAATCGGAGCGCAAACAGGTTGGACTGGTGATTGTCGATTACCTCCAGTTGATGAGCGGGCGCGGCCGCTTCGAGAATCGCAACCAGGAGGTCAGCGCCCTTTCCCGCGGCATGAAGCTGATGGCCAAAGAGCTGAACGTGCCCATGCTGGTGCTGTCGCAGTTGAGCCGCGCGGTGGAGAACCGGCAGGGCGACCACCGGCCACAGCTCAGCGACTTGCGCGAATCGGGCTCCATCGAACAGGACGCCGACCTGGTGGGCTTCATCTTCCGCGAGGAAGTCTATCGGCGGGATCGCGAGGATCTGCGCGGCCTGGCCGAGTTGATCATTGCCAAGCAGCGCAATGGCCCCATCGGCACGGTCAACCTGGTCTTCCTGCACGCGCAAACCAAGTTCGAAAATCGCGCGGAAGATACCGGAGAATTGCCGGAGGAATAGTGCTCAGCTCACCATGCCGCGGCGAACGGCGCTGAGCACCAGCTCCGCGGTGCTATGTAGATCCAGCTTTTCCATGATGCGCCACCGGTGGGTTTCCACCGTGTGCAAGCTCAGGTTCAAGCGATTGGCGATGTCTTTGTTGCTGTTGCCCTCCGCCAATAACTGGTAAATCTGGCGTTCGCGGTTGGTCAGGAGCTCGAAGCGGTCGCTGATTTCGCCCGCGTCTTTTAAGTTGGCGAACCCGCCCTGGAAGATTTCGGCCACGGCCGGGCTGAAAAAAGTCTGGCCCTTCTGTACGTGGCGTATCGCCTTGATCAGTTCGTCGCCGGCGGAGTTCTTGAGCAGGTAGCCGCGCGCGCCCGCTTTCACGGCGCGGAGCACGTAGCGTTCGTCGTCATACATGCTGAGCATCAAGACGCACGTGTGCGGCGAATGCTTGAGAATCTGAATCGTAGCCTCGATGCCGTTGAGCTCTTTCATGGCGACGTCCACAATGGCGACATCCGGCTTGTATTGCTCCGCCGCCTCAACCGCCTCGATCCCCGAGCTGGCTTCTGCCACAACGTCGAACTCCGGGTGGCTCTCCAGAATGTGCCGCAGGCCCTGGCGCATCAGCGTGTGGTCATCGGCCAGAAGAACCGTGGTAGCCATTACGCGCTCACCTCCTGAGTAGTTATGGGAGCCGCCACCGGCGTCTCCAACGGGATGCGCAGTACGATTCGGGCGCCGCTGCCCGGCTTCGATTCGATCACCAGCGAGCCGCCGGCGTTGGCCGCGCGCTCGCGGATGCCCAACAAACCGAGGCCGGCGGTCTGGCGGGGCATGCGCTTTTCGTTGAGTTGGAAACCGCGGCCGTTGTCTATCACCGCCACCACCAATTCGTCCGCGAATTGCCGTACTTCCAGCCGCACCTTGGCCGCCTCGGAATGCTTTTCACAGTTGTGCAGCGCTTCCTGCACCACACGGTACACGCAGGTCTTCACGTTGTCGGGGAGCTGCTCCGCCACATTCTCTTCAGCGAACTCAGCGGCGATGCCGCTACGGCGCGAAAAATCTTCCAGCTGAAATTGCAACGCCGGGACTAAGCCCAGATCATCCAGCAGCGCCGGCCGCAGCAGAAGTGAAATGTTGCGGATGGTCTGCACGGTTTTTTCCACCAGCGCGCGCGCCCGCTGGAGCTGTTCGCGGAGTACTGCGGGCTGGCCATCGAGAGCGCTCTGGGCATTGGTGATCTGGATCTGCAGCAGCGCCAGCGTCTGGCCGATTTCGTCGTGCAGCTCGCGCGAGAGCCGCCGACGCCCTTCCTCTTCTACCTCCAGAAGGCGCGCCGAGAGCTGCTGCAGTTCGCCCTTGGTTTGCTCCACTTCGGCATGCCGCCGGTCCGCCTCGCGCTCCAGGCTTTCGGCGTGGTGCAAACTGAACAGCGCCACCAGCAGACCCAGCAACACACCCACACCCAACATGAGCAGGAGCCGTTCCGCGGCTTGCTGTCGAGATTCCGCGAACTGACTTTCAATGTCCTGCACATGCTGTTCACCGGTTACGCTCAGTTCGCGAAGAGCGGTAGATAGTTCGTCGCGCCGCGGCACAATTTCGCGCTGTACGAAATCGAATTGGCGGTCACGGGACGCTTTCAGCATGGTGGTTGGCACCGGGTCTACCAACGCCCAGAATTCGTTGAAGCCTTTGCGCTCCGCCGGAGGGATGAGGCTCTGCGGAGAGATTCGTGCCAGGTGATCGAACACCCGGACGTTCTCCGCCTTTAGCGCGTCCAGTTGCGATCGGAGTTTTTGGCCCTGCTCCGGCGTGTTGCGGATGAAGAAGTCGCGCACGTAGTTTCCCGCCAGCCAAACGTTGGTGCGAAGCGTACGCAGCGAGTTATCCTCATCCACGTAGTGCCGATAGATATCCAGGTGCTGCTGCGAGACATTCAACTGGATTCTGTAGGCTTCGAGCGTGGAAAACACCAATACCAGAAGGACGGCGGCGTAACCAGCCCGCAATACCGAGCGTTTCCTTAGCTTCCGGAACAAATCTGACCGCCTGTTGGCCGCGCTCCCCACTTTCACTATCTTAGGGCAATGGCGACGGCCTTGCCGCGTTACTCCTATTGTCGCGGGCCGGGCCGCGCAGGAAAATACGATCTCACCCGTATTTCCCAGCTCCAATCTGCCCGCTACAGTTAATACATACAACGGCCCGATAGCCCCGAAATGGCGCCGGGGCAATCCGGACCGCCACGAATCGCGTTTGCCTCCCGGGCGACGCGCTTAGAGGGCAGGTGTAAGCCTGCCCTTTCTCTTTGGTGCTTCTTCGCTTCCCGTCATAAACTGAATTGCGGCTTTCCATGGATCTGGCGGCGTTTTCCGGAATCGTATTTGGTGTCTCGGCCCTGGCGGGATTTCTAGGCTCTCTCACCGGCCTGGGAGGCGGCGTTGTGGTGACGCCGGTCCTCACCATCCTGCTGGGGGTGGACCTTCACTATGCGATCGGGGCCTCGCTGGTGTCCGTCATCGCGACCTCTTCCGGTGCGGCCGCTGCGTATGTCAAGGAAGGGTACTCTAATCTGCGCGTCGGTATGTTTTTGGAAATTGCCACCACTCTAGGCGCGGTGGCAGGAGCACACTTGACAGCCGTGGTGCCGGCTTCCGCGCTGGCCGTGCTGTTCGGAATCGTGCTGCTTTACTCTGCCTGGCATTCCTTCCGCGAGCGGAAAGAGGCCGTTGCGGTGCGGTCCGATCCGCTGGCTATACGGCTCCGGCTCGACGGCAGTTATCCGGGGCCTGCCGGCGTCATCCGCTATCATGTAGCCCGTGTGAAGGCGGGTTTCAGTTTGATGTTCGGCGCCGGAGTCTTGTCCGGCCTGCTCGGTATCGGGTCAGGCGCCGTTAAAGTGATTGCCATGGATCAGGTGATGGGAATCCCGTTCAAGGTCTCAACCACCACCAGTAATTTCATGATCGGCGTGACGGCCGCCGCCAGCGCAGGCGTATACCTCAGCCGCGGTTATGTCGATCCTGGCCTGTCCATGCCGGTGATGTTGGGGGTGTTGGCCGGTTCGATGACCGGTGCTCGCATCCTCATGCACGCCAGGACGCGCCTGCTACGGGTGGTCTTCGCCGCCGTCGTCGGGCTGCTGGCCCTCGAGATGATCTACAACGGCTTTTCAGGAGGAATCGGCGGATGACTGACGTCCGGCTGGAAAAAGTGATCGGAACATTGTTGCAGATCGGCGTTTTGTCGGCGGCGGCCGTGGTTCTCACCGGTGGCATCTGGCTCCTCGCTGGAGCGGGCCGTAGCGTGCCTGCCTACCGGCAATTTCACGGCGAGCCTCCCGACTTGCGGTCGCCACACCGCGTAGTGGCTAGTCTTGCTCACCCCACGCCAGAAATCGTGATCCAGTTCGGGCTGCTTCTGCTGATCGCTACACCCGTGGCCCGCGTGATGTTCTCGCTGGCCGGCTTCGCGCCGGAACGCGACTGGACGTACGTAGTGATTACGCTGATCGTGCTGAGCGTGCTGGCATATAGTCTATTGATCCCGCACGGTTGAGTCGGGGCTCACGCCACCGGATTACGGAGTACGCCCGCACCCTCGAGTTCCACTTCCACGACGTCACCGGCCGAGATCCGGCGCGTGGCCTGTGGCGTTCCGGTGAAAATGATATCGCCCGGCAACAGCGTCACCCAACCGCTGATCCAGCTGACCATCGTGGCGCAGTCGAAAATCAGGTCCGACGTCCGCTCCTTTTGCACCACCTCGCCGTTGAGGCGCGTCTGCAGCAGCAGATTATCGTAGTCAACACCGCTGACAATCGCCGGCCCGGCCGGTGCAAAAGTGTCTGATCCCCTGGCGCGCCACCATTGCTTGTCCTTCCCTTCGCCATACTGCCAGTTGCGTTCCGTGACATCATTGCCGGCAGTCACGCCGAAGATGGCAGCGGATGCCTCTTGCCGCGAAATGCCCTTGTTATGTTTGCCGATCACGATGACCATTTCGCCTTCGTAGTGCACGTCGGTCGCGTCGCGGGGGATCGCGATGGCTCCTTCGGGATCCTGCAGCGCGGTTAAAGGCTTTAGGAAGATTTCGGGGTGTTGCGGGTGCGTGCGGTTGCCGAGGTGGCTTTTATAGTTTCGGCCCACCGCCAGCACTTTGGTTGGCTGACAAGGATTCAGGAGTTGCAGGCTCGCGAGTGAGTGAGTAACCGCAGTCTCGGAGGAGTCGCCCCACGGGGCGCCGCGCAGCTCGCGGACGAGATCACCTTCCACAATTCCATAGGTCGCGGAAGAACCATTGCGATAGCGGATGTATCGGGTCACGTCCCCTCATTGTATCGCTCAGAACACAAATCCCACGCGCGCCACCAAGGTCCGGGGCTGCAGGAAGTGCGTACCGCTGAAGGTCGAGAGGAAGTTGTAGAGAGCCACTTTGTTGGTCAGGTTGGCAATGTCGAAGGACGCGGTGAACTTTTGGCGTTTTTCGGTGTGGAACAAGTTGTCCGTGCCCAAGCCGAGGTTGAACACGTTGCGGGGGTTTACGCGGTCGGGGTTGTGATCGTCGTTTTCGCGACTCGGAAAGTTGTCGTAGCCGCCTTGGGGCAGAGTGATCAGCTTGGAGGTAACCTTGCCCATGCCGCCATTGGGGGTGACGCAATCGGAGAGCGGGTTGGCAACGGTGGCGAAAACTCCGTTGCAAGCCAAGCCGATGGAGACTTGCTGGTTCGGCGTAAGGAGGCTCAACGCCGTGCCCGCATCGGGTATGCCGCTCACCACCAGGCCGCTGTCATAGCGCCAGGTCAAAGCCACCCATTCATTCTTTTTGTGCTGGTACCGCAAGACCGTGGTGGATTGGAATGCCTGGTCGTGGTCAATGCGAAAAACACCGTTGGCTAAAGCGGCACCCTGTGGGACAAGGCCGCCGATCTCCGGCGGGAAGTATCGCGCGCGCGTGTGGCCGAATGTCCAGTAGGCTTGGAATCCGTGCAGGTCCGTGGTACTCACCCGGCCGGTGACTCCATCCAGCTTGGAGTTATGCCAGGCAATCGGGAAAGTGATCGTGGTATTCAGAAGCGTGCTGAAGTCGTACGCGTTGTGCGTGTACTTCCAGAAGTAATCCAGGTCAACCAGCAGCCATTTTCCGATGGCCTGTTGAAAGCCAGTGTTGAACTGGTTGCGAAAACCCGGTTGAATCGGCACCGACTTGGACCCAAAGACATTCTGAGCCAGGCCGCCGACCCCCGTGGCGCTCGACAAGAGCAGGTTCTCATTGAAGGGCGTTTCAAATGTTCGGGCGTAGGCAACCCGCAGAACCGTTCCGGTCCGCTTCAGGTTGTATGCCACCCCGACACGCGGTTGTGGGCTCGTCTTCGCGACCAAGCCATCGTAGCGCTCTACACGCAAACCGATATTGAACTGAAAATTGCCCAGGGTGATGTCATCCTGCCCGTAGAAGGCATACTGATTGATGTTGGCGGTGTCGTGGAACGCGAATAGAGCTCCGCCGCGGGTCAGATCAAACGGGAGCAGACCTGGCGCAAATGGCGCCGCAGCATTGGGATTGGCGGCGGTATTCGGTTGAAATCCGGCTGCCACGCACTGTCCCGGACTGGTGAGAGTCGGATCGGGAACGGAGCTTCCGGTATTGTCAATGCAAGGCGAATTGAATCCCGGATCGGTGATACCGAAGCCGAAGTTTTCCAGCAGGCGCGTCTGCTTCAGATCCAGGCCGGCTTTCAGGTTGTGGTGGCCCTTAGTGGTGGCGATATCCGTCTTCACTCCCCAATTCAGCAGCTGCCGGCTCTGATTTTGCGTAGCTGGCGTATCGTCGAACGGATCACGGCTGGAATAGTAGTTCACTTGATCTTTCCGAAAGTACGGATTGATCGTCAGTAGGGTACTGGAGCTGAACGTATGTTGATAGCCGGGCGCGATGTTCCATGTCAGAACGCGCTCACGTTGGTCCTGGATGAGTTGATCATAATCATTCGGGATTTCGAACCAGTTCCGCGCAGTGAACAAGTTGAGGTGAAATACGTTGTGGCCGTCCGGCTGATAATCAAACCGATCGAAAACGCTTCCATTGTTGCCCTTGTCGTGGAACGGAGTGAACTCCGGCGTGTCCAGAAACCGCCCGCTTCGCAGGCCATCAACCACCACGAAGTTTCCCACCTTCGCGTTCCCATACCCCAGAGCCGCGGAACCGCCGCCCGTACCGAAAGACCCGTAGTTGGCGTCGACGTTGCCGAAAAACCTGCCCGCCCCCAAGCCGGAACGAGTCGTGATCTGTGCCACCAGGCTGCTCTTGTCGCCGAATTCAGCGCCCGGCGAACCGGTAGTCGCCTCCATGCTCTGGATCGCGTCCGTTGGAAGCTGCGTCGAGAAGAGTTTGCTCTGCTGGTCGCTGATGGGCTGCCCATCAATCACGAAACTCACCTGCGCGTGATCGCCAAGAGGATGAAAGAATCCGTTGGCGTCCGCCGCCACACCTCCGGTGGTATACGTGATTGCCTCGCTCAGTCCTGCGGCGGGATCGGCGGTGGGGAGCTTGACGAGTAAACTTCTATCTACATCCACATGCGCAGACGGATCGGTCTCCAGAACGTCACTGCTGGCCTCCACGTTTACGCTTGTCTGCGATCCGGCTAGCGACAGATTCGCTTTCACTTGAACCGGAAGACCGGCTTTGACCGAAACATCCTGCGAGAAATGCTCAAAACCCGCAGCCGTCACGTCCATGTGATAAGGATTCGCGGGAATGTTCACCAATCGAAACGAACCGTCCGGTCCGGTTGTCGTGGACTGGGTATAGCCGCTGACCGCATTGTGAATGCTCACAGTCGCCTTCGGTACCGCCGCGCCGGAAGGGTCCAACACCGTCCCTTCAATGGTCCCCGCGTTGCCCAGTGACTGGCCAAACACAGGCCGCGTCAAGACGGCAAGGAACACACCAAGAGCACCGACGGCGAGTATTCTCCTCATACAGCTAGTATTCGGACGGGTGAAAGTGGCGCCCTAGCTTATACTTGCAGGCGGGCGTAATTGCCAGCCGGCGGGCTGAAATTTGCCATGAACGGGCTATCCGCCCTGCAGAATCTGGCGGATTTTGTGGGCCTGGCGCTTGCTTACCACCAATTGCAAAGAATTGCTCATCGTGATCGACCACCGCTGGCTGCTCAGCGCGCTCAACTTGCGGACGTGATTTACATTCACGATCGCGTTGCGGTGCACGCGCTGGAACTGCGGCTCGCCCAGGCGCTCTTCGATGGCGCGCAGTGACTGCGTAGCTGCCAAGCGTTGTCGGGAGGTAATGATCCAGACCAACTCGCGCTCGGCTTGAAAGGCGAGCACTTCATCCGCATCGAGAAGAATGTAGTCGGCGCCGATGCGGCCCACGACCTTACGAGCCTTGGCCGGATTGGACGGCGTCCCCACCGATGCGATCTGAGCCACGCGGTTGGCTACTTCAATGGGCCGCTTCAGCAGTCCCTTGGCGCGCTCCACGGCCTTCTGCAGCCGGCCTTCCGCAACCGGTTTCAGCAGGTAATCGATTGCACCGGCTTCGAACGCCTGGATGGCATGTTGATCGAACGCGGTCACGATCACGATCACCGGCAAATCCGTCCCGCCCAGACTACGGACGACTTCAAAACCGCTCATCACCGGCATCTGTAGATCGAGAAAAACCAGGTCCGGCTTCAGCTTCTCGATTTTATGCAGTGCTTCGCGGCCATTACCGGCCTCCCCGACAACCGCGATCCCCGGTAGCAGTTCCAGTTCCTCGCGCAGGAGCTTGCGAGCGACTGGCTCGTCGTCGACAATCAGTGTCTGAATCGGTCGTGGATCCACTGGTGTCCGGTGTACCTCTAAGTGTCCTGTCCACCTCTAAGAAGACCACAGACTAGAATGCCGTGGGGCAGGCTTTAGCCTGCAAGGGGCTTTAGCCCCCCCGGGTTATTCGTGGATTGCGGCAGCGGGGCTAAAGCCCCGCGCAGGCTGAAAGCCTGCCCCACGCAGTACAGTAGGAGAGGATGCCCGGGCTGAACCAACCTCTCCTGATCAATGTTCTCGGTCATACCGCGGGGGCACTGATCTTCGCCATCTTCCTGGTCCTGTTGTACAGCGGACGGGGATGGTCGGGAGTGCACGGGCGCTACCTCGCGGGATTAGCGGCGGGCCTTTCCCTCATGTGGAACCTGGGATCCCTAGTTGTTTTAGCGTGGCCCGGTTTACCGGCGCCGGTTTTGGCATTGGTGGTCGCGATCAGTTTCTCGGTGCTGAGCGTGCTGCCCGCCGTACTGTTGCATCTATCGATCGGCGACAGCTGGCCAACACTCACCTGGGCCGGTTACCTGCTCAGCGCGGTTGCCGTGGTCATGCATTTTCGGGAGATCCAGGGCGACGGCGCAGCGCTGCACCAGCGGGCCCTGTTGCTGATCACCATCGGATTTGTACTCCTCACCATAGCAGCAGTGGTGCGGGCAGCTCTTCGAAGCGAGCCCGCCCGCCATCCAGGCGGCATCCGCATCGCGGCTTCCATGTGCCTGGTGCTGTTCGCCATGTCGTTCGTCCATTTCGGCGCCGGGCATGTGGGCCTGGCATGGTCGAGCGAGTTGGTGGTGCACCATGCCGGCATCCCGTTGGCCCTCTTCGTCCTCTTACAGGACTATCGCTTCGTCTTGTTGGATGCATTCGTGCGCTTTCTGGCGAATGCCCTGCTGGCGGCCCTGGTGACGGGGATAGTAATTGCGGCCGCCTTCCGCCTGGTGCTGGTGGAGAGCGTAACGCTGGAGCCGTTGAACCTGGCGTTACTGCTCATCTCGGTCTGCCTTTTTCTAGTGCTCTTCGCGTGGTTGCGGAACAAGGTGCAGGCGTGGCTCACCCACGCGGTCTTCGAACGAGGCAGCGTCACGGAACTGGTGGGCCGTATCCGAAATTGTCCCGTATTTTCCAGCGAAGCTCAATATCTGGAGTGGGCGGCATCTGTCATTGCAGCCGCCGTGAAAACCAAAGATTACAGAATCGTAAGCGAGACCGGCGTCGGCAGCGCGACCGAACTGCACCTTCCGGTAACCGCGAACCTGTATCAGAGCGCGCCCGATTGGGCCGAAGTCGTAGCTCCGGTTCGCCTGGGACCGGGCGAGCTCAAGCTCATCCTGCTCGGACGCCGCCAGGGCGGGCAGCGCTACCTGGGAGAGGACCTGGACGCGCTGGCCCGGGCTGCCGCGGCGATCGCCGACCACGTGGAATCCTTGCGACATCAGGAAATGAGCCGCCTGGTGGCCCAGGCTGAATTGCGGGCCCTGCAATCGCAGATCAATCCGCATTTCTTGTTCAACGCCTTAAATACGCTGTACGGAACCATTCCCCGCGGGGCCGCCGGGGCGCGCCGCATGGTGCTCAACCTAGCGGAAATCTTCCGCTACTTTCTGCAATCGGACAAGACGTTTGTGCCGCTCGATCAGGAAATGCAGATCGTACGCGCATACCTGGAAGTGGAGCAATTGCGGTTGGGCGACCGGTTGCAAATCGACATTCAAGTGGAGGAGGCGGCGCTGGAAATCCCGATCCCCGTGCTTTCCATACAGCCCCTGGTGGAGAACGCCGTTAAACATGGTGTAGCGCAAAGCGCCGAGCCCGGCTACATCCGCATCCGCGGTGAGTTGCGCGGCGAGGAACTGCGCATTGTGGTGGAGAATAGCGGCAGCGGAACCCCAGTGGAGACTACGGGCGCCGGAGTGGGTCTCGAAAACGTGCGACGGCGGCTGGAGATTTGCTATGGACCGGAGGCGACCCTTCACCTCGACCCGGGCCCCCAGAAGACCAGCGCCGAGCTATCCATCCCGCGAGTCCGGGTGACTGCCCGGATTTGAAATGCCAGCAATTTCTAGATGAAATAGGGGGTTGCAAGCGCTTTGGTTCCGCCGTAAAGTTGAGCTTTCACCAGGCATGCCTCGGGGGTTTCCATGACAGCTATTTGGCACGGCCTCCAATCGGTTCCTTTTTCCGTTTGGCTCATGTTGCCGTGGGCTGCGGTGGCGGCGGTCGCGCTCGTCATCGGGTACCGGTATTTGGTAAATACCTATGGCCCAAACGATCGAACGGGCAATGGCATCACGGTCGGAGAGGCGAAGGCCTTTGATAACCGTTCGCTGACGTTGATGCTGGAGCAATTGAATGCCAGTCTTCAGGCATTCAATGTCGTGAGCCAGAACGTGGTCGAGAACCTCGGGACGTTGCAGGGCGAGAGCTCCACGGAAACAGAGAAGTCAGTACGGGCCGGTTGGAAATGGCCGCGCGGTTCGGAGCCGGCGCCCGGATCTGCGCGTCCGGCCCAAGATGCGGGAAAGACGGCGCACCTGGCGGGTGGCGCAAGAGAGACAGGCGAAACAACGAGCGAATCCGGAGCCTCAACTGCCCAACCGGCCTCTTCGAGGCTGTCTTCGGAGAAGCCAAACCGGGCAGCCGGGATGGGCATCAGTGCGGGGGATGCGCTCACCGAGCAACTGAACCTGGCATATCAAATCTTCAATCTGCGAATTCTGAACGAGCGAGCCTTATCGGATCGCCTGCACTATAGTGAGAGCAACCCAGAGCTACAGCCGCGGCTGCAAGTGGTGCTCGGGTTTCAAGTGTCGATCAATCCTCCGGCGGGCATGCAGGATTGCGCCGCCGTCGTCGAGATCGGTCTGAAGATGAAGGATAGCGACGAGCCAATTTCCATAGTGGCGCTGATTCCGCAAGAGAAGACCTATAATTCCGCCGCATTAAGCACAAAGGCCGAATCGGTCGATGGCTCCGTGGTAGCGAGCGTGGTGAAGGTCGGAGTTTCCGGCTCTCACAGCAGCAAGGATCTATACCTGCATCGGGATGCCGACACGATCGCTTTCGAGCGGATCCCCAAGTGGAGAGCGGGCGCGTTTTGGGCGCGCAAGGAAAAAGCCAGTTCCACACCGCAGACCGTGTTCGGATGGGAATTCCGGCCCGTGCTGGGGCGTCGAACCGTATCGCCAGGGACCCGCCAGATGTTGGCGGTAGTGGCGCTGCCGTTCGCCGACGAAGGAGACCGGGCGAAACTGACCGTTGAGACGCGCACGTACTGGCGCGCTTACAACCGGCGGCGGCAGACTACCGCGCCGCGTTGGGGTTGGTGGCCACTGAGCTATCCGCGCGCACGCCAGGTCGAGACCGCGCCGCGCGATTTGCAAATCCTGTCGACCGTCGAAGTGCAGACCGCCTTGAAGCCCGTTGTGGAGAACGTGCACTGGGTAGACGCTGGCGATGGAACCGCTGTGGTTGTAGTGGAGGGGCGGAACTTCTTTTCCGGGACCGAGGTGATCATCGGGGGCATCAGCCATCGCGGCCCCGAAACGGGCCTGGTGCTGAAGTCAGACCGCGCCTTTGAGGTGCGGACGGCAGTGGCTGCGCTGGGCATGGGAGATGTGCTGCTGAGCGGGCGCTTCGGTCCCGCTGTACCGCTGGCCCTGCCGCCGGAAAGACTCCCGGCGCCCGCAATCCATATCGACCGGAGGAAGCTGTTCCTGGCCGCAGGCGGATTCCGCGGTCTGGAGTTGGTGGTGTGCGGGATGGGCAACCAGCCTTTGCTGCATAGACATCTTCAGGGCTTGCCAAACCCGGTGATCTATGTAAACGGACGGCCGGTTCCCACGCCGTACGATTACGACGATTATTCACGGCCGGGGACGAACCAGGGGCAACCCTACGCGGTAATCGTAAGAGCATCGGTGCCCGCGGATTTTGTGCAGGGAGGGAATCCGGTTGTTCTGTTCAAGGTGCCATTTTGCGGACCGGACTGGGTGGCCCGCGCGGTGATTACCGCAGACGCTCCCAAGGTGGAGCGGCTGGGCGGGGAACAGCAGGAGACAATCACCATCATATCCCCGGGCTTTGATTTTGAAGACAAGGACAACTGGATCGTAAGCCTGGACGAGGATTACGCTTTAGGGTCGAAGGAATTCAAGAAACTGGACCGCCGCCGGCTGCAGTTCACTCTACCGGCCAAAGTGATGCAGTCCTATCCGCGCCTGGTACTGCGGAGCCTTGGGGCTGATTCGAGCTATGTGCTAGATATCCCCACGGAAGCCGGCCGGAATAATGCGCTGGCGGCGCTTGATGACAGCAAGGGATCACCCAGCGTGAGGAAAGGAAAGTCGGCGGTTGTGGATTGGCAAGGCACAGCGCTTCATGAAGTCACTAAAGTGCTGGCGGGCGCGGAACAATTGCCATTCGAATCCTACGCCCAGGGACAATGCTTGCGTGTCTTTCTCAGCACGGCACAAACGGCAAAAGCCGGGAAACTCGACCTCACATTCGTGACCGAGACTGCCGCGACGTTGCCAGCAGCGGTCTTCGTGGTGGAAGAGGCTCTGTCCGAGGCTCGACCGGAAACCCCTAGCCCTTTGGTTTCCAAAGCGTCCGCTTCCTGACTGAAGTCCGACCTTAGCCCGGCGAATCCTTACCTTACTAACCTTCGATAACGAATCGCTGCCGTCGTTACCCGTAAAATAGGACTTGGTGACCCGGGCCTCGTGACTTTCGATTTCGTCCTAGCATTCGTTTTTCTCCTTGCTCAATTGCGGCTGGCGGTCCTTGTCAAGGGCCGGGCTCGCCGGCTCCGTGTAACCAACTTCGCCTTGGCGGCGTACGGAATCCTGCTCGCGCTGGCTTATGCCTGTTCGTACTCCGAAGTGATTGCTGTTCTGCGGCTTCCGCCAGCCCCGGCTGCAACCGTCGGCGCCGTCACCTTACTTTATTTAATGATGTCCACGGTCGGGTTGGTCATTTACACCCTGCTGCAGCCGATTCGGAAGCATCTGAACGCCGAATCGGACCCGGTTCGAAGACGCGTGCTCCAGGCCGCGGGGGGCGCGCTGATGGCCTCTCCGCTGGCCGTGATCGCCTACGGTGCGCTGGTCGAACGCACCAATTTCCAGGTGAAAGAAATCGACATTCCGCTCGAGGGGCTGCCGCAGGATCTGGAGGGGCTGCGCATTTTACAGCTCAGCGACATCCACCTCGGCCTCTTCCTCAGTGAGCGGGAGCTGGCCCGCGTGATCGACGCCGCACAAGAGCTTCGTCCGCACATCGCATTTGCCACCGGCGATTTCATTTCCACCCGAGGCGATCCTCTGGAGGCCTGTATCCGGCAGCTCGCCCGCGTCAAGGCCGACGCCGGCATGTTCGGCTGCTTGGGGAATCACGAATACTATGCTCGCGCGGAACAGCTCGCCACGCAGCTGGCGGCGCGAGCGGGGATTCGCATTTTGCGCGGTGAAGCGCAGCAGCTTCGCATTGGAAACGCGCTGCTAAACGTGGCCGGAGTCGATTATCAGCGGCTTGCTGACAAGGGGAGCTACCTCCGCAACGCCGCCGGTCTGGTATATCCTGGAGCCTTGAATGTGTTGCTGTCCCACAACCCCGATGTATTTCCAGTGGCAGCGCGGCAAGGTTACCATCTCACCCTCGCCGGACACACGCACGGCGGGCAAGTGACCGTAGAAATCCTGGAACAGTCGATCAATCCGGCGCGGTTCTTTACACCATACGTCCGGGGGCTGTACCGGTTAGACAATGCTGCGGAATACGTTACCCGCGGCATCGGGACCATCGGGGTTCCCGCGCGCATCGGCGCGCCGCCCGAGATTACCCTGATACGGTTGAGAAAGGCATAGCTAAGCACCGTGCGCTACCTCATTCTCAGCGATCTCCACGCCAATTGGGAAGCCCTGGAAGCAGTGGTACGCCATGCACACGGCCAATACGACCGAGTCATTTGCTGCGGCGACCTGGTAGGCTATGGGGCCGACCCCAATTCCGTGGTGGCCTGGGTACGAGAAAATTGCGCGGCAACGGTGCGTGGCAACCATGACCGGGCTTGCACCGGCCAGGAAGACCTAGAGTGGTTCAACCCGGTTGCCAAGGCAGCGGCGGTTTGGACGCTGGACAATTTATCCGTCGAGAATATCCGCTACGTACGGGACTTGCCGCAAGGCCCGGCCTTCGTGGATGGCGTCCAGGTGCTGCACGGTTCGCCGTGCGACGAGGACGATTACCTGGTGGCGGTCGAACATGCCGCCGAAGCCTTTAACTATCTGGAGAGCCGGCTCGCCTTCTTCGGTCATACCCATCTGCAAGGCGGCTTCATCTGGAATCAGGAGCGCGTGGAAACCGTCCCATCGATTTCTCTCCGCAGCGCCCGCCAATCGCTGGATATCGATGCCAGCGGCGGCTACCTTCTGAATCCTGGCTCGGTAGGCCAGCCGCGCGATGGCGATCCCCGGGCCGCCTATGCGGTGTATGATTCCGAGCGCGCCGTGGTGGATTACTACCGCGTGGACTACGATCTGGAGACCGCTCAGCGGAAGATCCGCGAAGCGGGCCTGCCCATGTTTCTCGCCGAACGCTTGAGCATCGGACGATAATAGAGTTTCGAGTCCAAATGCCCAAGCGGGTCTCCCTATTCGTCACCTGCATTGTCGATCAGCTCTTTCCGAAAATCGGCTTGGCCATGACTGAGGTTCTGGAGCGCCTCGGCTTCGCGGTGGAGTTTCCGGAAGCCCAAACCTGTTGCGGACAGCCAGCGTTTAACAGCGGCTACCCAGCCGAGGCCCGTTCCGCAGCGCGTCACTTCCTGGACGTCTTCGAAAGAAGCGAGGCCATCGTAGTGCCATCCGGTTCTTGCACCGCGATGATCACTCACCATTTCGCCGGGCTCTTCCCGAAGGAGCCGGAGATGCGCGCCCGCGCGGAGGGGCTGGCGAAACGAGTTTGGGAGTTCTCGTCGTTCGTGACGGAGGTAGCCGGCGTGGAAGATGTGGGCGCGCGCCTGGAGGACGTGATCACATTTCATGACGGCTGCCATGCCCTGCGCGAACTAAGTATCCGCGACGCGCCGCGGCGGCTGCTGGCGCGGGTCAACGGCCTGGAATTGCGCGAGATGCAGCCGGCCGAGGAATGCTGCGGTTTCGGCGGCACCTTTGCGGTGAAATTCGCGGAGTATCGGGCGCCATGGCGCGCACCAAAATCGACGCAATCGCGCGGACGGGCGCGCATACGGTAGTCTCGCTCGACCCGAGCTGCCTGATGCAGATCCAGGGCGCCATCTCGCGCGCCGGTTTGAACATACGAACGATGCATCTGGCCGAAGTGCTGGCCAGCCGCTAGCCGCACCGTTAGCCAATGTCAGGCGAATTCGATCACACGACGCACGCGACCCTGGATGATGCCAGGCTCCAGTTGGCCATCTACACCTCCACCGGCCGCTTGAAAGACGCCCGCGCCAACGTAGTAGCGGCGGACGCGCTGCCCGACTACCAGGAACTACGCTCGCAGGCCAACGCGGTGAAGCAACACGCCATCGACCACCTGGACTACTACCTCGAACAGTTCGAGCGAAGCGTCGAGTCCCACGGCGGCCACGTAGCATATGCCAGCGACGCGGCAGAGGTTGCCGATTTCGTGCTCTCGCTCGCCAAGACGTGCGGCGCAGGGTTGATCGTGAAATCGAAGTCCATGACCACGGAGGAAATCGATCTCAACGAGCGCCTGGAGCACCACGGTCTGGAATCGGTGGAAACCGATTTCGGCGAGTACATCCTGCAACTGGCGCATGAACGCCCATACCACATCGTGGCGCCAGCACTGCATAAGACGCGCTACGACGTGGCGCGAATCCTGGAGCAGGCGCTGCAGATCCCCAATGAAACGGTCATCGAAAAGCAGGCCGCGATTGCCCGCCGTGCGCTGCGCGAGAAGTTTCTGGCGGCCGATATCGGCATCAGCGGCGCAAATTTCCTGGTGGCCGACTCGGGCGCGGTGGTCGTGGTGGAGAACGAAGGCAACGCGCGGCTCTCCACTTCCGCACCGAAAATTCACATCGCCATCGCCGGCATCGAGAAGGTCATCCCGCGCGCGCAGGACCTGGCAACCTTTCTGAAATTGCTGGCCCGCAGCGCGACCGGCCAACCGCTCAGCGTCTACACGTCCATCCTCAGCGGCCCCCGCCGCAAGGGCGAAATCGATGGGCCGGACGAATTCCACGTGGTACTGCTCGACAACGGGCGGACCAAGCTTCTGGCCGATGCCCCCAAACGCCAATCGCTCTATTGCATCCGCTGCGGCGCCTGCCTGAACACATGTCCCGTGTACCGCAAGATCGGCGGCCACAGCTATCCGTGGGTCTATTCGGGACCCATCGGCGCCATCCTGACGCCGCAGTTCATGGGAGTTGCGAAAGAACCGGCGCTGCCCTTTGCCTCCAGCCTGTGCGGCGCTTGCGCCGAGGTCTGTCCGGTGAAGATCGACATTCCCAAGGTGTTGCTGGACCTACGCCAGGAAGTCCGCGCCAGCGAAGCCGCTCAAAACCACAATCGGCTGGAAAGGATGGCGTTTCGTATCTTCGGCTGGCTGGTGCGCCATCCGCGAGCCTACGAAATGACGGCGGCGGATAGCGGCTTCGACGGCCGCTGGCGCCAACGGCCGCTGGATCGCGAAGGTTCCCGCTCTGCTGAATGTCGGGCCGGTGCGCGCCTGGTTGAGTCAGCGCGATCTGCCGCCGCCGTCGTCCCGTAGCTTCCGCCAATTGTGGAGGCAGCGCTGAATGTCGCGCGATGAGATCCTCGATCGCGTACGCACCGCCCTGGGACGCCAGGCTGGTCAGGCTGTACCGCTCCCGCCACCCGCACGTATCCGTATTCCGGAGGCCACTCGCGAGACTCGCATCTCCAGCCTGCTGGCGCGCGTCGACGCGCTCGCCGGACGAGGCTTGCGTGCACCCACGCGCGAGAAAGCGGGTGAGATGGTCCGCATGGCCCTCGGCAATCGATCCGCGATTGCTTCCAATGCTCCCATTCTCGAAGAATGTGGCATCACCCGCCTGCCCGGTGTACGTTCCGGCATCACCGATCGCGAGCAATTGCGAGAGCTGTGCGCATCGGCGGAAGTCGGGATCACCAGCGCCGATTACGCGCTCGCCGATACCGGAACCCTGGTCATGCTCTCCAGCCCCCGGGAAGCTCGCATGATTTCCTTACTACCTCCGGCGCACATCGCCGTTATACCCGGCGAATGCATCCTTTCTGGACTGGACGAGTTGTTCTCCATTTTGCCGAATTCGGCGGAGATCACCAGTTCCATGGTTTTGATCACTGGCCCGAGCCGGACTGCCGACATCGAACAGATTTTGGTTCGCGGAGTCCATGGACCCGGAGAAATCATGGTCTTGGCAATCGGTTGAAAGACCCAAACTGTTCCATTTAGTACTGGTACATTTGGTTGGAGGGCGAGGTGTCGAGACCGGTGAATCGCCCGTAATTCTCTCAGAACGCAGGGTACTCCGGGCACAACAGGGTAGGAAACAACCAGCTTGTATCGCTAAGAATCAATTGACTTCGCTCGGAAAATACTGTTGCATGACGGCCAAACCTGGTGATATGCTCGTCATGGATTGTATAGTACCCACGGACCGATGAGATTAAGATGTTAGCGAGCGTACTCATTACCGCCGCCTCAGTCATCCTTTTGTGTTACTGGTTCCGTTACAGTTGTCTGCTTTTGTTGCGTAACCGATCGGAACGGGCAGTGCCACCCGCCGACGAACGATTCAGCTTCTGGAAAGTCCGCGAGCGCCTCGCCACTGCACCCGATCTCGATCCCTTGCGGCTCTCGCTGGAACGCGATTATCGGATGGTGACGTATCTGTTAGAGCACACCGCGGGTTTGGGAACGCAATCGCTGGAAGATCGTCTTCTGCAACTGGATTACAAGCTGATGCACCGCTGGTACGCGATAACGCATACGGCGGCCCCCCAGCAGGCCCGGCGGGCGCTTTCCGAGATGGCCGCGATCGTGGCCTGCCTCGCGCAAAAGATGAGTTCTCCCGCAGGCATCCAGTCCGAAAGCTAAACTCTTCCTGTCTGCAATACCGACACACCTGATTCACGGCAAATCAGACGCATCTTTTCGTTGAGACCAAAAGAGATCCCGCTCGATTTCTCCAATCGCCCGCCCCTCATCTGTTAAAAATCGAGACAGAACGCACTCCTCGGAAACGGGCCTGAGAATCCTCCACAGGGGAGCGCACTAACCGTTTTTTGAACGTAACCAAATGAAGATCCAAGAAGACGAGATAAAGAAGAAGATCCTGGTCGTCGAAGACGAAGGACTGATCGCTGCAGACATCCAAAAGCGGCTGGAGCGGCTGGGCTACTCCGTTCCGATGATCGCGCATTCCGGAGAGGACGCGCTGCGGTGCGCCCGGTCCACTCCCTTCGATCTGGTGCTCATGGACATCCGCATACAGGGCGACATGGATGGCATTGCCACGGCCCAGGAGCTGAAGAGTCTGGACATGCCCGTGGTGTACGTTACCGCCTATGCCGATCAGGAGACCGTGAACCGGGCCAAGATCACCGAACCCTTCGGCTATATCCTCAAACCGATCGCGGACGGAGACCTGCGCAGCACGGTACAGATTTCGCTCTACAAACACGAGATGGAGCGACGCCTGCGCACCAGCGAGGCGTGGCTCAAGACCACGCTGACGAGCGTGGGAGACGGCCTGATCGCCACCGACACCGATGGCGAGATCGTGTTCCTGAATCCGGTGGCCGAGGAGCTGACCGGCTGGGCCGCCGCCGAAGCACGTGGGCGCACGCTGATGGAGGTGATGCAATTGTGCGCGGAGTACACGCGCCGGCCGGCCAAGAATCCGGTCCTCGATCTCCTCCCGGGCGAGAGCCGCAACTACACGCTGATCTCGAAGATCGGCCTGGCTACCACAGTCGAAATCCAATGCTTTGAAAACCGTTCGACCGAAGAGGTCCTGGGCGCCATAGTGGCGGTGCGGGACATCACCAGTCGCAAGGAGATCGAGAACCGCCTGATGCAGTCGGAACGCATGGAGGCCATCGCCAGCATGGCCGGGGGCCTGGCGCACGACTTTAACAACCAGCTGACGGTAATCCTGGGATACGCGCAAGAACTCTCCGCGCGGCTCACGGGCGAAGACCAGGACTCGGCCTTCAGGATCCAACATGCCGCCGCAGCCGCCAACGCCGTCACCGGCCAACTGCTTACACTCAGCCGCCGTGACGGCACGCGCGTCGAAGTGTTGAACGTCAATGAAGTGATCTGCGAAATTCAGCCGCTGATTTCGCACAGTCTGGGGAAAACCCGTACCCTCACGACCAATCTCGGCTCGCCCTTAGGATACGTTCGTGGCGACCGCAACCAATTGAAGCAGGTGCTCCTTAACTTGAGCCTTCGTGCGCGCGACGCGATGCCGTCGGGTGGAGATCTGCGCATCGACAGCTCCACCATGGAGATCGATCCGGAGAGCCCGGCAGCGCGACTCCAGCGGCCCGGTCCGTACGTGCGCCTGCGCGTGGCCGATACCGGCGCAGGGATGGACAAGGCCACTCTTGCCCGGATCTTCGAACCCTCCTTCACGGCCAATCCCGCGCAGAGAACCGGGCTGGGACTGTCGATGGCGCACAGCATCGTGGTGCAGAACGGCGGGTACATCACTGCCACCAGCGAGATGAACCGCGGCACCAGTTTCGAAATTCTGCTGCCTTGCATCGGCACGTTCCTGGGGCTTAGTGAGATTTCCGGATCGGAGAGGGCAGCCGGAGAAGATCCCACACCGACTGTCCTCCTGGTGGAGGATGAAGACGGCGTGCGCAAGCTGATGCACAACTATCTGGAGCGTGAGGGATATCAGCTGCTGGAAGCGCGCAACGCCGAGGAAGCGGAGCTGGTGGCGGAAGTCTACCGGGAGCCGATTCACGTGCTGGTGACGGACGTGGTGATGCCGGGCATGACGGGCCCCCAACTGGCGGAGCGGCTGACCGAGCTTCGCCCGCAGATGAAGGTGCTATACGTCTCCGGTTATCGGCACGATGCCCTCGGGGGAGCCGGAGTGCCGGGCGGAGACTCTAACGTGCTGCCCAAGCCGTTTCCCGCGGTGGAGTTGCTGCGGCGCGTGCGCGGGTTGTTGAGCCAAACGCAACTGTCGCCTCGCTGACCTCACCGTTTCGCAAAGGTCAAAGTGAAATCCGCGCCGCCTCCCGGCTTGTCGCACAAGGTGCTGTTTAGCTGCTGTGTCAGAATCTGTACGATGCGCAGCCCTAGAGATTTCACTTGCCTCCAATCCAATCCGGGCGGGAGTCCAACTCCGTCGTCGGCCACTCGCAACGTGACCTGACCGCTCTCTTGACTATGGAGCCCAACCAAAACCTCGCCGCTATGCGATTCGGGAAACGCGTACTTGAACGAGTTGGTTACCAATTCGTTCAGTATGAGACCGCAGGGTATGGCCTGGTTAACGCCCAGCAGGACCGGGTCCAATTCCAGCCGCAGGCGCACCTTTCCCGATTCGTCCCGATGCCCGTTCAACAAACCGGTTGTCAAACAGCTCGCATACTCGGCGAAATCCAGCTCCCCAGGGTCGTCCCGGCTATATAGCTGCTCATGCACCATGGCCATAGACTGCACTCGCAGCCGGCTGTCTTCGAGCGCCGTCTGCGAGGCTTTGGGGAGCGACTCCGCTTGCAGATTGAGCAGGCTGGAGATGGTCTGAAGATTGTTCTTTACGCGGTGGTGCACTTCCTGGAGCAGCACTTGCTTGGCTGCCAGCGCAGTGGACAATGCCTTCTCGTGGGCATCTCTCTGTAACCTCGCCTTAAGGACCGGAGCCAGATAGGCGGCAATGCGCTCCAGCAGATCCTTATCGGCCTCGTTGTAATCGGTTGCCTTGTTGGCTACGGCCAGGCGCCCGATTACCTCGTCCTGGTAAACGATCGGCACGATCAGACTCCGCTGTACGGGAACCTCGCTTTCTGGCAAGTAACCCGTCTGGTTGGAGTAAACGGACAGTTTTTCCCTGAGGAAGCGCCCGGCGGCAGCGTCCCACTCTCGGGCCGGAACGTACGGGTTTCTGCAATAAGCGTTGCAGCGGCTCCAGTGCGCCCAATCGAGGAACGCACCAGCGAGCCCTCTTCGTCAAAGTGGCCGAAGATCCCCTCCTCGCTTTGGGTCACGTCGAGGACAGCTCGTAAAACTTCTCCGAACACGGAGCGGTCTGGTACCGTCAGGAAGATGTTCGCAATCCGGTTCTTGATGGCCAGTTCGAGTTGAGTTTCCCGCAGCGATTCCTCCGCCCGCTTGCGCTCCGTGATGTCCCGAATACTGCATTGGATCACCTTCTTGCCGTCTGCCAGGTAGGCGTTGCTGACAAACTCCACGGCAACGAAGCAGCCGGATTTCGTTTCGAGCGGCAAATCTTCGTAGCGGATGTACCCACCATCTTGCAGGTCGCGAAAGGCCCCCTTGGATGCGAGAACGTCCCGAAACGGGCCGATCTCCCATAGCTTCTTACCCAGCATTTCCTTTGGCTCATATCCGAGCAGATCAATCAGAAACGGATTGACATCGGTGATGGCTGATGTTTCCGAATCGAGGAGCAGGATCCCGTCCTGGGCTGCTTCGAACAGCCGCCGATAGCGAACCTCGGACGCTTGCAATGCCCCTTGCGCCCTTCTTTGTGCGGTGACATCCTGTCTAACCGCAATGAAATGGGCAATGCTCCCGTCGCGCCCTCGGACAGGTGTGATGGTCATTTCCTCGGTGTAAAGAGTCCCGCCTTTGCGCCGGTTGATGATCTCGCCGTGCCAAACCAGTCCGTCCAGGATGGTGTTCCACAGATTGGCGTAGAACGCCTGGTCCTGCCGGCCGGATTTGAGTATGCGAGGGTTCCTCCCCAACAGTTCGGCGGCCGCGTAACCGGTAAGCGTCGTGAGAGCCTCATTTACCCAGACGATTGCGCCTTCCGCGTCAGTGATCATTATTCCGTTGGCTGCCGCGCTCAACGCCTCCGTGCGCAAGTACAGCAAATCCTCTTCCTTCGATCGCGCCCGTCTGGTTTCGGCTTCGCGGAGTTCCCTCTCCACGGCTGGTACCAGGCGGCTCAGGTTACGCTTCATCAGGTAATCGTGGGCGCCGGACCGCATGGCCTCGACGCCTACCTCCTCCCCGACAACACCCGATACGAGAAGGAAGGGCAGATCGAGACCGCTATTTTGCAATAGCTTCAGCGCGTCAAGCCCGCTGAAATGCGGCATCGTGAAGTCGGAGATGACCACGTCCCACGGCTTTCCCTTCAGTGCTGTTTGCATGGCGGCAGCGGTCTCGACTCGCTCGTAAACTACGTCGAAACCGCCGCGTCGAAGCTCCCGGGTCACCAGGAGCGCATCGTCCTCCGAGTCCTCAATGATCAGCGCCTTGAGTGTTTTTGGCACGAATCGCGTTCCTTACTCTGGAATAGGCTCATTCAACACAAGCCAGTACAATCCAATTTGCCGAACCGCTTCGGCAAACTGCTCAAAATTTACCGGTTTGCAGATATAGCTGTTGCAGTGAAGCCCGTATCCACTCGCCACGTCCTGTGGCTCTCGCGACGAAGTGAGGATGACGACTGGGATACGCGCGGTGCGCTCATCGGCGCGCATGCGGCGCAGGACCTCGATCCCATCGATCTTCGGCAACTTCAGGTCCAGCAAGATCACGGCGGGGTGGTCCATCACATTACGGCCTGCATACTTGCCTGAGCCAAATAGGTAGTCCAAAGCCTCGATGCCGTCCCGTGCGACCACCACCTCGTTGGCGACATTGGATTTGCGAAAGGCCCGGAGCGTCAGAGCTTCGTCATCGGGATTGTCTTCTACCAGCAAAATGGTCGGGTCCTTCATATGTTCACCTCGCATTGACAGGTAGCGTAAAGAAGAACGCCGCACCTTTCTCTACTTCTCCCTCGGCCCACACGTTCCCGCCGTGGCGATGCACGATACGCTGTACCGTAGCCAGGCCGATGCCGGTACCTTCGAACTCCGCCGGAGTATGCAGCCGCTGGAACGCCCCAAACAGCTTGCCGGCATAAGCCATGTCGAAACCCGCGCCGTCGTCCCGCACAAAATAGGCGGCCTCGCCTTCCCGCTGCGCCGCCCCTACTTCGACCCGCGCCCACGGATGCTTGCTGGTATATTTCCAGGCGTTACCAAGCAGGTTCTGCAGCACCACCCGCAGCAAATTGGCGTCGGCGTTCACCACCAGGTGGGGAGCAATTACGAGCTCCACCTGGCGGTCGGGATCGGCTTTCTGCAACTCTCGCGCCACGGTCTGCGCCAGGCCGCTTAGGTCCACCGCCGTGCGCCGCATCTCGCTGCGGGTCATGCGCGACAGACCCAGAATGCCGTCGATCAACTGGTCCATGCGCAGGCTGGCGGCGCGCACACGTTGTAGATGATCCCTGCCTTCCTGGTCCAGCTTATCCGCGTAGTCCTCCAGCAGGGCTTTCGAGAATCCGTCCATCGCCCTAACCGGCGCGCGCAGGTCATGCGAGACCGAATAGGAAAACGATTCCAACTCCTTGTTTGCCGCCAGCAACTCGGCCACATGGCGTTCCAAGCGGTCGTTCAGTTCCGTGATTTCTTTTTCCGCCCGATTGCGTGCCTCGATTTCCGCCTCGAGTTCCCGGTTGATCGCCTCGGTCTTCGCTCTTTCCACATCGAAGTCTTCCAGGATATTGAGCGCCGCGCGCTGAGCGTTTTGCAGGCTCACCTTCTCGGCTTCGGAGTCTTCCAGGATATTGAGGACAGCACGCTGCGCCGCCTCGAAACCGCTCTGCTCCGCGGTCAAGTCCTCGAGGATGTTGAGCAGAGCCAGCTGAATATCGTCGGTCGTAATGTGGTCATGCGCGGGCTCCGGGGAAGGCTTGACTGATGGTTGGCGGACTCCAGCCGGAGTTAGCTGCCGTATTGGGTCTAACGTTGGAGAGCTCATGATGGTTAGGCAGGCGTTTGCGATTCGACAAGCCGCCGTTTGAGAGCTTCAATTTCCTTCTTCAGCTCGATCATTTTCAGCTCGCGGCCTACCGTGAGTTTCTGGAACCGCTCGAGTTCAGCCAACCGGTCGAGCTCCCGTGATCGCTGTTCGGCCAACTCGGCTTCGGTCTTCTTCAGGATCGTCACATCGCGGGCTGCGGCGAAGACACCTAACACGTTTCCCTGGCTATCCTTATATACCGAAGCGTTATAGAGCACGTCGGTTAGGCGTCCCGCCGCGTGGTGAATGGTCAACGGGTAGTCCGTGACAAAACCTTTGGAAAAGGCGCGCTGATATCCGGCCCTGGCTTTCTCCGGCTCGGTGAAGTAATTGGCGAAGTCCGCCCCGATCAACTGCTCGCGGGACGCCCCGGTAACTTTCACCGTGGCATCATTGACATCGGTGATCTTACCTTCGGGGCTGATCGTGACCAGCGGATCGAGGCTGGCCTCGATCAGGCTGCGGGAATATTGGGAAGCGTAACGCAGTTGTTCTTCCGCCAGTTTCTTCTCCGAGATGTCATTACTCATCAGCAGATAGCCGATCGGATGGCCGGAAGCATCGTCGCGCCGCGTGACCACGACGCTAGCCGCGAAGCGCGAACGATCTTTGCGAACGCGTTGGAACTCGCCCTCCGCCAATCCCTTTTCATGCGCAAGCGCTAGCAACTCGGCAACTTTTCCCGACTGAATGTCCTCGGGCGTGTGCAGGACGCTCGAATCGGTGCCGATAATTTCCTCCGCGCGATAGCCATAATTGCGCCGCGCTCCCTCGTTCCAACTCAGGATGCAGTGGTTCAGGTCCTTGCCGATGATGGAGTACCTGGTGGAGCTCTGTAGAATGTTGTCCAGAAAATTCTTGGTCTCCGTGAATTCGCGCGTAACCCGCCTGGATTCGGTGACATCGCGGGCAGCCGCGAAGATTCCCAAGGGATTTCCCTCGGTATCTCTGTAGATCGAGGCATTGTACAAGACATCCGTGAGTTTCCCCGATTCCTGGCGAATGGTCAGGGGATAGTTGGTAACGAAGCCTTTCTCGAAAACTTCGCGATACCCGACGCGAGCCTTGTCCGGTTCGGTGAAGTAATTGGAGAAGTCGGTCCCGATCAGCTTCTCGCGGGACACTCCAGTGACCTTGACCGTGGCTTCATTCACATCGGTGATTATGCCTTCCGGGCTAATGGTGACCAGTGGGTCCAGGCTGGCCTCAATCAGGCTGCGAGCGTACTGGGATGCCTGCTTCTGGGCCGTAATGTCGCGGGCGGAGGCAAACACTCCCAGCACATGGCCCTTCACGTCCCTGTAGACGGAAGCGTTGTACAGCACCCAGGTCAACTTGCCGGACGCGTGCCGGATGGTCAGCGGGTAGTCTGTGACGAAGCCTTTTTCAAAGACCTTACGATATCCCTCGCGGGCCTGGTCAGGCGCGGTGAAGTAGTTAGAGAAGTCGGTTCCGATCAGCTCCGTTCGCGGCACCCCATTCACCCGCACAGTGGCTTCGTTCACATCGGTGATGGTGCCTTCCGGGCTAATCGTCACCAGGGGGTCGAGACTGGCCTCAATCAGGCTGCGGGCATACTGGGAGGCTTGCTTCTGGGCTGTGATATCGCGGGCGGCGGCGAAGACGCCGAGCACCTTACCGGCGGCATCCTTGTACTCGGATGCGTTGTATAGTACGTCGCTCAGCCGTCCACCCTCGTGCCGGATGGTGAGCGGATAGTCAGTGACGAAACCTTGCTCAAAAACCCGGCGGTAGCCTGCACGGGCCTGCTCCGGCTCGGTGAAATAGTTGGAGAAATCTGTTCCGATCAGCTTTTCGCGCGCCAAGCCCGTCACCCGGACGGTGGCTTCGTTCACATCGGTGATCTTGCCATCCGCGCTGATGGTGACGAGCGGGTCGAGGCTGGCCTCAATGAGACTACGCGCATATTGGGAAGCCTGTTTTTGGGCAGTCACGTCACGTGCCGCCGCAAACACGCCCAGCACGGCGCCGTTGGCATCTTTGTAAACGGAGGCGTTATAGAGAACGTCGGTCAGCCGCCCGCCCTCATGGTGGATGGTGAGCGGATAGTCGGTGACAAAGCCCTTCTCGAAGACCTCGCGGTAGCCTGAGCGAGCGCGCTCCGGCTCCGTGAAATAGTTGGAGAAGTCCGTTCCGATCAGCCTTTCGCGCGGCACGCCGGTAACCTTGACCGTAGCCTCGTTTACGTCGGTAATTTTGCCTTCGGGAGAAATCGTCACCAGCGGATCGAGGCTGGACTCAATCAGGCTTCGGGCGTACTGGGTGATGCGCACTTCACCCGTAATATCCTTGGAAATCATCAGGAGCCCTGTCGGCGTTCCCGTGGCATCGTAGCGAGGAGTGATCACTACACGCGCGAGAAACTGCTCGCCGTTTTTCCGCTGGCGGGTAAGCGTTCCCTCCCACTTGTGTTGCTCGATCGCCGTTTGCATAATCTGCCGGGGTACGCCGGCGAGGATGTCTTCCGGCGTATGCAGAATCGAAGAGTTGGCCACTCCCACCACTTCCTCAGGTTCATAACCGTAAAGACGCCGCGCGCCTTCGTTCCAGAGAAGGATCTTGCCCTCCAGATCCTTGGCCACCACGGAGTATTCGGTGGACGACTCCAGAATGTTAGTAATGAAGTCCACCGTCTCCTGGGGCGTTCCCACGATGGAGTTATCAAAGAGTCGCGATTTCCGCGCTCCGGTCAATGTGGGCGTGGTACGCTCCCACTGTCGATTCTTGTTATTCATATTTGCTCCTCACTCAATTCGTGATAATGCCGGGGTGTTAGCGGACAAAAGGCGATGGGCTTACTGAGCCACACCTGTGGGCGATGCATTTCTGTGTCCGGGCTCCAACCCCTCCAGGGCGCCCACGCAGGGAAGCAGGATCTGGAAACTCGTGCCTCGTCCCATCTCGCTGGTGGCGGTGACGTAGCCGCCGCTCTGAGTGATGATGCTATGCACGATCGAGAGGCCCAGGCCGGTGCCGGCGCCGGCTTTCTTGGTGGTGAAGAACGGTTCGAAAATACGGCCGAGCGTGCTCTGGTCCATACCTTGGCCGGTATCGGTCACACGCAGCCGTACATAGGTTCCGGTACGATACACTCGCGCGGCGGTGTCGTGGCCTGAGATTTCCGCGAGCGTGGTATCCAAGCGCAGCTCGCCGCCGGCCGGCATGGCATCCCGCGCGTTGAGGGCGAGGTTGAGAAGAACCTGCTTGAACTGATTGCGATCGGCGCGAACATGCCCAGTTCCGGAGCCGAGGTTTGTTGTCAGCCGACAACCCCTGCCCAAACTGTGCGCGATCATGGGCAGCACCTCGCGCATCACTTCGTTGATATCGAGTTCTTCGAAAGCCGGCTCGTCGCGGCGGCTGAGCGTCAATAGCTGGGCGGTGATGGAGCCGGCGATCGAGGCTGCCTGCTTGATTTCTCTGGCCTCCTCCTGATCCTCTCCCCTAAGCCTGGTTGCCAGCTCATCGGCATATCCCAAAATGACCATGAGCTGGTTATTGAAATCATGCGCCAGGGCCCCCGCCATGTTGGCAATTGCCTCCATGCGCTGCGATTGCATCAGCCGGCGTTCCGATTCCCGCCGGACGCTGATGTCGCGCATCACCACGATGGCGCCCAGCAGATGGTCGGCCGAGCGGTTCTCAAAGCACTCGACCTCGACCGTGGTTTTCGCTCCCCCCTTCGCGAGCAACGCATAGCTGCGGTTCTCCCCCGCCAAGAGGTCTTGGATAGGATTCTTGGCAGGCTGGCTATTCGATTCCTCATAAAGCCCCAGAACATCCATGAGCAGGTATCCATAGGCCCCGCCGCCACCCCAGCCGGTTAGATGTTCAGCCACCGGGTTCATAAAGGCAATTTCCCCAAGGGTGTTGGTGGCGATGATGCCTTCTCCGACGCTGCGCAGCGTGGTCGAGAGCCAAGCCTCGCTAGCGCGTACCTGCCGCTCCATCTGGTGTTTATAGAGCGAGATCGGCAGCACACTACGCAGGTCCCCGTCGGTGATCGGCTTCAGAATGTAGCCGTGCGGCTCGGTAAGCTTGGCCCGGTGGAGGGTCTCCGGATCGCTGTGCGCGGTGAGGTACACCACGGCTGTATCCCGTTGCGCTTTCAAGGCTTGGGCAGTGGCAATACCATCCATCGGCCCATCTAAACGGATGTCCATCAGGACCAGGTCGAAGGGCGTAGATCGGGCGCATCGCAGCGCCTCTTCGCCGGAGCCGGCGATGCCCGGCACCAGGTAGCCAGCCGTTCCAGCCGTGTCTGCAGGTCCACGGCAATCAGGCGCTCATCCTCGACTACAAGAATCCGTTTCTTGCCCTCTTCGGTTGGCTGCATATCAGGGCTAGTGCATGGAAACGCGACACATTCTCATTGCGAAGTGCGGGCGGGTCTATGCCTGCTGTTGTAGCAGCCGCTTTCGCGGTTTTCGGCGAGGATTGAGCCAACCCCCTTGTTCCTCAATAAGAAATTTAAGAAACAAGCGGTGACTTGGCAAGCCGGGACAAATATCGGGAAATCGCCAGCACTCCGCGCAAGAGAAGCCCGGTCGCGGCCATTTCCTCATTTAGCGAGGCCGTGGGAGCGGGGGAAGTCATCGACGGATGGTGTGCGGGGCCGCCGTGGTCTCTCTCAGAAATTTGGCAGCCCCCCACATTGGCCATGCACAACTCACAACAGCCGGAAATTGATTTCAATGGTGGCCATGACGGCAATGGGCTCGCCGTCCTTGGCGCCGGGCTTGAAATGCCATTGGCTGATGGCTTGCAAAGCCTTCTCGTCCAGCCCCAGACCGAGACCGCGCACCACTTTCATGTTGTGTGCGATGCCGTCGGGCCCGACCTCTACCGCCACGACCGCGGTCCCCTGATACTGCGCGGCACGCGCTTCGTCCGAATACTCAGGATCGACCTTGCGGAGTAGCAACGGGGGCGAGATTCCGATTCCTACACGATAGGCGCTGGCGCTGGAGGGTTGGCGGACCACCAGCGCGCGGGCGCCCAGGGCCTTCCGTGCCGCGGAAGCCTGCTGGCGTAGTGAGGTAGCCTCATCCGCGCTGCCATGTTTATCCAGGAAGGCAGCGAAGATCTCCATGGTGGTGGCGGCCTCCGCGGAACCGGGATCTTCGACCGCCAGCGCATTACGGAAGAGCAATTCAGCTTCCGGTGCGCCAGCCTGCGCGGCCATGATGGCCATCCACATCGTTGGCACGCCGGCGTGAGCGGTATCGGCCGCCTGCGCCTTATGGAAATATTCCAGTGCCTGGCCGGGGTTCTTCTTGGTCAACGCTGCGATCCCCAGATTGACCAGCGGGCGGGCAGCTTCGGGCCGAGCGCCCAACACCGAAACCGCCTTGGTATAGAAGGCCTCTGCCTCACTGAGATTGCCGCGGCTGCGCTCCAGATCGCCGATTTTGACCAGCCCCACGCCGTACTCTACGCTTTGTTGGCCGCCGACTTGGTCCCGGATGGCCAGCGACGCATCCAGAAGTTTGCGGGCAAGGTCGTATTTCAGGAAGGTGGCGGATGCTTGGGCAGCGTCTTCCAGCATGGCGTGGTTCTTCTCGGCGGCCGCGGCGCGAATGGTAGCCTCCACGTCCGCCGGCATGACTTGCGTCGAGCTATCTTCGGCACGGAGGACCGCCAGCGGAACCGTCACTACCAGGGCGACCAGCGCCGCGACCCAGGCCGAGGCGCGGCGGGAGGGGCTGCGGTTCACGCCCGATTCGAGCAGAGCGACCAGGCGCCCTTCCAGTTGCGAGCGGCGGGCCATAGCGATGGCGGCCCATCCCGCGGATTGAGCCGATTGCAGAGAGCGCGCGATTTCCAGAAGATGACCCGCATAGTCGGACGCGCATGTGCCGGCAGTCAGCACCAGATCGTCGGCCGCCCGCTCGCGCTCCTTCACAAACTCGCGCCAGGCAGCCCATGCCAGCGGATTCCACCAGTAAAGGTGCAGGGCGATGCGAGCCAGTAAATGCGTAGCAGCATCTCCGCGGCGCACATGGGCCAGTTCATGCAGCAGCACGAGGCGTCGGCGCTCCTCGCTCCATTCGGCTGCGTCCTCCGGCAGCAGGATGGCGGGACGGAGCACGCCAAACGTCATGGGCATGCTGCTGCGACGCGTCTCCAGGATATCCACGGGATCGTGGATGGCCAGGGCGTGCGACAGCGAAACGACGTCGGGCAATGGCTTAGCCGAACGTCGCGCGCGCCATACCATTACCCACGCCGCCAGCATTTGCAAGAAGCCGGCGGCTGTGCCCGCCGCCCACAACAACATCAGCCACAGCCGCCAATCCAAATGGCGCGGGGAGTTCGCCACCGGCTGGGCCGCTAGCGGCCTGCTGGAGGAATCGGATTTCACGGGCGGAGCGGCGACCGCATCGGAGAAATCCGCTGCTGGACCGAGCAACGCGCTCGAGAGAGGCAGCGGCACGCCGGGCAGCGAGAGACTGAGCAGCGGCAGCGCCAGCAACGCGGCAAAAGCGGCGGTCCAAACCAGGTGGCGCGTCGCGGCTGAACGCCGCCGCAACAGAATTGTCACCAGCCACGCGATCGAGAGTACCGCCGCACCCTTGAGCGCGACGCCCGTAAACAGTGAAAACCACGCCGATGCGTTCCAACTCAACATTTACCTGCCCTCCTTCTTAGCTTTTTCGATCAGTGCCGCCATGCGATCCAATTCTTCCCGTGTCAGGCGTTTGGAAGAAACGTCCAGAAGCGCGGCCACCACCCGCTCCGGCGATTCGCTGAAAAAAGTGTCCAGCAGGTGCTTCACCGCCGAGCGCCTGGCCTTGTCCGCGGTCACCACCGGAACGTAGGCGTACTTCAGTCCTTCGGCCAGGTGTTTGACATGGCCCTTCTCTTCGAGCACGCGCAGCATCGCCCGCACGGCGGAATAGCCGGGTGCATCCGGCATAGCGGCGCGGACCTCGGAAGCAGATGCCTTGCCAAGCTGGTAGAGAATCTCCATGATTTGCCGTTCGCGCCGGCTCCATCCCGCTTGTGCCATTCAGCGCCGCCTCTGCAGGTTTTTTAGCATAATGCTAGAAAAATAGCACTGGCGGTTGAGCCTGTCAAGAAAAAAATTCAGCAGTGCCGTGATAGGGGATAAAGACGGTTGGGCAGCAAAGGGTTGAAATGATACAATCGCCTCAACGTTGTTTGGGTGTCGGCAGGGCCAAAAAGATATGAAAATACGGGCAAAGATCAGCTTAGCGGTGGCGCTGGCGGGTGTCTATGCGTCGGCGCAGGAAGCCAAAAAACCGGAGGGCACGCGAGAGCTATACTACTTCGGATCCGGGGCAAAAGACACTCTCCCTCCCATCCGCAAGGTCGCGCTAAACCCCACTAAAGGCGCGTCGAGGCAAGCGCCGCCGCGCGACGCGAGCGATCCGATTACAGCTGCCCTGCACCTGGGCCTTCGCTACAACCTGGTGCTGGTCAATGAAACCACCGGGCGATCGCAAACCGCGGACTCCGATCGCGTCTTTCACAAGGGCGAGTGCGTGGCCATCGATTTCGAATCGAACCGTTCGGGTTACCTGTACGTTCTCGCCAAGCAGTCGAGCGGCGACTGGCGTCCGCTCTTCCCCTCGCCGGAGATGTCCGACCAGAGCAACATCATCGATCCCGGACAGAAGGTTCGCGCGCCAAACGGGTATTGCTTCGAGATCACCGATCCGCCAGGAACCGAAACGCTGACCGTGGTGCTCTCGCGAGACCCGCGCGATTTCTTCGAACTGTATCAAGGGATCAAGGGCTCGACCGGTCCGACCACCCCGACGCCGGCCCCGAGTAGTCCGAAGCCGGAGGCCAGTCCTTTGCAGCTTGCGGACGCGCGGCTGGTCAACGACGCGGTAGCACGCATGGCCCAGCAATTCGGCAGCACGCGCGATCTGGTGATTCGCAAAGTCTCCCAGCCGGTGGGCTCCCAGGAACAGTCTGGCGGCGTGTATGTGGTGAATGCGTCGGACAAGCCGACATCAACGGTAGTAGCGAAGATCGAGATTCATCACCGGTAATACCTATCGCCGCCGCGCGGGCGGTTCCGGCCAACCGGTGATCTTTGCCTGGTCCACAGTAATAGTCACACGAAACGGATCCCGAGTGTACGATTCCGCAGTCCCCTCGAACTCCAGTTGGGTGCCCGGCTCGGCTTCATTGACAAACGCCGGGCTGATTTTCAGCGTGACTTCCTCGGACATGGCATCCCGCAAAGCCAGGACAAGCTCATTGGGTTTCCTGGCCGGCGAAGCTTTCAGGAGCGAGCCTTTCAGCTTGGGAAGCGGAGAGTTCTGCAGGGCCGACGAGAAATACGATTCTCCATCGGTGGCTTCCAGCCGTTTCCGAATCCCTAGCCATGCCGCCAACTCGGGATTGGTGCGCTTGAGTTCCTCGTCCTGGCGGCGAGCTGCAATCACGGCCGCGGATTCGATCGTGAAATCCGCCGGGGGAAGGGCGCTCTGAGCCACGCGGGAACGCAGTTGATCAAGCCCCTCGGTTTCGCCGTGATACCCAATGTACAGACGTTCGAGCGCCGTATCTACTTCACGCCGCTGCGCCGCGGGCAGGGCGGTTGCACCCGTAACGGAGATGGCGCGGGCCATTTGCCATAAAGCGGGCACCTGCTTCTCGGGTTGCTTTTCGAGCGCCAGCACGATTCCAAACCAGGCGGAGATCTCAGCAGCAGTGGGGTTCTGCTGCAGCACGGTGGTGAACTCCTGCTCGGCGGCCGGGTAATTGGCGCGCTGCCACGCGATCCAGCCGAGGGCGCGATGCGCCTGTAGTTCTACCGCGCTCTTTTGTTTTTTCCACTCCTCGTCCGGTAAAGACGAGGGCTTTTTATTGTCGGCGAAGGAGACCGCCAGGCCGTCGAGCAGCCGGTGGGCTGCTTTTTCACCCGTGCTTAACAAAGCCGGAGTGGCGTCTTTGGCTTGCGGCACCAGTAGCGTGCACCAGTACAGGCCCACCAGATTATCCGGCTGATCAGCCAGCATGGCCTGAGCCATGTCGAGCATATGCGGGCTGTCGCCCAGAGACTGGTAGACCGAGAAGTACAATTCGTTGCGGGCGCGCCGCTGGTCCGTCGCCGGGTACTTGGCCTTCCACTCGTCGAGCAGCGCCAATCTCTTTTGCGGCGAAGCCTCAGCCCGAACTGCAAGAACCAAGTCATACTCACCGCGATCTGTCCAGCCCGCCGCCATAGCTGGGACGGCGAGTGTTACCAGAAGCGCGACTTTTAATGTTGTCGATCTGCTCATGGCCTAGTGCTTCACAGCGATCGTGATCGTAGACAGATCCTTTACTTCCACATTCTGCTGGTTCAGGATTTTGCCATCCTGCACGGCCCGGATTTCGTACTTGCCGGAGGGCAGTTGAAGCTTGGCGGGAATTTTTAGCGAGACCACGGCGCCGTCAAGCGTTACCGGTGTATCGCCCGGAGGACCATCCACCTGCACATAGCCGGATGGCCCGGGCTGTGAGTTGCCGCCGATTTTGCGGATGACCAGATCACGCGTCTCCGCCGACGACACGATCTCGAGATGAAAGACAGCCGCGCTGATGGGGTTGTCCGCCGGGGCTTGGCCCTGGCCCGCCGCGGGAGTCGCCGCAGCCACTACGACTACTCCGGGGGCCGCCGCCGCGGCCAGTTCGTTCGTCCACTTGGCCAAATCCACCAGTGTGGCCTGCAGGTGGCGCGCGCCGGCGCCCCAGTCGGGGGTTCCGAACGTCGCGTCGCTGAAGACCTGTTCGATGGGCGGGGGCTGAGGTATTCCGGATTGCAGTTCCTGCCGCGCTTCGGGATACACCGCGGCCAATTCCTGCAATTCCGCGTCGGCCTTCTTGATGGCGTCGGATGTTCCCCGTACGCGAATGGCTTTGAGCAGCGCTACTGCTTCCGGAAAACGATCCGTCAGCAAATAGCTGTTCACGCCCTGAAACGCGGCCGGCATGGCAAACGGGTCTAGTGTAAAGGACTGATCGTACAACTTCGCCGCGTCGGCAAAGTTGGTGGTTTCAAACTGTGCCTGAGCGTCTCTTCGGGCCACCAGGTACGGCAGCTTGGCCTTGGCGGCTGCTTCCAGAGCGCCGCCGGGCTTCTTTTGCAGTACCTGGTTGATCCGATCGATAGCCTGTGCCCAGTCTTCCCTCTGCTCGTACCGCTTGGCGTCGTCCAGCCATTTTTCTGCCAGCGTCGGATCGTTTCCGGCGTCCTGATTCTGGGGTGGGTGGAAGTAGAAGTTGCTGGTCAGGCTGGATATGGTCCAGGGAGTCTGGCGGCCGGCGGTCTCATCGGAAACCTGTTTTCGAACGCGGTTCCAGATCTCATTAATCTCGACCGTCAGCCCCGGCTGCGCGATCAGGCCGGACAACGATTCCGTAAACCAACTGTTCCGGCCGTCCGGATTATCGGCGGCCACCTGGCCGGGACCGGTGGAATACGCAATAAGCGTCTCTTTGCCCGCATTTTGAGGCCGTGCCAGACCCGCCTCCAGCGAATACTTGTCGGCCACGGGATTGCTGCGGCAAGCATCCAGAATGATGATGTTTCGCTTGGCGCGTTTGCGATTCAATTCATCGAAAATCTGCGCCAGCGAAATGCAATTGAATTTGGCGCCGGAGATCGAATTGCCGGGCTCAAAATCAACCGGCACGAGAAAATTCTCGTTATCGATCTGGACACCATGACCGGCGTAGAAGAACAGCGCCGTGTCGTCCGGACCGAGCATATCCAGAAACTCACCGATCGTCTTGTCTATGTCGGCTTTCTTGCCATTTTCGAGGAGGACCGTGCGGAAGCCTGCGCTCTGCAGCGCTTTGTCCATAGCGCGCGCATCGTTTACGGCGTTTTTCAAGGGGCTGATGGAATAAGCGTCGTTGCCGATCACCAGCGCCAACCGCTTGCCTTCCTGTTGCGCGAGGGCCGGCGTGGCGGCCAGGAGGAGCAGACCCGCGAGGGGACACGCGTTACGGAGGCACGACCGTGCATTACTGAGCCACGACCGTAAGGGACTGGGGGGTGAGTACGGCAACATAATCGATCTCTCTAATTCAGGAAGAATATCTTCCGGTTGCGGTTGTCCAGGGTCAGGTCTGCCCCGCTCTCGGCCGACACAAGCCTGTTGCCGTTGTAGGTGTATTTGATGTGCGACGATTTTCCCTGGCTTTCAACCGCCTCCGAAATCAGCCGCCCGTCTTGATACTCGAGAGTGCGCTCGTAAATCATGACCCGGCGCTTCTCATCGCCTTGATAGCCGCGAACCGCCGCCAGTTGTAATCCATCCCATTCGAATTCGAGCAGCGTGTCGCCGGGGGCGGCCTTGGGGTCGGCGACCTCACGCGCTTGCGCCACGCGTCCGCTCGAATCGTAAGTCAACTCGAAGTAGTGGATCTTGTCCCAAACGAAAGGCTGAAAGAACCGGTTGCCGGCAATCCCAATCGCGACGTTTTTCTGCGTCAGCTTCTCCACTGCCACCGGATCCACGTACGGGTTGTTGATCAAGACGAGTGAGGACTGCCGGAAGATTTCATCCGCGTCCGTGCCGGAGGGCGCCTTCGCCGCATCTTCGTACGCAACGGAGGCGATCTGGGAAGCCTTGTCATCGTAGGCGAAGGAGATTTTCCTCTCGGAGGTCAGGCGTTCGTTCTTCTCAAACGTTGGAATAATGGCTCGCAGTCGGTCGCCCGCCCACTCGTAACTCACCTTCAGTTTGCCGGCATCAATGCGCTCCACTTTGGGTTGGAACGCCAGGCTCGCCGGGCAGTAGAAGACCCCCTTGGGAAGCTTCTTACCGGACATCCAGTTGGCCTCGCCTTGTTCGGCTGGAGTCGAATTGGGGATGGTAGCCAGCAGACGGCGCACGCGAACCCGTTGTTCCGAGTTGGCGTCGAGGGTATTGGAAACTTCCAGATACCGCGCCAGCAGAGCCCGGCCATCGTTCGCACTGCGCGTGATCAAGGACGCTCTGCCGCCGTTGTCGAGCAACTCGGCGTCATCATCTTTGGCGCGCAGCCCCTCAGTCGCCAGGTCGCGGATCTTGTAGAAGCGCGACTCCGCCCACAGCTTCGGGAATTGCGCTTTAATGTCCTCCACCGTGCTGGTTCGCTTGAATAGAAGATCGTTGCGGAGATCGCTGGCCGGCTTGCGTTCTTCATCGATTGCCAGCTGGTCGTATAAATCCAGTGTCTCCAGCGCCTTCGTAAATTGGTGCTGCGCGCCCAGGACTTCGGCCTTTTTTAGGAGAACCGGCAGCGATTCCGGATCGATGGCGGCTGCCTCGAGGACGCTGTTCAACGCCAGGTCGAGCTTGTTTTGCTCCTTGTATCCGGTGGCGAAGCGGAGCGCCTGGCCGATGGCTTCCCGCTGCCCGGCGCTGAGCTGCTTGCGCGCGCCCTGACGATCGATGGCCACGCGCCGCGAATAATCGGTCCATGCCATCGAAACCCTCTGCTGCATTACTTTGTCGCTCGGTTGGCGCATGGCGGCCACGCGGAACTCCCGATACGCCGAGCCAAATTCGCCTTCCTTCAGGCGATCGTCTCCCGCTTGCCGATGCAGTTGCAGGCTTTGATTGAGGGCGTCGGAATACTTTTTGGCCATCTCGGGGTACGCCTGCTGATACTTTTCGAAGTCGCGGTCCCCCAGCAGAAACGCATCCCATTCCTTGGCGGCGAGGAAAGTGCGCAATACAGCCAGTTTGCGATCGAGCCATACCTTGCGATCGGTCAGAGACTTCCGCAATTGCTGCTGCTCGGGTTGCGTCGGATAAAGATCCTGCGACAATGCCGCGAATTTCAAGCCCTGCTCCAAAACGTCCACGCCCCCGGTCCCGTTCTCGAACTGCTCGTAGCGCTGCCGCATGGCCCGCGCGACATACTTTTCGAGCGGCGCCATGGCCGGATTGGCCGCGTTGGCCTTGACCACGGCTTCGAGCCACTCCAACTGGGTGGGGAAGACTTTTCCTTTACCGCCAAGGATCTCAAGCGCCCGCTCATCCTGGCACAGGCGCGTGAGTTCCTCCGCGCCGCCTGGCAAAAATGCGACGAACTCCCCTACCGAAACATCGGTGGGCGTTTTGTCATTAGCGGCCTTTTTGTTGGAGAGTTTGGCCGTTTTCCAGATGGCCGCGGCATCGTTGGGAGCATTTTTGGGCAAGCCCTCAGGAAGGATATATTGGATTTCTCCCTCGCTATAGATTCCGATGACGTTCGCCACGCCATCTTTGAGGAGCGTTCCCGGCAAACGCACTGAAGCCAATTTCCCAACGGGTCCTGTGATCTTGGGTTGGGCGCCCAAAGCGAGCACCTTGTCCTTGCCGTTCACGGTAACCAGGAACGCGTCAGTGAATTGAAGCCCCTTATCGGAGCGGGAAACCAGTACCCCGGCATGTGCCGCGGTAAACCCGCAGAGGCAAGCGAGGGTACAAAAAACTCTTGCGCTCACAGACTTAAAACCTCCGGCGAGGAAGAAACCGGCGTCTCGCAAACCCAAATATTATCAACCGAGTGTAGCCGAATATCGGCAGAATTTGCAACGGTTCTCTAGTACTGGTTGGGAACCCGCGAGAACCTCCGCTCCCTTACGGTCTGGATACTTCCGAAACGCACGCCATCCGCGAGAAGTACCCCTTCACCAGGATCAAGGGAGCGCCGCCCATATCCACTTGGAACCGAACGGTGACCGGCTTGTCATTAACGGTCATAGGGGTATTCCCCGTGCGCACGATCCATTCCAGTATCTGGCCGGAATCGGCGGGCAACGATCGTTCCGCCTGGCCGAAGAAGTGGAAAACGGCCCACAAGCCGTCTCCGCTCAGCCAGCCTAGCGATTGGCTGCCTGCGATCTTTAACGTGGACTTGAACTCGTGGGCGCCGGCGGCTTTCCACGTAAACGGTTGGGGCGTAGCGTTGCCGGCGCCGCCGTAGGTGAGTGTCTGTCCATCGATGTCCAGGTTGATGCCGATGGAAATTCCTTCGGTGGGCAGCGGTTTCAGCGAGTATCCGAAGTGCGGGTCCGGCGTATTTCCCGCATACAAGAGCTCGGAGAACGCGACCGCCTGATTGAAGAACGAGACAAACGCCGGACTGAGATTCACCCCGCCGCTGGGATTGGCAACATAGTTAGAACCCTGGCGCGTGAGGACCTTTTGCAGGCCGCCTTCGAGAGCCCAGAGAGCGCCTTCCGGTTTGTGGAAAAGGGCATTCACGTCGGCAACGGTGGCCTGCGGCGTGGCGTTCGGACTGAACGGATACTTCCTCCAAATCGCCGACATCTGGTCGCAGAGTCCTTTGCCTTTGGCATTCAGCTCCGCCGGCCCCACGCTGCGCAAGAGGTTCTCCGCGTTGGTTATGGGGTCTTCCAATAATTTCCGTACGGCAGCCTGAACATTGGTGTCGGCGTCATTGTGGAACTGTTGGCCCATTTGTCGCGCGGCCACTCTGGCTGCAGTCGCATTACTGAGCGTCTGTCCCGCGGCTGCTTCGGCCGGTTGCGGTTGGTCGGCTACCGCCTGAAGGGAGGCCTGCAGCGTCAGCAGCGAATTCATGTAGTTCTGGTTCGGCGGAAGAATATAGTTGGTGCAGGGAGCGGGCACCACGGCCTGCGCGGGCTGAAACGCGGCGGCCACCGGGGGTGCATCCACGGCCGTGTTCTGCGATGCCAGGCATAGCAGCGCCAGCAGAGGAGACGTACTGTTGGAAAGCAGCGTCAGTTTTTGAGACGCGTCCTTGAGATCTTTGTATTTCACTACTGAGGCGCCCGCAAAATAGGCCCGCCAGGCCGCGATGAAATCGGCGTAGTAGCGGGCTTGCAACTGCTGCTCCAGGCCGGCGCGGTCGATGTTGACAGGGCCCTGGTCTCCCAGCACCCACTGCTCACCGGCGAAATAGCGCTCCGGATTGAGCATGGCGGTTTTCATGAAATCGAATCCCGGCTTGCTGAAGGCTCCGGCTACATCCTGGTTGTCGATCACCACCTCGGCCGAGCCCGGGAATTTCTTGTTGAAGTTGATCGGCGGGCTAGTCTTGACCGCGCCGGCCATCATGGCCTGATACACGCGTTCGAATCCCTTAAACTGCGCCAGATACTGGCGCGCCGTCGCCACCGACTGCACATCGTTGGTGCTCGAGTACGGGTTGGCCAACTGCAGTTCATCGCTATAGAACTCGAACTGTCGTTGGGCCAATTGCATGCGGTCGGCGCCGACGTTCCGGCCCGCGCTCCAGCGATCCAGGAGCAAAGGCGCCAGGAAGGCGCGTGTGCTCTTATCGTGATTGGATGTGGTGATCAGGTAGGCTTTGAGCGTGTTGTAAGTCGCCTCGTAGTCTGGCCGGGTTCCGCCGACATGCGCCAGATAATCCGCCAACCCGTTCTGCGTCTGGCCGAAGAGCAACTGTTTGAAACGGATGAAATAGAGCTGGTAGGCCGACGGATACAGGCTATCGCCCGTGTACAATCCAAAGCGGTACGAAAGCGGCGGGCCTTCGCGATTGTAGGCCGTGAGCACCTGCAAGGTTTGCCGCAGGCTCTCCAGACGCTGCAAGTCTGCCAGGGACGCCAGGTTGGTCCCGGTCGTGACACCGGTAGTCGCTCCGAGGGCGGCCTGCTGGACGTCCGATTCCAGTCCGTGGTTTTTGGCGTAGGAGACGATGAAGAAGATGCTGAAAATGAGACAGAGCGCGGCGGCGGAAGCGAGCAGCACGCGCTTGAGCAGGCTCGCCTTGGTGCTGGTGCTGCTCGCGCCCATGGCGACCTTGTCCTCAAGCAGCACTTTCCGGAAAAGCTGGGGCAAGAAGACCCACTGAGGGACTCGCCGCGAAGTGCCCCCCATCGACGCGGCGGCCGGCCTCTGCTGAGCCGCGGCGCCGCCCACGCGTAGAATTCCCGTCGCCGCGATGGCCGATTCCCCAGACCCCGATCCGGCTTGCTGGCGGGGCGTGGGAGCCGCTTCATTCACCGTAACTGGCCGAATCCCCGAGAAGTAGAATCCGCGCAGGAACGGCCCTACCGCCAACTGGCTGGGCCGGCACAATTCCAACAGAAACTGGACGACAGCCGATCGCAGCTTGCGGAACTCCCGCGGAAACTCATAAGTGCCCGGTAATTGAGTGGCATCGTGCTCGCGGCTCAAAAACTCCGGGCGCGCGTCGCACAAAGAACGGAACAACCGGTCGAAGGCATTATTGAGGCGGTCCGTCTCCTGTTGTACGTAGACGGCGCGGCCGCCCGAGGACATCGGAAGGGATGCGCCTACCACTTCCTGCGCCTCCTTGTCACTGAGGTTGCGCACGTATTCGAAAAAGAACTGTACGCGGTCCATGCGAGTGAAGATCACATAGACCGGAATGTTGATGCCCAGATTCGCCGATATCTCTCCCAGCCTCTGCCGCAATTTGCGCGCAGCCGTTACAGCCGTTTCCGCGGCGCCCGGCTGGGTGAAAGTCTCCGTGTCGAAACAGACCAGGGCCGCCCGTGGCGCTTGTCCGCCTTGCCCCGTCAGCGAGCGCAGTTTTCCGGGCTGCAGACGCTTCACTAGCCGGGTCCATTTAGCCGAATCTGCCAGCAGCGCACCGCCCGATTCGACAACCACGATACGGCCTGCCAGCCATACGTTCGTGGAGCGGGTGGGAACTATCGTGGTTTCCTGATAAACCTGCCCGGCCAGCAGTTCCGGCTCCAGTCCGGAATGCACAATGGTGCTGGTCTTGGTGCTGCCGGGGTCGCCGATCACCAGGATCACCGGCGTATTGCCGATCGGCGGAAGTTTCGCGGCCGCAAGCTTAGCCTCCGCCTCGCGGATCATGAGATCGATCTCACCGGCGCCGCCGGGCGCGTCGGCGCTGGCGGGAGCATCCGACCCGGCCTTCTTCTCCGCCTTCGAGTAGAACCAAACGATCACGGCCGCCGCAATCAGCCCGAAGACCAAAAAGACGGCCATTACAATCCAGTAGTTGGTTCCGGTCAGCTTTAGAACGTTGGCGAGCAGGAACGTCATCGCCATGTAAATTACGAGTCCGCCAACCGTGAGCAAGAGGATCTTCTTCACGTCGTCCCCCTAGTTCCTTACCTGCGAGGCAGTGGACTGAATCTGCGCGGCGCCGGAGCCGAGCGACACTTTGAAGACAATAAACAAAAGGACAGCCACGACCAGGCAAGCGGCGGCGATGATCACCAGCCGGCGGGTCCACGCGTCTTTGGCCGCCCGGACCGTCTCGGCTTGCAGTATCCAGCCGGGCGCTAACCCCGAGAAGGCGCCTCGAATACGGCGGATCTTATTTGCGATTTGTTGCATGAGGGCCGGCAACTCGCCTCCGCCACTGGCGCTGTAGCGTCCGCGATAGCCCAGCAGGAGACAGAGATAGTGTACTTCGAGCAGATCCGCCAGGTCGACGGAATCGTCCCCGGCCAACAATTCTTGCAGGTTCTGGAAGAATGTCTCGCCTGCCATGTGGGTTCCGAACAACTCTTCCTGCAGCGGTTTCCGGGGCCAGTTGGCAAAGAGCGGGTTTTGCGCATTCAAAACCGACTCATCCAGGAAAGCTACCACTGCCAAGGTGGCCCGTTTGACATAGTCCGTCGAGTAGCCGCCGACGCTGTTGGCTCCCTGTGCAGCGGTCCTCAGGGCATCCCGTATGTGCTGACGGAAGGCCTCGGCGTCGTTGGCCACCTGCCGGTTGGATCGCAGGCGCACCGTAGCAGTAAGGATTTCCTGAAAATACAGGGCCAAATTGTCAGTTCGGCCGCCGGTGGAAACAGGCATTGCTTGTGGCATAGGAACGCTTCGTCAATCCAGCACGACCGTCAGATCGAGCTCCGGATTAGGCAAATCCTCGGGCACGTATACCCCGACTCGTTTGGTTTCGGTGATGTGAATCCAGAAAGGCCCGGAACGGTTGATTCCGAAATACTGCGACTCCAGCTTGGCCCTGATCGCCGATGGCACGACTGGAAGATGCGTCAAAGCCAGACCGGGCATGGCGCGTTTCACCAACTCGCGCACAAACTTGCTGGAGCAGATCTTGACCAGTTGCGGAGTCTTCGTGATCAGGTCGGCGTCGCCCATATCGGCGTGGACGCCCAGCACCCAACGGCCCGGGCCAAAGCAACGCGCATCGGTGACGTCCCCTTCGTAAAAGCAGTTATCGGTTTTGTGGAGCGGGATCTGCACGGCGTTGGTGGGGACCACAATCTCTAGATGTCTGCGTATGTGCCGTTCCAGTTCAGCGAAGCACCCGCCCAGGCGTTCGTGGTCGTAGAGCGGCAGGCTGCGCGGATGCGACTCCAGACTGAACGTGCACAACGAGCCGGCCAGCCGGGATAGTTCCAGAAAAACTTCTTCCGGATGGCCGCGCTTGGATTGCCACAGGTGCTGTAGGGCCGCGGCTCCGGTATTGACGGCGTGCAGCAGCCAAAAACTGGCGATTTCGCGCGGCGAATATTCATTGACCTTGCCGCTGCCGGTTCCCGCCAGAGCGGCGCTCTTTTCCTCCAGGATCTCGATGAGTTGTTTGACCATCAGCAGCAGCCGTTCACTGGCGCTGATCTGCAGGCAGGGAGGAATGAATTCGGGGTCGAAGACGTAGTGTCCCGCGCCGTCGCGCATCACGCGCGCGATTGCCATGGAAACGTAACCGTCGCGCTTCTCGGAGTCCAATAAGATGCGGATATTCTTGCGTCCCACACGCACCGGGCGTTCGTCGTTTCCCGTGTTTTCGTCTGGGAATGAGCGGACTTCTCCGACGTATCGCGAGTCCGCTGCGCCATCGGCGACGGCGCAATTCGCCCCGCCAACTTTTCGGGTGGGAACCCCCAGCAGGACCGTCAGGCCGTCTTTGGTGGGGGGAAACAATTCGGCGATTTCTCGCGGCGGCGGCAGCGGATCGCACTCCGGCATGTTAAAAGGCAGGCCGTCGGCGAAGAGGCCGCGCGCATGCAGAAGGCACGCCGTTCCGTTTCGCAGCGCGTCCCCGTCGAGGCTGTAACCTAATAATCCGTAAGGCTGAAAACCAAAAGCGGTGGCGGCGAAGTGAAGTGAATCCTCAAAGTAACGGTTCTGGGCCTGGAATTGATGAGGCCCCAGATACATCCCCTCCGACCACACCACTCTCGAAAGGAGTCTCATAGAGAACACGTTCCACAACAATCGGTGAATGTGGTTACCACCAAGACACTGTATCATAGGCACAAATGGAGCTTTCACGGATCCGAAGGAATCGGTAGAACATGCAACTGGAGCAAAAGTACGAGCTTCTGGAGGCGATCAGCGAGCAAATTAGCGACCGGGACCAGACCATTCCCGCGTGGGAGCGATCCACCGGCAAGCAGGTCTTTGTGCACCTGCTGGCTGGGGGCTACAGCGCTGAGAATAATGTCGTACTGACCGTCGTGGGCCGCCTGTCCCCTGAGCACCGCCAGCACGTTTTGGGAGCCGGTGACCATTCCGGCAATGCCTATGTGATCACGGATGCGTTACCTTGGGGTGTTTCGCTAAGGCAGTGGGTTCAGAGCATCCAAACGCTGGAGGCCCAAACACCGGCCGCTAGTCCATCCACTTCCCCGCTAGCCGACGCGTCGAAGCCCGAGGCCGCAAAACTAACCCGGGCTGGGACGTGGAGGATTCCGGCGTTCAATCCAGCGGCTAAGCCAGCCCCTCCCGAGCCACCGCAACCCTTGCCCGCACCGGTTTCCGAGGTTGCCGAAGAGATCGCCCCTGTGCCCTTGGCGGCGGCCACTGCACCACTCGCGGCCTCTGAGCAGGCTGAGCCCGTTGCGCCCCCTGCTGTGCCAGAGAAAGAACCGGGCGAGTTCACTCGCTTGGTGCGGGCCGGACAGGCGGAGCCGTCGGCGGCCCCGACAGCACCAATAACGGCGCCCAGCGCACCTGCCGCAGCGCCCAATCCGCCGCCAGGCGAGTTCACCCAAATGATCCGCGCGATGAACGCGGCTCCGCCTCCCGCACAGGAAATGCCCGCCGCTCCGGCCGCGCCCGCCTCTTCGAATAGCAGCCCTGGAGAGTTCACGCAGCTTCTACGCTCTTATCAGCCGGGGTCTAAGCCTGCGGCCGCTTCTCCGCCGCCTTCCCCCGTGCCGGTTCAGAGAGCCACACCGCCGCCCGATGTCGCGCCACCGCCAATGAGTCCGCCGCCGCAGCGGGAAGCCCCACCACCTGCCCCACCTCCGCCGGCGCAAGCCGGATGGCAGTTTGATAAACCAGGCCCCTCAGCGGCATCGGGTCCCTTTGACCTGCCGAGCGCTCCTGCCCCGCCACAGGCCGCGCCGCCCGCAGCACCGGGCGGATTTACCGGGATGTTTCAGGCAAAGCCGCAGCCGCAGCCACAGTACTCGCCACCTTCTCCCGCGATGAGTGCTCCGCCGCCACCGCTTGCGCCGCAGGCGGAAGGAGAATTCACGCGCATGATGAAGACGCCGGTATCGGGAGGGGCTTTCGCGCCACCTGTTCCGGGCGGACCTGCGGACGCCGACTTATTTAAGAAGCCCGAACCGGTGGCGCAGGGCGGACCGAGCTTCACACAAGTCATCGCCGCCCGCAATGTTGCCCCGCCGGCGGCCGGCGCAGCGGCTCCGGCCTCTCAGCAACCGGAACCGGCCAAATCGAAATCCCCGTTTCTCGTGGTTGGCCTGGTCCTGGGGCTGTTACTCGTGCTGACGATCGTACTGATTCTGGTTCTGGTGCTCCGGCGCTGACCTCAAGTGGGGCAGGCTTCAGCCTGCGGGCCGGCTTCAGCTGGCCCTAAGGGTGGGGATAGCGCGGGGAAAGCGGGCTGAAGCCCGCTGCCGACTGAAGTCGGCCCCACAGAGAGATAAGGCTGTACACTCTGTGTGGAGCAATCGATGCCGACTAAATTCTATCGCTTCATACCGCTGGAAGGCATCAAAATCGTGCTGGTGTTGTTTCTCTCGTTCCTGACCGGACTCGAGCGGGAAGAACACCGGCTTGAAGATCAGCGTTATTCGTTCGGCGGCGTTCGGACGTTCCCGCTGATTGGGCTCATCGGTTACGGAGTATCGCTCGTTTCGGGGGGACAGGTCCTACCTGTCGCCATTGGCTTCGCCGTGGTGGCGGCATTCCTCATGCTGTCGTACTGGCACAAGCTGTCGGTCTATAAGTTCCCAGGCGTCACCTCAGAGATGTCCGGCCTCACCACCTATTTGATTGGAGCCTTGGTTTACCGGGAGCAGTTCTGGATCGCCACTACCGTCGCCGTGGCAAGCATGCTGTTGCTAGAACTGAAGTCTGGCCTGGAAGGGTTGACAGAAAAGTTCCCGCCCGAGGAAGTCCTCACGTTCACCAAGTTCCTCCTGCTCACGGCGGTGATTTTGCCGGTGCTGCCCAATATGCAGTTCGGGCCGTTCCAGCTCAATCCGTTCAAAGCCTGGCTCGCCGTGGTCGCGGTAAGCGCCATCTCCTACGCCAGCTATGTGATTCAGAAGCTGACTAAGTCACACGGAGGGATCGTGCTGGCTTCCTTGCTGGGCGGCGCCTACTCATCGACGGTGACCACTGTGGTTCTGGCGAAGCGGGCTGCACGCGAAAATCAGCCACACTTGTTCGCCGGAGCAACTTTGATGGCGTCCAGCATGATGTACCTCCGGCTGGCCATACTGGTTTTGCTATTCAACAAAAGTCTGATACGAAGCCTGGGCCCGCCCTTCGTGACACTCGCGGCCACAGGCTTGCTGGTCGGGTGGCTCTGGACGAAGCGCCGCGATGTAAATGCCGAGAAGGCCAAACGCGAATACGAACCTAAGAACCCACTCGAACTCAGGGCTGCCTTTCTTTTCGCGCTGCTCTTTGTGGTGATGCTGGTGGTGACCCACTTAGTAGTAACTTATCTCGGCAGCGCGGGCGTTTATTCATTGGCTGCTGTGATGGGCTTCACGGACGTCGATCCATTTATTATGGGAATGACCCAATCGGCAGGCGCCAACACCCCTCTGGCGGTGGCTTCGGCAGCGATCCTGATCGCCGCAGCCAGCAACAACCTGATCAAAGGAGTGTATGCGTATATGTGGTCGGACCGACCAACCGGCAAACAGAGCCTGAGCCTGCTGATAGGGCTTGCCGTGGCCGGCCTGATTCCGATCTTTTGGATACTGCGCTGATTCGCAGGGCCGGAGGGCTATGATATCTTGGTGGCAATTCGGAGGCTCTGATGATTCGATCTCTCCTCGCCGGTCTGCTGCTTGCGGCGGCCGCGTTAGCCGCTCCCGACGTCACCTTTAACAAGGACGTCCTGCCGATCCTGCAGAAGAACTGCCAGAGCTGTCATCGTCCCGGAGAGATTGGGCCGTTTTCGTTGCTCACCTACGAAAGCGCGCGCCCGTGGGCCAAGTCCATCAAGACTGCGGTATTGACGCAGAAGATGCCGCCCTGGTTTGCCGACCCCCAGTACGGCCACTTCGCCAACGACCGCCGTCTGAACGACGCCGACATCAAAAGGATCGCGGCGTGGGTGGATGCCGGCGCACCCGAGGGCAATCCGAAAGACCGGCCCGCGCCGATCGCCTGGACCGACGGGTGGAACATCAAACCCGACATCGTGCTGGGCATGCAGAAGCCTTACAACGTGCCAGCCAAGGGGACCGTTCTCTATACGTACTTCGTGGTGCCCACGGGTTTCACCAAAGACACTTGGGTGATCGATGCCGAAGTGCGCCCCGGCAATCGCGCGGTAGTGCACCACGCCAGCGTTCACGTCCGGCCTCCCGGATCGAAGTGGATGAAGGATGCCAAGGTTGGCGAGGCATATATTCCGCCTGGCAGCGATGGTAGTCCTGCGCCGCCGGCGCCCGTGGATCCGAATGTGGATCAGAGCAACGAATGGCTGCTCGGCTACGTGCCGGGAACCCAGACGCAGAGCTACTTTGACTTGGACCACAAAGCGGCCAAGCTGATTCCGGCCGGAGCGGACATCGTCTTCGAGATGCACTACACGGCCAACGGCAAGGAACAAACCGATCAGACGAAAGTCGGCTTCGTGCTGGCCAAGGAGCCTCCGAAATTCCGGCTGCTCACGGTGCCCGTATTTGACGCGGGCTTTGTGATTCCGCCGGGCGACCCTAACCACGAGGCTCATGCGCTGGCAGTGTTCAATCAGCCGGTCCGGTTGATCTATTCGCAGCCGCACATGCACCTGCGCGGGAAGGATATGGACATCCACCTGCAATATCCGACCGGCGAAGCGGAGACGCTGGTGAGCGTGCCGCATTACGATTTCAGTTGGCAGACGATTTACTTCGAGAACAAGCCACGGGAGTTGCCGAAGGGGACGCGCGTGGAACTCACGGCGCACTGGGACAATTCCGCGGCCAACAAATACAACCCGGATCCGACCAAGACGCTGCGGTGGGGCGAGCAGAGCTGGGATGAAATGATTTTCGCCTGGGTGGGTGTAGTGGTGCCGCGCGACGCCGATCCGGCCAAGGTGATTTCCCCAGTGCCGCAACCGCCGCAGACCGCATCGCGTTAGGCCCGCTCAGATCTGCGCCGGGGTCGGACGGATCAAAAGGAGTTAGGGTCAAAAACCCGGCTTAAGTTGCGCCCGGAACGGCTCGGGCTGGAGCCGAACTCAATCAAGTCGGCTGGCTGACCTTGACTGGAGGGCAACATGACAAAGGTTTGTAGTGTTTTCGTGTCGCTGGTATTGCTTGCCGCATTCATAACGCTAGTAGGTGCTCAACAAGGTGGGGCGCCTGCCAATAAGAAGAATTTGGCGGCGCCAAAGAATGCGACGGCACAGCGCGAAAAGCCCCTGGTGTTGACCGAAGCCATTCCTCTCGAAAACGCCAAAGGGCGTTTCGATCACTTTGCGATGGGTGGCGGCAGGTTGTTCGTTGCCGCCCTGGGAAGCAATGCCGTCGAGGCGATCAATATTGGCGGGCGAATCCTCGACCACACCATCACCGGCGTGCCCAATCCACAGGGCATAGCCTTCTCTCCGGAGACCAACAAGCTGTTTGTGGCCAGCGGCCGGGGCAAGGTCTACATCTATGACGGTAATTCATACGATGAGATCGCGACCGTGGATTTCCCGGGAGGCGCCGATAACCTGCGATATGATGCGGCCACAAAACGGATATACGTTGGCTGCGGCGACGATGAAAAATCCGGGGCAATTGCGATGATCGATACCACAACGAATCAGCGACTCGACGAAGAATACAAGTTGGGAGGCGAGCCCGAGTCGTTCCAGCTTGAAAAATCCGGCCCCAACATCTACGTCAATGTACCGGACCTGAAACAGATCGTCGCTGTTAATCGCGCTACCAAACAGATCGCGCATTGGCCATTGAACGGCGTGGAAAGCAATTTCCCAATGGCGCTGGATGAGGCGGATCGCCGCTTGTTCGTCGGCGTGCACGTGCCACCACGCCTCGCCGTATATGACACCAACTCGGGGCGCCTCGTTGCCGCACTCCCGAGTGTTCAGGACAGCGATGATTTGTACTTTGATGCCGGCCGCAAACGCGTTTACATGCCGGGCGGGGAGGGTTTCATAGCCGTGTTTCAGATGACCGATCCCGAACACTTCCAGCTCCTCGCCAGAATTCCAACTGCCGTTGGCGCCAAGACGGCGGGCTACTACGGGAAGCAAGGGAAAGGCTTTGATCGTTTTTATCTAGCCGTTCCGGCTCGGGGCAGCCAGAGCGCCGAAGTCAGAATCTATACGGTCCAGGATTGATCAAGGCGCGGACTTTCGTCTCACTTTCTTGGCGCGACCACGAAGATGCCCTTCCCGGCAACCGGGACGAAGATGTGTTTGTTGGTCGCGTTCACGGCAACGGAGTGACCCCCGAGGGGAATGTTGCCAATAAACTCTTCAGTTGTGGCGTCGACCACGGCCACCCCTCCACTGACCGCGCCACGCGAGAAGTAGTAGTTGTTGGACCCCGGATCGTACCAGACTTCGTCCGCGTCGGCGCCTTGGCGCACGATCTTTAGAACCTTCCCGGTTTTAGAATCGATAGACACGCCACCTACACTGCCACAGACTGTCATCAGACGCCCGTTTGGCCCAACGGTAAGGCCGCTAACCGTAAGATCGAGCAAACCGCCTGTGCATTCCACAGGAAAGCTTTTGACCGGATTCGAGAGCTTGTGGGGATCGAACACGTCGATGCGATTTTTCTTTCCAGGAACGTTCTGGTAAAACAACCCGGTCTGGCGCACCCAAACCGGCTGTTCCATGCCATCTTGGTCCGCCGGATATACGTAGTGGCCCAACACGGCCCCATCGGTAACTGAGATGAAAGTGATCCGCGGCGGCGAATCGCCATCATTCTCAGCCAGCAGAATCCGATCGATCGCGTCATAAGCCATTTCATCGACCCGGCCCTTCCCCCCGGTTGGGATCGACCGAATAATAGCCGTACCCGGTTTGGTCGCATCGGCCTCAATGATGTTGCCATCACCATCTCCGGCCCAAACGTGGCCGAGGTCGTCGGTGACGACTCCATTTGGCCCCGCACAGTGGCGCAGTTCCCTGGGTTGGCCGGGGCAAGGCCTGCTCCCGGTGTAGTGGCCGCGTCCGATGAACCCCAGGAACGTGTCCGTGGCGGAATCGACCAGGTCGATAGCGTTATTCGTACGGTCGGCCAAGTAGTACCGTTGCGCGGAGTTGTCATTCCAGCTCACGTCGAAGGCGCCGAGATTGGTAGGCGAACCTTTCACCAGAACCGGTTCGGTGAATATCCCAGATTCTCGTGGCGCGGATTGTGCAGACCTGGTTGATGGCGGAGTTTGGCCTGATGACGGTGGTCCGCTTCCAATGACGGCCAGCAATGCTGGACAGCCGATGACGCAAATTCTGAGTGTTTTCGCGTTCATTCTCCAACCTCCTTACGGAATCATCAACGACATGAAGTCCAAGCGATACTCCCGCTCGACCCGTCCCAGGGCGCGTCGCGGCGCTGAATGCTGACCGAATGATCATTTTACTGAGCCGAGCGTCGGTGAGGGCGATATTCGTGCTACGACACAGACCGCAAACGCATCTACAAAAGCACGCTGGCGTCCGGTAGTTGTTCGAGGTGCATGATTTGTTGAACCACGCGATCGCGAGCGGGCGCATCTAAGAATCCACTGGCATTCGCATCGAACTTCGCGCGCAATTCCTCGAACGTCATCGGGTTTTCAGCGGATCCCCGGGTGTTCTCTTCCACCTCTTCCACAGTCCGGCCATCCCGCAGCGTGATTCTCACCACTCCCTTAAATCGTCCGGGACCCGGGAACTGCGGATCGGCGTAGTAGGCCACACGGCGCGCCAGCGCTAAGATCTCTGGATTGCGCAGGCTTTCTTCACGGTAAGCGTTCTTATTGAGCTCTCCGCGATACAGCGCTTCGGCCAAGGTATATTGCAGACTCACGCGTCCGTGGGAATCGGAAGCGGGCGCCCACTTTTCAGCGGTTGGCTCGCACACGATGCCGACAATGAAGCCCGCCACCGGACATTCGATGCGCTCCACGTCTTGCGGCTCGATCCGATATTTTTGCCGCAGCCGCAGGATGGCGGATATATAAGGATGGATCACGTGCGCCGCCGGGAACGGCTTGAACGAAGAGTTACGGCTCTCCCAGTGCGTGCCCAGCCCTTGGTGGATGCGGGCGAAATCTCGGTGCGCCTGCGGGTCCTGCACATGCGCGGCGAACAGGCCGAAGCGTCCTTCAAATACCTGGGCCGGCCCCGTGGTTCCAGCGCGCGCCAAAAAAGCCGCCATCAATCCGCTCTGCCCCGCCTAGCCAGAGTGCAGGAACTTCGATTGCGTGCCGTCCACCCAGCACTCCAGCAGGCCGGCCGCGAAACTCCCACAGATTCCCGCGGCTCGCTCCATCGCGTCTGCGCCCAGCCCGAGAAGCCTGGCGGCCAGGTACGAGACACCGAACGGCGCGAAGAGGCCCGTCGGATGAAATCCGCGCCGATGCAGTTCGCCGGATGAAACGCTGCCCACGCGACAGGAAATTTCGTTCCCGATTGCGACCGCGGTAAGGAAATCGCGCCCCGTCACGGTCCGGGTCTCCGAGAGCGCCAAGGCCGCCGCCACCGCTGGACTGCTCATGTGCACGATGGACTCGACATGCGTGTCGTCGAATTCCAACGCTTGCGGAAAGGCGCCGTTGGCGAACGCGGCCGCGGTCACTCCCACCCGATCGCCGGTTCCCAGAATGCGGCAAGGGCCGGGCGAAGCCATGGCCAGCGCGGCGTCGCGTACGGAGGAGCCGAAAGCTGTCTCCGCGCCAGCCAACGCCAGGCCGATCACATCCAGCACGCGGAGCCTGGTAACAGCGACGACATCTTCGGGCAGATCCTCAAACCCGATGTCCGAGACCCAGTTGGCGAGCTCCTTGGAGAGGCTCAAGCGATGGACCACCCGCCGTCAATCGGTAACGCGGCGCCGGTGATGTCGCCACCCTCCGGCTGGCACAGAAACAGCATCAGGGCTGCTACGTCTGCGCCTTGGATGAACCGCCCGCTCGGCTGCTTTCCCGCCAGAAAGCGCTTCTCTGCGTCGGCCCGCGACAATCCCGAAGACGCCATGGATTCGCGAATCGTTGCCTCATGCGGCGGCGTGTGCGTCGTCCCCGGGCAAACCGCGTTGCACGTGATGTTATGGCCCAGGGTTTCGAGCGCCACCGCGCGCGCCAGGCCCAGCAGCGCCGTTTTGGTGGTGACGTAGGCGACCCGGTTGGCGGCTCCGCGGAAGCCGTAGATCGAGGAGACGTTGATGATCCGGCCCCAATTCTTTTTCCGCATCTGCGGCAACGAGAGACGGATGGTGTGAAACGCCGCGGAAAGATTGACGGCGATTCCTTCATCCCACTTGCCCACCGGAAATTCTTCCACCAGATCGGCGTGCCGGGTGACGGCGTTATTGATCAGGATATCGACGGCCCCGAACGCCTGGATGCTCTGCGCCATCATCTGCTCGATCTCGGCAGGATGGCGAAGATCCGCGCCGCAGTAGAGCGTTCGCACGCCGTGCGTTTGCTCGACCTGTGCGCGAACTTTGCCAATCTCGTCAGCCGCGGCCAGACCATTCAACACGATATGGCAGCCGGCTGCGGCGAAACGCTCCGCCGCGGCGAGCCCCAGGCCTTGAGTCGAACCGGTGATGAGCGCGCATCTACCCTCGAGCCCATCACTCACGACTTCACCCGGCTCGGTTCTCCATCCGCCAGCGCCAGCTCGGTAATGCGCAGACCGGTCTTGGTAATGCGCGAAGGATACATCTCGCGGAGGCGCTCCTCGTGGGGCGGGATGACGCGGTAGCAATTGCCGCCGGCCGCTTTGACCATAGCCTCGGCGGCCATGATGAGGTTGAACTGACTGCCGGTGGCGAGCCCCACTGGAATATATTCGGGATCGTCAGGATCGCGGCCCCGCAGGTTTTCATATTTATACGCCAGGTCGCCCGCGAACACCCAGCTATTCTCCGAGCTGGCAGACAGGTCGTTGCGCAGGTGCACAAACATCGAGCCCCAGGTATGCGTGTCGAGCGCAGCGTGCAGATCGATACCCGGCAGAACGTTCTCGCGATCGCCATCCACACACACCAGCCGGCCTTGCCGCGCCAGGTCCACCGCACGCAGGATGTCCCCGGGATCGATGCCTAGCATCAACCAGCGGAACCGGCGTTCCAGCGACATGGCCCACACCCACTTCGAAAGCTCCCGCTCCTGCAGGAAAAACGTGGCGTTGGGGAAATCTTCGATATTCCCCATGTGATCGAAATGCGCATGCGTGATGAAGACATTCTTGACATCTTCCGGCGTGACGCCGCACTCGGCCAAAACCGTGCGCGGAGAATGCCAGTTCTCGACGCCGTAGAGTTTCGCCAAAACCTCCCCATACGCTTTGTGGTTGTAGCCGACGTCGACCAGCGCGATCTGGTCTTGGTTCTTAATCAGGGTATAGCAATAGGGCAGCTTGCACTTCCCCTCGTTGTGCGCGCCATAGATCAAGCCGCTCAAGTGATATTGCGCCACCCAGGCGTATTCCAATACCCAGACCGAGTAGGTGTTCACGATTTCCTTTCGCAGCAGCCTTGATCGAAAGCCACTATCTGGAAGCCGGGCAGCTGGTTGGAAGCGCGCTGCAGGTGGGCATACGCGGCACGCAGCGGTGTCAGTATGGGATCGATTTCGAGACTGGTGTGCGCCGCGGCGAGCGCGGTGCGCAGGAACGCGGCGGCTTGCACCAGGTGGTGATGATGTTCGCGCGCGCGAGGAGTTACCTGAGCCTGGTGAAGGCTGCCAACGGTTTCTTGATAAAGCTGGTTGGCCGCATCGAGCATGGGATGGTGCGGGCCGGCGCTCTGGGAGCCGGCGGCGTTCAGCACTAACAGCCCGGCGAGTTGCGCCGCTACCTGGCGCAGGTCCTCGAAGTGCTTTCGGTTTTCGAATATGTAGGTGGCGGTGGCGTCATCCACGGAGCCCTCTACCGCATCACGAAAGGATTGGGGCTGTTGCCCGAAATGTCGATCCATACGCTCTTCGTCTGCAAATATTCGCGGATGGCGTCCGCGCCGCTTTCTCTTCCGACGCCCGATCGTTTATAACCGCCGAACGGCGAAAGATAACTCACCGCCCGGTACGTGTTCACCCAGACCGTGCCCGCCTCCAGCCGTTCCGACATCATCAGGGCACGCCGGATGCTGGTAGTCCACACACCCGCGGCCAAACCGTATACGGTGCCGTTGGCAATGCGAATGGCCTCCTCTTCGTCATCGAACGGAATAATGGAGAGCACCGGACCAAACACCTCTTCGTTGGCGATGCGCATCTCGGGGCGCACGCCGGTGAAGATGGTCGGCTCAACGAACCAACCGTTACCGCATTCGGAACGCCCCGCCCGCTTGCCGCCCAAGCGGCAAACCGCACCTTCTTCTTTCGCGATGCGGATGTAGTCCAGCACCTTGTTGTACTGGGGCTCGGTGGTGACGGGACCGACCTGCGTAGCCAGATCGAGCGGGTCGCCCATGCGCGCGGTCTTCGCCAGGGCCAGAATGCGCTCCACGAACTCATCGTGAATGGGGCGGTGGATGAGGGCGCGCGAGCCTGCAATACAGGTCTGTCCTGTCGCCGCGAAGATGCCCGACACCACCCCGTTCACCGCGGCGTTCAGGTCCGCATCGTCAAAAACAATGTTGGCCGACTTTCCGCCCAGCTCCAGCGTGACGTGCTTGATGCCGCGGGCGGCCATCTGGTACACCTGCTCGCCGGTCTTGTCGCCGCCGGTGAAAGCCACCATGGCGACGTCGGGATGCGTCACCAGCGGCTCCCCGACCTCGCCGCCGAAGCCCGTCACGATGTTGACGACCCCCGGCGGAAAGCCGGCCTTCTCGAAGAGCTGCCCGAACTCCAGGGCGGAAACGGACGAGTATTCCGAGGGCTTCCACACCACCGTATTCCCCGCCGCTAACGCCGGCGCCAGCTTCCACGCGGCGAGCAATAACGGCGAGTTCCATGGCGTGATGGCGGCAATCACGCCCAGCGGCTCCTCGCGGGTGAAGTTGAATACGCCGGGCTTGTCAATGGGAATGACGCGGCCTTCAATCTTGTCCGCCAGGCCGCCGAAGTAGTGGAACCACTGCGGAATGTAATTCAACTGCGCCCGCATTTCGGCGAGCAGCTTCCCGTTGTCGGTGCTCTCGATCTCGGCCAGCCGTTCCGCGTCTTGGGCGATCAAGTCACCCAGCCGGCGCAGCAGTGCGCCACGCGCGGTAGCCGTCAGTTTGCGCCACGCCCCGTCGTGGAACGCCGCCTTGGCCGCCTGGACGGCGCAATCCACATCCTGCTTCGTCGCGCGTGGCACGTACGCCCATGGCATCGCCGTAAACGGGTTTACGGATTCAAACCATGTATTGGAAGCGGAGGGAACCCAACGGCCGCCGATCAACATTTCGTACTTGGTCATGGTTTTCTCAGCAAGCCACATAAGACCCCCACGTCGTCCTGTTCTTCCAGACGATCGATTTTCTCTTCGATGGCCGGGGCGCCGGCGCCGCACGCTTCCCGGAAACGCTCGCGAATTTGGTCCGGCGTCGCCGGGACTACGTCCAGCAGCCTCTTGCGGAGCACTTCGCCGTTGCGCAAGGTGATCGCCACTTCCGAGCCCTGCCGGCGCGGATAATCCGCGGTAAAGGCAGAGTCAATCTCCAGCTTCGCCAGTCGCGCCAGCCGCACGACTTCGGGATCGGAGAGCAGATGGTAGTTGCTCTCTTCGATCGCGCCGCGCGCCAGCGTAGCTGCCACGCAATATTGAATGCTCATCTTCGCCTGCAGGATACGGTCGAACGGGCCCGCGAAATCGCAGCCCGGGTAACCCACTGCTGCGGCCGAAGCCTTCACCGTGATCTCTTCGATCTCGTGGCTACTAATTTCGCCGGCCAGCGCTAGCGCAGCCTGGCAAGCCGTCTGCGCGTAGTTGCAGGCCGGCGCGGGCTTGTAATACACAGACAAAATCTCCAGCGCGGGCCCGGAGAAAGGCGTCACAGCGGAAACGCACTCGGCCTTACCCAGTCCCGCGAAGAGACCGGACGGCCCATCGAGCGCGGTCTCGGAGGCCTGCGCCCCTGAGGCGGCAAGCTCGACAGCGGTGACCGCATTGCGCGCCGCGAATCCGGGATGGAAGAACATTTCGTCTCCTCCGGAATACGGCCATTCGTTGAGGCCCGCGGTGGTGTTCGCGGCCAAGCCAACCGCACTGACGGTGGCGTCTTCGCCGAGCCCCAGCAGGCGGCTGCCGGCGATGGCGCCGGCGAGCGGCCCGGTGATACCCGTGGGACGAAAGCGCCGCACCATTTCGGGATCCATAAGCGCTCGTCCCACCGCTGCACCCACTTCATAGCCGGTAACGGCCGCCAGGATGAAATCGCGCCCGGTGGCTTTGTTCTGCTGCGCCAGCGCTAACAGGACCGGGTAGATCACCACGCCCAAATGGCTCACCGCACCCGTGTGCATATCCTCGCGAACCAGTCCGTGGCCCAGCGTGGCGTTGGCAAATGCCGCCTCGCACGCCGCCGTCCGGAATGGCGTGCCGATCACGGTGGATGGGCCGGCGGAGCGGCTTGCCAGTTGTATGGCCTGGCTGCCCCATGGCAATTCGCGCGCGGCAAACGCGCAGGAGAGCATGTCGAGCAGCCCGATCTTGACCTTCTCCACCACCTCAGGTGTGAGCCGGTCGAAGGTCAAAAGCTGCGCGGACCGCACCAGGCGGCGGGAAAGACTTCTCTGCTCGGCGACCGGAGCGGCCATCCCTCACCCGCCGACGCGCACGCCGGCCCACTCCTCCACGGGTTTTACCAGCTCGGTCATATCAGCGTCGGGGCCCTCGCTGGCGGTGGCGATCGACAGGAGCTGCCGTACTGCGCTGCCCACCACCATCGGCACGCCCAGGGCGTCGGCTTCCTGCAGGCACAGGCGAATGTCCTTGTTCAGCAGGCCTATGGCGAAACCGAAGTCGAACGTTCGGGGAATGACGCAGCGCGGAATCTTGTCCATTGTGGCGGTGTTCCGCCCGCTTCCGGAGTTGATCACGTCGATGATCATTTTCGGATCGAGGCCCGCCTTCACCCCCATCACCACGGCTTCTGAGGAAATCGCCATGGCTGTCGCGGAGAGCAGGTTGTTCAGCAGCTTCATGGTTTGCCCTTGGCCCGGCTGGTGGCCCACGTGGAAGACTTTGCCGATGTTGTCAAGCACGGGCTTCAGTTTGCCGAACGTTTCGTCGGAGCAAGCCACCATCACAGCTACCGTTCCCTTCTCCGCGCCCGCAATCCCGCCGCTCACGGGCGCATCGACAGCTTCGATGCCTTTCGCTCCCAGACCTTCGGCAACGCGCTTGGCGTAGGTGGCGCCGGTGGTCGACATATCGACGAAGATTTTCACGCGGCTGCCCTCGGCGATGCCCTTCGGGCCGAGAGCCACGGTTTCGACGATCGGCGGTGTGGGCAAGCTGGCCAGCACGATTTCGGCTTCCGACGCGACGGCCGCGGGCGAGTCCATGCGTCGTGCGCCCAGCGCTACCAGCGGCGCTGTCGCGGCCTCGGTCGTATCGAAAATTGCGAGACCATGGCCTGCTTCGAGCACGCGGCGCGCCATACGGCCGCCCATTCTGCCGACACCGACAAATCCAATCATCTGCTGAGCCATCGATCTCCTAAACTAACGAGCCGCTTAAACCTTACCGGGCGCCACGTCCAACCGGACAACGACACCCGCCAGATCCGACCGCGCAGCCGGATACAGTTTCATCACCAGAGGGTCGTGTCCGGGCACGATGTGCTCCGGGGAATCGGCCAGCCTGTATAGCGTTTTGTAGCCCTCCAGCATGTCCCCGACATTGTACACCACCGGAAAAATACGGCCTTCCTGGAAGTGAGCGTAGAGGTGCGACGCGTCGGCGGCCACCACAACCCAACCGCGCCGCGTCCACACGCGCAGGATTTGCAGACCCGCCGAATGCCCACCCACGCGATACAGATTCAGTCCCGGCACAATTTCGGTGTCGCCATCGTGGAAGACGGCGCGCCCTGCAAACACACTCCGCACCATGTGCAGCACGTTCTCCAAATCGAACGGCGAGCGCAGCGGGCCGTGGCACATACAACGGCCGGTGGCGTATGCTACTTCGCGATCCTGCACGTGGAAGCGGGCACGGGGGAAGGAGTCCAGGGTGCCCGCGTGGTCGTAGTGCAGGTGGGAAAGGATGACGTCGGTGACCCGCTCCGCTTCGATATCGAGCAGCCGTAACGCATCCACCGGATGGCGGAGCAACTCGCGCCCGCGCCGGACGGCAGCCTCTTGGGCGAAGCCGGTGTCGACCACGAAGCTGCAATCGCTGCGCCGCAACACCCAGATGAAGTAGTCGAGATCGGAGGCGAATTCGTGCGGATCGGCCAGCGCGAAGTTCTCACCCGGGTGCCGGTTCCCCAGATGGGCGTAGCGGATGGCGAAGACCTCAAAAGGTTCGATAGACACATCAGTTATCTTAGACAGATGGCAGCCAGAATGGTTTACGGTTTGACGGCGGCTTTGCTCCTGCTGGTTCGGGTAGGTGCAGGCCAAGATCTTTCGCCGAAGTGCGCGGGCCTGACAGGGATCAATGGCAAGTCGCTGCCCAATGCGACTACAGTGATCTCCTCGGTGCACTGGAGCCCGGCCAGTGCCGGGCGAGCAAATGCTCAAGGAGCCTTGCCAGTAAATGTGCCGGCCTTGCCGGAACACTGCGAAGTGCTCGGCAAGATGAACGAGCGGGTGGGGGTGAACTCGCAACCGTATGCCATCAAGTTCCACTTGCGGCTGCCCTCGGCTTGGAACGGGCGTTTCTTTTTCGAAGGAGGCGGCGGCTCGAATGGTAACCTGGGCACCGCATACGGAAATTTGCAGGGACAACAAAAGACCAATGCGCTCACCTTGGGATACGCCGTGGTCTCGCAGGATGCGGGGCACGACAACACAGTCAACAACGATCCGGCCCGGAACGGCACGGGCACCTTTGGCTTCGACCCGCAGGCGCGGCTCGACTTCGGCTACAACTCCTACGACCAGGTGACGCAGGTTGCCAAGGCGCTGATCAACACTTATTACGGCAGGCCGCCGGAGCGCTCCTACTACGTCGGTTGTTCCGAAGGCGGCCGCGAAGGCATGATGATGTCGCAGCGGTTTCCCAACTATTTCGATGGCGTGCTCGCCTGTTCGCCGGGCTTCAAACTCCCTAAGGCAGCTTTCTTCGGCGAGGCTTGGGACACACAAGCCTACGCCGAAGTCGCGAAGTCCATCGGCACTTACGACCGCTTCGGGCAGCCGCTTTTGAGCAAAACTTTCACAGATGAGGATCTGGATCTGGCGGTCCAGGCGATTTTGAGCGTGTGCGACCGCCTGGACGACCTGGAGGACGGCATCATCGACAATTTCCCCGCGTGCACCAGTGAACTGATGGCTCCCAAGTTGGTGGCCCTTACGTGCAAGGGTCCAAAACGAAACACCTGTCTTTCCACCGGCCAGGTGGCCGCACTCCAAAAGGTTTTCGCCGGCTCTAAGAACTCCAAAGGAGAAATGCTGTATGCCGACTGGGCGTGGGATCGCGGCATCGGCGGCCGCGTGGGCGACACCTACAACCAAGGCTGGCGCTTCTGGAAACTGGGGCCCTACGACGCGCCTTTGAACATCGGCCTGAACGCCACGCTGGGTGCGGGCTCCGTATCGGCCATCTTCACCACGCCCCCCACTGCGGTGCCTTCGTCAGGCGCCGGGCCGATGGCCTATCTGCTGGGAATCGACTTCGACCGCGACACGCCGAAACTCTACGGCGAATCGGGCGTCTATACCAAATCGGCGTGGGATTTCATGATGGCGAGTTCCACCGATCTCAACGGCTTTAAGAGCCACGGAGGCAAGCTGGTCATCGTTCACGGCGTGAGCGATCCGATCTTCTCGATCAAAGATACGATCAACTGGTGGAACGATCTGAACCAAGCCAACCAAGGCTCGGCTGCAGACTTCGCGAGGGTCTTCGCGGTTCCCGGCATGAATCATTGCGCGGGAGGGCCGGCCACCGACCAGTTCGATGGCTTCACCGCGCTGGTGAACTGGGTGGAGAAGAGTACGCCACCGGAGCGAATCGTGGCCACGGCCGGGCAGAATTCTCCTTGGCCTGAAAGGACGCGGCCGCTGTGCGCCTACCCCAAGCAGGCGCGCTACAAAGGCAGCGGCAGCATCGAAGACGCCGGGAATTTCGTTTGCCGGTAGCTTGATATACTGCACGAGGATTCCATCATGTGCATCTACAAATGGTCCGCCACAGCCGCCCTGGTTGCATTTGCCTCGCTGGCGGCGGCACAGGCGCCGTCGTACCAGCAGGCCGCGCGGTTGCCGGCGCGCATCCTCAGTTTCACGGCCGAACCCGCCTCCATTCAGCCGGACGGATCGGTTACTTTGCGCTGGGCGGTGGAGAATCCCTTGGGCACCACGATCGATCCAAGCGTGGGCGTGGTCACTCCTCGCGGCGGCCGCCGCTTGTCGCCGTCCGCCACCACCACCTACACCTTGACGGTACGCGGCCCCAACAACCAGGTGATCACGAAGGACGTCACCGTCACCGTAGCCGGCACCACTCCGGTGGCCGCGAAGACCGAGCCGACGAAAAAGGAACTGGCGCGGCTGGATGGCAAGCCCGATCTTTCCGGAGTCTACGGATTCGCCATGGGCCGCGGAGCCGGAGCCAACGCCATGCCGCTCAAGCCGGAGGCCGAAAAACTCAAGGTCGTGCATGGCCCCGACTACGCCGGTTTGACGGCGGATTGCATGCCCCTGGGCGTGCCGGGCTCGTTCAATGTGCCCTATCCGTTCCAGATCATCCAAGCGCCTAAAACCATCACGATTTTCTACGAATACCCCAACACCTTCCGCATCATCCCCACCGACGGACGCCCGCACCCGGACGACGTCGATCCTACGTGGATGGGCAACTCAGTGGGTCACTGGGAGGGCGACACTTTGGTGGTGGATACCATCGGGCTGAATACCAAGACGGAGCTGAACGGTTATCGTCACAGCGAAGCCATGCACGTGGTCGAGCGGCTCCAGCGCCTGGAAAGCGGCGACCTGCAGTACGACGTGACAATCGAGGAGCCCAGCCTGTTTACCAAGCCGTGGGTGATGCCGACGCGAACTTTTCCTTTTCGTTCGGAACTGGAAAAGATCGACGAATTCGTCTGCGAGAACAATCGCGACTATAGCGGGTTCTTCAAGAAATAACGCCAGCTGACGCGCCGACGCCATACCATTAGCAAGCTGGCGCCGATCAGAATGAGTGCGATGCTCAGGCCGGTCCAGATGCCGCGCGCGCCCCAGCCGAAATGAAAGCAGAGTACGTAGCTGATGGGCAAACCGATTGCCCAGTAGCCTGCCAGATGCGTCAGCATGGGGGTGCGCGTGTCCCCTAAGCCGCGCAGCGCCCCCGTGCTTACCACTTGAAATCCATCGAAGAGTTGGAATAACGCCGCGATCTGCAATAAGACGGCGCAGCTTGCGATCACCGCCGGATCGGAGCTGAACACGCGCGTGATCGCTCGGGGAGCGAGGCCGAGCGTCAGGCCGGCGGCGCCCATGAAAAGCCCCCCGAACAATATGGCCGTCCAACCCGAAAGCGCCACGCCGTGCATATCCTTGCGACCGAAGGCTTGTCCCACGCGCACCGCCGCTGCCGAGCTGATCCCGAGCGGCACCATGAACGTGGTGCTCACCACATTGACAGTGATACTGTGCGCTGCTAGCGACACTTCGTCCATCTTCGCTACCAGCACCGTGACCACCGCGAATATACCGCCTTCAATACCGATTTGTCCTGCTGCGGGCAGTCCGAGAGCGATCAGCCTCCGGATGCGGTCCCAATGGGGCCGCCACGAAATTTGGGCCAGTAATCGTCCCGTGGCGCGTTCGTGCCACACCAGCGCAACAAGCAACACCGCGGCCATGTAGACGCGCGCAATGGCCGTGGACCATCCGGAACCTTCCAGGCCCATGGGCCGCGCGCCCCAATGGCCGTACATCAGCACCCAGTTGCCCACCACGTTCACCACGTTGGCGCTCAGCAAGGAAAAGGTCACGGGCTTCACAAGGTCCACTGCCTGCAGATAGCGGCGAAACGCGCTGTACAGCAGCAGTGGCAGAATGCTCCAGATCAGCGCCTTAAGATACGGCTGGAACTGCACCAGGACGCGTGGATTGGCGCCCAGCGTGCGCATCAACGGCATCAGGACCAGCATGATGACAATGAGCGGCGGCGTCAGCGCGAGCGCCAGCCATACACCGTTCACCAGCGTCTTGCGGCAATCACGCTGATCCGCCGCTCCGTAGGATTGCGCCACCAGCGTGTCCATGCCGAGCAGCACGCCGGTGCCGCAAATCGCGATCGGGTAGAACAGCATGTTGGCCAGGCTGCCGGCTCCGATGGCCGCCGCGCCCAAAGGTCCCGCCATGATCAGGTCGATGAGCCCCTGCGCCATCCAGCCCAATTCCGCCACCGCTAGCGGCCACGCCAAGCCCCACATGGGACGGAGTTCCCTCCGAAAATCCGCTAATCGAAGCTGCATGCTATCGAGCCTTGGGGTGGGCTTTGTCGTAGACGGCCATCAGGTCGGTAAGCGAGACCTGCGTGTATTTCTGCGTGGTGGAGAGGCGCGCGTGCCCCAGCAACTCCTGGATGGCGCGCAGGTCCGCGCCGTCTGCCAGCAGGTGCGTGGCGTAAGCATGACGAAGGCTGTGCGGATGCACGGAGGAGTCGCCAGCCAGCAACGTGGCGTAGAGCTTCACGATGCCGCGCATCCCACGGTCGGTCAACCGGCCGCGGTGATGGTTCAGGAAGACGGCGCGCTGGTCTTTCACCACCGGGCGCTCGGCCAGATAGCGGTCCAGCGATTCGGCGGCCTTGCCCGGGAGAGGAACCTGCCGCTCTTTGCGCCCTTTGCCGCGCACGCGCAGCCAGCCTTCGGTGCGGTCCACGTCCTCCAGGTTCAGGCCCGCCAGTTCGCTGACGCGCAGGCCGCAGCCGTACAGGATCTCGAAGACAGCGCGGTCGCGAGCCGGGTGGGGCTGCTCCAGTTTCGGGCCGCCCACGCCATCGATCAGGACATTCACCTGCTCAGCGGTCATCACGTCGGGCAGCTTCTTAGGCGCTTTGGGCGTGCGTACAAGGCGCGCAACGTTCACCGGAACGACGCCTTCGCGGAGCATAAAGCGGAACAGCCCGCGCACCGCCGCCAGTTTGCGCCGGATAGTCACGGCGCTCAACTTGTCCCGATAAAGGCCGGCCAGCCACTCGCGCAAAATCAAAACGTCGATGGCGCGCGGTTCCGGCGGAGTCAGATCGGGCGGCGACAGGAATTCCACGAACTGGCCCAAATCGGCGGCATAAGCGCGGATACTGTGGGGGGACGAGCTGGTGCGCGCCATCTCCGCCAGATACCGATCGATCTGTCCGGCGAGTTCAGACATAGGCGTGCCGGTATTCCTCGAGCGCGGCCAGAGCGAGCCGGCACACTTCGGCGTGCCGCGCCTTTTTGTCGTGGCGCATTTTGTGCCGCGTGGCCTCATCGAGCGAAGGCAGCAGGTCGAAGGTGATATTGGCGGGCTGGTAGTTGGCGGAATCCGCGCCCGAGATGTAGTGGCAGAGCGAACCTAATGCGGTTTCGCGCGGGAGCGGACGCAGCGTCTCTCCGGCGATGAGAGCGGCCGCATGCATGCCCGCCATCAACCCCGTGGCGATAGCTTCCACGTAGCCTTCCACGCCGGAGATCTGCCCCGCGAAAAACACTTCCGCCCGGTTTCGCAATTGAAGCGCAGTCGTGAGCAGCGAGGGCGCATTGATGTAGGTGTTGCGGTGAATCTGGCCGAAGCGCAGGAACTCGGCGTTTTGCAAGCCCGGAATGAGCCGCAGAATCCGCGCCTGCTCAGCGAATTTCAGATGGTTCTGAAACCCGACCAGGTTGAAGCTGGCGGCGCGCAGATTCTCCTGGCGAAGCTGCACCACGGCGTACGGGCGCTTTCCGGTGCGCGGATCGCTCAGCCCCATGGGCTTCATGGGACCGAAGCGCAGCGTTTCCCGTCCTCGCCGCGCCAGCTCTTCGATGGGCAGGCAGGCCTCAAAGTATGGTGTGGCATCTTCCGGTATATGCGCGGAGACACTTTGCGCCTGCAACACCTCATCCACGAACCGTTCGTACTCGGCGCGGTCCATTGGACAATTCAGATAGTCGTCTGTGCCCGTCGTCGACTTGCCATAACGGGACGCCCAGAACGCTACGCTCGTGTCGACGGTCTCCGCGTCGACAATAGGGCTAATGCTGTCGTAGAAAAACAGCCGCTCCGAACCGGTCAGCCGCGCAATCTCGCCGGCCAACGTATCGCTGGTGAGGGGACCGGTGGCGATCACACAGATCCCGTGTGGGAGCGCGCCGAGTTCCTCGCGCCGCAGTTCAATGAGCGGGTCGGCGGCAATTGCGGCCGTCACCCCTTCCGAGAAGACCGTGCGGTCAACCGTCAGCGCGTGTCCGCCGGGGACACGCGTTTGATCGGCCGCCCGCAACAACAGAGAATCGAAGCGCCGCAATTCCTCTTTCAGGAGCCAGGGCGCAGTGGACTCCTGCTCCGATTTCAGGGAGTTGCTGCACACCAGTTCGGCCAGCCGGTCCGTCTGGTGGGCGGGCGTAGATCGCTGGGGACGCATCTCGTAGAGCACGGCCCGGCAGCCGCGCCGCGCGATCTGCCACGCAGCCTCGCTTCCGGCCAGTCCTCCGCCTATGACGTGAATAGGTTCGCCCAGATATCCCCCGATTTCTTCAGCATAACCGACTGGCCGCCGCTATACTTGCAAAGAAGGAGGCTCGGACTTGAAGGAGACCGCAATCGACCGGCTGTTTCTCAATTTCTCAGCGGACAAGCTGCAAGAGTTGGCGCCGCGCATTGAAGCCTGCCTCGGCCAGCTGAGCGAAGAGCAGGTGTGGTCGCGCGGTCAGGCGAATGAGAACACCATCGGAAACCTGGTGCTACACCTCTGTGGGAACGTGCGTCAGTGGATCATCTCGTCCCTCGGCGGCGAGCCGGACCGGCGCGATCGCGACAGCGAGTTTGCCGCCCGCGGTGGGAGATCGAAGACGCAACTGCTGGAGCAATTGCGGGCTACCGTGGCGGAGGCGGTCGCGGTGATCCGCGCGGTACCGGCCGACCGGCTCTCCGAAAGGCGCGTGATTCAAGGGTACGACGAATCGGTGTTGGGAGCGATCTATCACGTGGTGGAGCATTTCTCGATGCACACGGGACAGATCATTTTCATCACCAAAATGCTGACCAGCGCAGATCTCGGCTTTTACCGCCATCTGCAATCGCAACCCTAGTGGACATCGCACGCTCCTATCTCTTCGTGCCGGGCAATCGCCCGGATCGTTTCGCGAAAGCTTACGCCTCGGGGGCGCACGCGGTCATCATCGACCTGGAGGACGCCATTCCCGCTGCCGAGAAAAGCGCGGCCCGCGACGCGGCGGCGAATTGGATCAATCCTGCGCAACGGGTGTTGATCCGCATCAACGGCGCAGAGACCGCCTGGTTCCGCGACGACGTGACCATGTGCCGCCTGCCGGGCGTGGCAGCGATCATGCTGCCCAAGACTGACCGCGTAGAGCACCTTCGCCGCGTGCAAGAGCTACTAGGGAATCCAGTGCCGATTGTGCCCTTCATCGAAACCGCGCTCGGCTTTTCCAACGTGCGGGAGATCGCGCGCGATGAGGCGGTAAATCGACTGGTTTTCGGCGCGCTCGATTTCCAGCTCGACCTTGGCATTCAGGGCGATCGTGACGAATTGCTCTACTTTCGCTCGCAATTGGTGTTGGTATCGCGGCTGGCATGCATTCAGCCGCCCGTCGACGGCATTAACACCGAAATCGATGACCCTCAAGCGGTGCAGGCCGACACGCTACGGGCCCGCCGTTTGGGTTTTGGCGGCAAGCTGTGCATTCACCCAAAGCAGGTTCCCCATGTGAACGCTGCCTTCCTGCCCACTGAGGAGGAGGTCTTGTGGGCCCGGCGAATCATCGCGGCCGCGGAGGCTTCCGGCGGTGGAGCCGTCGCCAATCAAGGCCACATGGTGGACCGCCCCATCATCCTGCGCGCCGAGCAAATCCTGCGCGACGCTAACGAACGCTAAAAAAGCACCGCTCACGGACCGGTAACGCCGCTACTCCAAAGAAGAAGCGCCCTGGCTGGGTTGAGGATCAGGCCGCGAAAGCCGCTTTTCGAAGCACCGCGACCAGCTGTCGGAAGTATATTCTCCAAAACACAAGATAGGCTGGTAGCCCGCGCTTTCGTAAAGGGCGATCGCCGCGGGTTGTCCTACGCCGGTCTCCAACCGGATAGCCAGATAACCGCGCCGCGCTCCCAGGTCTTCGAGCGCTGCCAGCATCGCTCTGCCGAAGCCACGCCCCCTGTGGTCCTTTTTCACGAACATGCGTTTCAACTCGCCCAATCCGTCGGAGAGAGGACGCAGTGCACCGCACGCAACAGCCTCGTGATTGAGTATTCCGATCAGAAAGATTCCGCCGCTCCGGCGAAATGCAAACGCGTCTATTCCATGAATCGGCATGCCAGGATACCGCCCGAGTAACTCATGATCAAGCGCGGAAATGGGACTCGCTGCGGCGGCCGTTCCGGGGTCGACTTCGACGATTGCGAGTTCAGCAGTAGCCACGGAAGACGAGCGTCAATGCGCTGCCGGATCGCGTTCGATTACCAGCAACGCGAAGGATCCGGGCAGCACCGGTCCTCTTCCCCGGCCTCCCGCGGGCGCCGGCCCAAACTTTCCTGAGACCAGAAACACGCGGTGATTGGTTGGGTCGAGCCCCATATTGCGGGACGCTTGTGGCGTCTGCACGTTTTCGATCACGTGATATTGGTCCGGAGAATCTTGATGAATCACCGTGAGCGTGCCATCCGCATTCGAGGCAAACGTGTTGCCCGAGGCTGGATCGTACCCCGCGCCATCAACGCCCATGCCGATGGGGACCGTCGCCACCACCTTGCCGGCCTGATAATCCGAGACGGCCATCACGCCACTGCGGCATCCGCTGAACAACCGGTGGTGGACGGTGTCGATGGCCATGGCGACCGGCCGCTCGCACGGTTTGGTGGACCAGCGCCGCGATACGGCCGCGGTCTTCGCATCAATCTCGACCACCTCGGCGGTGTCGGTAAGATTCGCGTACACTTTGCCATCGCCGGCGGACGCCCCATATTCGGGTTTACCCCCGAGCGGAATGTTCGTGACCAGCGTCCCGGCCTTGGCATCGATCACGGTGGAGGAGTGCGCGTCGCCATTCAAGGTGAAGACGCGGTTGGAGGGGCTGTCGTAGAGGATCGCATCGGCATCTTCGTCGGCGGGGATCCGGCCCAGAGCCTGGAAGGTCTTCAGATCGAACATCACCACGGACTGATCGTTACCGGAAGTGGCGAAACCATGACCAGTGGCCTGCGCCACCGCGGTGCCGTGAGCGCCCTGGATGCCCGTGACTTCGCCGAGCAGCATGCCGCTATCTTCGTCGATGACCATTACACGATTCTGCCGGGCGACAAACAGACGATGATTCGGCGGATCGGGCACGACGTAATCCCACCCACCGTCGCCGCCCAATGTGTAGGTGTGCGTGATTCGATACGACGAGGAGGACTGTGCCAGGAGTGTCACAGCGGCCAGGGTCAGGAGAACTGCATTGGTACGCATGGTGCGATCCTCTTTGGCTGGCTACTGGCTTTCGATGTTCACCGCGTAGTAGGCTATGGTCTTCGTTGGGACTTCCTTGAACCAGTGGGGCGTCTTTGCTGGAATTGTGATCACGTCGCCCTTGCTCATATGGTAGACCGTTCCCCCTTCGGCCGAAGGAGCACGCATTTGATCGGGCGCGGTCCGTTTGGGGTCGACCATGGTCCCTCCGACCACCAGAGTCGCCTCCCCATCGACCATGATGAAAACGTGGTTGGTATGGTCGTGATATTCAACCTCACCCGCTTGCCGGCGTTGCGCCAAGATAATCAGGCCGGGGTCGCTCACGATTGGCCCGCCTTTGGACATCACTTCCGCAACCTTGTCGTGGCCGATATAGTGAACCGCCGCCGGGACTCCGCCGGCCAGTAGAAAGGCCGCGCCTGCGGTTAATAAAACCGCCGTCGTTAACCATTTCGCTCGCGTGAATTGAAGCTTCATTGGATTCCTCCCTTTCAGACCATTGTTCAGAGCCGGAACGATCCCCGTCATCCCTTCTTCGCCGCGATCCAGCGGTCCACTTGCTGCTCCAAAATGTCGAGCGGCACTCTGCCCGTGCCCAGCACGACGTTATGAAATTGCTGCAGCGAGAATTTTGCGCCCAACTCGCGTTTCGCGCGCTCGCGAAGCTCGACAATTTTCAGCTCACCAATCATGTAGGAGCAAGCCTGACCCGGCCGCATGACATATCGCTCGACCTCCGCCACCGCGCTGCCCGCCGGATTTGGGCCCAGATAGTCAATGGCCTGTTGCCGGCTCCAGTGCTTGGCATGCATCCCAGTATCCACCACCAGGCGACGAGCGCGGAAGATGGCCGCGTCGAGCTGGCCGAGCAGGCCCACCGGGTCTCCTTCGTACCAACCGGACTCTGCCGCCAGCCGCTCCGCGTAGAGTCCCCATCCCTCGCCGTTGGCGCTGTTGTTGCCAAACACACCGTCTTTTCGAAAACGCGGTAGTGTGTCGTCTTCCATCACGAGAGCGTTCTGGAAGTGATGCCCCGGAATAGCCTCGTGGTAAGCCACTGAGCGGAGACCAAACATGGTTAGAGGTACGCCGAAGACCGGATACTGAAACGTTCCAGGGCGTGAGCCATCGGGGGCCGCGCGAGAGTAGGATGGCGCCCGCGGCCCCATGAACTCCGGATAGGGCTGCGCCACAACAGCGGCCTTCGGTACCCGCTCGAACAATAGCGCGGCGCGTTTTTGGGCGTCGCGAACGATTTGGTCGATTTGCGCCCCATATTCGGCGCGGCCTTGCGCGGTCAGCGGAAATGTCGGTTGGTCGTTACGCAGCTTGTCCATTCTCGCCCGCACGGAGCCATCGGTTCGGCCCAGTTGGCGCAGCAGGACGTCCATCTGCCCTTCCATTTCGGCTACCATGCGCAAGCCGGTCTCGTGTATCTCTTCGGCGGTCATTTTTGTGGTGGTATATTCGCGCAGCCGGTAGTTGTACGCTTCCAGCCCACGGGGAAGGCTCCACATTCCGGCATCGTCGCCGGCCTTTGGCACCTCGGCTTCCAACAGCGCCCTCGCCTTTCGCCAGGCTGGATACACCTGCTCAGCGGTGATCATCTCCGCGGCGGCGCGAAGTTCCGCTTGTTTGGCAGGCGGAAGTTCCTTCACTCGCCGCATCCGATCCGCGAAGGTGGTCACCAAAGCATTCTGTGCCGCGGGAGTCGAAAGGAAGCTGTCGATCTGTCCGATTGCGGCCTGGAGAATGAACTTTGGCGGAAGGAGTTTTTCCCCTTCAATCCGGCGGGCCTCGACAATGACTTCTTCCATGCGCGGAGCCACTTGACTCAGACGTGCCACGTAGTTCTCGGCATCCCGCTGGGTATTCACAGGATGCCGCACGGTCAGTAGCGCTGGAAGAGCGGCCTGCGCGCCATCGGTTTGCGCCAGCGGGAATTCATAGTCCTGAAACGGCTCGCCTTGAATGCGATTGTCGAGATCCCATACGATAATGTCGGCCGACAAGCGTTGGGTGTCGGTCATACGGGAGCGGTCAAACGAGCGAAGTTCCTTGAGCCCTCTGCGCACCAGCTCGCGTTCGGCATCGCGATGTTGCAAGGTCCGGGGTTCGATCTGGCGCTCTAAGGCGTCCTGTTCAGCTCCCGTAAAGTAGCGCGAAGCAGCCGCCAGGTCGGCGTGGAAACGCATCCATTCGTCGATGAACGTAGGGAAGAAATCATCGACAGTCCGCTGCGGCACCAACATCGGCGACGCGAACACGAACGTGGCGAATAGCAAGCAAATACGCCGCATACTGCGGATTCTAGCAGCTTCCGAATCGATCTAGTCCCAACTCAAAATAACCTTGCCCGAATTCCCTGAGGCCATAATCCGGAAGGCTTCCTCGTACTCCTGATAGCGGAATCGGTGCGTGATCAAAGGCTCGAGGTCCAGTCCCGACTGCAGCATCACCGTCATTTTGTACCAGGTCTCGTACATCTCGCGGCCGTAGATGCCGCGGATGGTCAGCATGTTGAAGATCACCGTGCGCCAATCGATGGACATCTCACCGCTCGGAATGCCGAGCATGGCGATTTTGGCGCCGTGGCTCATGTTGGCGATCATGTCGCGGAGCGCTGCCTGGTTGCCCGACATCTCCAGCCCCACGTCGAAACCTTCCGCCATGCCAAGCTGCCGCTGCACCTCGGGTAGTTGCGTTTCGCGGACGTTGACGGCCATGGTGACGCCCATCTTGCAAGCCAGCGCCAATCGGTAGGGGTTGATATCGGTGATGACGGTGTAGCGCGCGCCGGCGTGCCTGGCAACCGCCGCAGCCATGATGCCGATCGGTCCGGCTCCGGTGACCAGCACGTCTTCGCCCAGCACCGGAAACGCCAGGGCGGTGTGCACGGCATTGCCGAACGGATCGAAAATCGCCGCGATATCCAGCGGGATGGATTCATGGTGCCGCCAGATGTTCGCCATGGGCAGCACGATGTACTCGGCGAACGCACCGGGGCGATTGACGCCCACTCCCATGGTTTTGGCGCACATCTGCCGCCGCCCGGCCAGGCAGTTACGGCATCGGCCGCACACCACGTGCCCCTCGCCGCTGACGATCTCGCCCGGCGAGAAGCCCGCCACGTTGGATCCGACTTCCTCCACGCGGCCCACGAACTCGTGGCCAATGACCATGGGCACAGGGATGGTCTTCTGCGCCCATTCGTCCCATTTGTAAATGTGGACGTCGGTGCCGCAGATGCCTGTTCGCAGCACTCGAATCAAAACGTCGTTGATACCGACAGCCGGCTTCTCTACGTCTTCCAGCCAGAGACCTTCGGCCCGCTTGCTTTTTACCAGCGCTTTCACCTTTTTACGATAGCGTAGGCTGGCCGGCTTTTTCTTACAATGGTTATTAGTGCTCCCGGCCTTCGATCCCCTAGTCTCCGACTGGTTCGCCACGCGTTTCGGCGAACCCACCGAACCCCAGCTTCGCGGCTGGCCCAAAATCCGCGAGGGGCGCGACGTTCTTATCTCGGCGCCCACGGGCTCCGGCAAAACGCTGGCGGCGTTTCTGTTTGCCATTGACGACCTGGTGCGGCGCGCCCGCGTCGGACCGCTACCCGAGCAAACCGAAATCCTCTACGTCTCGCCGCTCAAGGCGTTGAGTAACGACATCCACAAGAACCTGGACGTCCCTCTGAGCGAGATTTCCGCTCTGGCCGCGGAAAGAGGCATTTCGCTGGCGCCCATCCGCACAGCGTTGCGAACCGGCGATACCCCGCAAGCGGAGCGCCAGCAGATGACCAAAGATCGGCCGCACATTCTGGTGACCACGCCCGAGTCTCTGTACATCATGCTCACCGCCGCCAAACCGCGCGAGATGCTGTCGCGCGTCCGGGCCGTGATCGTTGATGAAATCCACGCCGTGGCCGCTGACAAACGCGGCGCGCACCTGGCGCTGACGCTGGCCCGCTTGGATCACCTGGTGGAGCAGAATGGCGGGCGCAAGCCGCAGCGGATCGGGCTTTCGGCGACGGTCAAGCCGCTGGAGGACGTGGCGGCATTTCTGAGCGACGACGCGCACGTGATCCACATCGGCCACAAGCGCGCCATGGAACTGGATGTCGAGGTACCGCGCGACGAACTGGGCCCGGTGGCAAGCAATGAGATGTGGGGCGAGATCTATGATCGCGTCGCCGAGTTGATCCGCGAGAATCGCACCACGTTGGTATTCGTGAACACACGCCGCCTGGCGGAGCGCGTGGCCCATCACCTGGCGGAGCGCCTCGGCGAGACCGCCATACTGCCGCACCACGGCAGCCTCTCCCGTGCCTTGCGGCAGGAGGCGGAGCGCCGTCTGAAGAATGGCGAGCTCAAGGCCGTGGTAGCGACGGCTTCGCTCGAACTTGGCATCGACATTGGGACGGTCGACCTGGTGTGCCAGATCGGCTCGCCGCGCTCCATCGCGGTGGCCTTGCAGCGTATCGGACGCGCCGGCCACTGGGTAGGGGCACTGTCTAAGGGCCGTTTGTTTGCCACCACGCGCGATGAGCTTATCGAATGCGCGGCGCTGGTGCGCGCGATCCGTGCGGGCGAGTTGGATCGCATCGAAATCCCGCTGAACCCGCTGGATATTCTGGCGCAACAGATGGTGGCGGCGTGCGCCGCCGAAGATTGGGCGGAAGACGACCTCTACGCCCTGGTGCGCCGTGCCTGGTCCTACCGGACGCTTGAGCGCAGCGAGTTCGACGCCGTGCTGGAGGTGCTCTCGGAAGGCATCGCCACCGCGCGCGGGCGCAGCGGCGCGTACCTGCACCGCGACGCCGTAAACCGGCGGCTTCACGCCCGTCGCGGCGCTCGCCTTACCGCTATCACTTCGGGCGGCGCCATTCCCGATACCGCGCAGTACTTGTGCGTGGCCGAGCCCGAGGGAATCACAGTTGGAACGTTGGATGAAGATTTTGCGGTGGAGAGCATGGCCGGCGATGTCTTCCTGCTGGGCACTACTTCCTGGCGGATTCTGCGCGTGGAAGCCGGGCGCGTGCGGGTGGAGAATGCGCGCGGCGCTGCGCCTTCGATTCCGTTCTGGCGCGGGGAGGCTCCCGGCCGCACCAAGGAGCTGTCGCGCGAAGTGGCGCGGGTGCGCGAAGAGATTGCCTCCGGGCGTTCGGTGGAATTTCTGCAGAGGGAATGCGGCCTTGACCGCCGCGGCGCAGAACAGGCTTTGGAATATGTAGTGGCGGGCCAGGCGGCGCTGGGGGCCGTGCCGGCCGCGGAACGCATCGTGGCCGAGCGTTTCTTTGACGAAGCCGGCGGCATGCAACTGGTGATCCACGCACCCTTCGGTGCGCGCATCAACCGCGCCTGGGGTCTGGCCCTGCGCAAACGATTCTGCCGCACCTTCAACTTCGAACTGCAGGCGGCTGCGACCGATGACGGCATCGTGATTTCCCTGGGCGAGCAGCACTCGTTTCCCTTAGAGCTAGTTTTCGAGTTTCTCCGCCCCGACACAGTGGAAGAAGTCCTGGTGCAGGCGCTTCTGGCCGCGCCCATGTTCACGGCGCGGTGGCGGTGGAACGCTTCGCGAGCGCTGGCCATCCCGCGCTATAGCGGGGGGCGGAAGGTGCCGCCGCCCATACAGCGCATGCGCGCCGACGATCTGATGGCGGCCGTGTTCCCGGACCAGGCAGCCTGCGGTGAAAATCTCGAAGGCCCCGTCCGCGTTCCGGATCATCCCCTGGTAAACGAGACCATCGACAACTGTCTCCATGAGGCGATGGACCTGGACGGGCTGCGCTCGATTCTCGGGGCGATTATCGACGGCCGCATCGAGACGCGCGCCATTGAAACTCCCGCGGCCTCGCCCTTTTCACACGAGATCCTCAACGCCAACCCGTACGCCTATCTGGATGACGCGCCGCTGGAGGAGCGCCGCGCGCGTGCCGTCCAAATGCGCAGCACCTTGCGCGAGGATTTTGCGGAGGGCGCGGGAGCGCTCGATCCGGCGGCCATTCAGGAGGTCGCTGCCGAAGCCTGGCCGCCGATGCGCGATGCGGAAGAGGTCCACGAGGCGCTGTGCGGCCTGACGCTTCTCGGGTGTGAACATGGCGAAGCAGCAGCATTTCTGCCCTCTTTGATAGATGCCCGGCGAGCCACCACGTTCCGCATCGATGGCCGCGAGTTCTGGGTGGCGGCGGAGCGCCTGGAACTGGCTCAGCGGGTCTACCCTCAGGGCGCCTTCGATCCGCCCATCGCTGCGCCCCCGGGCATGCGGGCCATCCCGGAGAGTCGCGAAGCTTGTGCCGCGCAAATTTTGAGGGGCTGGTTCGAGTGTTCCGGTCCGCGCCGCGCCTCTGAACTGGCGCAGGAACTCGCAATGCCCTGCGACCTGGTGGACCAGTGTCTGGCGCAATTGGAAGCCGAGGGCCAGATTTTGCGGGGCCGCTTTACCGCGACCGGCGACGAACTGGAATGGTGCCACCGCCGCCTTCTGGCGCGCATCCACCGGCTGACGATTGGTCGCCTGCGACGTGAGATCGAGCCGGTGACCACCGCCGAATTTTTCGCGTTCCTGAATCGCTGGCAGCACCTCTCACCCGGGCAGCAACTCCACGGCCTGGATGGCACGCTCCAGATCATCAAGCAGCTGCAAGGCAGCGAGTTTCCCGGGGCGGCGTGGGAATCCGAAGTTCTGCCAGCGCGGGTGGCCCACTACCAGCCCGAATACCTGGATCAACTGTGCCTCTCGGGAGAGGTGAGTTGGGGCCGCCTGTCGCCACATCCGGCATTCGAACGCGATCACGAAGAGCGGCATCGTGTTCGACCCACGCGGGTTGCTCCGCTGGCGATCTTTTTGCGGGATGATGCGTCCTGGCTGTTGGCTACACCGCAGCCCTCGCCTAAGGATTCGCTCTCGCACCCCGCGCGCGAGGTGCTGGCGGTTTTGGAAACGCGCGGCGCCTCGTTTTTTGCCGACCTGCTGCGCGCCACCGGCCGCCTGGCAAGCGAAGTAGAGGATGGCCTGTGGGAACTCGTGGCGGCCGGTCTGGTGACCGCCGACGGATTCGAGAATCTGCGGGCGCTGCTAGATCCCAAGCGCCGCCGTGGCGAGGGCCGGGGCCGAACCGCGCGCCCGCGCCATGCGCCCGGACGTTGGGCCTTGTTGCGCCACACGGAAGTCCCGCCCGACGGCAATGCCGAGGCGTTTGCGCGGCAACTCCTGCTGCGCTGGGGAGTTGTATTTCGCGATGCTGCGTACCGGGAATCGCTGGCACCCGCCTGGAGAGACCTGCTGGTGGCCTTGCGTCGCATGGAATCGCGCGGCGAGATCCGCGGCGGTCGTTTTGTCGCGTCGTTCATCGGCGAGCAGTTCGCCCTGCCGGAAGCGCTGGAGTTGCTGCGCGCCGTCCGGCGCAATGGAGAGACCGCACCGGCCCCCGAGGGTCCAGGGCCGTGGACCGCTCACCAGGTGAACGAGGCTCAAACCCCCGTGGGGTCGCATCCCTAACGACGCCCCCGAAGCCGAAGCCGTTAACAGTCGTTACACCCGCGGAACTGAGGCCCGCAAACCTGTAAATTCGCGTACTCATCTGTTAATTCAAGCCTTTAAGTGAACTTACTGACGTGTTATGGCGATACGCCGCACTTACAATCGATGTTATGGCGCGTGTACAGGGAGTTATTCAAAAGGCAATGTTGTTGGTGATCGGATTGGGAACCACACAGGCGTTCGGCCAGGGTTTGAACCATGGCGCAGTCTCATCCATATTCAACTCTGCGTTGGCATCGAGCCTGCCACGCGCCAGCACCGTTCCTATTTCGCAATCGGTCTCTCAAATAGCTGACGGCGGCGGATTTAAAACCACGATCATTCTGGCAAACACGGATATCGTACCCGCGAATTTCACCCTGAATTTCTGGCACGCCGACGGATCGCCTCTTTCCCTTCCCCTGCTATCGCAAGGCAGTCAGCAGCAAGTCACGGGCACGATTCCAGTGAATGGCTCGGTGACCTTTGAAACCCCCGGAGGCTTAGGAACGTTTTCGCAAGGCTGGGGCCAGTTGGTTACGACCAACTCGATAGGCGGTACCGTCATTTTCCGTCAAAGCGTCCCGGGAACGGCGCCTTCCGAAGCGGCCGTGCCTGTGACCATGCCCACCAGCACGGTGCTGGTATTGCCGTACGACGAGACCACCGGCTTCGATACCGCGTTAGCACTAGTGAATACGGATCCAAACAATGCCGCTGTAGTCACCGCGAATCTATACGATCAGAGCGGCAACCTACTGACCAGCGGCCCCATCAATCTGCCGCCGCAAGGACAGCAGGTGATTGGGTCGGTGCAGAGCACGTTCCCCCAAGCCGCCGGCCTCCGCGGAAGTGTTAGTTTCTCGAGCTCCGCGGGCCCGATTACCGGTTTCGGCTTACGCTTCAGCCCCGGGGGTACATTCACCTCACTCCCAGTGTTGACACCCGGCCAGTAGAGGCGCGGCTGCGCGGCCCGCGCCCCTGGCGTGCCAAAAACGAACTATTGGCCGTCTCCAAAGCCAGTGCTCGAAGGTGCAAACGAGACTCCGCGCAGGACCTCGGCATATCCGGCGGACCGTACTGCAAAGAATTTCTCCCCGGCGGCCTTGGCGGGGTCCGTGTTGCTCAGCCGATCGATAATCGCGACCAGTTGATTAGGGTCGGCCCCTTGATCACCGTTGCCGCTGACCGTGGAGGTGATACCCCAGATGGTAACGAAGTCGCCGAGAGCAGTGCCGGTGATGTTGCGAAGACCGTCGGTGGCAGGAGACCAGGGAAGCCCCGTGCCCGGGTTGTTTCCGGTCGGATAGCCCGAGACCGTGTACGGCACGCCTAGATTCAATCCGTTTTGCAAAGTGTAGGCCAGGTTCCAGGTGTTTCCGTTGCGGACCCATTTTTGCAGCCCCGCGGTGGTCTGCGCGGCAGCATGAGTGAACAGCGTGGCGTCTTTGCTAAAGCCGTCACCCTCATCGGCGACATAGAGCGTGTTCTCGTCCGCGAACCACAAACCGAAGGGAAAGCCGGTAGTCGCATTCTTGGCGAGTACAGTAGTGAAGCCCGCCAGGATGCACATATTGCTGGGAAGGCCATTGGTCTGAAGAGTCCCCGGATTGTAGGTGAGGGGTGTAGTAGGTAATTGCACGGCGCGCGAAGGAACACCTGTGCCGCTCGGACAGGTCGTGCCGGTTGGGTCAACGTAGTAAACGGTGTCAACGCCGTTTCCGCCGCTTCCCTTGGTGAAATAGAGAACGTTGTTGAAGATGGTCATACCGCGGAAATTGTCATCTTTGCCAATCTTGTCCGCCTTGTCGCCGAGTTGCGTAACGTTGAAACTGGCTACGGGGGTAGGAGTGCCCGGAGCTTGCTCCACTTCCGGTTTGAATTGACGAGCAATCAACTGGGCGCCCGCGCCCAAAATCACGCCGTCCGGCTGAGGATTCGCGCCGTTTCCCGCGTTACCGGCCGTGTAAAAGAAGTTCGCTCCCGGGGTGTTGTTCAAGATCGCAGCGCGCCCATTGTTGCCGCTGTATGCATTCGTCTCGGTGAAATGAAACCTCCCGGACTGATCGACCTGGGCCACTGCCCGAAGGACACTCTCCCCCACGGGATTGGTTGGATCGATCGCCCCTGGAGTATTGGAGTTAGACACATCGATCTCGTCGATCGGGGCCACGTACCCCATAAAGGTAAGGAATCGGCCATCGAGCGAAAGGTTCAGCGCCAATTCCGATTTCGAGCTGAAACTGGTTACCATTTGTTCCTTGGTGGGATCCGGCGGCCGTTGGGTGGTGTTCGGTACTTCGAGCGTGTCAAACAGATGCCCGGTTGGGGAAATCTGGTCCAGAAAGATCTTGGACGTGATGCCAAAACTGCCGTCATAGAGGTTGTTATTCCAGACAAGGGGGTACGTGCCATCGTAAGGCGTGCCACTGGGCGCGGAACACCCGCCCGTGGTGCTGGCGCAGTTGGGCGGCAGAACAGTTCCCTTGGCGATATTGCTCGCATTGTTGTCGTACACGCTGCGGCTCACAACCAGATTGCCGCGAAAGAAATGCGGTGGGCCGTCGTCGTCGGCAAACGCCAACGTGCCGGCCGCCAAAGCAGCAATGGAAACGATAGCCAGGCATTGCGCCGTGATACACGCGTGGTCTCTTTTTTTCCGGTTCTTGATCATCATTCTGGGGATCTCCTCAAAGTGCGCACTATGTGCAGCAGTTGAAGACCTTATCATTGGACCGTTACGAACTCATGAACATCCGGCTACTTGTCGGTAACAACCCTAGTCACTCGACGCCCTGCGTTACAATCGAAATCACCCACCCATGAGTACTGTCACTACCAGTCGCGCGCTCGAATTTCGCGAACAGGCATCGCGCCGCATCCTGGTGGCCGATGGGGCCATGGGGACCATGCTGTACGGACACGGTGTGTTCATCAACCGCTGCTTCGATGAGTTGAGCCTGTCCAATCCCGATCTTGTCAGCAAGATTCACCAGGCTTACGTGGGTGCCGGCGCTGAGATTCTCGAGGCCAACACATTCGGAGCCAACCGGGCGCGCCTTTCCGCATTCGGCCTCGCGGACAAACTGCAGTCCATCAACGAGGCCGGGGTGCGTCTGGCTCGTGAAGCGGCGCGAGGGGGCCCATTTGTCGCCGGCGCCATGGGACCGCTCGGCATTCGCATTGAACCATTGGGGCCGACTTCGTTCGCTGAAGCGCGCGCGATCTTTCGCGAACAGGCGGAAGCGCTCCTCGCGGCCGGGGCTGACCTGATCATTTTGGAAACCTTCTCCGATCTGAATGAACTGCGGGAGGCCGTGCTGGCCGCGCGCGAGGCTGCCGGGGAGGATCTGGTAATTATCGCCCACGTCACTATCGACGATTTCGGAAATCTGGGCAGCGGCGCCACGCCCGAAGTATTCACTCGCGAGATGAACTCATGGCCGGCGGATGTGATCGGGATCAATTGCTCCGTGGGTCCGAAGACTACGCTGGAATCCATCGAGCGGATGGTCGCCGTGTCGGAGAAGCCGCTCAGCGCCATGCCCAATGCCGGACTGCCCGCGCGCGTGGAAGGCCGAAACATTTATCTCTGCTCGCCGGAATACATGGCCCAGTACGCGCGCCGTATGCTACTGGCAGGCGTGAAAATCATAGGCGGTTGTTGCGGGACGACACCGGAGCACATTAAAGAGATACGCACCGAGACGCGATCGATCCAGCCCATGGCGGCGCGCCGCACCGTAACGGTGGAAGAGCCCGAGGTGCACGAGCAGGCACTAACGCCCGTGCCGGCGGCCGAGAAATCGAAACTGGGCGCCAAGCTGGCGGCCGGGAAGTTTGTCGCGATGGTAGAGATCCTGCCGCCGCGCGGGGTGGATGCTTCGCGCGAAATCGCCGGAGCGCGGCTGTGCGCTGCCGCGGGCATCGACTGCATCAATGTGCCCGACGGGCCCCGCGCCAGCGCGCGCATGAGCGCTCAGGTGACCTGCCAGCTCATCGAACGGGAAGCCGGGATCGAAGCGGTCGACCACTTTTGCTGCCGCGACCGCAACCTGCTCGGCATTCAATCCGAACTGCTGGGCGCGCACGCCGTGGGGATTCGCAACTTGCTTTGCATCACAGGCGACCCGCCCCGCATGGGAATCTATCCCGAGGCGACCGCCGTGTTCGACGTGGATGCGATCGGGCTGGTGCACATTGTCCGCAACCTGAACCGCGGTCTTGACCTGGCCGGCAACCCGATGGGCTCGCGGACCGCGCTGCTCATCGGGGTGGGGGCTAACCCCGGCGCGGTGAATCTCGACGAAGAGGTCCGCCGTTTCGAATGGAAGGTCGAAGCCGGAGCCGAATATGTGGTGACGCAGCCGGTTTTCGATCTGGCTCTTCTCGAGAATTTCCTGCGCCGTATCGACCACGTGAAGATTCCGGTGATCTGCGGCATTTGGCCGCTCACCAGTTTTCGCAACGCCGAGTTCATGGTCAACGAGCTTCGCGTGCCCGTGCCCGATCCTTTTTTGGAGCGCATGCGCTTAGCCGATAGCGGCGACAAGGCGCGCCAGGAGGGCGTGGCCATCGCTCAGGAAATGGTGGCCCAGGTCAGACGGGTGGTCCAGGGTGTGCAATTGAGCGCGCCCTTCGGCCGCTATCAACTGGCGGTGGAAGTTGCCGAAGCCATAGGCTCCCGCTGACAATAGAATGTGCTCTAAATGGCCACCGACCTGATCGAGATCAATCCGGATAATCCGCAAGAGGAAGCTCTCGAGCGGGCCGCCGCCTCGGTGCGGCGTGGCGAAGTGGTTGCGATCCCCACTGACGCGTTATACACTCTCGTCGCAGACCCGTTCAATCTGGGCGCGGTCACCTGCGTTTTCAGGGCCAAAGGGCGCGAGGCGCATCGCTCGCTGCCGCTCCTGGTGGGCGATGTGATCATGGCCGAAGAACTGGCTAGCGAGCTGAGCAATCGCTTTTTCATACTGGCGCGGCACTTCTGGCCGGGGCCGCTGACCATTATCGTGCCGGCGTCGGCCAGGGTGCCGCTCAAAGTGACAGGCAACACCGGCCGCCTGGCGCTGCGGCGTCCGCGTTGCAAAATTGCCGACCAGCTGATCGGCATGCTGAATCATCCGCTAATTGCGACCAGCGCCAACATCTCAGGCCATCCCACGTGCCGTAGCGGCATCGACGTGTTTGGGATGATGGACGGCCGGGTGAACCTGGTGCTCGACGGCGGCATGTGTACGGGCGAAGGCGCCACCACACTCGATATTACGGAGCCATCCTGGAAGATTATCAGGGCAGGCGCCATCGGCGAAAAAGAGATCGCCGAGTGCCTGCAGCCGGCTTAGGAGCGTGCGCTTCCTTCTAGTTCTCTTCGGCGGCGGCGTCGGCTCGCTGGTCCGCTACGTGGCAGGCCTTGCGATCATGACGCGCTTCGGCAGCCGCTTTCCCCTGGGAACCATGGTGATCAACATCACCGGCTCGTTCCTGATCGGGCTGCTGATGACCTTGCTGACCGAACGCTTCCAGCCGCATCCCAACTGGCGTTTGATGCTGGTGGTCGGATTTCTGGGAGGCTACACTACCTTCTCGAGCTTTGAGTGGGAAACCTACTCAGCCATCCGCGAGGGTGGTTTTTGGATTGGCCTAGCCAACGTATTGGGCAGCGTATTGTTCGGGTATGCGGCGGTCTGGTTAGGAGCGCTGCTGGGCCGGCGGTGATGAAGTCGTTTCGTGCAACCCTGGAGCGACCCCAGTCGCGCCTGAACTGGGTCATCGCCCGTATCCCTTTTGACGTTTCCAGGGTCTGGGGCACGCGCGGACAGCTGCGGGTCACGGGCTCCATCAATGGTTTCCCATTTCGCACGTCGCTCTTTCCGACGGGTAGCGGCGATCACGTGTTGCTGGTGAACAAGCGGATGCAATCCGGCGCGAAAGCCGGGGTCGGAATGACCGCGCAGTTTCGTCTGGAGCCGGATACCGAGGAGCGAGTAGTCACGGTGCCCGCCGAACTGAAGCGCGCCCTGGCGGAAGACCGGGCCCTACGCCGCTGGTTCGACCAGTTGAACTACTCCACGCGCAAGTATCTCTCCAGCTTGGTTTCGGATGCGAAGAGCGCCGAAGCCCGCGCGCGGCGCGCCGATCAAACTGCCGAGCTGCTGCTGGCCACGATGGAAGCCGAGCGGGAGCTACCACCGATCTTACGCTCTGCCTTCGCGGCCCATCCACGTGCGTATGAGGGCTGGGAGGGCATGTCAGTGCTGCAACGACGCGGGCACCTGATGGGCATCTTCTATTACCGGGACCCGCGGTCACGTGCCCGCCGGGTGGCTAAGATGCTGAAAGCAGCCTACCAGTTCGCGGAAAAAGGCCGCAGCACGGAGTAAAGTGCGGGTCTCACGAATAGATTATGAACTCCAGCAGGTTGCCGTCCGGATCGCGCACGTAGACGCTGGAGGCGGCTTTCTTGCGGCCGCCCTGACGCGCCACGGGCCCTTCTTCAATCTTGGCTCCTGCTCGATCCAGCATGGCTTTTAGGGATTCCGGCGAACCTTCATACACGAAGCAGAGGTCGCCGCACGGCGGCTTCGCAGCGGGCGCTCGCAGCGTGAAGGAAGCGCGCTGCCAGGCGGCGGGCCGATGAAAATTAATCATCTGGTCGCCAATGTAGACGGAACAGGCGTTGGCGTTTTCGCTCACCTCAAAGCCCATGCCGCGATAGAAGGCAAGCATGGCGGCGGTATTCTGCATGGGGAGCGCGACGTGATCGAAGCCGCGAACCTTGCCCGCCGGCTGCGCCCGTGTCGCCGTTCCGCCCGCCAGCGCGCCTGCAACCACTGCGCCTTTGAGGAACCCACGGCGTGAGTTAAGCTTCGCGGGCATATGGTTTCTCCTCTTGTTTTGGAAGTATACAACTTCGGCCTGCGGGTTTTTTTGTTACAGTGAGGAATTCCCCATGCGAAATGTAGTGATCATTGGTTCCGGCTGCGCCGGCAACACCGCTGCGATCTATGCGGCTCGCGCGAATCTCCACCCTCTCGTGGTCAGCGGGCACGAAGCCGGCGGGCAGCTTTCCTTGACTACTCTGGTGGAAAACTTCCCGGGGTTTCCAGAAGGCATCAACGGTCCCGATCTGGTGGAGAACATCAAGAAGCAGGCGGAGCACTTCGGCGCTGAGTACGTGCATGGAAACGTCCTGGACGCCGACTTCTCAGCGCGGCCTTTTCGTCTCAATGTGGAAGGCGAATGGATCGAAACGCGTACGGCGATTATCGCCTCCGGGGCTTCGGCGCGATGGCTGGGGTTGGAGTCCGAGCAGAAACTCATCGGGCACGGCGTCAGTTCTTGCGCCACCTGCGACGGGTTCTTCTATCGGGAACGCAAAATTATGGTAGTGGGCGGCGGCGATTCGGCCATGGAAGAGGCTAACTTTCTTACGCGATTCGGCCGCGAGGTGCTGCTGGTACACCGCCGCGATGAGTTCCGCGCGTCGAAAATCATGCTGGACCGGGCGCGCCACAATCCTAAAATCCGCTTCGTCACCAACGCTGCGGTGGAGGAGATTTACGACGTTTCGAAGAACCTGGTGACGGGCGCGCGCCTGCGTGATCTCAAAACCGGCAAGGTTTGGGACGAGGCAGTGGACGGTTTCTTCGTGGCGATCGGTCACATTCCGAATACGGCCGTGTTCCGCGATCAGATCGAGACGGATCCGGACGGCTACATCCTTTCCAAAGGCGGCGCGCGCACGAACATCTCTGGGGTCTTTCACGCCGGTGACGTGCAGGACCGCGTGTATCGCCAGGCGATCACCGCCTCGGGCGCGGGTTGCATGGCCGCCATCGAGGCGGAACGATATCTCGAAGCGGAGGGACACTAAAGCGATGATCGAGCGGCTCACACCTCCGGGCGCGCCCGCGCCGCGCGGACCCTATTCGCCGGCTGTGCGCGCCGGCGACTTCATCTTCGTGTCGGGCCAAGTGCCCGGGGAGCCGGGCGAGATCGCGCACGAAACGCGGCAGGTTCTCGAGAACCTGAAACGCATTCTGACAGGCTGCGGCGCCAGCCTCGCGGACGTGGTGAAGACCTCTGTATTCCTGGCAGACGGCAAGGACTTCGCCGCCATGAACCAGGTCTACGCGGAATACTTCGGCGAAGCGAAGCCGGCGCGGAGCACGGTGGTCACTGCGTTCGCCATCCCCAACATCAAGATTGAAATCGAGGCCATCGCGTACCAGCCGCGCTAACTCGTTAACGCGCGTAGCGCCCGCTCGAAGCCATCCGCGTCGTCTACGCAGAGCGCTACGCGCGTCACCCGGCGCCGGATGCCGAACATCCCCATTGCGATGACTGGTTCCGAAAACTCCACCGCCACATTCGGGTCGCCGCCTGGACAGAGACGCAAATCAGAAGCTCCCCCACCCCGGTGAATCGAGGCGATCCGGTCGAGTGGAACGCGCAGTGTCCAGAGGAGGCCGCTGCGGATTACCAACTCGCCCTTGCCCACCAGAACCGGCCGCAACACCAGGGCCCGTGCCATCCCGGCCAGCCAGATTGCGCCGTACACACCGATCGCGCTAAGAATCCACGCCACCGTGATGCTCCAGCGCATCACCACCAGGTGGAGCAACGGAACTTCCACAAGGCTGATCCCGGCGAGAGCGCCGAATAAAGAGGCCGTGCCACTTCGCTCGTGGATCGAGTAAGCCTGCATGCCGGGCAGCACTTCGGGTTTCCGGCGCCAGGCGGCGAACGCGTAATAGGATACCGCCATTTCGCTAGCGGCAACGGCGGCAAGCTGAGGCAATCGAACGAAGGCCAGGGTAACGGCCTGCATTCGCTCCAGGACATCGCCTCCCCTGGTGCTGCGGAGGCTGCGGCGCGTTCGAACAACGATCAGCCCGATCACCACGATTTCCGCGGACGCCGCCAGCACGGGCCGCGCCATCGAGGACCCGGGAACCACCCAAGTGGCACGCAACAGCGCCAGGAGGGAAAGCGGGATCATGGTGGCCAGCGGCTGAATGCCGCTGCGCACCACCAGCCAGAAATACAGCGCTGGCACAATCACCGCCATATCGAACGCCGCCGCTATGCCGACCTGTGGCTTGGAAAACGTGCGCACCAATTGCGGATCGATGATGTTGATGGACATCGCCAACCCCAGGAACAACCAGATGCGCATCGGTTTGGCAATAGTCATCTTCAACCTAAACCAGGCACGCCGCCGAGCGTCTTGGCAAGCCGGACGGCCCGCAAGATGCCTTGCGCCAGAGCCTCCGCGGCAGCCACACCGAGCGAGTTGATGTCGGCGCGTCGATCACCCAAGGAAAGAGCGAACACAACGTCGCCGTCGTTGGTTGTGTTGACCGGATAGATGGCGCGCGCCATGCCCAGGCCGGCGAATTGCGCCAGCTTGGTAGCTTCCACCTTGCTCAGCCGGGCGTTGGTTGCGACCACGGCGAGGGTGGTGTTGGTGCGGACCAGCGGCGCCGGAGGGCGCTGCTTGACGATTTCGTTGCCGTCGGCAAATTCGCGGCCGTCCGGAGCGGTGCGGGCACCGGCTACGATTTTCCCGGTGGCGGGGTCGCGCACATCGCCAAACGCATTCACTGCCACCAGGCTCGCCACCAGCACGCCGTCCGGTAAAGTGACGGTGAAAGAACCGATCCCGCTCTTCATGGCCTGTTTCATGCCGAGAGCTTTGCCTACCGTTGCTCCCGTCCCCGCCCCCACGCACCCTTCGGGAACCGCGTCAGCGGTAGCTGCGGCAGCCGCTGCTTCGCCCATCGCCACCGTCGGCCGGATCTTCGAATTGCCGATGCCCAAGTCATACAGGATGGCCGCCGGCACGATGGGCACCTTGGCATTGGGCGTGGCGACGCCTGCGCCGCGGCTTTCCAGGTATCGGCGGACGCCTGATGCGGCTTCCAAACCAAACGCGCTTCCACCCGCCAGCAGAATCCCGTGAACCACTGGATCGACGTGCAGCGGATCGAGCGTGGCAGTCTCTTGGGTACCGCTAGCCGCGCCCCGGATGTCCACGCCGCCGACGGCGCCCGCCTCGCACAGAATGGCGGTGCAGCCGGTTATGGCCTGAAAGTCGGAGATGTGGCCGACGCGAATCCCCGGAATATCTGTAAGTCCTTTCATAGTTGGACTTATAGTTGTATGGTAGCATCGGAATTCGAGGACCGACCTATTTGCTCGATCTGCTGAAAGGGCCTGTCGCCGCGGTCCAGGAGTTTTTCATACTGACGGGCCAAGCGATTCGAAATATCTTCCGCACCCCGCACTATGGCGACGACATCGCCCTTCAGATGGATACCATCGGCGTCGGCAGCCTGGGCATCGTGGTGATGACAGGATTCTTCAGCGGCGCGGTGATGGCGCTGCAATTCTCGCGCACCCTCGCTCAATACGGGCAACTGGGCATTTTGGGGAAGGCTGTCGCGATCGTTCTGGTGCGCGAGCTGGGGCCCGATTTGACGGCGCTCATGGTCGCCGGACGTAACTCCTCGGGCATCGCCAGCGAACTCGGGTCGATGAAGGTCACCGAGCAGATCGACGCCATGCGCGCGCTCGGCACCGACCCCATCCAAAAGTTGGTCACGCCGCGGCTGCTGGCCACCATGCTGATGTTGCCCGTGCTCACGATCATTGCGGATTTCGTCGGCGTCTTCGGAGGCTGGGTGGTGGCGTATGCCTCTCTGGGGCAGCCATCGCGCCAGTATTGGACCTCGGCCTGGCGCGGCCTGGAATGGAACGACGTGGCTCAAGGTTTGATTAAGCCGTTCGTGTTCGCGTTTGTGGTTTCCTTGATCGGATGCTATTACGGCTTGAGGACCACCGGCGGTACACAAGGCGTAGGGCGGGCCACCACGCAGGCGATGGTCACTGCCTCCGTGCTGATTTTCGTGCTTACTTACTTTATCGCCCAGATCTTCGTCACCCAGACTTGACGCGATGCCCGAAGAGCGCCAGCCCATTCTCCGGTTTGAACACGTGGCCGTATCGTTCGACGGTGTGGCGGCTATATCGGATGTTTCGTTCGAAGCTTTTGAAGGAGAGTCACGCGTCATCCTGGGGGCTATGGGGAGCGGCAAAACCGTGCTGCTTAAGGCGGCCCTCGGCCTGGTGAAGCCGGATTCCGGCAAGGTTTACGTATTCGGCCGCGATCTGACGGTGCTACCGGAGCGGGGTTTGTTTGAGGTCCGCAGCAAAATCGGAATGCTGTTTCAGGAGAGCGCACTGTTCGATTCGCTGACCATCGAAGAAAACGTGGCGTATCCTCTTGTGAACCAAGAGTCGATCCATTGCCCGAAGCAAGAGGTCCATACGCGCGTGGTTGAGGCTCTGAAGTTTGTGGAACTGGGAGAAACGCTCGAAAAGTTTCCAGCCGAGTTGTCCGGCGGCATGCGCCGCAGGGCCGCAATTGCCCGTGCAGTGGTGACCAATCCGCCGCTCACTTTGTATGACTCACCCACAGCCGGTCTCGATCCGATTACCTCCCATACCATCATGGCTCTGCTGATCAAAGCGCGCGATGTTACCCACACCACTACGCTGGTTGTCACGCATCGCTATCAAGACGGAAACCTGATCGCAAATTTTCGCTACAATTCGGAGCAAGGGCAGCTGGAGCCAGCTCGTAACGGGACGAGACGGGACGTGCGAACCACCTTTATGGTGATGCAGGAAGGCCGGTTGGTGTTTGAGGGGGACCAGACAAGATTGGAAGCCTCTACCGATCCCTATATTTCCAAGTTTGTGAAGCATCACACATAAATGCCCGACCGCAGAAAAATCCGGTGGTCACAACTCAAAGTGGGCGTGGTGACCCTGACGGCCATTATCATCACCGGCGCGATGATCTTTTTACTTACCAGCAGGACCGGCATCTTCAAGCGCAACATTCTTTTGCGCACGTACATGGAGGATGCGTCGGGCATGCAGGATGGCACGGCGGTGCGCCTGAACGGCATTACGGTTGGGTACCTGGAAGCCCTAAAGCTGACGAATTCGACCAATCCCAAGCGCGTGGTCGAGTTCGACATGGCGGTGGAAGAGAAGTACGAGAATGAAATTCCAGCCGACTCCGTGGCAACCATCAGCGCGGCCAACCTGCTGGGCGATAAATTCGTGAACATCGTCAAGGGAAAATCGCCGGAACACGTGCGCGACGGATCCGAATTGCAGAGCCTGAACAAAGGGGACATTCCCGAACTGATGGCCCAAAGCGCAAACCTGCTCGAGTCGTTTCAGGGCGTCGTGAGCCGCGTGGATAAGTTGCTGGCGGGTGTGGAAGCGGGCAACGGCAATATCGGTAAATTCCTCAAGGACGAGGAGCTGTACAACCGCGTAAACGCCATCGCCGGGGAAGCCCAGAAACTGGTGACGGATGTGCGCACCGGCGGCGGCACCATCAGCAAATTGATCTACGACGATTCGCTGTATCAGCAGATGCAGTCCCCCATTCGGCGCGTGGATAACATCCTGGCGGAACTCGAGGCCGGGCGCGGCACAGCGGGCAAACTGATGAAGGACCCGGCGCTGTTTGACGACGCCACCGCCGTCGCCACCGAGATCAAAACGCTGGTGTCGAACTTGAATGCCGGCAAGGGAACCGCGGGTAAGCTGCTGAACGACGATCAGATCCACCAAAAACTCGACCAACTGGTCAGCAAGTTGAACGGCACGATCGACAAGATCAATTCCGGTCAAGGGACCATTGGGCAGCTAATCGTGAACCCCCAGCTTTATGACACGCTAAACAGTGTGACCCGCGAGTTCCAGGGTCTGGCCACCGACATCCGCGCTAACCCGAAGAAGTTCCTCCGTATTAAACTGGCTTTGTTTTGAGTTCCCGCAAGCAACTGGTTATCAACGCCGACGATTTTGGCTTCACTCCCGACGTCAACGAGGGAATCATCGAAGCACACTGCTACGGAATCCTCACCGCGACCACGATCATGGCAAATGGCGCGGCGTTCGATCACGCCGCCGGGCTTGCGCGACAGTCACCGGGATTGGATGTCGGCTGCCACCTGGTGTTGGTCGGAGGCCGATCCCTGGTCTCAGGGGCGGCACTCCCAGCGTCGGTGGCTCGGTTGCTCCGCGCCATCGCAACGCGCCAGATGAACGTCTATGATGAATTACGCACGCAGGTGACGAGAATCATACAGGCCGGCCTGGAGCCTTCGCACCTCGATACTCACAAGCACACACACCTGGCGCCGCCGGTTCTCGAGGCGGTGGCTCGCTTGGGCGAAGAGTTCAGCATCCCCTGGGTCCGCAGGCCGATGGACTTTCCTCTGAGCGGCCAGCATGGCGCGGCGGCCAGTGTTAAACGGCTGACTAGCGCCGGAATCGGACTCCTCCGCGGGCGCTTTCACCGGGTTCTGGAAGAGCACCACTGCCGGACCACCGATTACTTCGCCGGATTCCAGATCACGGGACGCCTCCGCACAAAGCAGCTGGTAGAGCTGATGGCTGTGATTCCGGAAGGGAGCACCGAATTGATGTGCCACCCCGGCCGGTGCGGCGAGGAGCTGCGCAACGCACCCACACGGCTGAAGGAGAGCCGCGAAGCGGAGCTGGCCGCGCTCACGGCGCCCGAAGTGCGAGAGGCCGTGAAGCGCGCCGGAATCGAACTCGTCAACTACCGGCAGTTGGCGGACGCGCCATTGTAGACGCACGTTTTCCCCGGTTCCATAGGAAGGCCATACCGGTGCCCAAGAAAGCCAGGAAGGACATTGCGGCGCCGCTATAAACGGACCACGGTGTGTAATTCAGCGTGATTCGGCTTTCGCCTGGCAGCAGCGCGATTCCGCGGAGGCCGGCATCGGCGCGGAAAATGTGCGCCGGCCGCGCATTGACCGTGGCCTTCCACCCGGGATCGTACATTTCACTCACCACCACCAAGCTCCTGCTCGGTGTGATGACGTTCAGCTCCACCCGATGAGGTCCCACGGTCCAGGCGGTGACGCCTTCGGGAACGCCCTTGACTGGCGGATCGAGCAACACGGGGCTATCGAGCACAGCAGTTCGCCTGGGATCAAATCCGGGAGACGTCATATGCGCAACTGCGCGCTCCGGCGAGGACTCCACGACGACTTCATGTACAACCCAGGCGCGCGGAAGGCCTGGCGCGTCGTAGATCTTCCACGCCGAATCCTGGTAAATCGGGCCCGGCTCCGAACTTGACGCGGGTATCAGCCGGTAACGGACATTCAGGAACTCCGGATGGTCCTTCAATCGGCTAAACTCGTTCGGCTCGGTAACGCCGGCCGCACTGGTGGTGGGGATCGCGAACGCATCTCCAACATTTGGCTTCGAGTCTGCCGCGACTTCGACGCGGAATGGTCCCGGCCGCGACCTTAGAAAAGCCACCGCACCCCGAGTACTCAGGAGCCGATCCAAATGATTGACGCCGGTGCGGGAGACGGCGAGCAGATTGCGAGCGCTCCAGTCAAAAGCGCTCAAGTCAAACAGAACCAGTGCCGCCACAAGTACTCGCGCCACCGCGCCGGTGTTTCCGCGCGCGACGTATCGAAACAAAGCGTAGGACAGAAAGATCAGCAGCAGTGAAAAGTCGACCCAGAGATTGACTTCGGGCCGCCCGTACAGCGCCGGTACGAACAGCCCGGCCGCGCACACGATAACAATGCCCGCCAGAATCCGATTTAGCGCTATCGAGTTCAGCAGACGAAACCCGGAGGAGAATAGGCTGTCCACGCCAAAGGCAGCCAGGATCGAAACCGCGAAATCAACCAGGTAGACCATACGGCCCGCTTCCCGCGCCATCCAGATCCACGGCACGACCGCATAAAGCACACCGTGTACCAGCGAAAACGAGCCGAGCGAATAAAGGAAAGCAGCCAAGGCCAAGCCAGTAAGGTAGCGCACCCAGC
>DASZIV010000171.1:0-19312 GCA_035948775.1 Bryobacteraceae bacterium
GGCCGTCCTTCCAATAGGGTTTTTTGTTTGGTCACAAATATTCTATTGGGAATCGGCCCTTTACTCAAAACATTTTCTAAACCCCCTGTTCAGCGCCCTCGGGGGCGCGTACGGCGAATTCTGCAAGTACCTCTTTAGTCCCGCTGCCACGAGCCACGCAGAAACTCCAGGGGCTAAAGCCCCTTGCAGGCTGAAGGCCCGCCCCACAGGTCCTCTGGCGCCGTCCGAGCTGGTGGGACTGGTTCCGTTTCTCGTTACCGAACTGACTCACCCTCATCTCTCGACGCTGCCGTGGTTATCCAACTTCGCCGGCGTCGCCAACCAAACTCAGCGAGTGATCGCTACGGCTATTCGGTGCTCTTGGCCCGCGATCCCGCTCGTCCATCAGGTCGAGGAACGACTTCGCTTCGGGGTACCCCGGTCGCAGCATTAGCGCCTGGGTAAAATCGGCTCGCGCCCGCACCGGATCCGGCGTATAGAGCAAGTGATAAATGCCCGCGAACAGATGGGCCCTGGGGTCGAGCGGCCGAAGCCGCACGAGGCGCTCCGCAATTTCGGCGGCTTCGTCAAACATTTCGAGCTGGTGGAACTCGGCCGCCAGAAAATCAAGACGCGAATCGTCGCTCGGGTCGGCGGCAATCTCTTCCTTCAGAATCTCGATGTACCAGCGGTTTTTGGCCCGCCGGGCTTCCCGGTCCGACGCAAAATAGTGGTCAATACGGATGCCGGTTGTGTGCAGGCGCCCGCCGGCGGCCAGTATCGACGCGTCGATGGTCTCGTGAACGCGCCCGCGGTACCGATAGTTCGGGCGGTTGGGAAAGAGCCGGACCACATAATCCGTGGTGGGCTGCTCGGAATCCGACCCGTGATTGAGCCGCTCGAAGTAATATCCGGCGTTTTCGTTGCGAGCGACCAGCATTTCGATCAGGGGCACGCCCGCCCGATCGAGCGTTTCATCCGCGTCCAGCATCAGGATCCACCGTCCATTCGCGCTGGCGATGGCGTGATTGCGGGCTGCCCCGAAATCGACGATTGTGAAATCGAAAGGGATCACCTTCGCCCCCCGGCGGGCGGCGATGGCTGGTGTTCCATCCGTTGAACCGGTGTCGACGACAATCAACTCCCCGGCCAGTCCTTGCACCGAATCGAGACAGCGCGGCAGACGGCGCTCTTCGTTCTTCACGACCATGCAGAGACTGAGCGTGCTCAGCATATTGGCGCCGGACTATTCGCCTTGCGGGTTTCCCGGATGTGATTCATCCAGGATCACGATCTCGACCCGCCGGTTGGAGGCTCGGCCATCCACTGTGTCGTTGGGGGCTGCCGGGCGATACGGGCCGTAGCTCGCGATCGAAAGCCGGTACTCTGGAACACCGTAGCGCTTGCTCAACAGCTCAAGGATCTTCTGGCTCCGCGCCATCGAAAGCTCCCAGTTGCTGCCAAAACGACGCGTGTGGATGGGCACTGTGTCGGCATAGCCGATGAGCTGCACGTTATTGGGGATGTCGTGAATAACGTCCGCAATCTGCGCAATCGTGGGTAGAGCCTGCGGACTCACGACGTCCGTGCCAGAAGAGAAGAGAATCACTTGGGGGAGGCTGATGACCAAGCCGCGCGCTTCGAGTTTCGGCTCGAGGCCCCGGTCTCTGAGCAGTTCCTGGGCGCGAATCAGATCCGGGCGGCTCGGCTCGGTAACCACGGGGGGCGGCGTTATGACGGGCGGCGGGGGAACGACCGGGCGCGCTGGCGGATGCTCCAGACTCTTGGCGGCGCCCACCATAAAGAAGATCAGCAGAATGGTTAGCACGTCCACATAACTGACCATCCACCGGTCGCGTTGGTTCGTTCCTCTTTCGAGATATCGCGGCTTCATAAACGTCCGGTTTCGAGCGCGGATTCGAGAGTCTCCATCGAACGCTCGCGGACGGGCGCGGCGTTCAAGAAGGAATAGAGACGGTGGCGGACGAGCAGCGAATGCATTCCGTCGAACAGGCACAAAGCGCCTTCGGTCATCAGCTCCTGCAGATCGAAAGTCTCCGCGGCCCGTGCGCGGATGCGATTCGCAGCCGGCAGTAACACCAGATTGGCCAGCGCCAGGCCGTAGATGGTCGAAGTAAACGCAGCGCCGACGCCGGATGCAACCGCGGACAGACTCGAGAATTGCCGAAGCACGTCGATGAGTCCGACTACCGTGCCCATAACACCGATGGTGGGGGCAAACCCTCCAGCGACGTCGAGTACCTTGGCGGCGGCCTCGCTCTGTCGCTCCGCGTGGCGCATCTTATTCTCGAGGTCTGACTGCACCTCGCCGCGCTCTTTGGTATCCATGGCGAGCATTAGTGCTTCGCGCAGGAAGCTGTGGCTCACCTGATCCATGTTCGGCTCGATCGCCAACAGGCCCTTGATCCGGACGATCTTGGCATAGGAAACAATTTCCTCAACGAGCTCGTTCGGATCCGTCGGCGTTTCTGCGGAGAAGAGACCGAGCGAGTGCCGCAACGTTCGCAATAGCGCCGGGAGCGGCGTGGTGATCAGCATGACCCCCAGGGTTCCACCGATGACGATCAGAATACCGGTGGGCTGAAAGAAGTAGTGGGCGCTAACGCCGGTAACCGCGACGCCCGCCACTAGGGCAATCGACGCGATCGCAATGCCGACGAGCATCCCGATGTCGAGGCCGGCTCGCTCTGCACGGACCTTCGGTTGTCCCATCATGCGGCCCAGGAATGCAGATCGCTCTCCACGCGGGTTGGCAATTCTTTTCAAGGGGATAGACCGAGCGTGCAGTGTCGTGGTCTTGACGGTGCAAGGCAAGCGTCAGATCTTTGACGACAAAACGTATCGTGACGCGCGAAAATCCCGCGAAAAGCCCTGTTAACCGAAGGCCGCCTGCCGATCGTTATGGCAGTTCTATCCTCTAATGCCAGTCTTGCCCAGTACTTTTGGGGGGCTTACAGTGGCGCTGTACACATGCGCTCTCTTGGTTTTGCGATATCGTTAACGGCCTTGTGCGCCGGCCTTGTGGGCGCTCAGACCCTCACCCGTAAGGAACCTGCGGTGTATCAAGGAACGGACCGTGCCGCACGCGTCGTGGCGCGGCCCCCAGGTATCCGGCTTAGTCTTCCCAAGGCGAATGAATTCGCTCTAGCACCACTGAGCGAATCCGAAACTGCGCGGCTAGCTGAGCCGGGTACTCTAGTTAAGGTCGGAATTCACCGCTCCCTCGCCGCCACTGCATTGACGGCTGGCGCATGGGTAACCACCTCCGAAGGCGGCCGATTGTGGCGCATGTCGCTGCGTTCCCCGGGTTCGGCAGGGATGCGCGTGGAATTTCGGAATTTCTCCGTAGGTAACGGTAGCGTTTGGCTGTACGATGGCGCGGAGGTGGCGGGACCGTACACCGGCCGCGGATTGTTTGGCAATGGCCAGTTCTGGAGCGCCACGATTCTCTCCGAGACCGTAACCGTCGAGTACGAGCCGGAGGCCGGCCGAGCCGCAGCGTCCGCTCCGCCATTTGAGATCAGCACCATCTCGCACCGGGCGAATACGAGCATGCCGCACCGTCGGGCGTTTTCCGGGGCGCAGGCTACGCTGACACCTGATCCGGCTGCTTCTTGCAATCTGGATCCGAACTGTTATCCCACGTGGCAGCCCACCATGAGCATGGTGTCGCAGCTCCTGTTTGAGGAGAACGGATCGGAATACCTCTGCTCCGGCTCGGCGGTGGGTACGCGTGACGACAGCTTCATCCCATACCTCCTCACCGCCGGACATTGCATCCACGACGAAGCAGCCGCGCGATCGCTAGAGACCTTCTGGACGTATCAGACCTCCTCCTGCGGTGGCGCACCACCGGCCAGCCGGAAGAGCAGTACGCAATCGAGTGTGGGCGGGCATCTCCTCACGAGCGGCCCTTTGCCGGCCGGCGACTATAGCCTGGTTCTTCTGAAAGACGTCCCCTCGGGCGTGACGTTCGCCGGATGGGACATGGGCGATCCGGGCGTCGGCTCTTTCCTGACCGGAATTCACCACCCCGAAGGTTCCTGGAAGCGCATTTCGTTTGGAGACCGCATTGGCGATGCGACGGTGTCCGTCGAGGGTGCGTTGGCGCCCGCCAACCTGTACCTGCAAGTGAACATGGACAAAGGCGTGGTGGAGCCGGGCTCTTCCGGATCGCCTCTCTTCTCCAGTCCCGGAGTCATTGTCGGCACGCTGACGTATGGGCCGACAAACCCCGATTTGACCGCCTGTGAGATCACTCCGTTCGTGGCAGGGTACGCCCGTTTCAGCAACGCGTACGGCTACATGCACGACTATCTGGAGAACCTGCCGGCGGCGCTGGTCCTGGCGGCCCAGAGCGACTTGCAATTTACGGTTACCAATCTACAGGCGTCCAGCCCGCAGACGGTCACCCTGACGACACAGTCGCCGGGCCAAGTCACGTTTAAGCTACGCGCCGATGCCCCGTGGATCCAACTTTCCGCCATCACCGGCACGACCTCACAGAAATCGCCGGCGCAAATACAGATCTCACTGGACCCCACGAAGTTCGATCAGCCGGACGAGTTCAGCAGCACGGTCACGATCCTGTCGGGAGCGGCCTCTCCGCAATTCATCAACGTGGCTGTGAACGTGACCTCGAACCAATCGAACGTCCAGCCTGTCATCAGCCCGAACCCGGTGATCCAATCCGGCGGGCTATGGAATTTCACGGTCCGATTGCCGGAGACGGGCGGCTCTGGCACCACTGTCACGGCCATCAAGGTCAATGGGACGGACTACTCCTCGTCCATCGCAGGCTGGTTCGGTTCGAACCACATCGACGCCAACGGAGAGATCGACGCTCCGCTTAGCGCGACCGGCAGATTTCCTCCCGGAGACCAGTATTTCGAGTTCTTTGGCGTGGACGACAACAGCGGACAGACTTGGTATCGAACAGCTACGGTGCGTTTCGAGTAGCTGTCACCCCGGCCCGCTTACCGAAGGGTCACCACCGTTGCTCCCCACCCTCCGGCTTCGGCGGGTGCATCGTGGTAGTCGAGAACGAACTCCGAATTGGCCAGGACCGTGCGGACGATTTCGCGCTGTACGCCGATGCCCCGGCCATGAATGATGCGCAGAGCCTTGAAGCCCAGGCGATGAGCCTCTTCCAGATAGGCTTCCACTACATCCTTCACATCGCGCGGCGGAACGGTGTGGAGGTCGAAGATATCCGTGATGGGGATGCGAATCGGTTCCGGTTCCATACCCTAAAAATCAGGCCCTAAAACACGAAAGCCCGGTCAGCCGAAGCCGACCGGGCCGAAGACGATTACGTACTGCGACGCACCTGATGCTAAGCGACCTGTTGCCGGTACTGACTTACGATCGCTTCCATCTGATCTTTCAAGCGAAGTTTCATCTTCTTCAGACGCGTTTCCTCCAACTGCTCCTCGTGAGTCAGATGGGGAAGCGCCTCTAGAGCATCCAGCGATTTCGCCAAGTCTGAGTGCTCCCTGGCAAGGCGCTGGAACTCTTCATTCGACTTCATCAGATGCGCCTTCAGTTCTTCCTGTGCATTCCGTTCCATAATGAGGCAATTCCTCCTATGAGGTTGCCACGCCGAGTCGGTTGGTTCGGAAATGAGGCTCGGTGGGTAATCTCGTGCGCGTTTCTCCAGGCGGCATGACCGCCTATTGGTCACATTAACATGAATGAAACTTCATCACAATAGCCGGCTCGGGGGGATTTTCGTAGTAATCCATCCTCGTTGTAACCTCATGAAAATCAAGCGACTTATAGAAAGAGCGGGCGACCGTATTAGAAGCTCTTACTTCGAGGAATACGGCCCCTTCCGTATCGGCCAACAGGGCATCCAGTAGCGCCCGGGCGACGCCTTGCCGGCGCCATTCGGGGGCCACGGCGACGTTCAAAATTTCGGATTCACCTGCCGTTAGTGTACGGGATACCAGGAATCCGGCCACCAGGATGCCTTCCACCGCGACGAGCAAATGATATTGCAAATAATCCGTGACGTCCCACTGGGCGGCGTGCGGGCTGACGGCTTGAATCGCGCGGATTTGGGCGAGGTCTGCAGGTTCGCCGCGACGTACGGCTGGCATGCCCCAGCTTACATCTTGGGGGCGTAGTAGCCCTTGCGCGCGCGCACCACTAGGCCCGGGCGGTCTTTCACGCGAAGATCCACGGTGTGGTACAGGCCGTCGGTTTTCAGAGGCTCCGGCCGGTAGAAGATGTTGTACTGATGGCGCAGCTCGTTGGCGATGTTTTCAAACGACTGCTCCAGGTCCTCCAGTTTGAAGGGGAAGAAAGCGCGTCCGCCGGTTTCCTGGGCCAGGTACCGGACCACCTTGTCGCCCTCCGTCTCCGCATGGGTGATGTTGGTGGAAACGACATAAATGACCACGTCGGCCTTCTGCGCCATCTCGAGAGCCTGGTCGCGTGTGTAGCGGCTCTCGTTGTCTTCGCCATCGGTGAGGATGACCATGGCGCGGCGGAACTTGTGACGCGGCTGATCCTGCTGCAGCTTGTCCCGGCAGGCGAAGTAAATGGCATCGTAGAATGCGGTACCGCCCCCGGGACGCAGGTCGCGCACGGCGGTACTGAGCTTCACAGTATCGTCGATCAAGTCGGAAACCAATGAGGCGGAAGAATCGAAGCTAACGATCATCGCTTTATCGACGCCGGCATGCACCACGCTGGTGATGAACTCAATGGCCGCCTCCTGCTCGAACTTGAAGCGGTCGCGGATACTGTTGCTGGTGTCCACCAGTATGGCGAGGCGCAGCGGCAGATCCGACTCAGCCGTGAACTCCTGGATGAGTTGGTGCTTTTTGTTTTCGATGATCTCGAAATCGTCTTTGTTGAGATCGGTAATGAAGCGGCCCTTCTTATCGGTAACCGTGAACAGCATGTTGACGCGCGTTACGTCCACTAAGATGCGCGTTGTCTCGTCCGTAGAAGGGGAAGCGGGTTGGATGGGTGGTGTGTCGGCGGCCCAAATAGCGATGCCAAGCGCACCCAAGAAGGCCAACAGAGCCCCTATCTTCATGCTCTTGATTATATCGTAGGGCGCAAAAGCTTCCTTGGACGTTTATGGCGTCCGCCCGCCGGTGGGCATAAGAACGGAGACCGGGATGATCTCGATCGCGGGTTTCCCGCCGCGCGGTTCGGTGGCGCGGCTCATCTCCGCCCAGATCGCTTGAATGGCCGCCGGGGCAGCATCGGGGATGCTGCCATCGCGCCAGGTGAATGTCTCGATAAAGTAGGTCTTGTCGCCTGCTTCGGTCGCACGCACGGTCAGATGCGGCGCATCCTGGACGAGGTTCAGGTTTCGCACGGCCGACCAGTGCCGCGCCAGCACACCTGCAAGATTAGCTTCGGAGCCCGGTTTCGCGTGCAGCACGATCATGACGGTCTCGGGTTGCAGTGAGCGCTCTTGCGCGGAGAGTGCGGCGGCTGCCGCGGCGCACAGCAATAAATATCTATAGGACATCACTCGCTCCTCTCATTTGACCGTGGGTGGATTCAAAAGTCCGGTCACCGATTCGATTCGGCCATCCGGGCCGAGCACAAAAACGTTGGTACCGCTCATGCGCTCCTGTCCGTCGGCCGCCAGCGCGACCCACGGCGCCAGCACGGTTCCCTGGCAATGGCTGATTTGCCCGCGCGGTTCGAGCCGGATCCCGGGCATGAAGCGATGTGTCGCGGCTATGTGGACGGAAAGATCGGCGAGTCCGTCGGTGAGACTGAATCGATCGCGGAATTGAGCGACGTCGGTGGCGACGCGGGCAAGGGCTTGTGCGCGCTCCTCGTCATTGGCTAGAGACCAGGCGTCGAACCAACCTTGCACAACGGCGGCCGCCTCGCGATGGATTTCGTCGGCGACGACGTTGCCAAAGACGGCGAGCTGATAGCGCCACCCCTGCACATGGTGATCGCGCACGGCCGCGTCGGCGAATTCGTGCGCCAGACGGAGGCGAGTCCCGCCTTCGTACGGCTCCAGGCTGATGGTGACGCGCGACCCGCCCGGCGGGATCGGCGTGCCGCTGTCGTACCCGTAGGTGAACACGATGCGCTCCGGGGTGAGCACTTCGATCACTTCGCCCGAGACCTCGACCGCATTGGGATAGCGGATGCGCATGGCGCCTCCGGGGCGAGGGTCGATGGTCGATCCCGCGCCCCACCAGGCGGCCCAACGCGCGCTGTCAGTGAAGAATCGGAAAACGGTTTCGCAAGTCGCCCGGATGACTACGGTGCGGTCGAGACGGTGCGGCAATGTCGTCATAAAGTCCTCATGTTTTCTTGGTTTTATTTCTGGCCCGACGGCGCTGCGGACGCGGCCCGCGGCGCTCCTCTTCGAGCTCGGCCGCGAGTTTCAGCTTCCACAAGGAGTCGTCCCACATGCGCTCCAGAAGTTCGGCCACCGGACCTAGTGCTTCCCGGCGAGCGCGATAGAACCGGAACTGTTTCTCGCCACGTGTCTCCAGAAGGCCCGCTTCAGAGAGCGAACGGAGCTGCAGGGAAACCGCTCCGAACGTGACGTCGGGCATGGCGCGGTGGATTGCGCCGGCGCTCAGCTCTTCCTTCCATACCAGGCGCAGGATCTCGCGCCGCCGGGCCGATGCGACCGCAGCCAGGAGCGAGGGTTCCAGCGACATGACGCAATTTTAGATTAAACTAAAATACAATGCAAGAGAAATTACCGCAAAAATTTGCGATGCGACTAAAGGTAGCGGGCGTTACCGAATATTCTTCTGGAAAAAGACTTCGTTGCCCCGCTCGTTGTAGAGCAGTTCGTCCACCAGTTTGCTCGCCATCAGGATGCCGAAGCCGCCGGGTCGCTGGCCCTGCTCGGCGCGGATCTCCACGTGGCGGGTCGGGTCGTTATCCGGGTTGTTGACCGCTGCGTGCTCGATGCGCTCGAGGGAAAATCCCTTGCCAGGATCCCGCAAGTGAACGATCAAAGACTCGGACGTCCGTAGCACGGATACATGCACGCGCTTTTTCGGGTCGGATTTGCAGCCGTGCTCGATGGCATTCATCAACAGCTCATGGAAAGCCACGGTCACGTCGTCCGAAAGTCCCGTGGAGACGTCGGCTGTCAGTTCACGAAGCAATTGAGTAGCGCGCTCCGCCGCCTCCATCTTGCAGCTCACTTCCAGGGTGACCCATTCGGGCCTTGCGGATCGCACCTGGATATCCTTTTTCCACGACGAGGAAGCCAGAAGCGCCTGCCGGACTATTTCGGCGAAAGGGGCGGGCGTCAGCGGCTTGTGGAAGTAGCTGTAGGCCTGGGCACGCAATGCAGCAATGGCTTTTCCCGGATCTTGCGCGCCGGTTAGGATTACCTTGGTGTCTGGCTGGACGGCGCGAACGCGCCGCACCAGCTTGCTACCGTCGGAACCGTTACGCCCAGGATCAGCCACCACCAAGTCGTAGGGGGTAGTCCGCAGGAGTTCCAGTGCCTCTTGTCCTCCGGAAACACCCTGAACCGTGCGGTCCTCCTGTTTCAACAGATCGGCCAGGAGTGCGTGCACCGCAGGGTCTCCGTCGACCATCAAAAGCCGGCGTGAACTCACAATTCCTAATCTATCCCATCCAAGGCCCGTAACCTGCGGCCCTCCGGAAACATCTCACCACTAACGGTGAAAACAATAGTACTATACCTGGCCGCAGTCTGGGTCGCTGGTGCCCAGATCGGTATTCCTGGCGGAGGTTATCCGCCCGGCACTCCTGGCGGTTATCCGTACCCCGGAGGTGGCGGTCGGATTCCTGGGGGTGTGGGCCTTCCAGGGCGTACGGGCAAAGCACAGCCCCCCTCTACTGCCGGACAGCCCCTCCCTAATTTCCGCGGCAAGCTCAAGCAGATGGACGCGAAGTCCCTTTCCTTGGAATTGGACGATAACCGCGTGTTGGATTTCACGATCAATGCCAAAACCAAATTCTTCAAGAACGGCGACGAAGTAAAGTCGCCCAAGTTCAATTCGGGCGATCAGCTCTCGGTGGAAGGGCCGCAGGACGCCCAGGGCTATCTCACCGCCGTGAATGTGTACTGGGAGAAAGCGGCCGCCGCCGGAGATCAGGCGAAGAAGGATGGCGGCGTGGACACCTGGAAGGACGCCAAGGACGCGCCGAAAGAGGGGACGCCACCGAAAGACGCACCGAATAGTGTGTCGAAAGAACCTCCTGCGAAAGGAGCTCCTGCCAAAGACGCGCCGGATGACGCCGTCGAGGATGTCGCTCTTCCTCCGCCGCCTGCGGATCCCGACCGCCCGGTGCTGAAGCGCGGCCGACCGGCACAGCGTCCCTCCGATCCTGTAACCGACACGAACCTTCCGGCCGGGCAGCCCTCATCGCCGCGAACGGCGCCATCCACCGACGTCGCCGTGAACTTGCCTCCGAACACGGGCGCGGTGCCCGATCGGTTCAATGGACCGCCACCCGAGGACCAGACTCCGCTAGGTTCTCACCAGGAAGATCCGCTGATTGTGAAGGCGACGGATGCGGCCTTGGAATTCACCGAGACATTGCCCAACTACGTGGTTCAGGAAATGGTCTCGCGCTACCAGAGCGAGCGCCAGCCGGCCGACTGGACTCCTATTGATGTTGTATCCATGGACTTGGTTTACGAGAACCACAAGGAAGACTACCGCAACATCAAGGTCAACGGAAAACCGGTGAACAAGAAAATGGAGGAACTGGGCGGCGCCTGGTCCTCGGGCGAGTTCGGCACGATCCTCATTAATCTCTTCGCGCCGGCCAGCCAGACGGAATTTCACGCCCGGCGGGACGGACGCATCGCCGGAGTCAACGCGCGGATTTACGAGTTTGAGGTGAAGCGCGAGAATTCCAACTGGACCGTTAAGATGGGGGCGCAGACGTTCGTACCGGGATACGGCGGTTCCATCTGGATCGATCCCAAGAACGGCCGGGTGCTACGCGTCGAGATGCAGGCGCGCGGGCTGCCATCGCAGTTTCCCTCGGACCACGTGGAAACGGCGCTCGACTATGAGTACGTTCGCCTGGGCGGCACCGAGCAGTTTCTACTGCCCACGCACTCCGAGAATCTGGCCTGTCAGCGCGGCACGGCCCTCTGCAGCAAGAACTCGATCGACTTCCGGAATTACCACAAGTACAGCGGCGAATCGACCATCGAATTCCACGAAGTGAAGTAGAACGCACTAGAGCGCTTGCTGAATCGCGCTTTGAATCTCGGCCGCCGGCGTGAAGCCTTCGAAGCGCTTCAACTGCTTTCCTGAACGGTCGAACACCACTGTCACCGGCAATTCGCCCAGATTGTATTGCGTCGAGATCGCCGGCGAGCCTAGGGCGACCGTGTAGTCCATCGGATGCTTCTTCAGGAAGGGCTGCACGCGCTCCAGGCCCTCTTCGTCCATGGCGACTCCCACAACCACGACACCCTTGGAGCCGTACTCGCGGCTTACCTTGTTAAACCCGGGAATCTCTCCCACGCAGGGCACGCACCACGTCGCCCAGAAATTCACCACCACCACTTTGCCGCTGAGAGACGCCGCATCGAGCGCTGCGCCATCGAGCTTGGTGACTTGCGGCAGATCACCGGCTTTCGCCGCCGCCACAACGGGAGCTGCGGGCGTCGCAGGGGCTGCCGTCGCGCCTTTGTTCAGAAACGCCAGGTACTCCTGCGGGTCTGTAGTTCGGCGATCGAATGTCGTAACCACGTTCTCGTTGGCGTCCAGGATGGCGTAAAAAGGAGTCGCGATGGTCCCGAACTTGGACGTCTCGAACTTCACATTCTCTTCCGAAGCCGCATCGGGGCCGTCGGTGTAAAGTTCCACCAGCACGAAGTTCTTGAGGGCCGCGGCAATCTCTGGCCGCGGAAACATATTGCCCTCCATCCAGTGGCAGTTGGCGCACGCATATCCGGTGAAGTTCACAAACACCAGCTTGCCCTCACGCCTGGCCTGATCCAGCGCCTCACGATATCGGTTCTTCATCCACGCCAACCCAGGGCCTTGCGTGCCGCCGCCACCGCTCTGCGCGGCCGCGGGCACATACGACTCCCAGAATCCCAAGTTGCCGCCGGTCAACCCGGGTACAAAAGTAATCGCCAAGACCAGAAAGGCCATCCCGGTGAGCAGCCGGCCAAGGCCCATGCGCTCTTCCGCTTTGATGCCTTCCAGGCGCACGAACCCCAGCAGATACAGACCGGCCATCGCCGTGAGCACGATCCACGCCGCGAGGAAACGGTCGCGCGTCAGGACGCCCCACTGCATCACCTGGTCCACACTGGCGAGATACTTCAGGCTCGCGGCCAGAATGACAAAGCCCATGACGACCTTGATGCGCGCCATCCAGCCGCCGCTGCGCGGCAATTTCTTGAGGTAGGACGGAAACAGCGCCAGTAGAAAGAACGGCAGTGCCAGTCCCGCGGCGAACGTAAGCATTCCGGCCACCGGGCGCACCATGCTACCGCCCACGGAGGCCGCCAGCAGTGTGCCCACAAACGGCCCGACGCACGCAAACGATGCCAGCGAGAATGTCAAGCCCATCAGCAGGGTTCCCGCAAAGCCGCCTTTTTCAGAAGACCGGTTCAAGCGGGTGAGAATCGACGACGGGATGGTGATCTCGAAAGCTCCCAGCAAGCTAAGACCGAAGGCTATGAACAGCGCCGTGATAAACAGGTTCACCCCCACATTCGACCCAAGCTGCGAAACACCGACCGGTCCGACAATCGCCGTGACCGCCAGCCCCAACCCGGAGAACAGCACGATGATGCCGAGGCAGAAGACTACGGCTTGGGTGATGGAGTCGCGGCGGCTGCCCGATTCCCGATTCAGGAAATACGACATGGTGATCGGGATCATGGGAAACACGCACGGCGTAAAAATCGTCGCCAGGCCGAAGCCGAACGCCAACAGCAAGAAGGCGCCCAGCCCTTGATCCTGGGTAGCATTGCTGGAACCAGGCGCACGCGGTTCCACGTATCGAGGCGGAATCGAGAGCGACACCGCGGGGGCTGCGGGATCGATGTTCAAGCTGGCGATAGCAGTGCGCCGCACGGGCGGAATGCACTTCTGGTCGTTGCAGGTCTGGTAGCGCGCGGTTACGCCGATCTCGGCAGGCCCGGCAGCCGCATCCTTCTTCAGCTTCAGCTCTAGTAGAAAGGTAACTTCCCGGTCGTACGTTTCCGTCTCGGCGTTGAGGGCCGGATCGAACGCCTTATGCGGCGCCGGCTGCAACACCCGGTACCGCTCGACCACGGCACTGGGTGAAACCTGAATGGTGGTGGGGATCGCCCCAGGCGTTGACATCGAGTAGATGTGCCAGCCGGATTCGATCTGGCCGGTCATGCGGGATAGTACCGTGGCGCCGGGCGCCGCCGCCTTCGGCTCAACCGCGAGTTGCCACTGCACCTGGTTCTGCGCCCAGAGGCAGCTTGCCGCCGCCAGCGCCAGCCCAAGCCTCAGAAAACGTCCTGCTCTCATACCAACTGCCCTACTTTGCAGCTTCCCGCACCTGTTCGCGGAGTTCTTCCTCGATCAACGTATTGATCTTGGCCTCGCAAAATTCCTTGGCCACGCGAATGCCGTTCATGATGGCGTTGGCATTGGATTTTCCGTGGCAGATGATCGAAACGCCGCGGACTCCCAGCAGGGGCGCCCCTCCGTATTCGGAATAATCCAGGCGCTTCTTGAAATCGCTATAGGCCGTCCGGGAGAGCACGTACCCGATTTTGCGCGTAATGGTGGCTTCCAACGATTCGTGCAGCAGGCTCTTCACCATCTCCACGATCCCTTCGCTAACCTTCAGCGCGACGTTGCCGATGAAGCCGTCGCACACGATCACGTCAACGTCGCCGGCATAAATATCGCCGCCTTCCACGTTGCCGACGAAGTTGATGTTGAGGGCTTGCAGCAGCGGCCACACGGCGCGCGTGAGATCGTTACCCTTGTGTTCCTCCTCGCCGATGGAAAGGATGCCCACGCGGGGATTGGGGCGGCGCAAAACGATGCGCGAGTAAATCTCGGCCATCACCGCGAATTGCGCCAGCATGCGCGGCGAGCAATCCACGTTCGCGCCAACGTCCACCAGCAGCACCGGCGAGCCTTTGACGGTCGGCAGGATACCCACCAGGGCCGGCCGGTCTACGCCCGGCACCACTCCCTGCACCATCTTGGCGGTGGCCATGACCGCGCCCGTGTTGCCGGCGGAGAGGAATCCCTGCGCGCAGCCATCGCGCACCAGCCGCGAGGCCACGCGCATGGAGCTGTCGCGCTTGGCCCTTACCGCGCGGGCGGCGCTGTCATCCATGGTGACGCGCTCGCTGGCATGTGCAATTTCAATGGGAAGATCCGAGACGCCGCCGTGCTGCTGGAGCTCACGGCGAACCAAATCCTCCTGGCCCACCAGGATGACTTTCACGCCCAGATGCCGGGCGGCCCGAATCGCTCCTTCCACCTCCGGCTTGGGCGCGTGATCGCCGCCCATTGCGTCAACGGCAATGGTGAGCATGTGAGCTTAGCGCTACTCCTGTTCTACTTCGACCACTTCGCGCCCTTTGTACTGCCCGCAATGGGGGCATACGCGGTGAGGCAACTTGGGCTCGTGACAATTGGGGCACTCGGAAAGGCCGGACGCCTTCAGCGCGTCGTGCGCGCGGCGGTTGCTGGTGCGCCTTTGGGAATGTCTGCGTTTCGGATTCGGCATATCTCTTCCTTACCTATGATGTCATCCCGCCATCCGGGATTCCAGTCTCTTAAAAAAGTTTCAGTTGTTCAGATTGCGCAAGGCTGCTCCCCAGCGATCATCGCGCGTGGCGACCTTGCAATCGCACGCGACCTCATTGCGGTTCTTGCCGCAAACCGGGCATATTCCCTTGCACTCCTCGCTGCAGACCCGCTGCATGGGCAAAGCCAACAGAACCTGCTCGCGCAGGATATCCTCCAGTTCCATGCCTTCGCCCTGGTAAAACCCGATTTCGGCCTCGCCTTCGTCGATGGCCACCTCTTCCTCGCGGGCGATGAAAGAAACGGGCCGGTAAAACAGGTCGAAGGGAGTCTTCAAGGGAAAGCGCGCCTTCCCCAGACAGCGGTCGCATTGCGCCGCCATTTCCACGGTGTACTCTCCGCGGATGCGAATCTCCCCCTCCGAATGAGCCAGCAGCTCGGCCGATCCGGTGGCGTAGAGCGGGCTAACCTGCTCCAGATCCTCCCCCGCGAAATCGATCTGCCCCGACTCGAAAGTTTCGTCGAAACGAACCTTTCGCAACTCCATCTCTTTGACACTGAGGAACATAGGGGATGCCAGCCGAATCGGGCAGAAGCCATCATTATACCATCGGCGAGGGGCCGCACCGCTATGATGGTGGGCATGTCGCTGACAGCTCTGGAACATGAGCTTCGGGACAGCTCGGCGCGCGCCGAGAATCTCGCGAGCCGTTTGCCTGCTGCCGCTTTAGCCCGCAGGCCCGGACCTGAGCGGTGGTCGCCCGCGGAGTGCGTCGAGCACCTGAACTTGACCACACGCGCGTACTTGCCGCTATTGGACAAGGGGATCGCCGATCTCAGCGCCAAGCAGCACCTCTCGCCGGGTCCGTACCGCATGGAATGGAAAGCGCGGTTCTTCCGCTGGCTTCTGGAACCGCCCGCCCGGCTTAAGATGCCGACCTTGCCGCCGTTCCAACCGGTGGCCATCGCCGATCCCGAACGGGTGATCCCGGACTTTATCGGATTGCAGGACCAGTTGCTCGAGCGGCTCCATCGCGGAGACGGCCTGGCGCTGGACCAGTATTTGATCCCCTCGCCGTTCGCCAAAAACGTGCGCTACAACTTGTACGCCGCATTCGTCGTGATTGCGGTGCACGAGCGGCGGCACTTTTGGCAGGCGGAGCGTGCCGCCCAGTTCGGCTGAAGAGGCGCAGTTATGAACGGTCACCAAAGCCAAAAGGCCCAGGCGCGAGTCTCTTTAGAGGTCTCAGTTCGAGCTGAATGGGGACTCGAACGGCGGGGTAGCCCGTGGGGCGCAATTTTGCAAATCCTTGGCGAACGGCGCGTGATGCGCCACCGAGACTTAGAAATAGCTGAAAACAGGGCAACCCTCTGTCCCGCTCACGGTGCGATCTTGTCCGCTCATTAGTCAAACCTTCCCGATGATGAGAAAGAGCTATGTTTTTCCCTGGCCACTCGTATACTCAAACCTGTGAAAAGGTCCGCGGCGGTGACGCTCACTGTGGTAGCTACCATGGGCATCGCTTTCCGCGCCCAGGCACAAGATCCCTGCGATGCTGCGAGCTTCAATGGTAAGGTTTGCAGCACCGCCATTCATCGCGGCGGCTACTGCGCGCAAGGCATGTGGGTGCCTATGACTTATCCGCAGAGTTACCCGGACTATTACGACCTTTACCAGAACTATATGTCGAACGGCGGGGTGGTTGCCATGGCACCGGATGAAAAGTGCCGGCACGGTTCTGGCGCAGGACACGGCGGCTTCGGATTCTTCGGCAGAACCCATCATCACGCCGGCTCCTGATGCGCCGGCTGCCCTCTATTCCGCGGACTCACTGGCGCCAACAAGTAGAAGAAGCCGGCTTGGCCTGGCACTCGGCAGACGAGCCTTATTGGAATGAGTCTGCTTACTATGAGCTGACGGCGAGAGACGTGGAGGTACTGGAGTCCGCGACCAATGAGCTCGCGGAACTGGCGCTGGGAACGGCGCAACACATCATCGATAACCAGCTTTACGCGGAGTTGGGAATTCCCGCGATAGCCGTGCCGCTCATCGAAAACTCGTGGAAATCGGAGCGGCCATCGCTCTACGGACGCTTCGATCTCGCCTATGACGGCGTCCATCCGCCAAAGCTGCTCGAGTATAACGCGGACACCCCAACCTCCCTTCTGGAAGCTGCCGTGGTGCAGTGGTATTGGCTCCAGGACATGTTTGGCGCTCGCGACCAGTTCAATTCCATTCACCAAAGGCTGATCGCCTGCTGGAAACAATTGATGCCATACCTGCCCGAGGGCCGCATCGACTTCTGCTCCATAGATGATGCCGAGGACGGTATGACGGTGACGTATCTTCTCGACACCGCGCAGCAGGCAGGGCTGCGGTCATCGATTTTCCCTATCGACGAGATCGGATGGAATGGCCACACCTTCGTGGGACCGAACGATCAGCCGCTGAGCGCCGTTTTTAAACTCTATCCGTGGGAGTGGATGGTCTGTGAAGAATTCGGCAGACACCTCGCCAGGGCCAGCACCCTCTGGATCGAACCGCCGTGGAAAATGCTGCTATCCAACAAAGGAATGTTGCCGGTCATTTGGGATCTCTATCCCGAGCATCCGAATCTGCTGCGTGCATCGTTCGATGCCCCGGGCGCGATGACGTCATGGGTCCGAAAGCCAATGCTAGGGCGCGAAGGCGCTAACATAACACTCCATCAGGTCAACGGTGAGATTCAAACCGGAGGCGAGTATGGTTCAGGGAGATTCGTCTATCAAGAGGCCGCTGAGCTAGGTGTCTTCGACGGGCATTACTCAGTGGTCGGCAGTTGGGTAATCGGGCACGAGGAGAATAATGCGGCTGGCGTCGGAATTCGCGAGTCAACAATGCCCATCATGACTAATACCAGTTCGTTCGTTCCGCACGTGATCGGCTAACTGCCGTGAGAGGCGCAGCCTCTTTCATCGCGGGGCTTGCTTGATTTGCGGCAGGGCACGCAGCAGTGCCTTCGCAGTGTCGTTGTTCGGATCGAGTTCCAGACCCGCCGAACCTCCTCCTCCCCCCGGTCATAAATCCCTGCCGAAATGAGAGACACGCCCAAGTCATAATGATTGAAAGCATCGTGCGGCACGATCCGCAGAGCCTTCTCGAAGGAGTCCACTGACAATTCAAATTGGTTAGTCTTCAGGTAGGCGAAGCCCAGCAAGCTATACGCATAGTATGCCGCATCGGGGTATTTCGCGAGGACTTCCTGCAACTGTGGGATCGCGGCCTCGTGATTACCCGTGTTCATCGCCTCGAAGGCTTTCTGAAGCATCCGGCGGGGTTTTTCGCGTAGAGGGTGGCTAAGCAGTTCGATCGGGACGGTATTCGATCGCGGGCGCACGACAGCAGTTTGGGCCGCGAGCGGCTGGACGGCCAAGGCAGTGCCCAGGGCGACGGCCAACACCGTCCACACTCTACACAGTGAGACCATGCCTGACTCCATGACCCGGCTGCAATCGTTACAAATGCATTGCTGGAATGTTACAGTTTTATGACTTCGGGGTCAAGGGAGATCAGATTGTTTGGACAAAGGTGGCCGAGCGCTAGGCGCGCTCGACCGGAAACACGCCCCTCATTGCCCAACTGGTAGGAACAGGTTTTGTGCGTTCGCCACGCCATTGACAGTGAGTTGAATCGACTGATCCCCGGCGGCAACGGCTGGTATGACGATGTTGAACTGATATAGCCCAAGAGTCCCCGGAACGCTGCCTGCAGAGCTCACTTTCGCGGTGGTCCCTCCGATGGAAACCTGATAGGGCAACGTTAGGGGCGAACCCTGTGAAGGGATCACTCCAGCCGGCGTTGCCGGGGTCGTGGGACCGCAGCCGAGCGCAAAGATGGTCACGGTATCGCCGGCTTTCGGAAGCGTGAAGGACAGGCCCGCAACCATATTCGGGTGGCCGATGTACGACGAGAAATTGGGCGTCAGTGCCACAACATACTGCTTGCCGTTTACCAGAAACTGCGGAGTCGTCCACAGGGCGGGCGATGCCGCGGCGAGCGTCACCATTACTGTATTGCTGAGTTGGTTACCCGACTTGACCTGTACCGGCACCTGGCCAGTTGCCGTGTCCGCGGGTAGGTTGATGTTGATCTGGCCGGGGCTGATGAAATTGACGAAGGCGGCCTTGCCGTCTACTGTGACGCTGACGCCATCCAGCTGAGTCGGCGCCGTCGAGCCGCTGAAATCGGACGATGTCTTGGTGCGCGAATGGTCGGTAAAGTTTGCCCCATAAATATCCATGTACATATTCGAGGAGAAGCCGGCGCTTCCCATAAACGAGGGCATAGCGCTCTGGATGGTCGGGAGCGCGGGACCGGCCGAGCTGATTTTGGCGATGAACCCGTCATAGTTCCCATTTATAGCGGTTTGGAAGGCTCCGGCAGTCGTCGGCAGATCGTGTTGAGACGTGTAGCCTGCCACATAAATGTTGCCCTGCGAATCGACATCCACGCCGCTGTTGAATACCCCGCCATTAGCCGTCGGGTCGTAGATGACCGTGGAAAAGTACATCGTGCTGCCGGTGGGATCGTACATTGTCACGTACGCGCCGCCGAAGCCATTGGC
>DASZIV010000172.1:0-53394 GCA_035948775.1 Bryobacteraceae bacterium
CGCGAATCTCTTCCCATGGTGGAGGCGGCATGGTCGGGCCGATGGCCACGCGAATCTCTTCCCATGGTGGAGGTGGCATGGTCGGACCAATGGCCACGGCCGCTGTAAAGCTCCTTGACAGCGCGAGCGCCAACAGCATGAGCGCCCCCGCGCCTTTGAACTGGATCTGGAAGTGTCGTCTCATTGAAATGGCTCCTTGTGCCGAATGAGTTTGACGGCCCATTCGCACAATCCGTACTGTATCCTAATCGGCTGCCTTAGGAGTTCTAAATATAGGGGGCCCCCTAGTACTTTAGGAGCGCGGTTCCGGGGGGCTAACTGGGTAAGTACCTGATGCCGGATCTAGAGTGGTTGCGGGACCCGGCTGCGGCGTACTGTATGTTCTGGGAACGAGGTTTCCGGACGGAAAGGGTGGGGGCCAGGGTAGTCCAGACGCATATCGGCGGTGACTTCGTCTAGCATTTCCAGGGTTACGCCCTTGCACTCTAGCGCAAAGGCAGTCAGTAGCAGGTTGTCGCAAATGGCATTGACCAAGCGTGGAATGCCTTGGGAGCGGAAGTGGATCTCCTCCAGGATGTTGGGCTGGATGATCTGCTGGTCCGGCAACCCGGCGCGGCTCATGCGCGTGTTGATGTAGGTGGTGGTCTCCTCGGGGCTGAACCCCTGCAGGGCGCAACGCAGCGCAATCCGCTGTTTCAACTGACGATATTCGGGCGCTTCCAGCTTGCGGTCTAACTCCTGCTGCCCGGCAAGTACGATCTGCAGCAGCTTGCCGCGGCGATTCTCGAGGTTGCCGAGGAGGCGGATCTCTTCTAATACTTCCCACTCCAGATTGTGAGCTTCGTCCACGATCAGGGCCGTAGTACGGCCGTGATTGGCCCGATCAGTCAACAGGCTGTTCAGGGCAAGTAGAACGTCGACTTTCGACCGGTGGTCACAGCGAAGATCAAAATCGTGGGACACTAGCTCGAAGAACTGCTCGACGGTAAGCCGGGAGTTGACGAGCGAAGCAAACGCGATTTGTTGGGCGTTCAGGAAGTCGCGCAGGCACTCGAGCATAGTGCTCTTTCCGGTGCCCACTTCCCCCGTGATCACAATGAATCCCTTACGGCTCTGCACACCATAAATCAAATTAGCCAAGGCTTCTTCGTGCTGTGGACTTCGGAACAGAAACGAAGGGTCCGGGCTCATGTTGAAGGGATTCTGGTTGAAACCGAAGAATGCGTTATACATATGACTCAGCCTGGACTTCCCGCATCTTAGCACGCGCCACTGGCGCACCTATAGTAATGGCAGTTAGGCCTGTACCACTTACTAACCTTAGACCTGGGAAGGGGGAGTTTGCGGAGAGGAAGGCGCCTGCGGCGGTCTGGGCTGTGGCGGTTTCTCCGCAGGAGCCGGCTTGGTGGCAGCCTTGGTGGGGCTGATCAAGATGTGTGCATTGCGCCCTTCCATGCGTGGCATGGTTTCGGCGGTTCCGTAGGTCACCAGGTCCTCGGCAAACCGCATCAGGAGCTTTTTGCCAAGATCGGCATGCGCGATTTCCCGCCCGCGGAACTGGACCACCGCCTTTACGCGATTGCCCTCCTGCAGGAAACGGATGGCATGGTTCTTCTTGAAGTCATAATCGTGGTCGTCGGTATTGGGACGGAACTTGATTTCCTTCACCAGAACCACGTGCTGCTTCTTCTTAGCGTCGTGCTGCTTCTTCTTTTGCTCGTACTGGTAGTGGCCGAAGTCCACGGCCTTGGCCACGGGCGGCACGGCCGTCGGGGCGACCAGGACGAGGTCGAGGCCCAGTTCCTGCGCTTTGCGCAAGGCTGCGGCCGTGGGCATCACTTCCGTAGTGCCATCGGGGAACACAGCGCGGACTTCGCGTGCCCGGATGGACTCATTCACGTTTTCTCTGCGATTCTGCCTGCGAGGAGGAAAATTTCTGCCAGGATACATTTGTAGTTAAGCGTTAGAAACCGAGGGACGGATGCGTAGGGCCGGATGGCCCGGGGGAAATGGTTGTGCGTAATACAATATGACGCGGAATTGAGACAAGCAAATACTTCTAGTTCGAGTAGACCAGAAACTGCGGCCGAAGTCAAAGGGGGGTGGGCGAGATAAAAGCATGCCTGACATCAGTAGCGGTAATTGGTATGGCCAAGCTGGATGAGCGGCTTCTCCAGAAAGCGCCACGACAGGGCCGCTAGAATCACAACCGTGGTTAAAGCCAGCAGCGTGACCGATAGAGTCGGCCAATCCACGGTCCTCGGAAGCGCCCCGAAAAAAAGGAAATGGTAGAGATGCAGAATTCCCGAATGGAACAAATAAAGGGCGTACGCTATCGTCCCGAGCTTGACCAAAATGGCGCTCCGAAATACCCAGCGCTCCACACGGCCCGGTTTCGCCATAACCAGCAGTAAGAGCAGGCTGTAGAAACCCGCCATCCAGGAGAATCCGATTTTCTGCATGAGCCAAAGGTCGCGTTTGAGGGTCCACAAAGCGAGTCCCACTCCTAGCACCAGAAAACCTGCATAGATGTATCTACGATGCGCACAGATCCACGCCCACGTCGTTTGGTGACGATAGGCGAGTGCCAGGATCACACCGCAGCCCAGGGAATCCGCCCGGCATGGGAGAAGCATGTAAGACGCCAGCCCATTGGCTCCGTAGTGCGTCAGGACGATGCGGAGCAGGGGCGCCGCCAGAACCGCCGCCGCGATGAATCGCGCGAGGCTCCTGCGGTTAAAGCCGCGAATCAATAACGGCAACACGAGGTAGAACTGTTCCTCCACGGCCAGCGACCAACTCATGTTCATCCAGGACGACCCGTAGGTGTTGCCTAAAGTGAACCAGATGTTTTGCAGAAAGAGCGGAAAGGACCACAACGGTACTTTGCGATTGAAAATATCCCGCAGTGGTGCGGGGCTGTGCGGGCCGACCCAATACGCTCCCACTGCAAAGATGGCAAACCAGGTGAAATACAACGGCGCGATGCGATAGAGTCTTCGCAGATAGAACGTTTGATAATACCGGTTCGAATCGCGTGCATCCAGCAGGATGCCGCCGATCAGGAAACCCGATAGAACAAAGAACAGATCCACGCCGCTCCAGCTGAGTCCTAGCAAGAGCACCAGTCTGCCCCGGGCCGTTTCGACCACATAGTGCAGGGTCAAAACGAGCAGGATGGCCAGGCCGCGGATACCGTCGAGTTCCCGTATGCGGCCAACTGGTGCCTGTGGTCGCGGCGCGGCGCTGGGGGAATCAATTTCGGCAGCTGCGACGCTGGGAGCATGGCGAGGCACGACTGAGAATATCAGTGCACCGTCAGCAAGAAAGGCATTGCTTCGGCGGAGTTCCAGGCGTATACGCGAGATAGCGCACAGGCGTTATCGAAATGGAACAGGGGCATTTTCCTGGCGATGCCCAATTTCGCGGGTTTCTTTCAACCCCGTTCGGGGTTACAATAGTTTAAGGTCTGAAAATTCTATGCCACGATGGCGAATTTTGGTGGCCGGAAATGACGCGCCCACATGCGAACAGCTCGCCGAAGGCCTGCTCGCGGACGGCTATGCCGTCGATACCGCTTCCTCGGCGGCCGACGCTTTGGAACTCGCGGGCCGGCAGGATTACGCCGTCTCGTTGGTGGACCTCGCCGATGGGTGCAGTCTCGAGACTCTGGCGCAGATCCGACGCCTGCGGCCGCAGTGCCTCCTGATCGCCCTTACTACTTGCACCTTGCCTGACGCTTCCCTCCCGGCGGGGAGACTGGACGCGTTGGAATTTGCCGTCAAGCCGTGCCGACGCGACGACATTTCGCTCCGCGTTGGCCGTATGATCGAGCTCCGCAGCCTGCGGTTGGAAAACGCGGCGTTGCACGAGCAGTTGGCGCGGCAAACGGAGACGGGCCCCGCAGGGTCGGTAACGATTTCGCCAGGCATGAGCCTATGGGAAATGGAGAAGGTCCTGATCGCGGCCACAATCCGGTACACCCACGGCAACATCAAAGAGGCCGCCTCGGTACTCAAGATCGACCGCTCCACACTGTACGAAAAGATCAAACGCTACGGGATACCGCGAGACTAGCGGAAGCGCCCGGTTAGCGTCAATGGCAACGGGATGGAATGGCTGGCTGGAGGAGCACCGGCATCCGCCTTTTGCTTTGGGGTGCCGGTACTCCGAGAGTGAATTTGCTATTTGGAAACCCTAACCAACTAGCGCGTGCCGGACACCAACATGTCAAACGCCGCCTCCGTGACCGGCGTGGCAGTCGTAAGAGTGACGGCCGGACGGGAGGGCTCCGACTTCATGGCCGCTTCCGGTTTTACGATATCGATGCTGCCCTTGAAATAAGCCCCGTCTTCGATGGCGATGCGGGCTGCCGTGATATTGCCCACCAGTTTCGCGTCCTTGCGGATCTCGACGCGCTCGCTGGCTACCACATCGCCCTGAACGTTTCCTTGAACGTCCAGTTCGCGGACCTGCACTTTAGCCTGCAACGTACCGTTGTGTCCAACGGTCAGTTTCTGGTGCAGCGCTTCTACTGTTCCTTGCACAAAGCCTTCGATCAAGAGATCTTCATTGCTGTAGATCTCGCCCACGATCTTGACGGCCTTGCCAATTACGGCCCCGCCGTTGCCTTCGGTTTTCCCCGTCGGGGTGGTGAACATCGGTGTCTCCTTTTTGACTTCCATTGAATTCGGCGCTACTCGCGCCGGGGCTCCCACTGCCGCGGGCGTGAGCGGCTTGGGGAGTTCCTCGTCCGGTCTCTTATTCCACATTCTTTTCCTCCTAACTGTTTCGCGCCCTGTAAGATACCTGGGGAACCTGACCCAGAAACTGGCGCCGCAACTTCATAATCTGCCGGCTTGGTTCAGAAGCAAAGTCCTAGAGGTTCCGGGGCGGGTAATGGCACAACGCGTAGTACCTCCTGAAACGCCACATATGCCGGGCCGGCCCGAATGCATTTAAGGTAGTTTCAGAGCTATAATTCCTTTGGAAGGTAGTTATGGTGACGAATGATATTCCCGCCATCCTCATTGGCGTCCTGCTGCTCGGCTTGCTGATGTGGGCGTTGTACAACCACACTCATCCGGAGCCCCGCCCAAAATAAGGGCAATGGCACGGCACGTCGCGCGGTTTTCGCTTCGCGGCGCCAAGCCTCAAGATTCCTTCCGTAGGCTTGGGCCGAACGCTGTGGCGCCGACTGGTGAACTTTGTGTGGGAAAAACCTACGCGGTCCAGCAGCGCGGTGAGTTGCGGGAGCCCGGCAAGTTAGAGCTTCTTGAACAGCTTATCGAAGGCATTGCGCGCGTCTTCGGGGTTGCGCGGCGTCACGGGGCCCGGATTGACCGGAGGAGTAATGGCAGGTCCGTTGGCCGTGCCTTCGCGCGCGACGGTGACGCGGGGAGTAAACAAGGTGCACTCGTTGGCCTTGTCCTTCAGCGGAATCCGTACAGGAATGGGTTTCAGACACTGGAAGCGTGTGGAGGGCTCAAAATGCGAGCACTGTTTGCAGCAATGCAGCTCTGCGTTACATTTCGGGCACGTCCCGTTGAAATCAGTGCCGGGGGGAAGGGTGGTGGCACAGTTGAAACATCGGGAAGCCGCTACATGCTGCACCAGCCTGGGAAGGCGGGGGCCGGTGATATCAATTGGCGGTTTGGGGCCCTGAGGTTTGGGGCGATCCTCGCGATACCCTTTGGCATCGCGGTCGGAATCCATGTACCCTGATTGCCGGTACTTGCGGTCGCTGTCCATGGGAAAGGTTTGCTCCGTATATTGCGGGGGCGAAAATAACTTTTATAAAGCCGACAAATCAGCCAATACGTCCCTGGGCTTTTGGTACTTCCGATGCCCACGCCGGAGCGCGAATGGCACAGGGGCGACAGCGGGGTATCGTGGAGTTGCCGAAAGGGATGAGCGAGAACCGCCCTACTACTACAAATCTATGTGTACCACACCTTCGGGGTGTATTGCACGTCCATTTTGTGCTTTTATACCACTCCACTCCACTTTAGTAAACTCGAACATGGCCTGGTCAGGGGATCTTCGAAATGATCCGGGCTAACGCGTAACGCATAACCTAGCCTGCCCGTACGTTCCGGGACGACCTCTTTGCCGAAGATGGCCACCGAGCCTTCCTGCTCCACCACCGGCAGCACCATGACCTCGGTTTCTTCCAGGTTGCCGTCGCTGTCGACTCGACCCATCACTACTTCCACGCGGACATCCTGCGGCGTGAGCCCGGCCAGTTCGACGGCCGCACGCACCGGCAATGCCTTCCCGCTGATTACGGTAACCGCCTGACTGGGCCCCGACTCCAGGAAGCGCACGCGGTCCCAAACTTCGCGGACCCGGCTATTCCAGTGGTACATGTCGTGAACCAGGTTGTAATCACTCTTCAACAGCCGGACGTGCTGGGAATGGGCCGGGTCGTACAATTGCGTCATATACTGGCGCACCATGCGCCGGCAGTCGAAGTTAGGGCTGATGTACATGAGCGACTGCTTGACGCGGCGGATCCATTCGCGCGACGTCTGCTCCTTGCGCTCGTAAAACATGGGGACGATTTCGTTCTCGAGCAGGTAATAAATGGCGCTGGCATGCAGCGCGTCCTGGTCCTCCGAATACGGTTCGCGCTCGCCGATGGCCCAGCCTCCCAGACCTTCGTATGCCTCGTCGAACCAGCCATCGAGAATGCTCAGATTGAGCACCCCGTTGATGGCTGCTTTCATACCGCTGGTACCGCACGCTTCTTCGCCGCGGCGCGGCGTGTTGAGCCAGAGATCGACCCCCTGCACCAGCTCGCGCGCGACTTTCATGTCGTAATCCTCGAGGAAGACCAGGTGCTTCCAGAGATCGGGATCGCGCGAGAGTTGCACTATTTCGCGGATGTAACTTTTGCCGGGCTGATCCTTGGGATGCGCCTTTCCAGCGATCACGATCTGCACCGGCATGTCTTTGTCGAGGACTATCCGCTTCAATCGTTCCACATCGCGGAACAGCAGGGTGGCGCGCTTGTAGGTGGCGAAGCGCCGCGCAAAGCCGATGGTGAACGCGTTGGGATCGAGCACTTCCCCGGCGCGCCGCACCTCGGCTGTGGAGGCTTGCCGCCGCTGCGCCGATGCGTTGGCCCGAGCACGCACGAAACTTACCAACCGCCGCTTGCGCCGGCGATGCACCTCCACTAACTCTTCGTCGGGAATATCCGCCACCTGATGCCAGACGCTCGGGTCGTTCATACGATCCCGCCAGTCCGGTTCGAGGTATTGGTCATAGAGCGCCGCGAGGTCGCCATTGAGCCAGGAAGGTAGATGCACGCCATTGGTGACTGAGGTGATGGGAACCTCCCAAACCGGCAGTTGCGGCCACAGATCGTGAAACATTTCCTGCGAAATCTCACGATGCAGCCGGCTGACGGCATTGCGGTAGGACGACGTGTTCAGCGCCAGCACAGCCATCGAGAAGCGCTCATCCCGATCCTGGGGATTGCGGCGTCCGAGCGCCATCAACTGCTGGAAATCGATGCCGATCTCCCCGCAGTATTCGGAAAAATAGTGGTACATCAAGCCCGCGTCGAACAGGTCGATACCCGCCGGCACCGGAGTATGGGTAGTGAATACATTGCTGGTACGCGCCGCTTCCCAGGCCTCTTCGAACGTGAGCCCTTGCTCACGCCGGTAGCGGCGAATCTGTTCCAACGCCAAAAAAGCCGAGTGGCCTTCATTCATATGGAAGACCGTGGGACTCAGCCCCATCGCCGCCAACGCCCGCATGCCGCCGATTCCCAATACGATCTCCTGGCGGATGCGTGTGTCGGTATCGCCGCCGTAAAGGGAATCGGTGATGTCGCGATCCTGGGGCAGCAGATTCTCGGGAATATTGGTATCGAGAAGATATAGCGTGGTGCGTCCGACTTCCAGTTTCCAGACTTGAATGAAGACGTTGCCGGTGGGCAGCTTGACGGTTACTTTGAGCTCGTGCCCCGCCGCGTCGTTTACGGGCGTGACCGGCAGTGTGTAGAAATCGTTGACCGGGTAGCGTTCCTGCTGCCAGCCATCGGGATTGAGGAACTGGCGGAAATAGCCTTGCTGGTAGAGCAGGCCGAGGGCAATCAAAGGATAGTCCTGGTCGCTCGACGACTTCAGATGATCGCCGGACAAAACGCCCAGGCCGCCCGAATAGACGGGCAGGCATTCGGTAAGGCCGTATTCGGCCGAAAAATAAGCGATCAATTTGCCGTCGGCGGGCAATGGACCGCGGCGGACGCGCGCATCGTACGTGTCACAGGCCTGTTTGTAAAGCGCTAGATAGCGCGGGTCGGACGCAGCCTTACGCAGAGTCGACTGGGAGACCCGCCCCAGCATCAGGACAGGGTTATAGCCGCAGTCCCGCCAGAGAGTGGGATCGAGGCGGCGAAACAAAGCGCGCACGATCGGCTCCCAGCTCCACAGAATGTTGTAGGCCAGCTCGTTCATGCGTGACAGAGAAGATGGGAGGGCCGGGCGGACCAGGAATTCCCGGATCGGCTGAATGTGAAAGGGCATACCCTAAGGGCTATCTCAAGATTATCAAATCGACGTTGGCCGCCCGGAGCTCGCCGGCCCCGAACGTGCGAGCGGATATTCTATTCAAGCACCTTTCAAACAGCGCTGCACGATTGGCTGCTGTAATCCGTCACAATATAGTACAGGTCTGGAATGCGTTCGCTACTTTCCCTTTTGTTATGGACCGCCGGCGCTGCCTTCGCCGGCGAATATGCGGTTTTGGAGAGCGGCGCCCGACTCCACATCGACCACCACGAGATCGACGGCGCTAAGGCCCGCCTTTTCAACGGCGGCGGCAGCATCGAGCTAGACGCCTCCCAGGTCCGCGCCTTCGAAGTGGAGGAAGACGCCCCCCGGCCGGCTGCGATTCCTGATGATCCCTCTGCGCCGCCAGCGCTTTCCCCGGAGCAACTGGCCGACGGGGCGGCGGAGCGCTACGGTTTGCCTCCCCAACTGGTGCGTAGCGTGATGAAAGTCGAATCCGGTTTTGCGCCGCAAGCGGTTTCCCCAAAGGGCGCGATCGGGCTGATGCAGCTGATGCCCGCCACAGCGCAGAGCCTGGGGGCCGACCCGCACGATCCGGCCGCGAATGTGGATGCCGGAGTGCGGTATTTGCGGGAGCTTTTGGAAAAATACAACGGCGGCTTGCGTCACGCGCTGGCTGCGTACAACGCGGGTCCTGCCGCCGTGGAAAAGTACCAGGGCATCCCGCCCTACCGCGAGACAATGAACTACATTCGGCGTGTCGAGCAGGATTTCAAGAAGGCGGAGTGAACTGTCCGTAGCCGCCCGTATTCCGGTGGGCTATTTTAAGAAATCAAACAACGTGGTGCGCGGAATGTTGGCCTCCATCTGAAACGCCGCCTGAATGTGCGTGGTTCCCTGGGATAGCTCGAGTGAGGCCGCGGTAACGTCGGCATCCTCGATCTGGCTGATCTGGGTTTTGAGCTGGATGTCGTAGTTGGCGGCGAAGGTGGTGGCGGCTTGAATGCGATTCTGTGTGGTGCCATAGAATGCCAGGCACTGATTCAGGTGATCGGAAGCCGTGCGCAGCGAAACCGTGGCGTTGGTGATTCCGGTTTGATCGTTGTTCAAAAGCGCAGTCCGCAAACTGTCGATGGCGTGAAAGACGTTGTCCGCCGCCATGGAACCATCCGGGTTGCGGTCGTCGAAGATCTGCTGGGCCGTCATCGACACCGCGAAAGTGCCGCCTGCGGGATTCTCGATCACGCGAGTGTTAGACGGTGTGATGAGCATGTCGACTCCAGCGCCGGTTCCCGTCAGGTTTCCGTTCGGGGCGAGATTGGCGTTGGAGAGATCGAGTTGGTACGTAGGTTGGGTATCCTGATCGCCACTAAACACATAGCGGCCACCCGACTGCGTCTGGCTGAAACCCAGCATTTGCTCCTCGACCGCCTGCACTTCGCCGGCGAGATTCTGGCGGTCGCTGGCGGTCATGGTTCCGGTTGCGCCTTGAGCTGCCAGTGACAGCGCGTTGTCCATCAGCTGGGTGGCTGAGTCCAGCGTGCTCTCGGCGACATTGGCGTCGGTGGTGGCCATGCCCAGGTTGGTTGTGATCTGCGTATTCTTCTGGAGGTTGGAGCGGAGCTGCAGCAATTGGCTGATCACGTCAGGCGCATCGGAAGCGACGTTCACGCGCAGACCGGAAGAGATCTGACCGCTGGCCTGCGCCACGCTCTGCTGCACGCGATCGACATCAGCCAGAAAATTCTGCGATTGGGGGCTGAGGTTGCTAATCATGCCATAGTACCTAAGATGTTGATCGTGTCCTGGGTCAACTGATCGAGGACGGTGATGAATTGCGAGTTGGCCTGATACGCTCTTTGGAACTCCACCATGATCATGGCTTCCTCGTTGAGATCGACTCCGGACAATTGCTGGCGTTGATTCTGGGCCTGGGCCAGCAGCGACTGCTGGACCGCGACATTGTTTTGTGCATTCTGCAGCTGGCTGCCCACGTTGGCCGCCATGTTCCCGTAATACTGGGTGTAGCTGAACCCGTCAATCTTGTCGGCGTCATCTTGAGGATTGGCCATCTGCGACAGCGCCAGCGGCACGCCATTGGACACATACGGAGGCCCCGGATCGGTGGCCGCCAATTGATCCGGTGTGACGGAAGGATCGACCGCCAGTGTGTTAGCGACGTTGGTGGCGTTGGTGGTGTCGTAGGTGAACAACGGCACGCCGGGAACCGGAGGCGGCCCGTCGGAAGTGGTCCCGGATGTCAGCAGTTGGTTGACGCGGTCGGCGAACTGTTGGGCCATCTGGTTGAGATTGCCTGGTTGATTCGCATCACCGATATACGATGCCAGGACTCGATTGCGCATGTCTAAGATTGCGCCCAATTGGCCGCCCGTGGATTGAGCCGTGATATCCGTGCCGTTACCGACCAGGAGTTGTTCGGAGCCCGGGGCATTCGGATAGGTGGCACTGGCGCCCGCTGAAGTCAGTGCGGCACTCAAGTTGAACTGGCGATCTCCAATGAGAAGGGGGGGGATCCGTTCATCAGAATGGTGGTCGTACCATCGGGTTGCCGGGAGGCGGTGAAACTGATGAACTGCGAGAGGTTTTGCAGCGCCGAGTGCACCTGCGCATCCACCCCGCTGTCCTGGGCAGCCGTGCCGGTCTCCATCGCTGTGTGGTTGTAGGCTTGGATTTGTCCGACGATCTGGTTTACCTGGTCGACTGTGTCACGGAACTGAACGTCGTTCTGCTGCGCCAGATTCTGGAGGTTGGTGGCGGCCTGCTGAAAACTCTGCGCCACTTCGGTCGCGCTATTGATTACGCCCTGGCGGGTGGTTTGGTCAGTGGGCGTTTGTCCCCAGGCCGAGGCGCTCTGAAAGAAATCGTTCAGGCCTTTGGCGATTCCGGTATTCCCCGAAATGTCGAAAACGGTTTGCAGAGGTGAGGCCCGCCGCGGCTTGTTGTTGGAAGCCCAAACCAGTGTTTTGCGTGCGGACGGCTTGTTCTGAGAACTCGTCTCGCGCACTCTGCACCTGGCCGGTGGTGACGCCGCCGGTGGTGCCGGCCTCCAGATCCATCTGCATGGCTTCGAGCGGAAGGTTCTGTTTGGCGAAACCGGGGGTGGATGCGTTGGCGACATTGTCCTGCGTGACTTGGAGTACCTTCGAGTACGCGTCCAATGTATTGGCGGAGGAAAGGAGAGTCGCAAGTATGTTGGCCATTTTGGCTATCCCCGAAGGATCAGGCGGCGGCCTTGCGTGACCGCGACCGGTTCGCCGCGGCCGTCATAACCGGCGCTCATGGCTCCGATTCGCCGCGTCCAATTCTGGTGATACTCCGCCGCAGACTCGAGCAAACGTCGCGCCCGCCGGACGGCGGCCTGCAGCCGGCGCCCTTCCGCGGACGCTCCGGGTTCGGTCTCCTGCAGGTCCGTGATGGCTGCCTGGCAAGCCGCCACCTTGGTAACGGCTGTCTCTAATAAAGACGCACACTGGTCCAGCGCGGCGGGCGAAGGACTAAGGAGCAAATCGCAGGCGCGTTCCAATTCCTGACGGGCATCTGCCAGTTGCCCGGTCAAATTGGGGGCCACGCTACTCACGGCTCGCCGCGATGGCCTCGGCGATCATGCCCTGGCTGGTGGCCTGGGAATCGGGGTGATACTTCCCTGTTTGATAAGCCGCCGCCAGTGTCTGGACCCGGCTGGCCCGCTGGGTGTTGTCGGTGGAAATTGCCTGAGCGAGCCGCCCCAGGCTGGAGGAGAACTCCACGCGGTCGCCGCCGGGATCTCCAGTTCTCGACGTGGCGGTACTCGCCCGATCGAGTTTTTGCGTTTCCTGAGCGCGTCCCGCCTCGGACGCCGCCGGTCCCATCGTATTGCGATCATTGACTCTCATAGTTAACCGACTCCGCTGTATGTCTTATCGGCGACGGGGGGCCGGGTCTTTAGTGATTACTGCGCCTAATCGTGAGATCTTCCTAAAGTTTCCCTTCCCAGACAGCCGATGGCTTTATGGATAGCAATGGAAGCCCAACGGGTGCTCTGGATCAATGCCGGGGGTTCGGCCGAGCTAAATGCGGTAGCGGCCCCCTGGCACATCGTTTGTCGGCCGCCGGCCGCCGCTCTCAAAGAGTTGCAGAATTGGCATTTCGACGCCATCCTGCTCGATTTTCCGCTACCTCCATGGACCCCCATTGAATTGCTGGAATCAATAAAAAGCGTGGCTCCCGAAACGCCAATCCTGATCCGCCATCCCGAAGCCACGATTTCCGACGCGGTACGGTGGGCCCATATGGGTGCGTACCAGGTATTGAGCGGGGGTGAAGAGCCCTCCGGCCTGCTCGACCACCTGCTGGCGGACCGAACCGGGCGACAGGCAGGCGGCTCGACCTATGCAGGCCCCGAGGAGTGGGCATCCCTGCTGGTCGGGACCAGCCCCGCGATGCGGCGCGTTTACCATATCATCCGCATGGTCGGTAGCCGGCGGGCCACCGTCTTGATCACGGGAGAAACCGGGACGGGCAAGGAAGTGGCGGCGCGCGCCTTGCATCAGGCGAGTCCGCGGCGCGGCGGACCCCTGGTTTCCGTAAATTGCAGCGCCCTCCCGGAGACCTTACTCGAAGCCGAGTTGTTCGGACATGTGCGCGGCGCGTTCACCGGAGCGGTGCAGACCCGCGCCGGCCGGTTCGAGCAAGCCCACAATGGCACCCTCTTCCTGGACGAGATCGGGGAGATGCCCGCCGATCTACAGGCGAAGCTGCTTCGTGTGTTGCAGGAAAGGGAGTTCGAGCGCTTGGGTAGCTCGGAGACTGTTCGTGTGGACATCCGCGTGGTAGCGGCCACGAACTGCGATCTGGCACGGAAAATCGAGCAGGGAACCTTCCGCGAAGACTTATATTACCGCCTCAACGTGGTTCCGCTGCACCTGCCGCCGCTGCGCCAGCGGCGCGGCGACATCGCCCTGCTGGCCGCGCATTTTGCCGCTAAAATCTGCGGCCTGGAACGGCTGCCGCTGAAAACCGTCACCGCTGAAGCCGTGGCCCGCTTGTCCGGCTACGCCTGGCCCGGAAACGTGCGCCAACTGGAGAACGCAGTGGAAGTGGCGATCGCCATGAGCGGCGACCGCCTGGCACTGGCGCCGTCCGATTTTCCGTTGGCGGCCCCGGCCCGATTCCGGCAGGATGAATCGCGCGGTCCGTTGGTTTCGCTGCCCGATACCGGCCTCGATTACGAACAAACCCTGGCGGTGATCGAGCGCAGCATTCTGGAACAGGCGCTCGAAAGAACCGGCGGCAACAAGAAGGCGGCCGCCGACATGCTTGGCCTCAAACGCACGACTCTTTCCGCCAAGGTGCGCAGCCTGGCACCGGTAGCGGTGTGTGAGTGAGCTAGCATGCGAATGAAATCTCAGAGCAGATAGTCCTTGGCGATCTCGCGCTTGTCGTAGCCGTCCAGTACGTGCACGTGGCGAATCTTCTTCAACGCGACCGGCGACAATTGGCCCAGCGGAAGGTAGATGATGGTTCGGCCCATACGCGCGGCGATGGTCTTAAAGATAGAGCGCGGTGGCTTGGCGGCCACATAGACCACGTAGCGGTTGGTCGAATAATCCAGGCCCGCCAGCAGCAGGCGCTCCGGCTTGCTCTCGGCGAATTCGTAATCCGCATCCTGCCATACGTCATACATGCGGCGGGCCGGCAGGCTCATGAGAAAACCCCCGTATTCGGCGCGGCCGATGCCGGGCCCCACCAGGTTGTCGAACGGAAACGTGGCGTAGAACGCCATGTCGGATTCGTTCTGGTTCTCACCCAGCCAGGTGGTCATGTAGGAATAGCGGTCATCGCGGCCTTCGTCGAAGATTACGATTACCGACCCAACCTCGCCCTGAATCTTTTGAAAGTGGCGTACATAAATGCGCCCCTCGTGCCAGCGCCGGATGGTCTCGCGCATATCGATGCCGTCGAGAATGGACGTGGTGAATGGCTCGACGCGCGCCCGCTCTTCGGACAGAATGCTTTTTCCCTTCTTCTTGAGGAAACGCCCGTAGTCCTCGATCACCAGGTCCTCGGGCGGGTAGGAGCAGATGCTGGTGCCGTTCAACTGGCTGGCCCACTCACCGGGGAACTTCTCCTTCTTGCGCGGCTTGAGTCCATAGGGGCGCAAACGCCTCTTGGTGCTCGGCAGACGCCGCCGGAGCCGGAGGTGGCGCGTCTCCAGCCAAACCTCTTCTCCGTGGATCTGGGCGGTGGGCACATCGGACGCGTCCTTTTGCGGAGGGTACCGGCCGGCCGCCTCCCACACTTCCCAAGCGTAGTTGTCGTCGGCGACGGCGCGCGCCGCGGTGGTGAGGTCGAAAATTCCCGCGGAGAGTTCATGGGAAGCCAGTGCGAGGTTGCGCGTGTAGCGCGCCAGGAGGCGCCTCTGCCAGTGCGCCACGCGCTCGCCGGTTTGCACCTCATACTCTTTTTCGGCCTCGCGGAATACGGCGAGTTGTGCGTGACGCCGGTCGATCAGGCTCGCTTCGGTCGCCAGGCTGCGGAAGGTTTCGTATCGCCACTGGAGCGCCGGGTATTCGATGGTGATCTCGGCCAGCGATTTCGGATGGGGATTCAAGAGCTGAATGTGTTCCCGCCGCGTGCGCGCCAGGGGCTGGCCTTGCGGCTCTTCCATGGCGTCGAGCACGGGATCTAGCAGATTGAGGGCCACAACCACCAGCACGCGCGCGTCGGGATTCGTGCCTTGTAGCTTCCAGGCGATTCCCCCGGCGTGCCGCGCGATTTCCTCCGATCGCGGCTGCGGATAGACGCGGTAGGCCTCGACGTACCGGTCGAGACCGATGTGCCGAATGGCGTAGGGATCGGGATACAGGTCTTTCAGATGTGGCCGCGTTCCGCTGTCGGGGTCGGCGAAGAGGATTTCGGCTCCGATTTCGATCCCGGTCCGTACGGCTTCCGTGAAGGGGTCGGCGGGCTCGACCGGAACGTAGATGGCTTGCTCGTCCCCGTCCGTGTCGCTCGGATAGACGATCACGGAGATCTCGGGCAGGCGCTCGACGGCCTTTATCCAGGACTGCCGCAGGGTGGCCGGCAATTCCACGGCGATCACTTGCGGCTTCTCCCGGAGGATGGCCTGGCGCACCTCAATTGCAAATTCGAGGCGGCCGGGAGCGACGGGAAAGTAGAGGAAGCGGCCTCGCCGCAGGCTCGCGGCGTCAGGAATCGGCGGTTCGATTTCTCCGGACATAGCGCAAGGCTTCCTCTCCCAGGACTTCGATAATGGCGGTTTCGAGCGCTTCGGTTTCGTGCGTTTTCTGCGTGGCCAGACTCTTCAGCTTGATGGCGAAGCGCGCCACATTGATGCCGTCGCGTACGGTGTAGCGTTCGTCGGCGGCATGGGCCATTTGCAGGAAGTCAGTTACGTAATGCAGGATGCGTTCTTCGGCAAACGGCAAATTTTCACGTAGGATGTGATACTCCTCGTCACGTTCCGGAAAATCGATGAAAATCTGCGGCTGCAGGCGCGAATGAATGTATTCCGGCAACTCGAACGTGGAGGCGTCATCGTTCATGGTGGCCACCATGCGGAAGTGGGCATGCGCCCGGATCTTGATACCAGCCACGATGGATTCGACGTAGCGGCGGTTGTCCAGAAGAGGGGCGAGGCTGGCCCAGCTCTTCTCGCTCATGCGATTGCCCTCGTCGAGAATGGCGATGCCGCCGCGGATCATGGCCGTGACCAAAGGGGAAGCTACGTAGCGTAAGCGTCCGTCGCCTTCGATGACCGGCGTCACCAGCAGGTCCTCCGGACGAGTGTCCATGGTGGCCTGCACGATGTATACATCCCGTCCCATGCGCTTGCCGGCGGCATACGCAAGGGTAGTCTTACCCACGCCTGGTTTTCCTAGCAGACGGGGATGCATCGGCAAATCCTGCTCATGCACCACCATCCATGCCGCCAGCAGCTGCCGCATCAGCTCTTCCTGCCCAACCCACTGTATGGTGAGCTCATCCGGATGGGCCAGGTGCAGGGTTACGCCATCGATCTCGGCTGTCATATTCGTACAGTACTCATTATGGGGCAGCCGGGGTTTCCGCGGAGGGTGGGATGGGGAACGACGCTTGAGGTGGGTTTACCGGATGCTGCGCAGCCGATCCTGGCGGCTGGAGATCTGCTGTATGCGGATGCCGTAGTTGCCTTCGACCACCACGACCTCACCGCGCGCCACCAGACAATGGTTCACAAGCACCTCGACCGGCTCATTAACGCCGCGATTCAACTCCACTATGGAACCGGTGGTTAGTTTCAGGACATCCTTCAATGCCAGTTGAGTTTTGCCGAACGAAATACTCACTGGCAGTTCCACGTCCAGGAGCAGGTCCATGGTTCGGGCCATCGCCGGAGTTTTTTCGGGCTCGCGGGTATCAGCGGTGTGCTGCGGGGTGGCAGCGGGCGGAGTGTCTTCAGCAGAAGGGGCCGCTGTGAGGACGGCCAGCAAAGGGGCACTGAAGGCGATGGCGATTGGCGGCAGCACTGTTTCGCCAAAGGTTAGCGAGACGGTGATCCACTCGTGCGGCGTATCGGGAGGACGATTCTCGGCGCTGCTGCCGCAGGCGACTTCCCGCCCCAAATGAAATCCCAGGGCGCGCACCAGGGCTGATGTCCACTGGCCGATGATCTCGAGCCAGGTGCTCTTGGTTTCGTCCGGGCCGGAAGTCTCCAAGCCGGCTGCCTTCAGAGTTAGCGTGCTGGCATGTTCCCAGGTCTGGCGCGGCGCGCCTATCCAGATTTCGGCATCAGGCGACAACTGGCACTTTTGTTCCGACCAGAGAACGTCTCCGTCCGTAGCGACACTGAGATCCGCGGGAATGCCGCTGGCGCCCTTCCAGTTGATCGCGGGCCGGTGATCGGTCATCGATTCGAGGACTTGGGCCAGGTTCTCCACCCAGCCGTTCAAAAGCAGGCGGGTGCTTTCGTGAACATCCAGGGCGCTCATGCGGTAAGCACTCCGCGAGTGGTTGGCCACTGCTCCGCCAAGCGGCCGCGCAGCCGCAGAATGGCCTGCGACTTCAATTGGGAAATGCGCGATTCATGCAACTTGACTATCTCCGCGATTTCCCGAAGGGTCAGTTCCTCTTGGTAGTAGAGGGCCAGAATGGTTCGTTCGATTTCGGGGATCTGGTCGATCCCCTGAGCCAGAAGCCGCTGCAACTCCGAGCGCTCGAGTAGGGTGGAAGGCAGGCTCTCTTCGGTATCGGGCAGGGTGTGTAGAAGATCTCGGCTCTGATCGTTGGCGGCATACTCCAGGCTGGCGATATTTAAACCGCAGACCTCTACCAGCCACTCGTGATACTCGGCCAGTGGAATGCCGAGTTCGGCGGCGATATCGTCCTCGCTGGGGGCCTGCTGCAAGCGCTGCTCCGCGGACGCGATGGCCGCTTCGATCTGCTTGGTCTTGCGACGCTTCTGACGAGGCGCCCAGTCGAGTCCGCGCAAACTGTCCAGAATAGCTCCGCGAATCTTGTACTCGGCGTAGGTCTTCAGTTTGACGTTATGAGTCGGATCGAAATGGTCAATGGCCGAGATCAGGCCGAGGACTCCGGTGGAGACCAGGTCCTCGAGACTGACATTCTTGGGAAGCCGCTCCTGGATTCTCCGGGCAATCAGCCGGACTTGGGGAAGGTGCTCCAGAATGAGCCGTTCCCGCTCTTCGGGGCTAATCAGGTCGGACTCCGCATAAGAGTACATAGGTTTCGCATCTGGGTTCTACGCCGCGAACTGCGCCTCTGGGCGGCTGCCGAGAATGGTCTCGATCAGCCGACGGTGGCTGGCCGTCTCCAGGTCTTCCGGAATTCGCTGCCCGGCGGTAAAAAACGACAGCGGCTTGCGCGTCCGCACGGCTTCGTTGAAAATCGGCCCCAGCGAATTGGTCTCGTCCAGTTTGGTGAACAACAGACTACGAGGCCTGAAAATCTCGTATGCATCGATCACACGGGTTAGATCGGCTGGTTTCATGGAAGACGATAGAACCAGTTGCCGGTCTATGTCCTTGCGCGTGCTGAGAAACCGCGCCAGAGCGGCCGAGTTCTCCAGATCTGCGAGCGCCAGGCCGGCCGTGTCGATCAGGATCAACTCCTTGCCGCGGTTCTCCTCGATCGACTGGGCCAGAGAGGAGACCGTGTCCAGAACCTGAAAACCCACTCCCAGGATGGCGGAGTAGGATCGCAACTGGTCGGCGGCGCCGATCCGGTAGGTGTCGGTGGAGAGCACCAGTACGGGCCGCCGGGCGGCCAATCCGTAGTTCACGGCCAGCTTCACTAGCGTAGTGGTCTTGCCGGCTCCGGGAGGGCCGACCAGCGCGGTGATGCGCGGCAGGGCTTCGCCGGCGCCGAGGGCTGCTTCGATCTGGATGCGAGACTGCATTTCCTCCGCAACGGCGCCGTAGGATCTCGGATCGAGGCCCTCGCATACGCCTGTGCCGCCGGTGCGCGCGGCCGCCGCCTGCACAACGTCCAGGGCCAATTGCGGCAATCACCTCATTCGCCGTCATCATGGAATAGGCCTCCGCGAGGCCCGGCGATTGGCCCAGCCATTGAGCTGGTGTAAAGGCAGATTTGTTGAGCGCCCGCCGCATGCTATCGAGCTGCTGTTTTAGTTCGGAAATTTCCTTCCCGAACCGTTCCGAAGCAGGGAGTGGCACTGCCAGCGGCAATTCGACCGGCGCGTTGACCGTGGGAGCCGTATCCTGTGTTAGGGCGAAGACCACTTCGCACTCGCCCAGGTGGCGCGCCTCGGGCGGAGCCGGGCGGCTGGTCACCAGCATGGCTTCCGGTCCTAATTCGTGGCGGGCCATTGCAATGGCGCCCGTAACGGTGCTGGAAAAATAGGATTTGATCTTCAAACGGGTCGCTCCTGAAATCGCTTTCCGTTTGATTGATCGTCGGAGACCCGACCTTCCTGTAGGGCCCGCCTTACGAAATGCTCCCTAGAGACTGGACTCTTTGCCCGGGCGGCACTTCGTTGTGCGCCACGAAAAACAGGTTGGGCATGGCCGGCTCCACGATCTGTCGCAGAAAATAGCGCGAGCCGGAGGAGGTCACCGCGATGATCGGGGTATCGAGCGCGGTGACACGGCTTCCGATTCGGTTCAAGACGTCGCGAATCGTCTGCGGCGCCAGGTTCAGATGACTGGTCTGCTCGCCGTGCTGCACGGCGCCTTCCACAATCTGCTCAATGGCGGGATCGACGAACCAAGCCGGGAGATCGCCATTGCGGTTCACATACGGTTTCACCACCGTGCGCCGCAGCACCTGGCGCACATATTCGGTGAGCAAGATGGGGTTGTGCGTGGCGCCGGCGGCCTCGCCCAGGGCCTCCAGGATGGATACGGCGTCGCGCACCGAAACACGCTCCCGCAGAAGATTCTGCAGCACTTTCTGGACGGTGGCCAACGGCAATAGCTTGGGTACCAGGTCTTCCACCACTTTTGGATGCTCTACGGCGACGCGATCGAGTAGTTTCTTGGCATCCTGACGCGAGAACAACTCGTGGGCGTGGCGGCGGATGAGTTCGGCCAAATGCGTGCCTAGGACACTGACAGAATCCACCACCGTATAGCCCGACTGGCGTGCGCGTTCGGCGCGTTCGGCGGGGACCCACAAAGCCGCCATCCCGAATGCCGGCTCGCGCGTGGGTTGGCCTCCGATGGAAGCATCCCCTTTCCCGGTGGAGATGGCCAGTTCGCAGCCCTGCGGGAGCTCATAGCGCGAGATTTCGACGCCTTTGAGGAGGATCACGTATTCGCGGCTTTTCAGACTGAGGTTGTCGGCTACACGTACTGCCGGCAGCATGTATCCCAGGTCCGTGGCCAGCTGCTTTCGGATGGCGGCGATGCGGCGCAGCAACGGTGACTCCTGTGCGCCTTCTACCAAGCCCACCAGCCCGAGGCCGACCTCGAGGGCCAGTGGCTCCACGCGCAACAGGGCTTCCAGGTTTTCTTTTGCCGGTGGCGCCTGGGCTCCGGCAGCGGAGGGGGCAGCCGCCAGCATCTCCTTTTTACGCATTCTCCAACCTATGGCCCCGGCGCCGCCGCCGAGCAACAGGAAGGGCAGCTTGGGCATCGAAGGGATAGCGGCCAAGGCCACCAGTACGCCGCCAGCCAGCAATAGCGGTTGGGCATTGCCCAGGATCTGGCGCCGGAATTCCACACCCAGACGCGCATCCGAACCAGCGCGTGTGACGATCAGGCCGCCCGAGATGGAAATCATGAGGGCCGGTATGACAGTTACCAAACCGTCGCCGATGGTCAAAACCGTGTAGGTCTCGACTGCGCGGCGAAGCTCCATGCCGTGCTGCAGCACGCCGATCAGGAACCCGGCGATGATATTGATGGCCGTGATCAGGATGCTGGCCACGGCATCCCTCTGAGTAAAGCGCGACGCGCCATCCATGGCGCCATAGAATTCCGCCTCTGTGGCGAGCAGCTTGCGGCGGCGCTTGGCCTCCGTCTCATCGATCAAACCGCCGTTCAGGTCCGAATCGATGGACATCTGTTTGCCGGGCAGCGCGTCCAGGGTGAAGCGCGCCGTAACCTCCGAGATGCGCACGGCGCCGTGGTTGATGACGACGTACTGAATCGCGATCAATACCAGGAAAATCACCGCGCCGATGATGTAGTTGCCGCCCACCACGAAGCTGCCGAACGCGCCGATCACTTCGCCGGCGGCGGACGTGCCGGTGTTGCCGTTGAGCAGGATCAGACGCGAGGAAGAAACATTGAGGGCCAAACGAAACAGCGTCAGCAGGAGTAGCGTGGTCGGAAAGGAAGTAAACTCCACCGGACGGATGAGATACAGAGACACTATCATTACGGTGATGGACATCAGCAGATCGGTGACGATCAGCAGATCCAGAATGAAGCCGGGCAGGGGCGTGATGAGCGCCATCACGATGGCCAGCACCGCCAGCGGAACGGCCATCTCGCCGAGGCTCGAAAGGGGGATGGCGCTGAACAGGCCGGAAGCAGGTTTGAGAGCTTTGGCAGGAGTCATGATTTCATCCCGGCAGCTTGCCGTTCATTAGTTTGAAAATGTACGCCAGAATCTCTGCGACGGCCCGGTACAGATGGGGCGGAATCTCCTGCCCGACGTCCACGGACTTGTAAAGCGCCTGGGCGAGCGGCGGATTTTCGATGATGGGAACCTGGTTCTCGACGGCCCTCTGGCGGATGCGCAGGGCCAGGTAGTTCTTGCCTTTGGCGACCACTACCGGGGCGGCCATGCTGTCCATCTGGTAGCGGATCGCCACCGCGAAGTGCGTGGGGTTCACCACCACGGCGGTGGCCGTGGGCACATCTTTCATCATTTGATGCCGCATGCGCTCGCGCTGCAGCCGGCGAATCCGCCCCTTCATTTGCGGATTGCCTTCGACATCCTTCGATTCTTCGCGGATCTCGTGTTTGGACATGCGCAACTCGCGCTGGTACCGGCGCATCTGCCGGAACAGATCCACTGCGCCAAAGACCATGAAAACGCCCGCGGCTCTCCAGAACAGATCCATCAACGACACTCCCAGGAACTGGAAGCCGCTCTCCACGCTTTGGAGGGGCAGCAGGAGCATGGCTTCGAGGCGCTCGCGCGAAATGAGGTACACCGCGCCCAGGAAGAGCGGGAGCATCAGGACGGCCTGCACCAAAGCCGGCAGATTCTGCTGCGGCAACTGGCGCAGTTTGGCCAACGGGCTGAGGCGCTGCAAATCGGGCGCCAGTTTCTTCAGGCTGAAACCGAAGCGCGTGGTGCCCAGGCGAATCCCCAGTGTCACGACCACGAGCGCCAGGCCGCCCAGGGCCAGAGGCAGAAACTGGTTCCAAAACAGTTGCCAGGCGATGCGCGAAAGATCGCGGGGCGCCAAACCGGGAGTGAATGCCAGAGAGAACACGCGGCGCGTAGTCTGGCGGAAGCCGGTGAACCACAGAGCTCCACCGCTGCTCAGCAACCCCAGAAAGACGAGGAACTGTAGGGCACCGACGAACTCCTTGGCGGATAGGAACTGGCCCTCCTTGCGTGCCTTGTCCACACGGCGTTGTGTGGGTTTCTCGGTCTTTCCGGACTGATCCGCCATACTGCCTCATATCCCCAACATGTGGCGCGAGGCATTAAACGCCAACCCGCCCATCTCGTGCACCATCCGGGGGAGCCGCATGGCCACCCAACTCAACACCAGCAGCGTGACCAGCATTTTCGCCGGGAACGCCAGGGAGAGGAGCTGCAATTGCGCGTTGACCCGTCCCAGGAGGGCCAGCGCGACATCCATCATCACCAGCAGCGCTATGACGCGAAACGCCAGCCGCAGCCCCACCGAAAACAGACTCGCTCCCAAGTGGATCAGCGTCTGCGCGGAAGCCAGGCCTAAAAGGTAGGTGCCCGGGGGAGCCTTATCCAAGCTCAGCGCAAACAGCCGCAGCACCTCGCGATCGAGGCCGACCGCAAAAAACAACAGGCCGGATGTGAGTTGCGCGAGCACCAGCAGGATGCCCGAATCGGCTTGCGTATTGGGATCGACGGTCGAGGCATAAGCGTAACCCGCTTGCAATCCGCAGACCTGGGCCGCCAGGGAAAAGGCTTCCAGCACCACTGACAAGGAAACTCCGATAGCGATTCCCGAGGCCGCCTCGGCGGCAGCCCATCCTACTAATTGCGCCGGGGAGACCGCGGCAGCGCTGATCACCGGCCAGCGCGCCGCCAGCGCCAGCGTGAAGCCCAGCGCGAAGGCCGCGCGCGCGGGCATGGGCGCGCTCTGCAGCCCGGGGAGCGGAACGAACACGAAGGCGCCACTCACGCGCGTCAATACCAGCAGAAAAGCGTAGAGTGTTCCGAGCGAGAGTGTCAGGTTAATGGGCATAGCGGGCCAGGTCCCCGAATAACGCGGTGGTGTACGAGATGGCCCGCTCCAGCATCCAAGGCAGCAGCAAGAGCAGGCTCACCATGAACACCAAAAGCCGCGGTATGGAGCTGAAGGCAGGATCCTGCATCGAGGTGGCGATCTGCACCAGGCTGACTACCACGCTGGCGACAAACGCGATAGCCATCAAAGGGGCAGCCAGCCAGAATGTCGCCATCAACGTCTGCCGGATCAGCTCGACTACGGAATCAGGCGTCATATTAGTAAAAACTCTTCATTAGCGAGCCCACTACCAGATTCCAGCCGTCCACCAGAACGAACAGCAGAATCTTAAAAGGCGCCGAAATCATGACTGGCGGCAACTGCACCATACCTACGGACAGGGTCACTGAGGCGACCACCAGGTCGAGCACCAGAAACGGCAAGAACAGCACGGCGCCAATCTGAAAACCGGTTTTCAACTCGGAAAGAATATAGGCCGGCATGAGGACCGTCAAATCCAGATCGGCGGGGCTATGGGGCGCGGGGGCATGCGCCATCTCGAGAAACAGCTGGACGTCTTTCTCGCGGGCGTAGCGGGACAGAAACACGCGCAATGGCTTGGCTCCCTGCTCGAAGGCCTGCGCAGGCGCAAGGCGGCCCGCCTCCATGCGCTCCCAGCCCTGGTGGTACATGTCCACCACTACAGGCTGCATGATGACGATGGTCAGAAAAAGCGCCAGACCGATTAAGACCTGGTTGGACGGGGTGGATTGCGTGCCCAGCGCCTGCCGCAGAAAATGTAGTACCACCACGATGCGCAGGAATGGAGTAATCGACATCACGGCTGCCGGGAGCAGCGTCAAGAGCGTAAGCAGTAGGACGATCTGTATGGGGACGCTCAGAGTGGAAGCGTCTTTCCCGGCCGATATGCCGAGAAGGGAGAAGGAGGAGCCGCTTGCGGCGAATGCGGGAACAGCCGCGAACAGCAAGACCGAAAGGCGCGCGAACTTCATGTCAGAGCCTCCCCGCCGCCCTGGACCTCGCGCCAGTCGACGGTCTGAAGTAGTACGCAGCCGGAGGGCGAGGAGGCCACCAGTAAGGCACGCTCACCCAGGCGCACCAGATGAAGGGTTTGCTGCGGTCCTAGGGACAGGCGCCCGACGCTCTCCAAGCGGCGCCCCGCGGCTTTCCGCGGCAGCAGGGAACCAGCAAAACCCCGTCTGCGCAACCACCAGGAGGTGGCGGCCGCAAGCGCCAGCACGGCCACTACGGCCGCGAACTGCCCGAGCACTTCCATACGGATCCGTCCTTTAGGCTTCGTCTCGGAAGTCGGTGATCCGCACGCCCAGCGCGTTTTCGATCACCACGATCTCACCGGAGCCGCACAGCACGCCGCCGATGTAGATGTCGATATTCTCGCCGGCCGATCGCGAGGTGGTCATCACGCTGCCTTCGGTGAGTTGCAACACCTCGCGTGTCGTCATCAGGCGCCGATCGAGCTCGACTTCGACCTCGACCGCTACTTCGCCCAGCGGCGCTATCTCTTCCTGAGGAGTCATCGGCGGATTACCGGATTAAGTTAATAGTGTCCTGGCTCAATTGGTCGGCCGTGGTGATCACATGGGCATTAGCCTCATACCCGCGTTGATACACGATCAGATTGGTGAATTCCGTGGCTATATCCACCGTCGATGCCTCCAAAGAGCCACCTACAATGGTGCCGCGGCCGCCCGTGCCGGGTACCCCTACCGAGGGCGTGGCCGTGCGCGCGCTGAGCTGGTAGTTATTGTTGCCGGTGGCAATTAGCGTGTCTGGATTGCGGATGCTGGCCATGGCTACCTGCCCGACCACCACCTGATCGCCATTGGAATATTGCGCTAGAATCCCGCCGCCGTCCGCCAGACCCACGTGGACCAACTGTCCCGCCGCCTCTCCGTTCTGGGAACTGGCCGACGAGGCAGAAGGCTGTCCGAACTGTGTGATGCGGCCGGTCCCATCGGTGTTGTAGGGGTTCCAGGAAATATTCATGTCGGCGGCCCCGTCCGCCAAGCCGGTGACCGCGATGGAAATGGGGTTTCCCGATGCCGGATCGGTAAGCTGGCCGCTCTGGCTGAAGGTGAGGGTGCCACTGGCGCCAGTGTCGATGGGCGTTCCCGGGGTTCCGCCGGAGATGTCCTCACCGGGAACTGTTACATCGTAGCTCCACTGATTGGCACCGGTCTTCTGGAAATCGAGGTTGAGCACATGGGAGTTGCCCAGGCTGTCGACGACCGAAATCGGCACGGTGAAGGCGGAAGTGGAATCCGCCGTTGCGGAGGCGTTCAGGTTGAGATCGGCCGTGAGGTTGGTGGTGGCGGTAGGAGCCCGCACGGAACCCACTGGAACAACGATGTTACCGATGGGCCCATTCGTATCTACTGCGCGCGTAGTGGGATCGAGAGTGGTCCATCCTTGGACCTTAGCACCCGTATCGGTAAGCAGGTTCCCGTTTGAGTCCGTCTGAAAATTGCCGGCGCGGGTATACAGGTTGTTGCCACCGCTATCCTGGACGACAAAGAATCCGTCGCCTTGGACGGCGGCGTCCAGCAGCCCGGCGCTGGTCTGGATAGCGCCTTGCGTGAACTCCCGCACCGTCAGCGGCGTGCCGGTGCCGAACCCGACCTGTGTGTCACCCAAACCTGCACCTAGGGATTGGGTCACCAGGTCGCGGAAGACCATCTGGCTGGTTTTGAAGCCCGGCGTGTTCATATTGGCCAGGTTGTTGCCCACAACGTCGATGGCGGTGGAAGTGGCGTTTAATGCCGATAATGCCGATGAAAAGGATGTAAACATAGGAATCTCCTGTTAAGCTGTCGGGGCCGTCGTGCTGCTGTTGGGATTGACGAGTTTGTCCATGTCCTGCCGGATCGCGGTAATATCTTGACTCATGTTCATGGACTGCTCCATCTGCTGGAATTGCGCCAGTTGCGTCACAAACTGCGTGCTGTCGGTGGGGTTCAGCGGGTCCTGATTCTGCAGTTGCGCGACGAGAAGCTTCAGAAACATGTTCTCGGTGACCGGCGCGGCGGGTGGCGCCGAGGAGGGCTGGGCGGCCGAGGCCGGTACAGTGGAACCAGGAGCGTTGATGGAGGGTGTCATGCGCGGCTCCTGAGAGTGCAAAGGGATACTGCGGTCGGGGCCGCCGGCGTAGTAGCCGGCCGGCAACCGGTGCCCAGCAAGCGAAGGGCAGGCGTCGCCATCGGTTGGGAAGGCGCGCAGTTCAGGAAACTTGAGACATGAGCCATTCGAATTCCTTTCGTGGAGAATTGGGGGCTTTGGCCGCAGGTGGTTTGGGCTGGCGCGGCTGGGCTTGCGGTTGCTCCTGCCCACCCTGCCGCGATGGATCGGAGTCTTGGGACGGTGAATTCGAGGACGGAGTTTCTACTCCTCGCAGGCGACTCTCGGGAGCAGACGCTCCCGGATGCCAGGTCTCGGCCCGGAACCCGGCCTGTTCCAGCCGCGACGAAAGCAGCGGCAGATCTTCACGCAGCGCCCCAGCCAACTGCGAATCAGACGTGCGCACGGCAACCTGTACGTCGCCATTGCGCTCCGTCAACCGCACATCCACCCGCTGCTCGCCGCGATTCACCTGGACCTGAATTTCGCGCGCGGGAGTGGCGAGCTTGGCGGGCTCCGGCTGGGATTCGATTTCCGTTCGGATGCCCTGTGGCGCGGCGAGGACGGTCCTGGGCGGCTCCGGCGGGTTATCCGGTGGAGCGGTCACAGTGGGGATGGCTTGCGAAGTGATATTGGGTGAAGACGGCGGCCCGGAGTGGACTGCCGCCGAAACAGAAACCGAATCTGGTGCGGTCCGGGCCTTTTCAGGTTCGGCACTCTTCGGGTTCGGAGGCAGTTCGGCGCCATGGTTGACTGGCGCGGAAGGCACTGGTTCGGGCACCTGGCTTGGGTCGGAGACAGAGGTTGCCTTGGCCGAGGGAGGTGCTTCAGGTGGCTGAGCGGGACGGAGAGCCCCCGTCGCTGATGCGGGCTGGGCCGGAGCCGCCGGGGGCGCGACTAGAGCCGCGAGGCGAGCGCCAAAGGCCAGGATCGCCGCTTCAGCGCTCGCGGCGGCTGGTGTGGCTGGCTTCATCGCCGGGGGCGCTTGTGGGTCCTCTGCATCGGAACCCGGCGCGCCGGCTGGAGATGCCGTAGTCGTGGGTTCGAGGGCCGCAGTTTGCGACGGAGCAGGGTGGGTCTCGTCTCCGGTCGGCCCTGCGATAGGTTTCAGTGTCTGTGCCGGGTCGCCCGACGGCTGGGGTTCGAAGACGGCTTTGGCTGTGGAGTCCGCAGGGGCGCAGACGGAAGAGTCAAGCTGAGGACTGATCCAGGCCCTTGCGGCTGCCTGTTTGGACGGCCGATTGCGATCTTCACGAGATGTTGTCATTTCTTCTACTGGCTTCTTGGAAGCCGCAGCCTCCAAAGATTGTTCCTGCGGCGGCGCCAGGCCCGAAGGAACTTTGACCGCAACAGTGGAGACCGGGATGTTCATGTCGGTCCGTGCGTGGGTTTCGGACGCTGCCGAAACTCCGGTATGGGCGATAGCCGTGAGCACCGCAGAAGGAACCACAGGTTTTGGCACCGACCTCTCGCCCGGTAACGGCGCCACCTTTGGTGGTGCAACGTTCAAGGGGACTGTGCTTCGCGGGACCAGGTCTGGGGAGACCGCGTTCCGCAGTACGCCAATAGAAGGTGCCACGACTCCATCCGGGTTTGGTGCGGCCGACGGTTCCGTTTTGCGGTCCGGCCCCTGGCCCGCAGTGGTCGGCGGTGGGGTGAGAGAAAACCCGCCCAGTGTTCTAAGTGGGGGGACTTCTTTAGTGCCAGGAACGATCAGCGCCGACTGGAGTAGGGCGGCAGCCGCGTCTTGCGGGTGTTGACTTTCAGGTTCCTGCTTTTCCTGCACCAGATCTTTCAATGTCTCCGAGAAGTGCGGCACACCGACAAACGCACCCGGCAAAGCAGCAACCCGCACCGGTTCCTTGAAGAAATCGCCGCCACCCGCCAGCGGACTGTCGCTCTTTCCAGGGACTGGTGGCTCCGGCCAGCCAGTCTGTGGGGCCAAAACCGGGAGCAGGGAAGTATGCGAGGTCGAAACCATCACGCCGGAGACAAATGCAGATTGGGGGCCGTTGCGGGAGTCAGGTTTTTCAATAGACGGGCGGTCTACCGGTGACCAAAAGCTGGCGCGAAGGTGGTTCCGCGGCAAAGATTTGGCGCTCCGCGCGCTCCGCCTCATGGTTCTCATCGGCTGCGATTCTCAGTATTTAGGACATTTAGGTATCAATTTAGGATTTGGGCCCGTGCCGTGCATTGAGGTGAAGCGCCATGGATCCTTTGACGGCAGTTGCGGCCAGCGGCCTGAGCTCGCGCATGGAGTCTCTCGAGATGTTGGCCAATAATGTTGCCAATGCAGCGACCGGCGGGTATAAGTGCGACCGGGAGTTCTACAGCCTCTACGTGGCGCCTGAGGCGGATTCGAGCCCCACCTCTACCATGCCAGTCATCGAAAAACCCTGGACGGATTTTTCTCCGGGGCTGCTGCACTCCACCGGCAACCCGCTAGATGTGGCGCTTGCCGGAAAGGGATTCTTTGCCGTAAACGGACCGAGCGGACCCTTGTACACGCGTGACGGTAGTTTCCGCCTGGCAAAAGACGGCCGCCTCACCACTTCCGACGGATATGCGGTGCGCGACGTATCCGGCAAAAGCCTGACTTTCCAGGGTTCCGGATCCATTGACATCGCGCCCGACGGAACCGTCACGCAGGATGGCGCAGTGGCGGGGCAGCTGCAGATAGCCGACTTCACGAGCACTGCCGGACTAGTCAAGCACGGCAACAATTATTTCCAGGCGGCCGATCCCTCCATGGTTCCCTCGGCGGCGCCAGGCACATCCGTGGAGCAGGGACAACTCGAGGCATCCAACGCGGGCAGCTCCGAATCGGCCGTGCGGCTGATCAGCGTCATGCGCCAGTTCGAGATGTTGCAAAAGGCGGTCTCGCTGGCGGCTCAGATGAATCAGCAAGCGGTCGAACAAGTCGCCAAGGTGGGGTCTTAATAAGGAGAATATATGATTCGAGCACTCTACAGCGCTGCGAGCGGGATGACGGCGCAACAACTAAACGTCGATAACATTGCCAACAATTTGGCCAACGCCAGTACGGTCGGCTACAAGCAGCGCGTGGTGCAGTTTCAGGACCTGATGTACCAGACAATGACACAGCCCGGAGCGGCGGCCGGGCAGCAAACGATCGTGCCGACGGGCATGCAACTCGGCCTGGGAACGCGCACCTCGGGCAATGACATCGTCTTCACACAGGGCTCGTTCGCACAGACGGGCAATCCCCTGGACGTCGCGATCCAGGGCAAGGGGTTTTTCCAAGTGCGCCGTCCCAGCGGGGACCTGGCATACACGCGGGCCGGGACATTCCAGGTTGACAAGAGCGGCAACATCGTTACAGCCGAGGGTGATGCGCTCGAACCGCAGATCACCATCCCTGCGGAGGCGCAATCCGTGCTGATCGGTGCGGACGGCACGGTCAGCTACACCATGCCCAACCAGAACGCTACCCAACAAGCTGGACAAATCCAGCTGGCTAACTTTCAAAACCCGGCCGGGCTGAACAGCCTCGGAAACAATCTTTACGCTCCCACCGACGCATCCGGCGATCCTACCGTGGCTGCCCCAGGAGGAGCTGAGGGCCTGGGCAGCCTGATGCAGGGCTACACCGAGCAGTCCAACGTCTCGGTGGTCGAAGAGTTCATCAACCTCATCGTGGCGCAGCGTGGGTATGAAGCCAACTCTAAGGTCGTGCAGGCCGCCGACAACATGTACCAACAAGTGAATAATCTGAGCCGATGATCCCCCTGGGCGCATTCGTGCTGGCCGGCTGTCTGGCGGTCAGCTCCTCTTCCGACCAGGTGACGGCGGCCGACTTGGCGCCGGCCTTCCCGGGAATGGAGAGTCTGGATGCCAGCACGCCGCTGGCGCTGGCGCCGGCTCCGGGGGTGACGCGGACCTTTCGCGTACCCGAACTCGCCCGCCTGGCCGAGCGTTTCCATCTCGCGCCTCCATCGTCGGAGATTTGTGTCGAGCGTCAGGTGGCGCCGCTCGATCCGGAAAAGGCTCTGCTGGCCATGCACGCCGCCGTTCCGGAAGCGGAAATCTCGGTCCTGGAGTGGAGCCGCAGCCGTGTTCCTGCCGGGGAGATCGTCTTCCCGGCGAACCAGCTCCGCAATGGACCGGCGGGCCAGTGGTGGAGCGGGTATGTTCGTTACGGCGGAATTCGTCGGTTTTCCATATGGGCGCGGGTGACGGTTCGAGTGACGGCAGGGCGCGTGGTGGCGATTCGCGATCTCCCTGCAGGTCAGGCGATTCCTGCGGACGCAGTCGCGATCCAGGCGAGCGAGGCTATCCCCGACGCGATGGACTGGGCCGTATCGATTGAGCAAGTGGCCGGCCAATGGCCGCGTGGGCTGGTGCATGCCGGAACGGCGTTGCGCCTGAACCAACTCACTAAAGCACTGGATGTCGAGCGGGGTGACACCGTCCAGGTAGACGCCGAGAGCGGCAACGCGCATCTCGAGTTCGAAGCCCGGGCCGAGGGATCGGGGGCCATGGGCGACAGGATATCGGTAACTAACCCCATGTCGCAGCGTCGTTTTATGGCGCGCGTCGCAGGAAAGGGCAGAGTGTCCGTGGATGGCTCTGCGGCTCACGATAAACCATGAACAAACTACTTTCGATGGGGCTGATTGCGCTTCTGGCGGCCGCGCCGCTGGCAGCTAAAAAGAAGAACGAAGCGCCCGTGCCTCCCGCCTCGCCTCTCGATCGCTATATTTCAGAAGCAGAAGCGCGATCGGCAGAGGCTGGGTCGGCCACCCCGGGATCCATCTGGCTGGCAGGCTCGCGGCTGGCGGATTCGGCGCGGGACTTGCGCGCTAGCCAGGTGGATGACGTCCTCACCATCGTGGTGGCCGAGCAAGCCTCCGCAGTCACCACCGGTGTCACCAAGACGCAGCGCGCCAGTAGCATCACGAGTTCCATCAGCTCCGCGGCCGGGGTCACCAAAGCTGCCGGGCCGCTGTCCAATCTGGTGGGTCTATCCGGCAATAGCCAGATCAACGGGCAGGGCACCACCAGTCGTGTCACCACTTTGACCACCACCCTGACAGCCCGCGTCATTGCCGTACTACCCAATGGGGCGCTGGTGGTCGAGGCGTCCAAAGATATTCAGATCAATTCGGAACGGCAGATGATTACGGTGCGCGGGGTGATCCGTCCCGCCGATATCGACTCTACCAATAGCGTCCAATCCAATCGATTGGGTGAGCTGGAACTGCGAGTCAACGGCAAGGGTGTGGTGGGCGACGCCATCAAGCGGCCGTTCATTCTGTACCGGCTAATCATGGGCCTTTTGCCCTTGTGAGTGTGAAGATGCGCTTCCTAATAACTTGGCTGATACTGGCGACAGTCTGTCCCGCTGCCCGCTTGAAGGACCTGGTCGCCATTGAAGGAGTCCGGGAAAACCAACTGATCGGCTACGGCATCGTGGTCGGTCTGGCCGGGACGGGCGACCGCCAGCAAACGATATTCTCCGCCCAGAGCCTGACCAACATGCTGGAGCGGATGGGCATCGCCGTCTCCCCCACCGCCATCCGCGTGAAGAACACCGCCGCAGTCATGGTCACTGCCACGCTGCCGGCATTTGCGCAGCCGGGGATGCACATCGACACCACGGTTTCCTCGGTCGGCGACGCTGCCAATTTACAAGGAGGCATCCTGGTGATGACCTCGCTGCGCGGGGCTGACGGTCAAGTGTATGCGGTGGCGCAAGGACCTGTGGTCACGGGAGGGTTTTCGGCCGGGCGCGGCGGCACTTCGCAAACCGTGAATCATCCCACGGTCGGACGCGGCCCCAACGCGGCTACGGTGGAGCGCGCCGCTCCTTCGATCGCTCCTAAATCGGTGGTGCGGCTCCAACTGCGCCAATCCGATTTCACCACTTCGACGCGCATCGAGGAAGCCGTCAACAAGAGGTTCTCAGAATCGGCGCGTCCCCCGGCCGTGGCCGAGAATGCCGGGCTGGTCAGCGTCACCATCCCTCCGGAATACGTTGGCCGCCCCACCGAATTTCTGGCGGAACTGGAGAAACTACCGGTTGACGCCGATAGCCTCGCCCGTGTGATCGTCAACGAACGCACGGGAACCATCGTGCTGGGTAAGGATGTTCGCGTGTCGCCGGTGGCTATCTTGCACGGCAACCTGAACGTGGAGATCCAGACCACTCTCAAGGTTTCGCAGCCCGGGCCTCTGGCGCAGGGAGCTACCGAAGTGGTTCCACAGACGGAGATGTCTGCTAAAGAAGAGAAAGCGCGCAATGTAGTGCTAAAGCAAGGGGCGACGGTTGAGGAACTGGTACGTGCTCTAGCTGCCATCGGGTCTACACCTCGCGACATCATCGCGATTTTGCAGAGCCTGCGGCGCGCGGGCGCGCTGGACGCCGAACTCGAGGTGATTTAAGTGGCGGAACTGTCAATTATGGCCGCCACGCCCCTGGCGGCTGCCACGGCTTCGACGCATACAAAGGACGATCCAGCGAAGGTGCACGATGCGGCTCAGCAATTTGAAGCGCTGCTCATCGGACAGATGCTTCGCACCGAACGGGAAAGTGGTAGTGGCTGGCTCGGCTCCGGCGGAGATTCCGCCAGCGATTGCGCCACCGATTACGCCGAGCAGCAGTTTGCCACTCTGCTGGCGCGTCAGGGCGGCTTGGGTCTGGCGAACCTGATCGCCGCGGGACTACAGTCTGCGCAAGCGGTGGCTACAGACTCCAACTCGCCCGCGCATAGTTCGCTTCCGGCTCCTGTGGTTCCGTCTGAGACCAAGGAGTAGCGGCCGGGGCCGGAGGTTCGGCCGCCTGGCTGATTCCCGCCCATCCCTCAGAAAGCGTCGTCAGCAGGTCCAATACCTCCTCCATCGGCGCACCGATCTGCTTGAAATTGGCTTCCAGTAGTCTCTTTTGCATGTAGTCGTACAGACCGGCCAGGTAGCCGGCGATCTCGGGGCCGCGCTCGTGGTCTAGAGCAATCGTGAACTCAGTCAGGATGGCGATGGCCCTGGAAATCGAACGGGATCGCTCGAAAATCTTCCCTTCCTCGAGGTACTGTCGTGCTTCCCGCACTGCGCCAATGGCGCCTTGATAGAGCATCCGTACCAGTTCCAGCGGATCTGCTGTGAGCACCCGGCTCTCCAGATAACGATCGTGCGCGCCGTTGAACATCTCATTCTCTCCAAACTACTTATCGGGCTTCCTGGGCACTTCTAGAGGCTCCTCGCGAACAATCACTGGCCCTGTGTGAGGGCAAATCATTCCGAATGTGCGAGGTGCCGTTGGTCCATCGGTTGCTGTCCGGTCGATCGGTGCGAGCCGGAGAAACTTTGCCTACGCGCTTTCGATTAGAATCCCGCCCGCACCCGATGAGAACAAGGAGAGCAGAGTAGAATGTCAAAAACCGTATCTATGATCGGGCTTCAATCGGGGGAACTTCGCTGGATTCGGACGCTGGTCTCGCTCTTGCGCCACCCGGATCCGGCGGTGCCCGAACTCACGCGCCAGGCGCTCCTTTATTTGTCGCGCCCTCGGGAATCCAACAGCCCTCCGGAGGCTCAATCCCGCCGCTCTCCTGTTGACGAAAGGCGACGTTAGTATCGTCACGAATCCGGGTGAATTGTGGTACTGTATGATACATGTCCGGGCGTATTTACCCGGGGTTTTTAGGCCCCCTTTTCTCCGCAATTCTCCTTGTTCCCTCGATGCTTGCACAGCCGGCCGTTTCCGAGCCATCGCTGCATGAGCGCGGATTGCAAGCTGAGAGTTTTGTGAATGCGCGGCTGCCGCTCTGGCAGCAACGCTTGAATCTTCAGGATTGGAAGATCTCGATTATCATGTCGCACCCCGCTGATTTGAAGCCCAAGACCTTGGGTAACATTCACTGGGATGCCGACAAGAAGAGCGCAGTCATTCGCGTCCTGGATGCCTCGGACTATCGCCTGCCGTATCGCGAGATGCTCGAAGATATGGAGTTCACGGTGGTGCATGAGTTGATCCACCTGGAATTATCTTCTTTGCCCCGCAGCGAAGCCAGCCGGCGCGACGAAGAGCACGCCGTCAATACGATCGCCGACGCGCTTCTCAAACTCGATCGCAAGAAGTAGGCCCGGCTCCCGGCGCAGTCCATGCTAAATTGCAGGTGTGCCTGCACGAACCATCGGCCAGGTCCTCGTGGAAACAGCGAGCCTGTATGGCAACGCGGTCGCTTTGCGAGAACCGCGCGGCGCCCCGGGAGGCATGATCTGCTCTTGGAACCAATACCTGAACGCAGCTGAAGAAATCGCCGCCGGTCTCCGCTCACTGGGCGTGGCGAAAGGCGACGTCGTGGTCTTGAATTCCGAAACCCGGCTCGAGTTCTATCTTGCCGATCTCGGCATTATGACCAACGGATCCATCGCGGCCGCGCTTTATCCGAGCTATCCCTCGGCGGACCTGGTACGCACCATCCGCAATGCCGGAGCCGACGTGGTGTTCGTGGAACGTCCCGAGATGCTGAAGACGCTCGCGGGCGCTCCCGTTTCGCGCTGGATTCTGCTGACCGGCGAAGCGGCCGGCGCCCTCACTCTGGAACAACTCCGCGAGCGCGGCCGCGCGGCAATGGCCGAAGATCCGGGGCTGATCGGGAGACTCCGCGCGGAAGTGCAGCCCTCCGATCCCGCGATTCTATATCTCACCTCGGGCGCAACCGGCGAGCCGAAGATGGCGCTCGTAACGCATGCAGCGCTGGTAGCCAATATCGATATGGGCCCTGTGGCCCTGCCGCTGGGGCCGCAGGATTCGACTGTGGCGTTTCTCCCTTCGGCACACATCGCCCAACGCGTGGTCATGGAGTTGCTTCCGATGCGCTTGGGCATGCCGGTTACTTTTTCGGAAAGCCTTCTGAAGATGCCGCAGGAGATCCGGGAGGTGCGTCCCACGATCCTGCTGGCCCCCCCGCGGGTGTGGGAGCGTATCTACTCCAGCATCTGTACAGAACTACGCAAGCGTCCGACGCCGCTTCGGAATGCTTTCTATGGCGCAGTCGGGCTGGCCCTGGCTGCGGCTCGCTACCGGCGGGAAGGCAAGCCGGTTCCCGCGCGCATACGCGTCCCTCTGCGGCTGGCCGACCGGTTGATGTTCCGCACGGTGCGGGCGCGCCTGGGAGGACGGATCCGCATAGCCGCCTCCGGTGCCGCTCCGCTCAGCAAAGATTTGGCGGAATTCTACGAGGCCATCGGCATGCCCATTGTCGAAGGCTATGGCCTCACGGAAGGTGGCGTCGTCACTCTCAACCCGCTCGATGCGCCCAAGCCCGGCAGCATCGGCAAACCACTTCCGGGTGTCGAACTGAGGCTCGCCGAGGACGGGGAACTGCTGGTGAAAAGCCCGTGTCTGTTCTCGGGCTATCTAAATGATCCGCAGACCACCGCCTCCGTGCTGCGCGACGGCTGGCTGCACACCGGCGACCTGGCTCGGACCGACAGCGAAGGCTATGTCTTCATTACCGGGCGAAAGAAGGAGCTGATCGTTTCCTCCACAGGCAAGAAAATTTTTCCGGCTCACGTGGAAAGCCTGTTCAAAATGGAGCCCCTCATCAGCCAGGTGCTGCTGGTTGGGGACCGCCTACCGTTCTTGACCGCGCTGTTCACGATCAATCTAGGAGCCACCGCAGGCCTGAAAGGAATCGAGGAATGGAAAGACCGTCCCGCTGCGGAAGTCACCCAATCCCCGCCCGTGCTGGCCGAGATCCGGAAGACCGTGGCGCGTGTAAACAAGCAACTCGCTCCATTCGAACAGGTCCGCCGGTATCGGGTTCTGCCTCGCGATTTCGCCATCGAGCAAGGGGAACTGACGGCCACCCAGAAAGTCCGCCGCAGTCAGGCCATGGCGAACTTCCAGCAACAGATCGATGAGCTCTACGCCGGGAAAGAGTAGTTCCATCCGACGTTTGGTGTGCGCTTCTTGTTCGGACGAGCGCCCAGCTCGAACCAACGCGGCGGCAAGAGTGCGGGGTAACCCTCATGGCATACTGAAGCTTGCTGGCCGCCGCACAAACCCTGGCAGAAAGGCTGGCGGTGGTGCGCCACCGAATCGGGCGCGCCGCCGAGCGGGCGGGCCGCGATCCGTCCGGCATTCTTTTGCTGGCAGTCACCAAGGTGTTTCCCGCCTCTGCGATCCATGAGGCCTACGCGCTCGGTCTGCGAGATTTCGGCGAAAACTACGTCCAGGAATTCGAAGCCAAAGCGCCCGAGGTGCGCGATCTCGAAGGCGCGCGCTTTCATCTGATCGGACATCTGCAATCCAACAAATCGAGCAAAGCTGCGGAGCTGTTTGAAGTGATCCAGACTGTCGATTCGCCTAAACTGGCCCGCCGTCTGAACGAGACCGGACGCCAGCTCGAGGTGATGATCGAAGTGAAACTCTCCGCGGAGCAGGCGAAGAGCGGCGCGCGGCCGGAGGAAATACCCGAACTGATCCAGGGGATCCGCGCTTGCCGAAACCTGCGCCTGCTGGGCCTGATGACCATGCCGCCATGGTCCGAAGATCAGGAACTCTCGCGTCCGTACTTCCGCCGCGTGCGCGAACTCGCGGAACAGCACGGCCTGCCGCAGCTTTCCATGGGGATGTCGAACGATTTCGAAGCGGCTGTGGAGGAAGGCGCCACCTGCGTGCGTGTGGGCACCGCGCTGTTCGGCAAGCGGAAAAAGGCATGACCGTAGGTTTCTATTCGCCGCTTCCGCCCGCGCACACAGGCGTGGCGGACTATTCGGCCGCCTTACTCTCCGCGCTGCGGCAGATTGGCCCCGTGGAAGTCGGCCCGGAGCGCTGCGACGTCCCGCTCTATCACTTGGGCAACAACGAACTGCACGCCGCCATTTACCGTCGGGCGCTGGAGCATCCCGGCGTCGTGGTTCTGCACGATGCGGTGCTGCATCATTTTCTTTTAGGCCAACTGGACGCGCGCGCATACGTGGAAGAGTTCACCTTCAACTATGGCGAGTGGAATCGCGCGACGGCCGAGGAACTCTGGCGGGCACGCGCCGCCTCGGGCGCCGACCACCGCTATTTCCAATTCCCCATGCTGAAGCGAGTGGCTGAGCGTTCGCGCGCGGTGATCGTACACAATCCGGCGGCGGCTCGGATCGTGCGCCGACATGCTCCGGGTACGGAAGTTGTTGAGATCCCTTTCCTGTTCGAGGAGCCTGCGCTGCCGGGCGCGGATGAAGTCGCGCGCTACCGCGGCAGAATCGGCCTGCCTCGCGACGGCTTCGTGTTCGGGGTCTTCGGCTATCTGCGGGAATCGAAACGCCTGGCCAATGTGCTCGAGGTCTTCGCGCGCCTGCGCGATAAGCAGCCCAATACCTATCTTCTGGTAGCCGGCTCGTTCGTTTCCACCGATCTTGAGCGAGCCGTCGAACCGCTCGTCGCCGCGCCCGGCGTGATTCGCGTGCCCCATCTCTCCACACGGGACTTCTGGCTCGCGGCCGGCGCCGTAGACGCCTGTATCAACCTGCGTTATCCAGCGGCCGGTGAAACCTCCGCCATCGCCATTCAGTTCATGGGTATCGGCAAACCGGTTGTGGTGACAGACGGCGAGGAATGCGCTCACTTTCCCGAGGATGCTTTGATCCGCATTGCCGCGGGTGTGGAGGAACGAGACTCCCTGCGATACCACATGGGTTTGCTAACATCATTACCTGAGGTGGCCCGTGCCATTGGCGAACGGGGAGCCAGGCACATCCGGGAACACCATCAAATCGAGCGAATCGCTCGGCTGTACTGGGACACGTTGTGCGCGTACTCTGGGTAACCTTGTTTTTTTCCGCGGCAGTGTTGACTGCCTCCAATGCCACCTTCCAACTGGTGCGAGTGCCCGTAACCATGCGCGACGGCGTGCGCCTCTCGGCCAACGTGTTCCTGCCTTCGGACCACGCGCATCTGCCGGCCATTCTGGTGCGCACTCCCTATGGAAAAGGCTCCTTCATCATTCCCAACTATCAGGCGTTTGTGGACCATGGGTATGCAGTGATTGTGGAAGATGTGCGGGGCCGCTACGATTCGGAAGGCGAGTTCGAACCGCTCACGCAAGAGCCCCAGGACGGTGACGATACCATCAACTGGATCGTCCGCCAGCCGTGGTCGAACGGCAAGGTTGGGATGATCGGCGGTTCGTACCTCGGAATCGCGCAGTGGAAGGCCGCCCTTTTGAATAACCCGCACCTGAAAGCGATCTTTCCCGTGGTCTCTGGCGACGACGAGTATCGCGATCGTTTCTATTCCACTGGTGGGGCCATCAAATTGGGGCACCGGCTGGAGTGGCTGGCCGAAAATCTGAAGGCCCAGGGTTATGAGCCGGACTTCAACAAGTTCATCTGGCATTTACCTCTGCGCACCGCGGATGTCGCGGCCACCGGCCAAATGGTGCCGTCGTTCCGCCAGGCAATGGCGCACCCGACATACGATACTTTCTGGCGCAACATAAGCACGAGGGAGCACATGGATCGCATCCGCATTCCCGTTTTTGCGGTGGGCGGATGGTACGACAACTATGTCGAAAGCGACCTGGATGCCTACGCGGCTCTGCACAAGAGTTCCGGCGCCAACCGCATTCTGATCGGCCCGTGGCCGCACAACATGTCTTACCGGTTTCCTGATGCGGACTTCGGAGCAGCGTCAGGCGCTCCGGTGCGACGGCTCCAGCTCCAGTGGTTCGACCAGTGGCTGATGGGTAGGGATGCGCCTTTGCTTGCGACGCCGCCTGTACAGGTTTTTGTGATGGGTGCGAACGAATGGCGCGAGGAGCGGGAGTGGCCACCGGCGAGGGCCAAGTTGCAGGCGCTGTATCTGGACAGCAACGGTCATGCCAACACTCTCGAGGGTGACGGGCGTTTGCGACGGAAGATCGCACCCGGGGAGACCGAGGATATCTACACCTATGATCCGGCCGATCCGGTTCCGACGCGCGGCGGCGCGGTCTGCTGCAATCCAAAGGTGTTTCCCTGGGGGCCGCTGGACCAGCGCCCGGTGGAATCGCGCGAGGACGTGCTCGTCTATAGCACTAACCCGCTGAAGAACGACATGGAGGTGATCGGTCCGGTGAAAGTGGTGCTCTATGTCTCATCGAGTACCCGCGATACGGACTTCACCGCCAAACTGGTGGACGTCTTTCCCGACGGCAATGCGCGCATTCTTTCCGATGGAATTCTGCGCCTGCGCTATCGGGAATCACTGGAAAGGGCCGTGCCGGCGAACCCTGGAGAGCTTTACGAGATCGGCATCGATGCCGGCGTGGTCAGTAACATGTTTCAGAAGGGCCATCGCGTGCGCGTGGAAATATCGAGCAGCAACTTCCCCAAGTTTGACCGCAACCTGAATACCGGAGGGCGAATCGCGGACGAAACGCGCCTGCTGAAGGCGCGGCAGACGATTTACCACGGCCGCGAGCGCCCGTCACACGTAGAACTGATGGTATTGTCCGACGGCAAATGAGATTGACTTATTGTGCTGCCGCGCGCTATTTTGCAACTAGAGCCTACATTCCCGGCGCGGTAGCCAAGTGGTAAGGCAAAGGTCTGCAAAACCTTTATTCGTCGGTTCGATCCCGACCCGCGCCTCCACCTGAAAACAAAATAAATCCTCGTTAATTCAATCTGTTAGATGCGGTTTCGGATGCTTCCCTCTCGTTCCCGCAGTTTCCCTTTTCTTCCCCATTTGGCCCGCTTGAAAGTGGGCCAGCGGCGGGCCGAGCATCGAGGCGGACCATCTCTCGGTCCATCTGCGCCTGCGAGGTATGTACGTACTTCATAATCGATCTCAGGTTGGCGTGCCCCATGATCGAGGCGAGAATCGCCAGCGGCATGCCCTCCTCGTTGGCCGCACGGGACGCGAACGTGTGGCGGAAATCGTATGGGACACAAGCCACGCCGCTGCGCTTGAGGACCGCGGCATGTAGCCGTTGATGCTGGCCTATGTGCTTGGCCGGGTCCTTGATGCTTGGAAACACCCAGCGGCCTGGCGACTGCAGCCGACGTGCCAGGATTGCGCGCGACTCCAGCCTGAGCACCAGAGTTCGTTTTGCGGCATCGCTTTTGCCGTAGCGAACGGTGAATTTGCCGTGCTCCAGGTCGATGTCGGACTGTTGCAGGGCCCGGAGCTCTTCCGGCCGGCATCCCTGTTGAACCATTAGGGTGTGGAGGTCGAAAAGATCCTGAAGCCCGCGCGCCTCCTTCGTTCGCTTGTGAGCCTGTTTCTCGGCCCGCAGGATTTCACAGGCCACGAAGTACGCCTGTTCCTGGACCTTGGACAGCACATTGATTCGAACCGCGTCCTTATCGCTTGGGATCTCCACCTCGCGAATGGGATTCAGCTTGCACCAGTTATGCTTTGCACCGTACTGGAAGAGGAGCGAGAGCGCGTGTAGATCGTGACGGACAGTAACTTCCCTCACCCCATGCTCTGTCCACCTCCACGACTTGTAATCTTCAATCGCGCCTGGATCGGTACTCACTCTAGATAGTGGCCGTCTGCCAAAGAACACCTTTGCAGAGGTCATGCTCCCGCGTATACGCTTCCAGGAGTTCGGATGGTCACGGTATTCTCCCTTGCACCACTGAACGAACTGATCGGCGGCATCATTGAACGGCTTGACCACCAGGCGCAGTTCCGAAGCATGCCCCTCCAGGACCAGGCGCCGCGCGTCCGCCTCCATTCGTTGCACCTTTGTCCGATTGCGTGGCGTGTCTACCAAGTCGGTGACCATTGAGTACTCGTGGCCGTTCACCTTGAAGCGCCACTCGAGTTTTCCGCTCTTCCTCGTTCGAACTGGCATTGCTAGGCCTCACTTTCGCAGATTCCATCCAGGAGATGATATCGGACTCCAAGTATCGTATGAATTTGCCGGCAGGCGCCCAAGGCGGGCCATAATTGCGCGCCCGCCAGTTCGCGAGCGTCTTTGGCGCAACGCCCAAAAACGCCGCAGCCTCATCGGGTGTGAGGTAGCGGAACATCGTGTGCTTCGTCATCCTTTGCGCCACCCTACGCTGCCATCATGTTGCTCATTCGCAGAGCCTTGTTCACGCCGCCCATCATGTCGCCCGCGAGCATGTGCGAATCCTTCGGCGAGTAGCCGTTGAAGTACTGATTGAACGTGTGACCGGACTGGCCGCCGCCACCATCACCCGCCCGCCGCACCACATCCGCATACCGCTGGGGCAACACCATTTCCTCGGGGTGCAACTGGGTAATGACCGGCGAGCTACCTACATCAAATCCGCCGGCGGCCGAGGCCGCGGGAGCAAACGCCATGATGGCCGCCAAGGTGGCCGCAGCCACCCCTGGCGCTATCTCTGGGCCCACGATCGGAATGGCAGCCGTTGCCGCATATGCATTGGCCGCGCCCACCGCGGCGGCGCCCGCTACCTCCGTCGTGCGTTCAGCCGCGCCCGTTACGGCTGCAGAAGTCGCCGTCTCGAGATCCAGGGCCTGCAGTACGGCACCCAACCCCAGGTGCGCCGCCTCTCGCATGGCAATTGTTTCGAGATCCTTCACCAGCACCTGCTCGATCGCGCCCACCACGTCCATGAGCATCGTACCGGCGAGTTTCTGGAAACCGCCGACCACGGTCGTCTGCCCCGTGATCATGCCGTTCACCGTGGATTGCATCTGGCTGCCCATCTGCTGGATGGCATGAGTGATCGGCTCATTCATCGCTTTCGCGAGATCGGTACTGCTCTTGGCCATTGCTTTGGCGTGCTCGTCCCACAGCCGATCGATCTCATTGAACGCCCGCGCCTGCTCCTCCAGGTCGCCGGACTGGATCGCTCCCAAGGATTTCTTGGAAGCCGCCGTCATCTGGAGTTCGAATTCCTTCTGTTCGATATCGGCGAGTTGCTTGATGCGCTGTTCCGCATTGATGCGGCCGGCTGCTACGTCCTCATCGAGCCGCCCCTTCTCGATGTCGAGCATGCGCTTGGCGTGCGTCATCTCGCCATCCTCGGTGATCTGCGTCACCTTCAGGCTGGTTTCGTAGGCTTTCAGCTCCGCTTCCGCGGTCCGTTTCAAATCCTCCGCGTCCAGTTTCGCCTGGCCGGCAGAGCGCTTCTGGTCTTCTTCCAGGACCTTGGCATTCATCTCCTGGGCGGTCTTGACGATCTCGTCGGCCGTCTTCTTCTTGGCCTCCGCGCCCTTCGCTTCGAGTTTCTGGACGCTTTCGGCGTAGCGGTCCTGAAGCGCCTGGTCTTCATTGAGCAGCGCCTGAACTTTCTCGGGGTGCTTCGGATCCTCCCGGGCCAGCGCGATCTTATCAGCCAGCAGGCCGCGCTCCATGGCCAGTTCGTGTGCGGCGAGGGCCGTTAGCTCCGCAACCTGTTCATCGCCAAAGGCCCCATTGAGACGAGCCCGGGCCTCGATACCCTCCGTCTCGATCGCAGCTAGGCGCTGTTGGTGCTTCATCGCGCCATCGATCTGCGCCTCGCGAACTTTGTTGTCGTTGCCTTCTTCTTCGCCGCCCTTGCCTTTCCCGGGCTTCGGCTCAGCAGGTGGTGTGCTCCAGATCTTCTCAATGTCCAGATAGTTCGCAATGGCATCAGTTCGCATCTCGTCAAGAGTATGTTTCCATGCGAGCTCGACCCCTGTGGCGCCAGTCTTAATGTCGGTGATCGCTTGTACGAAGCGATACTCGCTCAGGTCGAGAAAAGCGGAAGCGGCTGACGTGACAACTTCGGACGCTACCAATCCGAACCCAATGGTTACATCGACTAACTGCTTGACCCCGGCGACAGTCGTTCGCAGAGTCGTATCGATTACCTTGAAGCCCGTCACCACACCCGGAAACACGTCGGCGAGCAGTTGAGTGAATTCCCGACTGATAGCGGCTTCTTCCAACGTGAGCTGCTGTGCTGCTGGGATGGCGTCCGCTTCCGCTCTAGCCAGGCTTTCATAGCCCCGCATGTGCTCACGCAGTACGGAGCTGCCTTCTTTCAAGGTCGCAATCGTTTCGGCGGAGGCCCCTCGGAGAATCATTTGGACGGCGCCCAAATCGCGTGTAGCATCGCCGCTCGCATGCAGGTGATCAGCAATCTGCAATAGGATTTGGTCGGCCGCCGGCATTTCCTTCGCCCATCCAGTGGTGGACACGCCGAGCGATTCGAACGCCTTAACGGCCTGCGGGCTCTCGGTGGATGCACGATACATACTGCGCGACAGCCGCATGAGGATGCTGTCAACCATATCGCCCTTGCCAGTGAGATCGGTGAACGCTCCCTTTAATTCGACGATCTTGTCGGCCTCGACTCCCGTGGCTTCCGCCAGATGGCCCAACTCCATCTCCGTTTCTTTGAACTTATTGAGCGCTTCGAGGCCTAGAGTGACAAGAACCACGTCTCCGACCACGCCATTTAAGATGCTAAAGGAAGATGTCACGCCATTTGCACTGAATCGCGCGCGCTCCGCAAACACACCCAGAGATTCGGCGCCCTCGGTCGCGGACGCCTTGATTTCAGTGAACGACTCTTTGGCTCCGAGCGCCAGACGTCGGAACCAACTCTCCGCCTCCTCCACCTCCGGAGGAATCTCGTTCAAGGATTCGTGAACCTCGAGCAGAGAGGCCGCCGCGCCCGACACCGCGGGACCCACAGTATCGACGGATTCGACCAGGTTCTTGAGCGCGTCGGCCATCGAGATGCCGGCCGCCGCGTCATCCAGCAGAACCGTTTTGAGAATGAGCAGATCGCCCTGGCCCAACTGGACACTGGAGATCAGCTTTTCAACCGCGGCGGCAGTCTCACCGAGAGCGCCGGTCGCCGACGTGTCGGTTGCGCGGATTCCTACTTCGACAACGTTATCCACGGCGAGGCTCCATTACAGATTTTGTGTCTGATGCTTGAAGGTCAGCAGCCGCCATGCGGATTTTGACCACAAATCTTAGAAGAGCAAGTTCACGTCTGCGCGACTCTTCGATCTCCCGGATTATGGGCTCGATAGCCTTACCTAGGACGGCCGGGAGGCCCTCGGCAGCAAGGGCAAAAATCCTGCGTTCCTCGGCTGACGCTGTATTGTCATGGGCGGCGTGGAGCTTCGCGAGAAAGCTTCGGTTGAAGGCGGCGTACAACCCAATGCTGCACTCTTCGACCTGACCCTCTAGCTTTTCGATTTCTTCGAGTGTTAGCGAGTGATTCACGATTAAAGACTCCGAATTCAAAAGGGCCCCGGTGTGAGGAAGCGGAAAGATCCCCGGGGCCCCCGATCGGGCACATCGCTGACCGTCCGAGTTACAGCCGACGGAAGCCCGAAAGTAACGGCGCAGGTTCGAAAGGATAAGCACCCCACGCCGCGCGGTCAGCTACAACCGCAAGCCGATTTCTACTCAAAACCAGGGGCTGGGCCAAGGGGTCTTGAAACTGGCGGTCGCTGTTTTTGCAAGCGAGTTCTCTGTGCAGGCACTCTTAACATCCGGCGCAAGCTTCGTGTATTGTGGGTTTGGTGTGGCTCCATCTGGTAAGAGCGGAGAGATTCCACGTGCTGTAGCCGCGAGCTTTTGTGAAGGGCTGCTTGCTGCCTCAAGGTGCATTTGGACGTTTAACTCAGGGATATTTTTCGAGATCCAAGAGCACGCCGCTGAACAAGGCTTCGCTTACTGCCGGCGGCAGACCTTTGGCATGGCGTTTGACGGATTGTGAGATCAATTCACTTAGAGTTGGCAACTTACTATTCCTCTTTGCAGTTGTACATCGAACTTACTTACACGCCCGAATCATTTAGGAAACGCATGACTCCGCACAGCGCCCGTTGTTGCTGTTCGTCAAGCGGCTCATGCTCAGCGACCATATGGTCGTTGCAAAATTTGATGACTGAGCGTAACAGCTCTTCGACTTCCGCTAGGCGTGCGCTCTTGACGAGCCGGCCGGCCTGTTTTTCCTTGCTCAATTCCTCTAACGTTGCTCCGGCCAATAGCGCGGCGGACATCAGCCGGTCCGCCTGACGCGCGCCCTTGGTGGTGGACGGCGATGATGGTGAGTCGTACTTAGTGAGCGGGTTCGTTGGGATTTTCATTGTGTTTCTCCATCTGGTTCTGCACTCATGACGGCGAAGATAGCTAAGAGTACGCCGCCAGTGATGTAGCCGACCGGTTTAGACAACAGCGTAACTCCGATGGTAAATACCGCTGCGCCGCCCAGCATCATCGCATCCGTGACCAAGCCCTGAAGGTCGAACCTACTAGGCGCCGGCGGTTCTGCTGCTGGTTCCACCGTGGTTGCCTGCCCATCCACAACCGCGGTAAGCGGCGTAGATCGCCCGGGAGCGGTGTACGTGAATGGCCGAAAGCCGCCCATGCCCTACAGCCCCCTTCGGCGTCGGTCTTCTTTTTCGTCGACCGTGAAGGGTCCCGCATTGATCCGAGCCTGCCGATTTGCGGCTTCCTCCAAACGACGCGTGCGAATGATTTCATCCTTAATGGGATCCGTGTCAGACAGGAGGCTGAGATTGCGCTCACCCAGCATTTTCCGCAGACCGTCGAACATGGTTCTGGTGCCGTTGCTGCTACTTAATATGCCGTCAGGAAAACCAAAGTTCGGAGGCAGTCCCGCCCCGGCCGGCAAGTAAACATCTCCGATTCGGCGCGTATCGTTCCATCGCGTAAAAGATGCCGAAACGATTGCTCGTAGTTCGAGGTTGATGTTCTGGAGCGTGAAGGTTGCCTGGTTCCATTCCAGGGCTTTCTCATCGAAGATCCGTATCGCCTGGCACTGTGCGAGCAGCTCTCTCTTCCCATTGAGTAGTTGCAATCGAAGAGGCAGGTCGGCGTGCTTGGCCTTGATCGCGGCGAGTTTGTCTGTGGCACCCGTCTTTTTGCAGAGCGTCTCCCAGTGTTGGTCTTCCGCGACCCGAACATCCTTTTTGGGGCGGAGCCCCCGTAAAGCCTCCGCGCGAACTTGGTCCTTGTGGGAGCTAGCGCGCGCCTCGTGTTCGGTGGCAGCCTCAGCTTGCGACTGCGCGTCTCCTGTTTCACGCGCGGCGGCATGCACCTCTGTTTCTAACGTGGCCACTTGCTGTTCGAGTACGTATAGCGGGTCGTTTTCATCTGCTGCTACAGGCTTGGACTCAGGTAACTCGATGGGGGGCGGCTCCGGAGCGCGCACGAGGGGGGCCAGTATCTCGCGTTGAACCTGTGCAGCCCGTTCAAATGCTGGCGCGGCCACCTTCTGCAGCAGTGTCGGTACCAGGTTACGCTTAAGTAGCATCCTATAGATTGTTCGCTCCTCTGGATCAGAGGCGCCTTCAGCCTCAACCTCCAGTGCATTGGCTACCGCTTCGGCTATCTCTCGTTGGCCAGCGGTGATCGTTTCGTTGAGCCGTTTTTCAAGCTGTTCGGGCGAAAGCGCCGGCAGCTCAGTTGTTATTTCGGTTCCTTGCATATAGTTCGTTCCTTTCTTCGGTAACGGGAATTCAGACTGCGTATGCGCCCGGGGTCCTCAGGGGAGGATCTTAAGATCAGCTATGGTCTTGGCTTGGAGGGCGATTACTTGTAACGCCTCGAGCACCACGCGCGGATCCCGGCTGATGCGCGCCTCGTGCACCAGGCTTTCGAGTCCGGCGAGGTACTGCTCAGCCCGATCGAGGGCGAGATGCTGCTCAGACAGCCGTTCGGCTGTTTCCAGTGTGGCTTTTTCCATTACGTGTGAATCCTTATCTTGGCTACTGCGGTTCTGATTGATGATTTGGATCTTCTTGAATGTGAGGGTGGCCGCAGGTAGCTTCAGGCGCAGAAGCCCAGCCAGGGAGTAGGTTCACACTGAGCGAGTGGCTGCGACCCGGTTGAGCGGGATCGGCCGCGATTAACGGAGATCCGCGGCTCCTACGACGTCGCGGCGGCCGTCCTGCGGGCTTCGGCCCGAACCAGTCATCGAGATCGTGGGGGGCGTGCGGCTGCAGAACGGCATGACCCTCCTGAGCGTCGGGCACGTAAGGGTCAGCCTCGGGCCGGCGGGGGTCAGCCTTCCGATCGTTAGCCTTTCGCCGTTTCGGCTTGTCGATCATCATGCGGCCGGTAGCCAACTCTCCCCGGTGCCGTAGGCCAGTAGTCTTGTGACCGTCTACTCGCACCGGTTCCGTCGTCGCGGGCGCCATGCACGGTGCAGAGACCCGCTCAGACCTTTCGGAAATCACCGCGGCCAAATAACGACCGCCCTTGCCGTTTACGAGTTTCGCCTTGCCAGTTTCGATCAAATGCTGGGCTTCGGCCTCGGTCAGGGGCCTCCGCAGTAACGATATGCTTCCGTCCGCTGAGCGCAGCCACAGACGTGGCTCTCCTGTTGCCCGGATTAAACCGGAGGGCGAGGACGGCCGCTCGGCCGCCGGGCCTGTCATGAATCGACCCCGGTGGCAACGCGCACCAGCATGGTAACCGCCACGCTTAAGGGGACGGTTGGCTCCAGCGTGGCGTGTGCTCCGGTGCCGGTGAGGCGGTCCAGTTCGCTCGCCGGTATCCGGACCGATCCCCCTATCCGAATGGCCTTGATTTCGCCAGAGTCAATTGATCGCTCCACCGAGCGCATGCACTTTCGAATGGCTTCGGCGAATTCGCGTTTAGTGAGCAGTTGTCGCTGCATGTCGCTTATTGTTTAACTTTTACGCCACTTTGTACTTGCTGTCAAAATGTGCTTCGCGTACAATCAAGTACATGAACCTGCCCAGCGTTCGATTAATTCTCGATCCCTCGCCCCCACCTCGCGCGCTTGACGGCTATGCGAAGGATCGGGGCGACGCGACTTTAATGGCGCATCCAGGCTGGGCGGCGGTTCAGACTCGATTGGCCCAACGCGAATGGAAAACACTGCGGGCGCGCCTCATTCGACTGGACTTCGGCGAGCCCGATCAGATTGCAGAATGGCTAGAGGACGCCGGGTATTTTCCCGTTGTGCGAGAACCCCACAGTGAACGCCAAGAACTGCACTGGAAGAGCAGTTATGTCACGGCAGAACTTGCGACGTGGCTGCGTTCGTACAGAGACGCAATCAGATGGATGATGGAGCTAGAGACCAGTGCGTTTCGCAGAGCAATCGCTCTCGCCTGGGAATGCCTTGAGGACGACAAGGAGAGGGTGGCGATACAGATGGCAGCAGTTTCCGAAGAGAAAAAGGCACCGCACCTAAAAAGCGCTGTCGCGCAACTAATGGTTGACTTGCGCGCCCCTGAAGGCATTAATTCAGAGATCGTCAGGGAATGCCTCTTGGGCGCTGCTTTACCGGGGACTTTTTATTGGGATCGCGAAGGTAAACCCGCATTTACCTTGCACGTTGGGTCCCCAATCGAGGCTATCGTCCTAAGCGTACATGAAGATCTAAATTTTTCGGCCCGACGTTGGGTATCTTGTTACCGTTGTGGCACTGATTTTGAGCGAGAGAAATCGACTGAACGTTTCTGTTCGGATCGATGCCGAAACTATTGCAATACAACTGAGCGCCGGAAGAAACTTCGTGCCGCAAGAGGGCGCAGCGCTAACTCGGATGCTTCGCCACCGGCAGCTCCAGTCGAACGTACATCCGAGATGGCGCCCGCCCCCAACATTCCCGCCACTCTGCCGAACGACATGCCAAATCCAAAATCCGTAGAGAACGCCCGGGCCGACGAACAGTGGGTTGGGCCGTCGTATGAGCTGCCGTCATCGGACGGTCTGCATGCACATGGGAAACCACATCCTTCGGGTACTGCTGAGCAATTATCCACCGGCAGTCAAGTGAACCCCCAAGCCATACTGTTGTCTCCGGCCGAGCGCGCAAGTCGCGTTGCGCTCGGTGTGCTTGTCGACGATGGCTCTGAGCACGAAGGAAAAGTGAAGAAAGCGGAAACTGTCGCGCGGTCCAATGTGTCCAGCCTTGATGGTGATCTACTCTTAGGCGCACCCGCGTGGGCATCGTTCGAGACGGCGAGTTCTGACCAGCTAGCATCCGTTCTTCTTTCGCTCCGGTTACCGTCGGAACATCCACGCGAAGACGAATAAGGCCAAATAACCGTCAGCGACCACTAAGTGATCTCGAAAAACTTCGCCACCTCCCACCAAAACGCTGCGGGGTGAAAGTGTTTCACGTGGAAATGCAGGAAACTACGGCTTGCTTCCGTTCCATTAGAGATCGGAGTAGGATTGTGGAAATCTATATGAAATATGCTCTGCCGTTGCTTGCCTTCGGGCTGTTCATGCTCAGCAGTCCGGCGCAAACTTCTTCACCGGACGGCCAAAGTGTAGCAGAACCGGATTTCGCAGATGTATTTTTCGGACTCGATGCGGCCGGAAAACTATTGCCCCTGGAACGCCAGACGGCGGCGATCCGCGGCAAGGCGAGCGGCTTCATCGTGATGAGCATGAAGACAGTGTCCGACTATCCAGGACCGGCATCCCCAATTCGTTTTAAGGAAGAAGACAAACTTGAATTCGTCGTACGGACCGCTCTCGCTTCAACCGCTACTGATCCGAACACGCTGTACTGCTTGCGGCACCTGGAGCAAAGAAGAACAGGCGGGAGCTGATCAGAATGGCCGGGCACGCCTCGCCGATCGGGGCGTCAACGACCGCCGATCCCGCTCAAGGTGTTGTGCCCGTGGAATTCTCGCGCTACGGAAAGACATCACTCAAGATATCTGCCGGCCGACTTCCCGCGGGCGAATACGCGCTGGGCCATCCATACTCGCAAACGGTGTTCTGCTTCGGCGTAGACTGAATCTCGAAGAACCTTCACCGCCGTCATCTCACCCCAAGCCAGGGCAAGAACTTACTTGGCAAATCACCTAGTCATCGGGGCCCAGATTCGGATTCGCCGTCTCCCGGCTTCTTGTCGATCTCGTGGGTGACTCTCCCCAGTTTCGCTTGTTCGCGAATGGCCTTAGATTCAGCAATAATCTCATCGCCACTCTGCTTTAGATCTTCAAAGCTATGCCCCTGGATGGATCTTCGGCGGAGTTCAAGCCTATCAGAACAGGACGTACAGATCGGCTCGCCAGCGTCGTATAGGTTTGTATCCCTGCCGCATAACCGACAGCTTGCCATATGAGTACACCTCCTTCAGTTGTGCAAGAAGCCCCGACCAGACGGCCCGGAGCGTTGAGGTGCGGCGACCTGAGGAAAATACTGAGCCACCATAATAATCCAGCAAAAGGGGCACAGGCAACTACCGCTGCGCACCCGCATGCTACGGTTGATGTAGCCGTTAGCCGACTGCCTCAGGGCAGATGGCCTTAACCGCCTCCAAATACCCCAAACCGAATACCGAAAACTGCGCGCGGCCGCCGAAAGCGCACGACTGGCCTTGGACGATGCCAGACGTTTTTTGGAGTTGCACCTAAAGGAGCACGGCTGCTGAGGCGATTCAGTGCGCCTTTTTACCGCGCCGCTTTTGCCGCTGTCGCTTCTCTTTGGCCTCTTCTCTCACCAGTGCTTCTTTCGGAACCGTGAGGATCTTGCGGAATGCCATGTCCAGGCGTTCGGATCCCCCAGTAATTGGTGCGATACGTTCGTGGATGATTTCGAGGTAATTGAGGTGCGTAACGGCCCGTGGCACACGGCACCCAATCATTCGCGTCCACAGTCGGCCGTGGATGAAATCGACCTAGAGGTGACGGTCTAACCAGCCTTTAATGTCTTTACGGAAGAGGCCTGTGTGCTCTTCCAAGTGGTGTATTCTTCAGCGCGCTCCCGTGCATCGGGGCCGCTGAAGATCGTCACATAAACCTCACCGTCGCCCTCTTCATTGGTCGCTTCAACTCGCCAGTCAAATTGGTTCTGTTTATCGCGGAAAGCCTCGTAGTGCATCGCATACCAACGATAGCGTAGTTTTGGCTGCGATTTCCTTGGCGGGTAGTGCCTGAAAGGTGCGTTGAGAATTATTTTGAGCCCTGGCGAACGCTTCTAAGGATGGCGAGACACTTCGCACAGGTAACCTTTTGCGGGTCGCTCCAAGATTCGCTCGTGATGGGTTGACCACATGCGGGACCGATTCCCTTCTCGTTGGTCCAGTGTTTCTTGAGATCCGGCCTGTCGGCCAATGCTTTTAGGCTTCTCATTCGTTGGGTCGTCCGATGGCGTCGATTCTCCTGCCGGTTCCAAGTGTCCGGCTTAGACCAACGTTTTGGGCTTTTTCGGTTTCGCCGCCTGTTCCTTAATCTCCTTGGGCCGCTTTGCGGGGCCGATCCGCGCACGATATCGATCAAATTCTAGCCGGGCGTGCGTTTCTGCTTTTGCTTTTAGGAAGGACTTGTATTCGTAGAGGACCGGGTATTCATTTACTTCCAGCAAGGTATTGAGCTTGTGCGAAAGCTCTTCCATGAACATCCGCTTGCCCCGCATCGCTTTCGACTCCGCAAACAAGATGAACTGTTCGCAGATGTTTTCGAGACCGCGAATTTCATCGGCGGTTAGATAGTTCTTGCCGACTTTTGCTTCATCCGCTGATGGCGTGTCGCCTTTTATCACGCGCAGGCCCATGTTGAGCTTACTTGCATCCGCGCGCTCCAGAACTAGTTCAGATGCGGTCTTCCCAGTGATGGCGTAGTGGAATTTATCTTGGGCCATCGCGAAAAAGGTCTTGGCTGCTTGCGAATTCGCGCTGTAGTCGGAGGAGCTTTCCTTAAACACGTCGCGCACTTTGGCATACATCGCTTTCTCCTCATGGCGAATAGCCCGAAGCGTTTCGGCTAAACTCCGCTGCGCTGCTGGGTCGTTTGCTAGTCTGTCGGCATCAATGGCGAAGCCAGCCGTCATAAACTGCTTCAAAATTCCATTTGCCCATCGGCGGAACTCTATCGCCTTTTTCGTGCTTACCTTGAAACCGACCGCAAGGATGGCATCAAGATTGTACTTGTAGACCATTCTCTGAACGGTGCGGCCACCCTCTTTTTGAACTTCCAAGAATTTCTTGGAAGTTGCCTCAAGTAACAACTCTCCTTCTTTGTATAGGTTAGCGAGGTGTTGCCGGACGTTCTCCTCTGTGCAGCCGTATGCCGTAGCGATTTCGGTCCGGGTTCCCCACAGGGTATCCTTGTCGCCGTTGATAGTGAACGAGACCTCGCCGCCAGGTACAACATAGGACACCAATTGGTTTTCCGACTGCTCTGCCATAGCCCACAATTTTAAGCCAAAAGCTCGCTAATGTCCCAAACGTGATCCGCCAGATTTGATTCCATCGCAGGGGTAACACGCAGTGAGCCCGAATGCGGCACCAGTTGTAGTAGGCAAAGTGGAGCGCAATTGCGGCCCGGTGGCTGTCGACGCTCTTGCTAAATGCGTTCGTCAGCCGCGTCAAACGCCGGATCTGCATGCGCATCGTGAGGTTTTGCCGTTCCACAGGCGAAGTGTGACCGGCCTCGGAGTTGGGTCTGGCCGAGGAGACCCTGGTGGACGTCGTGGGAGCTACCACGCTACGCTAGTCGAGTTCCAGCCGGCCATCCGACTAGTGGTCTTTTGGCCGGCAGTGGGCGAGACCGCCGTGCGCAACTGTTGCGGCGCTACCCGAAGTAAGCTGCGCCGCATCGAAGGGAGTACATCGATGGCGCGTTTTCAGAAGCTGATTCTATGGGTGGTTCTGCTTGTAACGACAGGCATGGCGCAGAGCAAGTACGTGAGTGACGTACTGGCTCTCAATCCTCTGGGATATTGGCGTCTGGATGGCGATGCAAAGGATGCGACGGCGAACGGCAACAATGGCGTCCTCGTCAACGGTGTGACGTTCACGGGGCCGGGCCTCGGAGCGCCAATCGGAGACCCGAACAACCAAGCCGCGGTATTCAACATCGCCCAGAACCAGTACATCAGCATACCCTCAACCGCGTCCGGAACGCTATTTGCCCTGGATTGGTTTCACCCATTCACCATGATG
>DASZIV010000173.1:0-1519 GCA_035948775.1 Bryobacteraceae bacterium
CTCGAACTGCAGGACGGTGCCACCTTGGCTGATGTCCTCAGTCACTATGAGCAGCGCGTGCCGAAGATTCGGGAGGTCCTGCATACAGTTGCACTCTCAGTAAACCAGCACTATGCGGGGCCGGGCGCCGTTCTGGGCGAGGGCGACGAAGTTGCATTGCTGCCGCCGGTGAGCGGCGGGACATCTGCGAGCGGCGAGGGGAGACGCGCTGCGCGTGCGGCGATTGTGCGGGAGCGCATCGATTCGCAGGCCATTCTTGAACGAATCAAGCGGCCCGAGGATGGGGCGGCCGTCTTGTTCGACGGCGTAGTGCGCAACAACACGCGCGGAAGGCAGACACTGTTTCTCGAATACGAAGTTTACGAGGAGATGGCCCTCCAACAGATGGAGGAGCTCGCGGCGCAGGCGATTGAAAAGTTTGGTGTGCGCGACGTGGCTCTTGTTCATCGGCTGGGCAGGCTTGAAATCGGCGAAACGAGCGTGTTGATTGCGGTGGCGTCGGCGCACCGGGGGCCAGCGTTCGAAGCATGCCGCTGGCTCATCGATACTCTGAAACGTACGGTGCCGATCTGGAAGAAAGAGTTTTTCGTGGATGGGGCGGTCTGGGCCGATGGGGAGCCGTTTCCCGAGGAGATTCCGCGCGCCCAAGGCAGCCCCAGCGGGCAGGTTGCATCTAAGTGATGCGACTGATGATTCGTTCCGCCATCCTGATCCTGTTTCTCGTTCCGAGCGCGGTCTTTGCGCAGGAAGAGCCTTCAAGCACCCTGAAAATCGATGTGAAGCTGGTCAATGTGTTCGTGACCGTCACGGACGCGAACGGCGCACCGGTGGCCCGGCTTTCCAAAGACAACTTCCAGTTGAGTGAGGACGGGCGCGAACAGAAGATTGCCGTCTTCGACAAAGAGTCGGCGCTTCCGCTGTCGATTGTGCTCGAGGTCGATACGAGCCTGAGCACGAAAAAAGACCTCCCGCTGGAACTGGCGTCGGCGCGGCACTTTGCCCATGTCATTCTTCGTCCAATAGACGCGCTCTCGGTGTTCCAGTTCAGTGAAGTGGTGGATGAGGTCGTGGGCTTTACGCCCGACCTGAAGACGATCGACCACGGGATCGACCGGATCCGCGTGGGCTCGGCGACAGCCCTGTACGATGCTCTTTATCTCGGATCGCGTGCGCTCGACCGGCGCAAGGGCCGCAAGGTGATGGTGGTAATTACCGACGGCGGGGATACCGTCAGCAAGGTCGATTATCGGGATGCCGTGCGCTCGGCGCAGGAAGCGGAAGCCATTGTGTACAGCATTATTGTGGTGCCGGTGGAAGCCAGTGCCGGGCGCGACACCGGCGGCGAACACGCCTTGATCCAGCTCTCAGAAGACACCGGCGGCAAGTATTATTACGCGAGCTCCCTGCCCCAGCTGGACAGCGCCTTCCGGCAGATCAGCGAAGAGCTGCGCACGCAATATCTGCTGGCCTACTACCCCTCGCAGCGATATTCCGATTCCGAGTTCCGCAAGATCGACGT
>DASZIV010000174.1:0-2965 GCA_035948775.1 Bryobacteraceae bacterium
GGCGCTCGTGCCACCGAGCGAGCCGCCGCGGAGAAGGCCAAGAACATCTCCCAGAAATAATTGAGATGGTGATAGTCTACGGGGACAGCAATTTTGGTTTTCAGAGGAGGAATACACATGCGATTGGCTTTGGCTATGGCAATGGTCGTTCTTGCCCTGGGTTTGTTCCTAACGGCAATGCCGGCGCAGGCTCATCACGCCTTCGCGGCAACATTCGATACACAGAAGCCCGTCGTGGTGCACTGCACGATTACGAAAGTCGAATTGATCAACCCTCACTCCTGGTTCTGGTGTGACGAAAAGGCCACCGACGGCACCGTCGTCAATTGGGGTTTTGAAGGCGGCAGCCCGAATTCCCTGATCCGCCACGGCGTCACCAAGGCCACCATTCCGACCGGGACGGAGCTCATCATTCAAGGCTATCAGTCCAAGGCCTTCGAACATAAGGGCGTTGGCGTCAACATGACCTTCCCCGACGGGAGAAAATTCCTCTTCGGCGGATCTGCTCCCGGAGCCGAAAGCGAGGTAGCAACTCCTACGAAGGACGAAGTCGCGCCGGTCACGAAGGACGACTCCTCGTCCAAGAAGTAAGGCGCTCGTCAAGACTGTCGCTGTATAGTGCGACTTCGCGGTTGGACGCGCGAAGAATTGCGCTGAAATGAAGAGCCGTTTCCACACTGGTAAGGCGAAGAGCGCCCCACCGAGTCCGATCCCTCGGAAATAGCGTTGCGGAATATGGCGTGTCACGTTCCGCCTACGATTGTGACTTGTTGTTTCGACTCGACATCCAACCGTAATGGCGACCAGCAGTAGTCGCACAGATTTCCTTAATTTATGCCCAATCCTTCCGCCCCTCTGGCTCGCGCCGGTTCGTTTTGCGCAAAATATGGATTGAAACTCCCGATATTGCTCGCCCCAATGGCTGGCGCCTGTCCGGTGAGCCTTTCCATCGCCGTGGCCAATGCAGGCAGCATCGGCGCTCTGGGTGCGCTCATAAGCGAACCGGATGCGATCCGCGCATGGGTGCAGGAATTCAGATCGAATAGCAGCGGCCCACTCCAGCTCAATACCTGGATGCCCGATCCCGCGCCCCCTCGAGACGCAGCAGCCGAGGCTCGCATCCGGGCGTTCCTCGCCGCCTGGGGCCCGGCCGTGCCGCCTCGAGCAGGCGACGTTGTGCCGCTGGATTTCCGCGCGCAATGTGAGGCCTTTCTCGAACTGCGGCCCACTGCCGTTTCCTCCATCATGGGCCTATTCCCGGCGGAACTGGTGACTCGACTCAAAGACAAAGGCATCGCCTGGTTTGCCACCGCCACCACACTCGCAGAGGCCCAGCGGGCGCAGGCCGCGGGGGCGGACGCTATCATCGCCCAAGGCTATGAGGCCGGCGGCCACCGGGGATCATTCGACCAATCCGCTGCTGAACGCCAATCCGTTGGCCTCTTCGCGTTGCTTCCGCGGCTAGCGGATCACATCGATCTGCCCATCATCGCTGCTGGAGGAATCGGCGATGGCCGAGGTGTTGCGGCCGCGTTGGTCCTGGGCGCCAGTGCAGCAATGGTCGGAACTGCATTCCTGCGCTGCCCCGAAGCAAAAACGCATCGCGCCTGGGCCGATGCTCTCGATCAACTCGAACCCGAAGACACCACATTGACCCGCGCGTTCACTGGACGGCTGGGGCGCGCCATTGCCACGAATTTTGTCAAAGCAGTATCCGCGCCGGGCGCGCCGTCTCCGGCTCGCTATCCCGTGCAACGCGGTCTTACAGCGCCGATGAAAACAGCAGGCGCCGAGGCCAACGATTATCACCGCATGCAGGTGTGGGCGGGACAATCGGCCGCCATGGCCAAACCCGTGCCCGCCGCAACTGTGCTCAAAGATATGTGGGAATCCGCTCGGAAGCTGCTCTAGCGCGCGCCTACCAATGCTTGAGTTCTGAAGGGGTCATTCCGGGGGCGGAGTGTGCCCGAGGAATCTGCTTTTCGGTTTAGCAGGTGTCCGAATTAGTAGCCGTCGCGTTCTCACGGAGATTCCCGACGCACACCGGTTTTGAGCCAGCCTAACTGGCAGCCTATGTCTTCCAATCGGGAGTGGCCACGTATTCGCGCGTGATATCCGCCACGGTTCGTGTGCCGCAATTGCCCATCGCCAGCTTCAGTTCGCCCTGCATGATCTCGATCACGCGATCCACGCCGGCTTGCCCGAATGCGCCCAAGCCCCACAGGAACGGCCGCCCGATGCCGACGGCTTTCGCTCCAAGCGCCAGCGCCTTGAAAACGTCAGTGCCGCGGCGGAAACCACCATCGACGAAAATCGGAATGCGGCCGCCCGCTTCCGCCACCACTTCCGGCAATGCCTCAATCGTTGCGCGCAACGTCTCGGTCGCCCGACCGCCGTGGTTGGAGACCAAAATTCCGTCGATGCCGTGCGCGATGCACATCCGCGTGTCCTCGCGCGTGTCAACGCCCTTGATAATGAATTTTCCTTTCCAGAATTTGCGGATCTGATCGGCAAAAGCCCAATCCATAGCAGGATTCGGCGCGCGCACACCTGTCATATCGATGCCGTTGAACATCGGCCGCTCCTTCATGCTGGGGCCGGCCCCGTCCTCGTGGCACGTCTTGCACTGGCTCAGATCTTTTGGACGCGTGCGAAGGAAAGTCTCGCTGTTGCGGCCGGTGGTGTTGTCCACCGTGAGGGCGATCACCGAGACGCCCGCATTTTGGACGCGCTGCAAAAGTTTCTGGCACGCATCCCACGTGCTCGGCGCATAGATTTGCTGCCAAACGGGACGGCCCAACTCCTTATTGACGTCCTCCACCGCCACCGACGTCATCGTGGAGAGCACCTGCAGGGTGCCGTGGGCCTTCGCCGCCCGTGCTACCGCCAATTCCCCTTCGGGAAAGAACGATTTCTCGCCGCCCGTAGGGCAGGTGAAAATCGGGCTGTTGTACGTCGTGCCAAA
>DASZIV010000175.1:0-9047 GCA_035948775.1 Bryobacteraceae bacterium
GGTTGCTGGTTAAGGCCATCTGACGTACTACATCACCGCCTTTGGCACGATACGCTTCCAGCTGCATGTGGTCGTATGTATGAGCGCCAACTTGATGGCCTAGAGCAGCAATCTTCGCAGCGGTTCCAGGGTGCTGTTGGAGATTTCTGCCCACCATAAAAAATGTCGCCTGGACTCCTTGTGAGTCGAGATACTGCGCCAATTCCAGTGAATGCGGCCCCGGTTCGGACGATGGCGATCCCGTTTCACCCGGGCCATCATCGTACGTAAGGCAAACCGTCTTGTCGGGGAAATTGGAAAGACTCCGGGCTGAGATCCGCTCATCGCAAAGCACAGGAGGTTTCTACGATCGTGGGGCCCGCTATTTGATGTGGCCTTCGCGCACGTCCTTGTTGTTCTCTTCGCAGGAGTATTCCATCAGTTCCCAATCCGGGCGTAGCGTGAAGACTCGTTTGTTGGTGATCGGTTCGGAATAAGCCTTGGGATCGGTCACCGTAATCTCATATGCGATGTGCTTGGCGTCGGTGCGGGTCAAACGCTCGATGGTACGCATTTGATCGCTATGCGGGTGACCGATGGTGTCGAGCCGCGTGCGATCGTTGAAGCCGACGGTATCGATGACCAGGGTGTCGCCCTCCCAATGGCCAACGGAATTTCCGGCCCAGGTTGACTCCACGTTCTTGGGATGGTCCCGCCCGTCTGTCGGGATCACCTTGTAGGTCTGCCAGGCTTCAAACAGGACGGCGATGCGGTTGGGCTCCTGCATGATCTCCATGGGCATGGGCGTATTCATGAGGCGGGTCCAACCCAACGGCAGGCAGTTGGCGGCGTAGTCGAATTTCTCGGCGTCGTAATTCTTGAAGTCCTGCTCGCCCCAGGCAGTGAATGGGGGCTTGGCCACGCCGCGCAGCATGTTCGGCGTATACGGGATGTCCCAAACTCCGCTCAACGATGGCTTGCCATCGGCCGCGCGCGGAGCAGGCCCCGCCGGGTCCTCTATTTTCTTGCCGGCATTCTGCGCTACCAGCGGCAAGGCCGCAGCCAGCAGTATCGGAACTACCACCCTCACTTTGAAAGCTCCTTGCAAACGAAATTCTTGGCATCGTCGATGCTGCCCGATCCCTTGTACTGCGCGATCTGCGGATACGGACAAAGCGGGCGCGTGCGGTCGACGGCGCCATTCGTGCTGTGCGAGGCGATGATCGTCTCCGGCGCCTTGCTATGCTCCAGCCACTGTTCCATGGCGCCGACTTTGTCGAATACATTTGGCCCCTCGCCGCCGCCACAGTGCCCCATGCCAGGTTCCAGGAACAACCGAATGTTGTCCGATGTCTTGGAAACGCCGCCCATGGTATCGACCACGCGGTTGTAGTACTGAATCGTAGATAAGGCGGAAATGTTGGGATCGCTCAAACCGTGGTAGAGCAGCAGCTTTCCATTGTGGCCGAAGAACGCCTTCAGATTGGGATCGGTGGCGTTCATGACGGTGTTATCCGCTTGTTCGGAGCGGTCGATGTCGCTATCGAAATTGAAGGTGCGCCAGTCCCAGTTGGGATCTTTAAATACCACGTATTTGTAGTGATCGAACATCACGGCGGAAGGTTCAGGGCCCGCGCCCAAAACGGCCCAACCCAATTCGCTGCCCGGAGGGAGGGAAGGGAATAACGGCTGGCCGGAGCGTGGATTCGTGGCGGCCGTATAGATTTTCCGCGCGGCCTCCACCTGCGGAGCGGTGAGACACGAAGCATCATCTCCACCCTTGCACAGCAGAACTTTGGGATCGAAATGGCATCGCGTGGGATCCTCGATCAAGCCGTCCTTCAAACCATCGCTGGCGTCGCAGGCATCCAGCACCGCGCGATGGACCAGCGGGTACTTGCTGGCCGGAATGTAGCTGGCTGGATCTTTTAGCAGGGCGAACGCGATCCATAGCGCGAGGGCGGTGCGATTGGCGGGAGCGCCCGCGATGATGCCGTCATAGTCGTTGGGAAAACGCTGCGCCTCTTTGAGGCCCTGCCGGCCGCCGGTGGAGCAGCCGTTCCAATACGAATACCTGGGGGCATTGCCATAGAACGCGCTGACGATGGCTTTGCCTTTCACGGTCATTTCATGTTCGGAGCGATAGCCGAAATCGATTAGTTTCTCGGGATGGCCGAGGGCGAACTGGCCGCTGCCGCCGGTGTGGCCCGTGTCAGTGGAGGCGGTGGCATATCCGCGCCGCAGCGCTTCGCTGAGCTCGCGATAGCTGATGACGCCCGCCCATCCGCCGTTGCCCACGGCCTGGAACTTGCCGTTCCACCCCGCAGCCGGCAGCCAGACCTCAACCTTGATGTCCGAATCGCTGGTCGGCTTCAAGGTGGCGGACACTCGGCAGAATGCGGGCAAATCCTGGTAGCCGGTCGCGTTTGGGGCGCCACCACGGACAGCGGGCGGGCTGAATTGTCCCGCAGCGACAGATTGCGCCGAGGTGATCGTCGCATCCGGCAGCGCTAGAGAGGTGAGACCCTCACACGACGCGGCGAACGCCGGGACGGCAGCCATCCAAATCGAAAGTAAGAATCGGTAACGCATGCAGCCCTCCAGGCTAGCCAACCTTCTGATTCGCCGGTCATTATATCGCAGCGGCGTTCAGTGCACTTCCATCGTCAACGTGACCGTAGCCCGTACCTCGACCGTGTCCGGTTCGATGGGCGTGGGCTTTGCGACAGCCGCAGCGGCAAATTGCCGAACCACCGGCCGCACGACTTGCGGGCTGCCTTGCTCTAATGACAGCACGCTTCCTAGTTGCAGGCCCATTGCCGCCGCCATTGCTTCCGCATTAGCCCGCGCTTGCCGCACGGCTTCACCCAGCGCCTGGGCGCGCGCCGGAGCTTCGTTCTTCACCGTGAACTGCACGCCCTGGATCCGATTCGCGCCACCGGCGACTACTACATCAATCAGCTTTCCCAGTCCAGCCAAATCGCTGGTGGTCACCTCGATCGAATTACTGGCAGTGTACCCGGTGATGGTGGGCTGCCCGCCATCCCGGGGATATTGATAATTCGGGTTGAGCGAATAACCGGAAGTGCGAATTTCACCCGCGGCACCCAACGCCGGGCGTAACTTGTCGAGCGTCGCCTGCGTTTGGGTTGCGTTCAGGGCGGCCGCGGCCTGCGCGGTGGGAGCTTGCGTTACCACGCCGATGGTTAGCCTGGCCTGGTCCGGCTTTACTTGGATGACCGCCTCACCCATGGCCTGCACCGACGGCTTGGATGGTTGGGGCTGTGCCCCGGCACAAAAGGGAACCAGCGCAAGCACCGCCGTTCGAAACTGCCATTTCATGCGTAGTCCCCCCTCTTGTTTATCATGGCAACAAAAGATTTCCTGGTGTCGGCAGCACCATGCGCCGGCGTGTCCCATATTACCCCCCGCCGCCAAAGAGATACTTGCGCTAAGTGCCCGTCACATTTTAAGATAACGGAATAGAGATTTCCGAATCCTGCGGGAGAGAAGAATGATTTATTCGCGTTCGGCTGAGTATGCGATTCGGGCCTTTGTGCATCTGGCCCAGGTACCCGATGGCAAGTTCGCGATGGTGAAGAATATCGCGGAGCAGGAGGATATTCCGGCTCACTTTCTGGCCAAAATTCTACAGCAACTGGCGCGCAAGGGTCTGCTCCGCTCGAGTAAGGGTCCGACCGGCGGATTCGCGCTGCGCGTAGATCCGGGCGAAATCCGCTTGCTGGATATCGTTGAAGCCCTCGACGGCCTGGCGCCCTACCAGCAGTGCGCCAGCGGACTTTCGGAGTGCTCCGACGACATGCCCTGCTCCATGCACGATAGCTGGGTAGCCCTGCGTTCGCGTATCATGGATTATTTAGGGCGGAATACGATCGCCGATCTGGCGAAAGCGCTGGAGATCAAGAAAAAGAACCTGGCCATGTCCAAACAGCGCAAATCCAAACGGCCGGTAACCGCAAAACGGGCATAGGGCTGGGCAGGCCCAGCTTTTTTTCTCACAACTGAATCCGGAGGACACGATGGGACACTCAGTCCTCGTCCCCATGGTGGTCGAACAGACTTCCCGGGGCGAACGCGCGTACGACATTTATTCACGGCTGCTCAAAGAGAACATCATCTTTCTAGGGACGCCGATTGATGACCAGGTCGCAAACCTGATCATCGCCCAGTTACTTTTCCTCGAAGCCGAAGATCCTGAAAAGGATATTTCGATTTACATCAATTCGCCGGGCGGTTCCATCACCGCCGGACTGGCGATCTTGGACACCATGGCCTTCATCCGCCCGGACATCGTCACGATTTGCGTGGGGCAGGCAGCCTCCATGGCGGCCGTGCTACTGGCCAAGGGTACCAAGGGCAAGCGTTTCAGCCTGCCGAATTCCCGCATTATGATTCACCAGCCCTCCATGCAGGGCCTGGCAGGGCAGGCCGCTGATATCGACATCTACGCCCGGGAAATTCTGCGCATGCGTGAGATCTTGAACGGTATGCTGGCCGCTGCCACCGGGCAGCCGGTGGACCGGATCGCCAAAGACGTGGACCGCGACTACATCATGGAGCCCGATGGCGCCGTGGAATATGGCATGATCGACCGCGTCATCTCGAGCCGCGATTTGGCGCCCGTAGCCGTGAAGGGCTAGGTGGGGTGTGCCCTGCTTTTGGCTGCCCCTCCTTCTGCCTGCGGTGATTCTGGCGCAGTCCGGCACCGTACAGGCTAGTGGAACTGCCAGCATCTCGGTGAACCCCGACCAGGCGCAGATCACGGTCGGGGTAGTCACCGACGGTTCCACCGCCCAGGATGCGGCGCACAAAAATGCGGCGCAGACGGCGACGGTACTGGCCGCGCTCAAACAGGCGTTGGGTGCAGCAGGCACGGTTCAGACCGTCTCCTACTCGGTTTATCCGCGCTACAGCTCCTCCAACACGCCGTCTCCCACCATCGTGGGCTACACGTCCAGCAATACCCTGCAGGCCACCAGCTACGACCTTTCGATCATCGGCAGCCTCATCGACAGCGCCAACCAGGCCGGCGCCAACAACGTCGGAGGGCTGACGTTCGGCCTTCAGAACCCCGAGCCGGTGAAGCAGCAGGCGCTGACGCAAGCAGCCAAGATCGGGCGCGCCCATGCGGACGCCATCGCAACGGGATTGAATGCCAAAACCGGCACCGTGGTTTCGGCGCAGGAAGTCTCGACCTACTCGCCAATCGTGAACGGCACAGCCGGCGCGGCCACTACTACGCCTATCCAGACCGGTCAGGTCAGCGTGAGCGCCAATGTTACGGTCACCGTGCAATTGACTCAATAAAGATATATGGGACAAACCGAAATTGCGACATTAGCGGGCGGCTGTTTCTGGTGTCTGGAGGCGGTCTATCGGGAAATGGAAGGTGTGCGCGTGGTGGAGTCGGGATACATGGGCGGGCGCGTCGCCAACCCCACCTACGAAGCCGTATGCAGCGGGACCACGGGTCATGCGGAGGCGGTCCAGATTACCTTCGATCCGGAAGCGACCACGTACCGCGACATCCTGGATGTCTTCTTCGCCATCCACGACCCCACCACACGCGACCGGCAGGGCAACGACGTCGGCACGCAGTACCGCTCCGCGATTTTCTATCATGATGATCGCCAGCGCGCGATCGCAGAGGAAATCATCCGCGAGTTGAATGCCGCCGCCGTCTGGCCGGAGCCCATCGTGACCGAGGTCGCGCCCGCGTCCACGTTTTACAAAGCCGAGGACTACCACCAGGAGTATTTTCAAAATAATCCGCGGCAGCCGTATTGCGCCTACGTGGTAGCTCCCAAGGTCCAGAAATTCCGCCAGAAATTCGCTTCCAAACGGCGGGCCTCCGGGAATACGGGATGACCGCGTTTGCCGATTGTTGGAGGGCCCGGCCAATGATAACTGCCGCTGCTAACTTTGGTTGGTTATCTTGAAAGCTTACTGTAGACCGTGCTAACTTCGACCCCGGGAGTATTGCTCATGGAGCTGACGAGTCCTGATGTGATCGCCCAGTTATTGACGGAGCATAGAGCGACGCGGCGAAGCCGCCCGATGGCGACGCCCGTCAAAGTTGTTCAACGTGTGGTGAAGCGGCGCTGCCAGTGTGGCGTGTGTCTGTTTTGCATGGAAAACGCCCGATGGGATCGGATCTTTAAAGAAAAATTCGCCGATCCGGATTACTACAAAGGCGTTCCTGTCCGTTTCTCTTCGCCCCTGCGCTAGTTCCGTACGGCAGCCCCTGTAGTCTGCCCAAGCGCGCGGCGTAATCTGCTACCATCAGCCCATGCCGCGCTTCGGCGTGTGCCTGTTGGCGCTGGTCTGGAGCGGCCCAGTGGGCGCGCAGACCGCGGCGATGGTGCGCGCCGCATCCGTTGCCTTTCATTCCCAAAGAGACACACTCCCACTCACCGGCGGGCAGCGCCAGGAGGCGGATCGGCTCGACCGGGAAGCGCAGAACGAGATGCAGGCCGGCCAGTTTGGGGAAGCGCTACGGCGCTATGCCCATGCCGCCGCCGTCCTGCGGAACGCGCCCTGGACAACCGCGCTGGAGTTTGCGGCATCGCTCGAGGGTCGCATCGATCATGCCATGCTCGAACCCGCTAAGCCCGTGACCGTGGCGCTTGCCGCGCTTTACTCCGCGGGCGGGAAATCGACGGTGTCGGTATTTCTCGTCCCCGCGAGCAACGATGGCCCAGGCGAGCGGGAATTGGCACGCGGGGCCGTGGAATCAGCCCACCTGCCGTTTATCACTCGCGTCACGATCCCGGAGACAGAGCCCGGCACCTACCACCTGGAGCTGCGGCTGGCGTTGCCCGATGGGCCTGCTCCGCCGGGCTTGCGGGAGCTGTTCGTGAAAACGTTTCCGGTACACATCGAGCGTCTCTCGGAGGAGGTACAGCGTCTGAAGGAGCGCCTCGCGAAGGTCCAACGGCGCGATTCGCCGGCGCTCGCAACCGTAGAGTACGTATTGCAGTTCTACGAACGTACCGATCGCGGTGAAGAAGGTGTACGACGCTTCGGCCGCTACCCGTTCCGAGAGCAGATCACGCAGGCCAATGCCATTCTGGACGCGTTGGATGCCGGCCGGGACCCGTTTGCAGGCAATCACGGCGATTTCCGCCGCGCCTACCGCTCTCCAGTGGACCACTCTCTGCAGCCTTACCGCATCTTCATTCCCGACGGTTACGAGGCGGCTCGGCCCTCACCCCTGGTGATCGCACTGCACGGTGCCGGCGGCGATGAGAACGATTTCTTCGACGATTTCCCGCAATCGCCGCTCCAGCCCGAAGCCCAGCGGCACGGCTTCCTCGTCGTCTGCCCCAAGGGCCGCGACCCGCATTCGGGATATCGCGGCGCGGCCGAACAGGACATCTTCGATGTCCTAGCGGAAGTGCGCCGCCAATACCGCGTTGACGCCAGCCGCATCTATCTTATGGGCCATTCCATGGGCGCCTACGCCACGTGGCGGCTGGCCACAGAGCATCCGGATTTGTTCGCAGCCCTGGGGCCGATCGCAGGCGGCGGCGAGCCAGCGGACATGGGCAAGATCCGCCATATCCCGCAGTACATCGTGCATGGATCGGGCGATCAGACTGTTCCGGTAAGGCAATCGCGCGCGATGGCTGAGGCCGCGCGGCAAGCCGGCGTTGCGGTTGTCTATGTGGAAGTGTCAGGCGCTGGACACCAGGACGCCGCGATTGGCCAATTCGGCCCGATGCTGGATTTCTTCGCGCGGCAGGCGAAGCGCGCCCCGTGACTGGCGCCATTTGGCGCTACAGTAGGCGACAGAATGGTAAATGAACTGCAGGCGGTTGTCGATGAGCTGGGCGGCCGGTCGATTTTGGGACGATCTTTCCGGACAGAGACCGACCTGCGCGCCGCCATTCGAGAAGGGTTTCCGCAAACCGTTGTCGCTGAAGTGATGCAGGGTGCCGGCATCACGCTCAAAGAGTTGGCCGCCGCCCTGGATCTGTCGGCACGGAGCTTGCAGCGGCGGCGTCGCGAAGGGCGGCTCGCGCGATACGAATCGGATCGACTTTACCGGCTCGCGCGGATTGTCGCCCTGGCGAAACATTGTCTCGGTGACGAGGCAACCGCAACCCGCTGGTTGAAGCGGCCCAACCGAGCCCTGGGAGGCCAGGTTCCGCTCGATTTGATCGATACGGAGCCGGGCGCGAGGGCAGTGGAAAACGTCCTCGGCCGCGCCGCTTATGGCGGCGTGAGTTGACGCGCGTCTAACGCATCCTCCGCAAACCCTTTTCGAAGAAACTCCTGGATGGCGAGGGCGCCTATCGTTTTGGCGGGCGGTGGTCCAGCGCGGGCGTCCGTCTTGCGTACACCGCCGAATATTTATCGCTCGCCATGATCGAATACTTCGTCCACATCGACCCCGACGATGCACCCAAGGATCTTGTGGTCGTCACGGCGGATATTCCCGACAGCATGTCTCGCACCACCATTCCAGCAAAGCAACTGCCGGCAAACTGGCGTCGCACTCCACCGCCGTCGGGCTTGGCCGAGATCGGCGACGGGCTTGTGCGCGCGGCCCGTGACGCCATTCTTGTAGTGCCGTCCGCACTCGCCCCGGAGGAAGCTAACTGGCTCATCAACCCGCGGCATCGCGAATTCACCAAGATCCGAGTGCGCGCGCCGGAAACATTCCGATATGATGCGCGCTTCTTTCGATAACGTAGGGCGAACGCCCATCAGCATGGACTTAAGCCGAACGCCAGCATCACTCGGGATCGCCGACGATCGAGTACCGTTTCCTAGGTGTGTTTGCCGCAGCAGGCAATTCAGTGAGTCGGCGACGTCAAGGTGGATCGCCGGAATCCGGGACGTTTGTGGTTCCCGATCCGTTCTATCCCCCGTAACCATTGGCTTTCTCCGAGTAGCGCGTGACTCACCCGGAGTGGTGCAACGAGAACGCCGTTTCTGGAGAACTTCGCAGTCGATGACCACGGGATGCTGTTGGCCGTTGCTACCTGTGCGTCCACCGCGCGATGGAGCTTTCTTCGTGCGCTCACCTGCCGGCGTGAACG
>DASZIV010000176.1:0-50022 GCA_035948775.1 Bryobacteraceae bacterium
CCTTCCAATAGGGTTTTTTGTTTGGTCACAAATATTCTATTGGGAATCGGCCCTTTACTCAAAACATTTTCTAAACTCCCTGTTCAGCGCCCTCGGGGGCGCGTACGGCGAATTCTGCAAGTACCTCTGAAGCCTGCGCGGGACTTCAGCCCGCTGGTTCGGATGGCGGACTAAAGTCCGCTGCAGGCTGAAGCCCGCCCCACACAACACAGCGCTATTTCATGCGGTCGCAGTGCTAGTCCGGTTTCAGATACACTACCGCCAGCGGCGGAACCGTGATCACGATAGACTCCGGCTGGCCCTGCCAAGGCTTCGGCTCGGACGGCACGCCCAGGCCATTACCCATGTTGCTGCCGCCGAAGTACATCGAATCGCTATTCAGCAATTCGCGGTAGAATCCCCCTCGCGGCACGCCGATCCGATAACCTTCACGGGGTACCGGCGTGAAGTTGGAAACCACCAGCACAAAATCATCCGGGTTCTTGGCGCGCCGGAGGAACGTAACGATGCTGTTATCGACATCGTGAAAATCGATCCACTGAAAGCCCTCCCAGGAGAAGTCCACTTCGTAAAGCGCCGGCTGGGCCGTATACAGGCGGTTGAGCGCCCGCACGTATTCCTGCATCTGCCGGTGGGCATCGAAGTAGAGTAGGACCCACTCGACTTCCCACTCGTGGTTCCACTCATTCCACTGGCCGATCTCGCCGCCCATGAAGAGTAGTTTCTTGCCGGGGTGGGCGTACATGTAGCCGTAGAGTGCGCGCAGATTCGCGAACTTCTGCCAGTAATCGCCCGGCATATTGGCCAGCAGCGCTCCCTTGCCGTGGACCACCTCGTCGTGCGACAGAGGCAGAATAAAGTTTTCCGTAAACGCGTACAGCAGCGAAAAGGTCAGGTTGTTGTGGTGATAGCGCCGATGGATCGGTTCCTTGCCGACATACTCGAGCATGTCGTGCATCCAACCCATGTTCCACTTCAGGTCGAACCCCAGGCCGCCGACGTAGGTAGGGCGCGACACCATGCCCCAAGCCGTGGACTCCTCCGCGAAAGTTAATACGTCCGGAAAATCCTGATGAACCACCTCATTGAAGCGCTTTAAGAATGCCACAGCTTCCAGATTCTCTCGCCCGCCGTACTGGTTCGGTATCCATTCGCCTTCATTGCGCGAATAGTCCAGGTAGAGCATCGAAGCGACGGCATCCACCCGCAGCCCGTCGATGTGGTAGCGATCCAGCCAGAACAGCGCGCTCGAGAGCAGGAACGCGCGCACCTCGTTCCGGCCGTAGTTATAGATGAGTGAGCCCCAGTCCTGGTGTTCCCCCAGGCGTGGATCAGCATGTTCGAACAGGTGCGTCCCATCGAAGAAAGCGAGGCCGTGACCGTCCTTAGGGAAATGCGCGGGAACCCAGTCGACGATAACGCCGAGCCCGGCCTGGTGTGCCTGGTCCACGAAGTAACGGAAATCGTCCGGTGTTCCGTGGCGCGAAGTCGGTGCGAAGTAGCCGGTGGTCTGATAGCCCCACGAGCCGTCAAAAGGGTGCTCGGTGATGGGCAACAGTTCGATATGCGTGTAACCCATCCCCTTCGCATAAGGCACCAGTTGCTCGGCCAATTCTCGGTAGGTGAGCCAGCGATGGCCGTACTGGGGGTCTGGCTCGCGTTTCCAGGAACCAAGCTGGACTTCGTAAATCGCCATCGGCGCGTCCAGGCTTTGCGCATGCTTGCGCGTGGCCATCCAGTGGCCGTCGCCCCACCGATAGCGGCTGAGGTCCCAGATGACAGAGGCGTTCTTGGGGCGCAGTTCCGCGGCAAAGCCGAAGGGATCAGACTTGACGGCCATGTAGCCCTGGTATCGCGTCTTGATCTCGAACCGGTAGAGATCGCCTTGCTGGAGGCCAGGAACGAAGATCTCCCAGACTCCTGACGCGCCGCGCGGCCGCATGGGATGCCGCCGCCCGTCCCACTGATTAAAGTTTCCGACGACGCTGACGCGCTCTGCGTTGGGCGCCCACACTGCGAAAGCTACGCCCTTGGCGCCCTCGTGCTCGATGGTTTGGGCGCCTAACTTTTCATACAAGCGCAGGTGCGTCCCCTCGTTGAAGAGGTGCAAATCGAAATCCGTAAGTACCGGCGAGTAGCGATACGGGTCTTCGGTTTCGTAGCGCTGGGGCGCCGTCGAGCCTGGGCCGCTATGCAGCGTAATCAAGAGCCGATAAGGAAAGAATTCAGTTTCGCCGGGAAAAATCGCCTCAAAGAGTCCATCGGGGTGAGTGTACTCCATCGCACACTCCCGCCCATTGCGGATCACCGAGACAGCCGACGCCTGAGGCTGAAAGGTACGAACCGCTACAGCCCGTCTTCCCTCGAGAGTTACCCAATGCATTCCTAGAACATCGAACGGCAGGCTATAGCAACCACTAGTGATCATCGCGGCCACGTCGGGGGCGATGGTTGATGTGAATGTCGTTTCCAAGTCTTCTAGGATGACAAAAAAATGCTAGTTAAGACAACACTCTCAGCGCATTCCGCGAAACGCATTCGTAATGTTGTTCATCAAAAATTTTCTTCTCTGTGTTAAGTAAATATGTTTTAGAATTTAACTGAGCGTTTGAGACAGCACCGTGCGAGGAGGGAGTGTTATCTCCGGTAGTTCCTGGATCTCAAATGTCGCTACGTCTTCTTTCGGCTGGCGATAGAAGATAGCTGTGCCGCGCTGCGGCCTATTGTTCGCGGAGTCAATTGGCCATTTCTGTGCACCTCCCCGGGCCAGGATGCCCAGACCCTGTTGCTTACCTGCGGATGTGATGCCATCTGCGTGAGTCACCTAGGATAGCGTTGCTTATTTCAGAGGAGACTGCCTTACTGAGGTTGCTGGCCTTCTATGAAAATTGCACTGTTAAGCTGGGAATCTCTACACTCCATACCGGTGGGAGGGGTCGCCACTCATGTTACGGAGTTAGGCGCTGCTCTGGAGCGAAAAGGTCACGAAGTACATGTGTTCACACGCATGGGTCCCGGCCAGGCGCACTATCAACTAATTCATGGCGTTCATTACCATCGTTGCCCTTTCGCGCTGAATCCTAACTTCGTGGACGAAGTCAATAATATGTGCGGCTCCTTTGTTCGTCACGTATTGGAAGCCGAAGACTTCTCAGGGCCGTTCGACATACTCCATGCGCATGACTGGCTCACGGCCAATGCCTTGATCTGGATTCGCGATCAACGTGGTCGGCGCGGTATCCTGACGATTCACTCTACGGAATACGGCCGCTGCGGTAATGTCTTTCACAATGGACTCTCGGTCCGCGTGCGATATCAGGAGCGGGCGGGCACCTACTGGGCCGATCGCGTGATTACGGTTTCGAACGCGCTGAAGCGCGAAGTCCAGTGGATGTACGAAGTCCCCGACTGGAAGGTTTCCGTCGTCTACAACGGAGTGAATGTCTCCAATTTTGACGGATGGGTCGAGCCGTCGGGTATCCGGCGGCGCTATGCGATTGGGCCGACCGACCCGATGGTGCTTTTTGTGGGACGCATCACCCAGCAGAAGGGTCCCGACCTGATGATGGAGGCGTTTCCTCATGTTTTGAGGTATCACCCGCGTACTAAATTCGTCTTTGCCGGGGAAGGGGAGATGCGCCGGTCGATGGAGTCGCGGGCGCACCAATTGGGCGTGGCGCATGCAGCGCGTTTTGTCGGGTTCCAGACCAACGGTACGCTGGCTGACCTTTACAAGTCCTGCGATGTGGTTTGCGTACCCAGCCGCAATGAGCCGTTTGGCATCGTGATTCTAGAGGCCTGGAGCGCCGGCAAGCCGGTGGTCTCCACCAGGAATGGAGGTCCTGAGGAATTTGTCTGGCACGAGGTAAACGGTCTTAAGGTCCACGCTCAAGCGGAATCCATCGCGTGGGGTGTGGGCACAATGTTTACTGATTTCGAATGGGCTCGCTGGATGGGGCGCAATGGGCGCATCGCGGCGGAAACAGCGTTTAATTGGGATGCCATTGCCGATCAAACACTCTCTGTCTACCGGTCATGATGACGCTCTGGAGTGAGTGAGCGATGGATCATGAAGCGGTTGCTCTTCCAGATCGTATTCGACGCCTCGACGATCTGGCCCACGATCTTTCGTGGAGTTGGCATCGCACCGCGCGGGAAGTCTTCCGGCGTCTGGACTTACAACTCTGGCGCGCCACCGGCCACAACCCGGTGCAGATGCTCCAGATGCTAACTCCGGAGCAATTCCAGCGCGCCGCCGCGGATTCTTCGTTTCTTTCGATGTACGATGAGGCAATCGCTGCGCTGGATCGGGCGCGCGGCGCAGGCAAAACCTGGTGGGCCAACCAATTCCCCGATCTATCCGGCGGTTTGATCGCCTACTTCTCTGCCGAGTTTGCGCTTCACCAATCCTTGCCCATCTATGCCGGGGGGCTGGGCGTGTTGGCGGGCGACCATTGCAAAGAAGCCAGCGATCTCGGGCTTCCGTTCGTGGCCGTGGGCTTCCTTTATCAATTGGGCTACTTCCATCAGAAGATCTCCCCCGAGGGATGGCAGATTGAACGGCACCAACGGCTGGACTATCGCGACGTAGCCCTGGAGCGCGCGCTCGAACCGAATGGACGCCCGTGCCAGGTGGCCGTGCCTCTGGGTCATGGAAGCGTGCAGGTGGCCGTCTGGCAGGTGCTGCTGGGTCGCGTGAAGTTGTTCCTGCTCGACACGGATTTGCCGGATAACGCCGGCTGGGAGCGCGAGCTTTCCTCGCGGCTCTATGTGAGTGAGCGCGAGGCACGCTTGCGGCAGGAAGTGATTCTCGGTGTCGGTGGCGTACGCGCGTTGCGAACCCTGGGGTATAACCCGACGGTTTGGCATCTCAACGAAGGTCACACCGCGTTCGTGATCCTGGAACGCATCCGCGAGTTGGTGGCGGAAGGCGAGAGCTTCTTGGCCGCTCTCGGGGAAGTCCGATCGACTACCGTGTTCACCACTCACACGCCGGTTCCCGCAGGGCACGACGTCTTTCCGTTCCACATGGTGGATAGTCAACTGGCACGCTTCTGGGAGACCGCAGGCGAGCGGCGAAACACGTTCCTCGCGTTAGGAAGCCACGATCGCGAAGAGAGCTCGTTCAATATGACAGCGGTAGCGCTGCGCGGATCCTCGGCGATCAATGCCGTGAGCCGCCGCCATCGGCAAGTGACTGTCGGCATGTGGGCTTCCTTTTGGGGCGATATGCCGGAAGAGCAGCGTCCCGTGCGAGCCATCACCAATGGTATACATGTCCCAACCTGGATAGCCCAGCCGATGGCCGAACTGTTCGGCCGCTGGCTGGGCACAGATTGGCAGGAGCATCAGGACGAGCCTGGGTTCTGGGAGCGGATCGCGTTCATTCCGGATGAAGATCTCTGGTCGGTGCGGCAGTTGTTGCGGCGCTACCTGCTGGAGTTCGCCCGCGAACGCGCGCGCCAGGCCTGGAGGGACGGCCAGATGGGCTATGCGCAGGTATTGGCGGCCGGCACGCTGCTCGATCCCACTGCGCTCACCATAGGATTCGCACGGCGATTCACCGAGTACAAGCGCCCCGATCTGATCTTCCGCAACCCGGCTCGGCTGCAAAGGATTCTGAATGCCCCGGGCCGGCCCGTCCAGGTAATCTTCGCGGGCAAGGCCCACCCCGCCGACGAGACCGGCAAACGCCCGATGCAGCGCATTTATCGAGAAGCCATGGACCCCAATTTCGGCGGTCGCGTGGCGTTCGTGGAGGACTACGATTTGCATGTGGCCCACTGTTTCGTCCAGGGCTGCGATGTGTGGATGAATACGCCGCGCGAACCCATGGAGGCCTCCGGCACCAGTGGTATGAAAGCAGCGGTCAATGGCGTGCCACACTTAAGTGTGGCGGATGGGTGGTGGCCGGAAGCCTACAACGGAGCAAATGGATGGATGATCGACGGAACCGCCGCTGGCTCCGACGAGGCCGAAGCGGAGGCCTTGTACCGGCTGCTGGAAGAGCAGATCGTGCCTGTTTTTTACGAGCGTGACCGATGGGGTTTGCCGAGACGTTGGCTCGAGATAGTCAAAGCGTCCATCCGCACGGTTGCACCGCATTTTTGCGCGCGGCGCATGGTGAAGGAATACGCCGGGCAAGCTTACGCGCCCATGGCCGGCCGCGCACTATCGCAATCCGTCAAATGATCGACAAGGAACCGCGACCGTAAGGGAGCGGAGGTTTTAACCAGAACCAGGAAAGAACTATGACCACAACAAGTCTTGCTGAATATGTGGAAGGTTTACCGAATATCAGCGGGTCAGAAGACCTCGTGGCAGAGGCGATGGCCCGCAAGGGCCCTGTTTATCTCGTGGAATCCGGGATTGATTTCGGCCGAGCGCGAAGCACCTTCGCTAATGCCCTCCATATGCATCAGCCTCTGATCCCCGCCGGAGGAACCGACCTCAGCACCGCGGCCATTATCAGCAATCTACAGCACATGCGGGACTACGGCAACGACGAAGCGCGCTACAACGCCGGCATCTTCGCCTGGTGCTACAAGCGCATGGGCGAGTTCATTCCGCAATTGATTCATGAGGGCAAGCAGCCCCGCATCATGCTCGATTATTCCGGCTGCTTACTGCACGGCCTGCGGACCATGGGCCACGACGATGTGATCGACAGCCTCAAGACAATTACTTGCGACCCTGCATACCGCCGCGCCGTGGAGTGGCTGGGCAACACTTGGGGGCACGCCGTGGCTCCCTCCACACCGGCCCAGGATTTTCGACTGCACGTACGCGCCTGGCAGCACCACTTCGCCGGCATCTTCGGGCTCGAGGCGGTGAGTCGGGTTCGCGGCTTCTCCCCCGCGGAAATGGCCTTCCCCAACCATCCCGACGTGGCCTATGAGTTTGTGCGGACCCTGAAGGACTGCGGCTACCGTTGGGTTCTGGTGCAGGAACACACCGTCGAGCGCGTCGAAGACGGTGGCCCGCTGCGCCAGCAACACATACCGCACCTGCTGGTGGCGCGCAGTTCCGAGGGAAAGACCGCGAGCATCACAGCAATCATTAAAACGCAAGGCAGCGACACGAAGCTTGTGGCCCAGATGCAACCGTACTACGAGGCCAAAGGTCTGAACCACCACGGCGTCGCCGGCAAGTCGATCCCGCCCATTACCGCCCAGATCGCCGACGGCGAGAACGGCGGTGTGATGATGAATGAATTCCCCTCGAAATATCAGGAAGTGATGCGCGATGCGTCCCACTCCGACGTGCCCCCGGTCAATGCCACCGAGTACCTGGAATATCTGGATACCCTCGGGATCGGCGAATTTGATTTCCCCGCCATCCAGCCGATCATGCAGAAACGGATCTGGGATCGTTTCGAGGGGCGCTCAGGCCGGGAAGCCATCGACAAAGTCATTGAGGATCTGCGCAAAGAGGATGGGCGCTTCCACATGGAAGGCGGAAGCTGGACTAACAACCTCTCTTGGGTCCGCGGCTACAGTCACGTTTTAGGCCCCATGGACCAGGTGAGCGTGCTATTTGCGGAAAAGACCAAAGGAGTCTCTCCCGCCCACCCGCGTTTTCGCAACGCCTTGTACTATTTGCTGATGACCCAGACCAGTTGCTTCCGCTACTGGGGCAGCGGCGTGTGGACCGACTACGCCCGCGAACTCTGCCGTCGGGCGACGGCTATTCTTCAACACGACTTTTAATCTGTGGCATTCTAGTTCTTCTGGACGAGCGAACTACACCTCCCCCCGAGGCGGACCCGTTGCCGGACTATGAAGGCCCGGCAAGGGTGACCCTGTTGGTGATCGACCCCTACCTCGTCCACGCTTATTGGGACGTACCTTCCGCTAAGCCCGCTGAGCGTACGCAGGCCGTGTTGCGTGTCCATGACGCGACCAGTGAGACTGGCGGTTGCTTCGAAGTAGGCGTGTCGCTCGCCGCCAGGAACCGGTACATCCAACTCTGGACACCGGAGAGATCGTATTATGCGGAGCTTGGCCTGGTTGAGGAGGGCGGCGGCTTCACTCCCCTGGCGCGCTCGAATACGATCCAGACGCCGCGTGCATGGCCAGTCGCCGCGCCGCCCGCGCTGACGCCAGCGGAAGCCCCGCAGATGGAGCTACCCGAAATTGTGCCCGTCGCGGAGGCGGTCGAGGAAGCGCCTCTCCCTCTGGTCACGGCTCAGCAAGACAGCGTACCGCTGCAACCGCAGACCGTCTCACAGAACCGCGACCGTGAGGAAGCGGTCTCCGCCGAAGCACCAGCGCCCTCCGCAACGCCGCGCATTCCCGAACCCGTAGACGCGCCCACCATACTACGAACGAGGCTGCAAGAGATCTACGCGTCGCTCGACTGGAGGCCACGGCCTCGCTTAGCCGGGGAACTGCTCACGCCGGATAAGATCGCTACGCGTTCGCTAGCCAGCCAGCCGCACGAGCCCGGCGATCTGACCCAACTCGCCGAGGAGCATTTCTCCGCAGGTGTCTCTTCCAAACCCCCGAAGCCCCCTACCTGACCATGCAAGGATATCTGGCTCTTGTACTCCACGCCCACCTACCTTACGTTCGCCATCCCGAGCACCAGGATTCTCTGGAAGAGAATTGGCTGTTCGAAGCGATCACCGAGACCTACGTCCCGCTGTTCCTGATACTAGACAGTCTGATCGAAGATGACATCGATTTCCGCCTGACGGTCTCTCTGTCTCCGACTCTCGGTTCCATGCTGCTTGACCCGCTGTTGCAGTCGCGGTACCTGAAGAAGCTGGAGCGAACCATCGAGCTTGCGGAGAAAGAAGTCGAGCGGACCGCTTCCTGGCCTGCCTTCCATTCCGTGGCGAAGATGTACCACCGTTTGCACCTTCGCGTGCGTGAGGCGTTCGTCGAGCGCTACCAGAAGAACCTGGTCGGCGGCCTGCAGCGTTATCAGCAAACAGGGAAAGTGGAGGTTATGGCTAGTGCGGCCACGCACGGGTATCTGCCACTACTTTCCGTTAGCGAATCTGCCGTGCGGGCTCAAGTCGGAGTCGGCCTGGAACACTACCGGCAGACTTTCGGGCGCGATCCTAATGGCTTCTGGCTTCCGGAGTGCGGCTACTACCCGGGCGTCGATCGCATTCTGAGCGATCACAACATCAGGTACACCATCCTCGAAACGCACGGAATCACGCGGGCCGATCACAGGCCACACTATGGTGTCTACACGCCTATTATTTGCCCTTCGGGCGTGGCTGCATTTGGCCGTGATCCGGATTGCTCGCAGCAGGTGTGGAGTTCCACGGTCGGCTATCCAGGGGACTTCGACTACCGCGAGTTCTACCGCGACATCGGGCACGACCTGGACCTTGACTACATCGGCCCGTACATCCACCCCGACGGCATTCGAATTGATACCGGAATCAAGTATTACCGGATCACCGGCGCCGGCAAGCACAAGGAACCGTACGTGCCCGAAAGGGCGGAGCACAAAGCAGCCACTCACGCGGCTCATTTCCTGTCCGAGCGGATCAAACAGGCGACGACGCTTTTGGCCGGCATGGACCGCAAGCCGCTGATGGTTGCGCCCTACGACGCGGAGTTGTTTGGTCACTGGTGGTTCGAAGGCCCACGCTGGCTGGACTACCTCATCCGCCAGACCGCTGAGCAAGACACCATCCGTTTGGTAACGCCTACGGAATACCTTGCCGAGTATCCCGACAACCAATCGGCCACGCCGTGTCTCTCGAGTTGGGGGCGCAACGGCTTCAACGAAGTCTGGTTGAACAGCGAGAATGACTGGATCTATCGGCATCTGCAGCAGGGCGCCGAACTTCTGGAGAGATTGGGCGCGGCCAATCCGCGCGCTGCCGGAGTGACAAAGCGGGCCATGGACCAGGCGGCGCGCGAGCTGCTGCTGGCGCAGGCGAGTGACTGGGCATTCATGATTCATTCGGGCGCCATGAAGGAGTACGCCACTCGCAGGACCAAGGGCCACCTCCATCGGCTCTACGATCTCGGCCACCAGATTGAGGGCGGCCAGGTGGATGAAGCTGCGTTGCGCGCGCTGGAGGGCCAGGACTGCATCTTCGCAGGGATTTCCGCGGGTGGGGCTTTCGCCGAAGGAGTGGCGCACTCGCTCCCCGCGCGTGCTGTGGAGCGAGTGCCTGTGGCTCTGCCGCCGCGGCTGAAGATTGTGATGGCGTCTCCCGAAATGATCCCGTTCGCCAAGACCGGCGGGTTGGCCGACATGGTGGGCTCATTGGCGGTGGCCCTGCGCGAGGCCGGTCACGAAGTCTGCGCGATCCTGCCCGCGTATCGCCAGGTGCTGGAGAGCCGTATCGCCTTGCGCGAGACCGGCCAGCGCATCGCGGTGCCGATGGGGGGCCGGCTCGTAGAAGGTATGGTGCTGGAGGCGACAGCAGGGAAAGACATCCCTGTATACTTCATCCGCTGCGATCGGTTCTTCAATCGGCCGTTCTTGTACGGTGGCCCAGAAGGCGGCTACGCGGACAACGGCGAGCGATTCGCCTTCTTCTCTCGCGGCGTTCTCGAAGTGCTGCGTGGGATTGGCGCGCCGCACGTGCTGCACGTCCACGATTGGCAGGCCGCCCTGGCTATTGCGTTCTTACGAGCTCAGCCCGAGTTGTATCCCGGTCTCGGTTCGACGCAGAGCATGCTCACGATTCACAACCTCGGCTATCAAGGACACTCGCCGGCAAACGAGTGGGACTTGCTGGGCCTCGACCGCAGCCTGTTCACGCCCCGCCACCTGGAGTTCTACGGCAAGATCAACTTTCTGAAAGGCGGGTTGGTATTTGCCGATGCGATCACAACCGTCAGTCCGACTTATAGCCAGGAGATACAGACGCCCGAGCATGGCTTTGGGCTGGACGGGCTTTTGCGCGCCCGCGCGCCCCAACTGGTGGGTGTACTCAATGGCGCTGACTATGAGACCTGGAATCCGCGAACGGATCCACTGATCGCCGAGAACTATTGTCCCGAGGACCTTTTCGGAAAGCGAACGTGCAAAGCGGCGCTGCAAGCGGCCTTTGGACTGAAGCCGGATCCGGAAGTCGCTCTGCTTGGCGTGGTGGCGCGGCTGGCGGCCCAGAAAGGGTTCGACCTAATCGAAGCCGTCCTGGAAGAGATGCTCGGCCGAGCCTTGCAGTTGGTGGTCCTCGGAACCGGCGACCGGCGCTACGAAGACTTCATTCGAGCTGTCGCTAAGAAAAACCCGGAACAACTTGGCGTCCGTATCGCTTTCGATGATGCCCTGGCGCATCAGATCGAGGCCGGCGCCGACATGTTCCTGATGCCGTCGCACTATGAGCCCTGCGGATTGAACCAGCTTTACAGTATGAAATATGGGACGATTCCCATCGTCCGCGCCACGGGTGGGCTGAAGGACAGCGTAACGGAATTCGACCCGGTTAGCGGAAGCGGTACCGGGTTTGTGTTCGACGCTTACGAGGGCTCAGAGCTGTTGGCTGCGCTCGACCGGGCGTTGGGGGCCTTCGGATGTCCCAAGCATTGGGCTGCGCTGATGAGGAACGCCATGAACGCTGACTACTCCTGGGAACATTCGGCGCGCGAATACGAGAAGGTATATCGGAACGGCCCCTACCATTGATCGATGTAAATCGGATTCGCCGGCGGCTTGCCTTCGCACCAGTAGTGGTCGAAGTTCGTGATGCCGGCTAATTCTTCGAGCGCTTCTTCGTCGATCCACTGGCGGCCGGTTGTGTTTCGCGGTTCTCCGGCTATTATGGCCAGCGTCGCATCGCAGACGATCTCGGGCGTGCGCCACTGGGAACGGTCGGCCATTTTCCAGTTGATAGATGCCTGGGTCTCGATGATGGTGCGCGGCCACAGCGAATTGCCCGCGATGTTGTCGCGGCGGTGCTCCGCGGCTAGGCCGATAGCGACGCGGGTCATGCCGAGCTTGGAAATCATGTAGGCAACTTTGCCGGGCGAGGGTTCGTGGGAGAGTCGCGGGCACATGTTGAGTACGTGGCCCCACTGCTGCTTCACCATTTGCGGCAACGCGTAGTAGCAGGCGATGTACGCGGCCCGGACGTTGACCTCCATCATCAGGTCGAAGCGCTTGGGCGACGTCTCGAGAATCGGCTGAGCCCAGATCGCGCCCGCATTGTTCACCAGGATGTCGAGGCGGCCGAACTCGGCGATGGTACGCTCGATCATGTTGCGGATGGCCTCTTCGTCGCGCACGTCGGTCGCGATGGCCAGGGCGCGGCGTCCCAGGGAGCGGATTTCGTTGGCGGTCTCGTGAATGCTGCCTGGGAGGCGCGCGGTGGACTCTTCACTCTTCGCCGCTACAGTGACATCGGCTCCTTCGCGGGCCAGGCGGATGGCCAGGGCTCTGCCGATTCCCCGGCTCGCTCCCGTGACTATGGCAACGCGCCCGTGGAGGTCGGGATGTAGAACAGGGTTCGATTCGTGCATGACCTACGGGACGTGGGGCGGGTCGATCGCGCGCTTGACGGCTAGATTCGCCAGCTTGTTGAGGCCATCTACGTAGGCTTTAGCGCTGGCTTCGATCACGTCCGTGGAGGCGCCTCGGCCTACCACTTTGAAGCCGTCTTTCTCCAGTTGCACGGTCACCTCGCCCAGGGCCTCGGTGCCGCTGGTTACGGCTCGAATTTCATAGGTCACTAAGCGGGCCGTCGTCTTCGTTACTGCGCAGAGAGCTTTGCAAACGGCATCCACCGGACCGTCTCCAATGGCCGCGCCTTCGCGCGATTCACCTTCGACGCGCAGCCGCACGGTGGCCGTGGGAATCGCCGACGTGCCGCTATAGATATGCAGGTAGTCGAGCTGATAGGTTTCCGGCACCGGATGAATTTCGTCATGCAGGATGGCGACGAGATCCTCGTCGAAGACTTCCTGCTTCTTGTCGGCCACCGCCAGAAATCGCTGGTACGCCTGGTCTAGCTCGGTTTGCGAGAGCGTGTAACCCAGTTTCTGCAGGCGGTCGCGGAGGCCATGCCGTCCCGTCCGAGCGGTCAGCACCACGCGGCTCTCTTCGATGCCCACATCTTCCGGCCGCATAATTTCGTAGGTCTCGCGCTGCTTCAGAAAACCATCCACGTGGATTCCCGAGCTGTGGGAAAACGCATTGCCTCCCACCACGGCTTTGTTGGGGGGGACCTTGATGCCGAGCAGATCGGCCACCAGCCGGCTGGTGCGGTGCAACTCGCGGCCATCTACGTCCGTGTGCAGGCCGAAAAAATCGGCACGCGTGCGCAAGGCCATGACCACCTCTTCAAGCGCGGCGTTTCCGGCACGCTCGCCAATACCGTTGATGGTGCCTTCCACCTGGCGCGCGCCGTTCAGAACGCCGTACAGCGAATTAGCCACGGCCATTCCCAGGTCGTCGTGGCAGTGCACGCTGATGGTCGCCTGGCCGATATTGGGCACCCGCTCGCGAATGGTACGGATCAGGCAGCCATACTGCTCGGGAACGGTGTAACCCGTCGTGTCGGGAATGTTGACCACCGTGGCGCCGGCTTCAATGGCCGCTTCGATCATTTCAAAGAGGTACGTGGGATCGGACCGGCCGGCGTCTTCGGCGTAGAACTCCACATCGTCGGCAAATTGCCGCGCCAGTTTGACCGCGTCGATCGCCATTTGCAGGATCTTGACCTTCTTCTCGCCGAGCGTGCGCCCATATCGCTCATCCTGAAACTTACCCATGATGTGGATATCGGAGGCGCCGATCCCCGTGTGGATCCGCGGCCGACGGGCTTTAGCGAGCGCTTTGCCGCAGGCCTCGATATCGACCGGCACCGCCCGAGACAAGGCGCAAATGGTGGGACCCTGGATCTCCTCACAGATGAGACGGACGGCCTCGGAGTCTTCGGGGGAAGACGCGGGATAACCGGCTTCGATCACATCGACCTTCAACTGCGCCAGTTGCCGGGCGATCATGAGCTTCTCGCGGCTTCCCAGGCGCGTCCCGGCGGCCTGCTCCCCGTCTCTCAGGGTGGTATCGAATACAGCAACTTTGTCCGACATCTTACTCATGGTAGCGCCTTGCCGCGCCTCCCCAGCCCGGTCGCTAATCCGGTGTCGGCGAGCCACGGCTTATAATTAGGTTTCCCAATCATCAGAACCAGGAGCACTCATGGCGGTAAAGCGAATCGGTATTCTAACTGGGGGCGGCGACGTACCGGGTTTAAACTCCGTGATCAAATCGGTGGTCTACCGAAGCGGCGAGCTGGGTTGCGAGGTTATCGGAATCCGGCGCGGATGGGAAGGGCTAACGCACGTGAACTTGCAGGATCCGGCCAGCCGCGCCAAGTATGTGCTGCCGCTGAACCGCGAGAACACTCGCACCATCGACCGCACGGGCGGCACGTACCTGCACACCTCGCGCACCAGCCCCTCGAAGATGAAACAGCTTCCGCCGGTTCTGGCGGGGCAGGAATTTCCCAAGAACGAAACGCCCAAGGGCATCACCTACGACGTCACCAAGGCAGTACAGAAGAATATCGAAGCTTTGGCGCTCGACTATCTGATCGCTATTGGCGGCGACGACACTCTGAGTTACGCCGCCGAGCTGGGGCGTCAGGGGATGCCGGTGGTCGCTGTCCCGAAAACCATGGATAACGATGTCCGCAACACCGAATACTGCATCGGATTCTCAACGGCTGTGACGCGGGCTATCGACGCGATTGAGCGGCAGCGAACCACGGTAGGCTCGCACGAGCGAATCGGTATCTTCCGGGTGTTCGGCCGCGATGCCGGATACACCGCGCTCTATACCGCCTACGTGACGTCGCTGCGCTGCTGCATTCCGGAATACCGCGTGACGCTGCCGAAGCTGATCGAGCTGGTGTTGAACGACAAAAGGAATAATCCCAGCAACTATGCGCTGGTCATCCTCTCGGAAGGCGCGCAGTGGGAAGGGTATACGGTGAAGGAGTACGGCGAGGCGGATGCCTACGGCCATCGCAAGAAGATGAGCGTGGCGGAAGACCTGAGCAATGAGATCAAGGCAGTGGTGAACGAAGAGACGATTGTCAGCGACTTGACGTATGAGCTACGCTCCGGCAGTCCGGATTTCGTGGACCGCATGGTGGCGTCAACATTCGCGGGGATGGCCATTGACGCTATTACAGCGGGGCAAAAGGGCCTCATGACGGCGATCTGCAATGGGTGTTTTACCATGGCGCCGATACCCGACCCGGCCATGGGCCCGCGGCGCGTAGAAATTGAGACCATGTACAACACCGAACGCTACCGGCCCCGATACGATCATAAGCTCGGACTTCCGATCTTCCTCACGCGGGCCTAAGGTGGATTGGAAGCGGCTGTTCTCACGGACGGAAGCCGCCCGGGTCACGCCCGAGCTGCGGGCTCGCATTCAATCGTCGTTTGACGAATCCGCGCGCGACGAGGAACACTTTCCGTCCACCATCGACCCGCGTATCTATCATGTGAAGCTCATCCGCGAGCACTTGGGGGATCTGCGCAGCAAACGCGTGCTCGACGTGGGCTGCGGCAAGGGCCGCTTTGCCCGCATTTTTCGGGAGCAGGAACCGGGAGCCGAAATCTGGGGACTGGATATTTCCCAAGAGATGCTGCGCTTCGTACCCGCGGGCATCCACACCTGCGCCGGATCGATGACGGAACTGCCGTTCGCCGATCGCTTCTTCGACGCTGCCTATGCCACCGAATCGCTGGAGCACGCAGTGGAGATCGAAAAGGCGGTCGCGGAAATCTGCCGCGTGGTGAAACCGGGAGGCCGTATCGCGGTGATCGACAAGAATGCCGAGAAGTGGGGCAAGCTCAAGACGCCCGAATGGGAGCGGTGGTTCACGCGGAAAGAGCTTGAGCGCTTGCTGGCGCGCGATTGCCGCCGGGTGGAGAGCCGGTTCATTTCGTATTGGGAAGACGTGAAGCCCGATGGGCTGTTTATTGCGTGGCTGGCGGTAAAGTGACAGGCTTGCCGTGCGGAGTGTGACGATAGGCATCGGCCCAAGCCTTTTTGCGCTCATGAAGGGCGGCCGGATCGGCCAGTCCCTTGCCGCTCACCAGGCGCTCCAGAGCTGCCAGCCAGTGGTGATAATAACGGGAGCCATCGTCCGGCTCGCCACGATCGGCGGCGGCCTTAAGTTCGGCCGTCAGCGCGTCCGCCCACTCTCTCCACGTGAAGTGGGCTTGCGCGGAGAGGCGCACCGCCAGTGCGAAGGCCTGGGCCTGCCAGGGTTCAGCGAATACCGGCCCGCCTTCGTCACGCGGCAGTTGCGGTAATCCGGCCACCAGATCTGGGCTGGTTTCAGGCCCGCTCAAGGTAGTCGTCCCATAAGTCGAGGTAAACGGCGTCGCGTGATGAGGCCTGTTCGCCCCAGAGCTCGCGTGCCGTGAACCGAACCGAATAAACGTGCTGCGGCTTCTCGCCCTCGAAGCGGGCGTTGGTATCCGGGAAGACGAACACGCCGTGGTCGCGGACGATGGTGCCCACCTTGCCACGAGCGTAACGCGGCAGACGCGTGTGGCCGGTAGGATTGATATTGCGGGCGCGCACTTGCTGGTCTACCTCGAAAAGCGGAGCTACCGTGACGTCGCGGCGGGCAGATCCAACTCTTCCGAGCGCATCATTGACCAAAGCCGGAGTTAGGGCCGGTGTGAACTTGGGCGAGCCCGGTGCGGCTTTGCCGCTCTCGATCTCGTCTTCGGTGGCCACGCCCAGCCGCACCAAATTTCCCTCCAGCCGAGCCAGCCACTTTTCGTAGTAAGTCATGCGTAGGTAGTCGGCCGGCGGAAGTAGTTCAATTCCGTAGCGCGAATTGTCGAGGTTGCCCTTTCCGGCCCGCGCTGCGAGGTTGAGCGCAAACACGCGTCCTTCCCAAGGGTGGTGGAAAACGGGCTCGTCCTTCTCGATCTCGATGGGGCCCAGGCCGTGCATGCCGCCCATGTCGTGGATGCCGTTCATGCCTGGCTCCCTGGGAGCGTGACCTTGGCCACGCCAATCATCGAATCGCGTGTGACCAGCGCGGCTAATTCCTCTTCTTTCATCTTTTCAGTGCCGGATGGCCGCTCCGGCAACACCAGGTAGCGCAGCTCAGCGGTGCTGTCCCAAACGCGCACTTCGACATCCTCCGCCAACTGCAGCCCGAATTCGCGCAAGACGCCGCGCGGATCGATGACGGAGCGGGACCGGTATGGCGCCGACTTGTACCAGACGGGGGGCAAGCCGAGTACCGGCCACGGGTAGCAGGAGCACAGCGTACAGACCACCAGGTTGTGGACCTTGGGGGTGTTCTCCAGCACCAGCATTTGCTCTCCCTGCGCGCCGCCGTAACCAAGTTCGGCGATGGCCGCGGAGGCATCGGTTAGGAGGCGCTGCTTGTAGGCGGGGTCGACCCAGGCTCGCGCCACCACCCGCGCGCCATTCCGCGGACCGACCTTGTGTTCGTAAGTGTCGATCAGCGCGTCGAGTGCCGCCGGATCCACGAGTCCCTTTTCCACCAGCAGCGATTCCAGCGCCTTGACCCGCAGGGCAGGGTCGGATGGCATGGCCTGGTGATCGTGATCGTGGTCGTGACCTTGCGCGTGTGCCATCTGGTGTGTCGCTGCCGCACCTGTGGTCGCTAGAAGGCCGCGGCGGGTGGTGCTCATCAGGTCAGTATACGTCCGGATAAGGTAATTTGCCGATGCCCCGGCGCCGGCCCGACGGCAGCAGTAAAGTAGCTGGTACGATATTGGGTAGGACTATGACTCGTACCAATCAGAACAGAAAGGCCAAAAAGAGCTATACGCTTTCGCCCCAGACGGTTGCTTTTCTCGAGTCCATGCGCGAGAAGCGGCACGCACCATCGACGTCTCACGTCCTGGAAGAGATATTGCAAGCGTTTAAGCGTGGGCAAGAGAAGCTGGCGCTGGAAAGGGCGGTCAACGACTATTACACGGGGCTCTCAGCGGAAGAGGCTGAGGAACAGGTGCGATGGGGCGAGTTCGCACTGCGTGAATTCCCAAAGGAGGTTGCCTGAGTGCCGGCCACGCGGCGCACGCCCTTGCGTGGAGAGATCTGGTTTGTTCAGCTCCCAATTGACCCTCCCGACAAAGGACGACGGCCCGTCGTGATTGTTTCGCTCGACGCCCGCAACCGACACGAGCGCGCGGCCACCGTGCTGGTGGTACCGCTCACTACCAGTATTCACAAAGATTTTCCCACGCATGTTTTTCTGGCAGCGGGCGAAACCGGGCTCCAGTCCGATTCGTCGGCGCGCGCGGAAGACATAACCGTGGTTCGGAAGCAGAGCCTTGTGGAATCGCGTAGTTCACTGCGTCCGCTCAGCCACCGGCGAATTTGCGAACTGGCGGAGAAGGTTCGTCTGTCGATGGGCTGTTGAGGGCGTGCCTGCCAACTCATCCCGTACAATAAGATTTCTATGCAATTCCAGGAAGTGGTGGAGGCCGAAGGCCACCTGATCGACTCCCACGTGATGGAGAACATCTTCGATAAGGTGGTGGAGCACAACGCCCGGTTCGAAGTGGAACAGTTCCGCATTGGACGCACGAATAGTGAGCCGTCTTATCTCCGGTTGAAGGTAGAAGCGCCGGATGAAGCCTCCCTACGGCACCTGCTGGAGGAACTGCTCGGGTTGGGGTGCTCCGCGGTGGAGGGCGGCGACGCCGAACTGCGCGAGGTGGCCGCGGATAAGTGCGCGCCAGAAGATTTCTATTCCACCACGAACCATCGGACCTATGTGCGGCACGGGAAGGCGTGGATCGAGGTCGAAAACCAACGCATGGACGCTATGATCGTGGTGCGCGAAGGGCGTGCGGCCTGCCGGCGTTTGCGGGATCTGCGGCGCGGCGACAAAATCGTGGCCGGGCTGCGCGGCATCCGCGTCATTCCCGAATCCAAGGAGCGCGACCGCTTGTCGTTCGCCTTCATGTCGAACGGGATTTCGTCGGAACGGCAGGTGGAAACGGCGGTGCGCCAGACGGCGGCGCTGGTTCGCCATTTTATCGAGCAGAAGCAGAAGGTGGCCGTGGTGGCGGGACCGGTGGTGGTCCATACCGGCGGGGCGCCCGGTCTGGCGGCACTCATTCGCAATGGCTTCGTACACGCGCTGTTGGCCGGGAATGCGCTCGGCGTGCACGATGTGGAAGCGGCCCTTTTCGGCACGTCGCTGGGCGTGCGGCTTTCCGACGGCCGCCAGGAAGAGCACGGACACCGCAACCACATGCGCGCCATCAACGCCATCTATAACGCTGGTTCGGTGCGAGCGGCGGTGGAGTCGGGTTACCTGCATTCGGGCATTATGTACGAGTGCGTAAAAGCAGGTGTGCCGTTCATATTGGCCGGCAGTCTGCGCGACGATGGACCGCTGCCCGACACCATCACCGACATGAATTGCGCGCAGGATTCCTACGCCGAGCAGCTCAAAGGCGCCGGCCTGGTGCTTTGCCTGGGATCAATGCTGCATTCCATCGCTACGGGGAACATGCTGCCGAGCTGGGTCAAGATAGTCTGCGTGGACATCAACCCGGCCGTAGCAACCAAGGTGAGCGACCGCGGCACGGGGCAGGCGGTGGGGGTAGTCGCAGATGTCGGGCTGTTTCTCGATTTGCTTTCGAAGGCCTTGGCATGAAACGCGGCTACACGGATAAGCATGCGGCCGCGGGGGTGCGCGCCGCCCTGCCCGAGATCGAGACTTGGCCCAATCAGTATCCGGACTACGAGATCGAGATTGTGATGCCGGAGTTTACGTCGGTATGTCCCAAGACCGGGCTGCCCGATTTCGGGCGCTTGGTGCTGCGCTACGTTCCGGATCGTTTGTGTCTGGAGTTGAAGTCGTACAAGATGTACCTTCTGGCCTATCGCGACCTGGGCATTTTTCAGGAGAACGTAGTGAACCGGGTGTTGCGCGATGTGGTCAAGGCGGCCAAGCCGGTCCGGGCGACCGTAGTTGGGGAATTCACGCCGCGCGGCGGCTTAGCCACCGTGGTTACCGCCGGCTGGAGCCGCTCGCGGAGGGCGCGTGGAAAGCGCTGAGCTGATCGCGATTCTGCGGGAGGTTCGGGAGCGTGTGCGGGCGCGCCATCCGCAGGGCGCCGCGCCGGGCAATGTCCCGCTCACCGACCTGCTCCCGCTGGTGCACGCGCGCGACCGGGCGGCGGCGAAGGTCGCCTCCATCGGCACCGTGAACCCGCGCCGCGGCGGGCCGGTCAATGCGCTGGTTCAAGCCTGGAAGCGCCTGGTGGCGCGCATGCTCGACTGGCACGTGCGGGAGCAGGTGGTCTTCAACCGCCAGGTAATGGAGTGCGTTGACGCCGCGCTGGAGGCGTTGAACGAGAACAATCGGGCGCTCTCCGAACTGGCGGGGCGCGTAGCCGCCGCGGTGGAGCACGCCGAGGAGATGAAGGACATCCGCGCACGCTGGGCCGAGTGGCACGTGGAATGGGAGCGTAAGCTGCAGCAGAACGAAGTTCAGTTCCTGCGCAGCGTGGCGGACCTGCAGGGGGCTTTCCAGCATCGGGTGACCCTGATGGACGCGAGCTACCGCGATGCAGTGCGCGGGCAGCACGCCGATTTCGAGGCAGCGTTGCAGAGGGGGATGGGGGAAATCTGGGCCAATCTGGAACGCATGCGTATGGAGTACGAGCGGCTCATTCACGCGGAGCTGCGGATAGTAAGACAGCGGGCGCAATTCGGGCAACCCCCGCTCCCTGACGGTCGCGGTTCTGAAACACTTACCGAACCGCGGCCGTCGGAGAGTGGAGGTTCTCTTCCCTTCGATTACACCCGCTTCGCGGAACGCTTCCGGGGTTCGGAGGAGTACGTCAAACAGGGCCAGCAGTTCTATCTGCCTTACTTCGCAGGCCGCAAGAGCGTGCTCGATATCGGCTGCGGCCGCGGTGAGTTTCTAGAAATGATGACGGCGGCCGGGGTGCCTGCGCGCGGCATCGATCTTAGCGAGGAGTCCGTGGCGCTTTGCCGACAGAAGGGCCTGGACTCACAGGTGGCTGATCTCTTTCCGTATCTGGCTGAGTTGCCGGAGGGGTCTCTGGACGGCATCTTCTGCTCCCAGGTGATCGAGCATCTGCCGCCCGATCGCTTGCCGGAGCTAGTTCGGCTGGCCGCCAGCCGTTTGGCGCGCGACGGTGTGATTGCCCTGGAAACGCCGAACCCCGAGTGCCTCGCCATTTTCGCGACGCACTTTTATATCGACCCGACCCACACGCGTCCGGTGCCGCACCCGCTACTCGTCTTCTATCTGGAAGAGTTTGGAATCGGAGGGATCGAGGTGCGGAAACTTTCGCCCGCGGTAGAGTCTATGCCCGCGCTGGCATCTCTGCCCGAGGAGTTTCGAGCGACTTTCTTCAATGGGCTGGACTACGCCGTAATCGGCCGAAAACTGTAGCCGTGGCTTACTTCTCCCCCGGTGCACCGGGGTTGCCGCGGTTATCGTCGAAGTTCACTGAAAATGACTGTTCCTTCTTATCCCGTACCACGGTCAACGGCACATTCTTCCGCGAGCGCAGCGACCGCAATTCCGACGTGATTTCGCGCGTACTGCCGACATTGGCGCCATCCACTTTCACAATCACATCTCCGGCTTTCAGACCAGCTTTCTCAGCGGCGGAATTCTTGATTACGGCTTTGACCAGCACGCCGTCCGTTACACCGAAGTAGGCGGCGAGTTGCTGGTGCTGCCCGAGGGATTCTCCTTCAATCCCCAGCATGGCGTTCTGCCACGTCATCTCGAATCGCGGAATCTCGATAGGCGGCATCGGGGGCATGGTCGGCAGAGCCACGGGGCCGTCGGGAGTTTCGAGGATGGTATTCTTGCGCGCGCCTACGGTGACCACCACGTCCATCGGCGCGCCGTTCCGCCAGATGGCCAACTTGACCTGGTGGCCGGCGGGCGTTTCCCGCACTATGCGGGTCAATTGCTCCTCGCCCTGCACCGCTGTTCCGTTGTATTCCAGAATCACATCGCTTTCCTTCAGTCCGGCCTTCGCAGCGGGGCTATTCTCCTCCACGTGCTTCACTTCGACGCCGTGCTCCTCTTTCAGCTTCAGGGCCTTGGCCCGTTCCGGAGTAAGATCCCAGCAACCGATTCCGAGGTAGCTGGTTCCTGCATGTTGGATTCCGACGACAGAGCTTACGCGGCGCCCATCCTGAGCGAAGGCGGTTGCCGCCGCCAGTCCCAGCACCGTAAGAGTCACCAAACAAAAAATCTTCATAATCGAACCCTATTGTTGTCGCTTAATAAAAATCGTACCGCCCGTTCCCGAGATGCGCAGCAGCGGGCCGCCGCCGTTCACCGGCCCTTCCGCCACTACCTGAGTTCCCATCATGCGCACGGCGACGCCGGGAAAATCGGACACGATGCGCCGCACGGTATCCGCCAGATCGCTCTCCGCTCGAATGGTCACCCCTACATTGGACGGAATCATTACGGTGATGTCACCATTGCCGGTCGCGAGGAAGGAATCGGCCCTGGCGCCTCCCAGCAGCGAGGCAACGATGCTGCCCATGGTGGTGGATACGCGCATGGGTCCGGAAACATTGCTCACGCGGATGCCGCCGGTACCCGATTCGCAGCGCACGCCAGCGGCTGCGCCGACCTGTACCGGTCCGGCCATATTCCGCGCAATTACGATCCCGCCGGACTTTCCGACCGAGATGGAACCGCCGCCGGTGGTAGCCGTCACGGAACCGCCTGCTGTACCGACCCGGACTGTTCCCCCGGCGGTGTCCGCCCGCACGCTGGCGCCCGCGTCGGTCACCTCGATATCACCACCCGCGGTTTCCAGCACGGTGTCGCCATGCACGGTCTTAACCACGATGCGACCGCCGGCGGTGGAGGCGTGCAAGCCGCCCTGAACCGAGCCCACAAGGATTTGGCCGCCGCCTGTGGCCAACCGGGCGTCTCCCGCAATGCGATCGCACTTCACCTCGCCTGCATCCGAACTGATATCCAGCGTGCCATCCACGCCATTCACTTCGACCGGCCCGTCTGAGGTGATCACATTGGCGACGCTGAGTCTCCCAGCCTTGACGGTGAGGCTGGTCGTAATGGGGCCGCCGGGCGCAGTCAGAACCACCACGTCGTTGGTGGAAGCGATTCGCACCGCGTACCGGTTCAGGATGCGCCGGGCATCTTCTTCGCGGCGCGCCTGGACCGCTAACTTGGCCGTAAAAGAAATCGCACCAGACCCGCCGCCCTCCAAGTGGACCGGTCCTTGGGCATTGATTCGCAGGCGCGCAGCCGCGGGGGCCGTCCCGGTAATGGTCTCGATCCAGCGCCCGCCCTCGCGCGTGAGGGTTTGCGCGAAGAGACCGGCCGGGATCAGGGCCAGAATTGCGAGCGTATTGCCAAACTTAAAATGTTCCAACGGACGCATTCATCGCCTTCAGCGCCTTCTCCGACTTCAGGCGCACGTAACTGTTGTCTTCCTTCTGCATCAGGTCCTGCAGAACTCCAACGATGTCGTCATCGCGGTGTTCCACCAGCACATCCACCACCTGCATCCGTATAGCGGGGTTATCGTCGGCCAGCAGCACCTGCGCCAACACTTTCCGCACGTCCGGGTCGCCGGACAGCGGCTTCAGCCCTTCCACCGCCTTCAGGCGCACGCCCGCATTGGGATCGTGGGCCACCGCATTCAGCAGCGCGGACCGTACTTCACTGGATGCCGGGCGGTTCTTCAGCAGGTCCACAGACTCCACACGCACGGCCGGGTTCTCGCCACGGGCGGCGGCCAGCAGCAGGCGCTGGATGTTGTCGTCGTCCATGCGCCCCGAAACGGTGCGGCGCTGGGTCTCATCGAAATTGATCAGGACGTGTCCGGTGCCGTCCGGCTGCACCGAGCGAATGGTGTGGACAGTTTGGTCCGAGGGCGCCAGGGATGCCTGCTGCAAACCGCCCGTTCCGAGAGGGGTGAAGCGAGCTGCAAAAAATCCAATCGCCAGCAGGGCCACTGCTCCTGCCGGCTGCTGCCACCGGCCCAGGCCGGAAAGGCTGTGCGCCATGGCGTCCAGGAAAAGCTTCCAGGGGCTCTGGCCAGCAACCGGCAGCGCTCGCGGCGCACCGCCTTGGATGGCGGCCATCAAGTCCGCGCGGCAATCGTCCAGCAGCGCAACGGGAGTCTCCACGCGGCTGCTGTCGAGCGTTGCCGCCAGCACCCGCTGCCGCTCCATCTCCCCGGCGCAGGCCGCGCACGTGTGCAGGTGTTCTTCTACGTGGTCCTCATCGGCCGGAGACAGCTCGCCGTAGAAGTACAGGGGGATCGCTTGCAAAACCGAATCGCACGTCATACAAAATCTCCCAACACAGAACGCATCTTTTGAGTGGCTCGGAACAGGCAGTTCTTGGCCGCTTCTTCGGTGGTGCCCAGGACTTCTCCGATGTTGCGCAATCGCAAGCCCTCGTAGTGGCGCATCTCAAAAACCATTCGCTCGCGGGGCGTCAGTTCTTCGAGCGCCCCTTCAATCCGCTGCCGGAGCTGGCGGTTCCACATAGCGCGCTCCGGATCGGCGTGGGCGGAGTCTTCAGGAAAGTTCTCCATGCGGTCCACGGGACCCTCGGAGCTCTCCACCACGGCCGGCTCCTCCTTGCGGACTTTCCGTTTCCGCAGATGATCCAGGCAGATATTGGTCACGATGCGGTAGAGCCAGGTGTGGAAACTGCAATCGAAGCGAAATGTATGCAGGTTCTTGTACACCCGCAAAAACGCCTCCTGGTATACATCGCGAGCCTCCTCAGGGGATCGCAGCAAGTTCATAGCGAGCCTGAGGACACTTTGATCGTGTGCGCGCACCAGTTGCTCAAAGGCGTCCTGATCGCCGTTCTGGGCGGCGCGAATTAGTGAATCAACATTAGGACCCAATCGGGCGCCTACCGCTCCGGATGCGCTGGCCATATCCCCTTTTCGGGCTTAGCGAAACTTGCGTCCTGCCTATCCATAGAATTGGACGTAGCTGTTGAAAAATGGTCACGGAATGAACAGAAACAATTGATTTTACAGGAAATAGTGGTGGCGGGCGCAGTCCACTCGCCGCCCCTCCGGCACCGGTCCACAGTGGATGGGGATCCCCTACTGCGTTATAAGACCCCTTCCCTGTTGTTGGGTCGCTAGAAACTGACTCATTTTCAAACACTTGGGTGTGGAAATCGTCGTGCTCGCGAAATCTATAAAGATCTAGCGTGCTGACAGGAGATGCGGCATGGATAAAGAGACACTCACGATTACTGACAATCGGACCAACCAGAACTATGTGATTCCGATTGACCGCGGCACTATCCGTGCCATGGACCTACGACAGATCAAGACGGGGCCGGATGATTTTGGGCTGATGACCTACGACCCTGCCTACGTGAACACGGCCTCGTGCCAAAGCGCCGTCACTTTTCTGGACGGCGAGAAGGGCATTCTGCGGTACCGCGGCTATCCGATCGAGCAACTGGCGGAGACCTGCACCTATTTGGAGGTCGCCTACCTCCTGCTGAACGGCGAGCTCCCCACCATGGACGAGTTGCAGGCGTGGGAGCACGAGATCGCACGCCACACCATGATCCACGAAAACATAAAGAAGTTCATGGACGGCTTTCATCATGACGCGCATCCCATGGGAATCCTGATCAGCACCGTAGCCGCGCTCTCGACGTTCTATCCGGAGTCGCACCAGCCGCGGGATCCGAAGGTGCGGCGGGGCCAGATCGTACGATTGATCGGCAAGATGCCGACCCTGGCCGCGTGCGCCTACCGGCACCGTCTGGGGCTGCCGTATGTGTACCCCGATCCGGAGTTGACCTACACCCAGAACTACATGAACATGCTGTGGCGGTTGACCGAGCCGAAGTACGTGGCCAACCCGGTGCTCGCGCGGGCGCTCGAGGTGCTATTCATTCTGCACGCCGATCACGAGCAGAATTGCAGCACCAGCACCATGCGCTCAGTGGGCAGCTCGAACGCCGATCCCTATTCCACAACGGCTGCCGCGATCGCAGCGCTGTCCGGTCCGCTGCACGGCGGCGCTAACGAGGAAGTGCTGCGGATGCTAGCGGAGATCGGAACGGAAGCCAACATTCCGGCTTTCATCGAACAGGTGAAAGAGGGCAAGCGGAAGTTGATGGGCTTCGGGCATCGCGTCTACAAGAATTACGACCCGCGCGCCCGCATCATCAAGCGCGTCGCGGAAGAGGTATTCCAGGTGACCGGCCGCAATCACAAAATCGATACGGCGCTGGCACTCGAGAAGGTGGCTCTCTCCGACGAGTACTTTATCAAGCGGAAACTATATCCTAACGTCGATTTCTACTCGGGCATCATCTACGAAGCCATGGGCTTTACCGCCGACCAGTTCACGGTTCTGTTCGCCATTCCGCGTACGGTCGGTTGGCTGGCGCAGTGGCAAGAGATGCTGGAGGATCCAGAACAGAAGATTGCGCGGCCGCGGCAGATTTACATCGGAGAGGAGCGCCGCGATTTCGTGCCCCTCACTGCGCGGACTTCGGAGCCCGTCCCTGTCTGAAGAGATTTGCGGTAAGATGCTGGTAGCGGGGAACCGGGAGGGCAAGTCCCAGTCCCCGCGCGGCGCTTACCGCGGGCTCTTACGAGTCCATACGATCAGCGCTGTAAGCCGGCCGAACAGCGACCGGAGCTTTACCAGCAGAAGGATCATAAGCAAGATCCCCCTTTCTAGCTTCGAGTGGAAGGCCCGGCCTCTTGCCGGGCTTTCCCGTTTGAAGCCCAAGTGCTTCGCACCGAAACCAGCCCAATCCACCGTCCAGAAGTGGGATAGTAGCTTTGGCCGTACCTGGATCTCTCTTTTGAGCGGAGGGCTGCGGACGAAGGGTCGGCCTATCAGCTAGGTGTGTTTCGCCACCCAGATCAATAGCCCGAAGACCACCACGGGGATCATCGCCAGCATCACGTAAAATGCCAGTTTTCGCGGCCAGGCCGACCTCCGCTTCTTCCATTCCAGAAGCTCGGGCCGTTCGGCGACGCCGACCTGGTCCTGATGTTCCAGGTCCCCTGCGAATTCGTGCGCGTTCGGGTAGCGGTTCTTGGGGTCCCGCTCCAGAGCCCGGTAGATGATTTCCTGAAGCTGCGGCGAAATGCTGGGATCGACCTCCCGCGGCGGTACCGGATGGTTCAGCAGGCGTTCGTTCATGATGGCGAACGCGTTGGGGCCCTGGAACGGCGTCGTCCCGGTGAGCATTTCGTAGAGCATCACACCCAGCGCATAAATATCGCTGCGGCCGTCGCCGCGCTTGCCTTTCACCTGCTCGGGCGAGATGTAGTCGGGTGTGCCCATCACCTGCGAAAGCTTGGCGAAGGTGAGGCGGCGCGATCCTTCGTGCCCGGCAATGCCGAAGTCAATCAGCTTGATGTTGTCGTGCTCGTCCACCATGATGTTTTCGGGCTTCAGGTCGCGGTGGACGACGCCGTTTTTGTGGATGTAGTCGAGCGCGTCGCAAATGCGGAGCGTGATTCGCACGGCGCGTTCGGGCGGGAATTTTTTCTGCTGGAACATCAACTCCCGGAGGAGTCGGCCGTCTACCCACTCCATCACCATGTACACCTGGCTGTGACCTTCGTCGGGAAGGACCTTCATCACGCCTGGATGATTGAGCTTCTGGCCGATCTCCTTCTCGCGCTTGAAGCGATCGTAGAGCACGATGTCGGCTTCCATCTCCGGGTGGGGGATCTTGATGGCCACCTGTCTGCCATCGCGCAGGTCGGTGGCGCGGAAAATCGAAGCCATGCCGCTGCGGGCGACCAGGTTTTCAATGCGGTAATGGTCCAGCGTTTCGCCGGGACGGAACGAAGCCATTCAGAGGAAAGTCCAGTGGCCTTTAGCGAAGCCGGTAAGGCCTGCCTCGGTACATGCCAACCCGTTCAACGGCGCGCACTCGAATCAACTGGACGCTTATATTGTCGTTGCCGTCGCGCTCGTTTGCAAGAGCGACGAGGCCGACGGCCGCTTCTTCGAGAGTGGCGCGAGGGGTTACGAGGCCCGCGAGCTCGGAAGGCTCCAGAGTGCCATGCAGGCCGTCGGAGCAGAGCACCAGCACGTCGCCGGCAAAAATCTGGTGATCGGAGGTCTCCACGCCGACAAACATGTCGTTGCCGAGCGACCGGCTCAATAGATGGCGGCGATCCGATTCGGCGGCTTCTTTGGCCGATAGAATCCCCAAGCGAATCTGGTCGTTGACCACCGTATGATCGCGGGTCAGCAGAGTGGCTTGGCCGCGCCGTACCAGGTAGCAGCGGGAATCGCCCACATGCGCGATGGCTGCCCGGTCGTAACGCAGCGCGCAGGCGACGATGGTGGTGGCCATCGCTACACCCCCCGGGCTGGCGGCCCGGCCCGTTTCATAAACTTGAAGATTGGCGCTCTGGATGAGCCGTTGTAACAACGATGGGTGTGGTTCGCTAGCAACGGCGTCCTTGAAACCGGCGAGCAGTGATTCGATGGCGACGCGGGAAGCCACCTCGCCTTTGTCGTGTCCGCCTACGCCATCAGCTACGGCGAAAAGCCAGCCATGGGTGTGCGCTTGTGTGGGGGTCTGCGGCAGGAAATGCCCGAGGTAGTCTTCGTTGTGGCCGCGCACACGCCCGGGGTCGGAGATCTGTGCGAACTCCACGTCGAGCCCGGAAGTGTGCGGCTGGACATTGCCGCCGGGAACACTACCCACAGTGTTGATCAGTAGCCCTCGATGGCTTGCCATCAGAGTTCCCTGGAAAAAAACGGGCGGGCCGCACCCCGAAAGTGCGGCCCGCCCCAGCTTGTCTGCGCAAAGCTCTTATCCCAAGGCCTCCTTGGCGCGGCTCTCGACGATGGTCGTCCGGCCGCTTGCCTTGGACGAACGCATGAAGTAGATGCCGCCATAGATCAGCCACACCGCCGCAATGCCCAAGGCAGTGAACGGTTCTGGCTTGGTGCCGATGCCCATGAAAGGCAGCACCAGGTAAGCCAACATGCATGCCAGGTTGGCGAGGATGCCAAAGATTGGAATGAACAGATGGCGAAGCGGCTTGAAATTCGGATGGTTATGGTAACCCACGATGCATACGATGCAGCTCAACATATAGAGCAGGAACGTGCCGAAATTGGAAGCCAAGCCGATAGCAAGGAACGAATTGGGTAGGGCCGCCATGCCGTCATGCGACAGGTAGCCCGTGCTCGACCAGAAACCCTGGGGCAATGCCTTGATCGTGGCATCTGTCAGAGCACCGGCATCGCCGAACAGGTTCGCCACAGTCAGGCAACCGAAAATGGCCGCGATCGTCGCCAGCAACCAGATGGCGCGATGGGGCGTCAGGTTTTCTTTGTGGAGCATGCCCATGGAATCCGGCAGTTCCGAGTCCTTTCCCATGGCGTAGGTTACGCGAGCGCCTGTATTCATGCAGGAGAGTGTCGTGCCGATGATCGCCAGGAAGACCGTGAAGGCTTCGATCAGCATGAAGGTCCGCCCGTTGCCAGCGCCGAAAAGGGCGTTGCCTACGACGATCATCATGTCGCCGATAGGCGCCGCCGATCCGGTGGCGGTGGTCATCGGATATCCGTTATTGAGGAAGTAGTTAGCGGCGAAGTACTCGATGAGGTAACAGAACACCCCCTGCACCAGCAGCGAGACAACCACCGCGATGGGGATATCGCGTTTGGCGTTTTTGGCTTCTCCTCCCATCGACGTTACAGATTCGAATCCCACAAGGATGAGGATGGCCACAGTAGCCTGAACAAACATCCAGCCGAAATTGTGCACACCCACTACGGAGGCGGCACTGGGGTGTGAGAGGAAGTTCCCTTTCTCATCTCTTTCGGGATATGCGATGGTGAACGGCACCGGCTTGCCCGCGGCATCCAGCATCGGCTTTGGAACGCCATTGGCATCGCGGACGACTACGTCAGTCGATTGCCCGTTGACCACCTGCTTGGTAGTCGCGAACTGATATGTGTAGGCGTCGCCGGACATGGAATCGAATTGATAGGCTACGCTCCCCGGCGGGTGATTCATACGGTAGCCGAGGGCGAGAACGGAAAATACGATCAGCGCAGTGATCTGGATCACGTTGATGGCTATGTTCACCGAAGTCGAGCCGCTAACGCCGCGGTGCGCGATGTAGGCGACACCAAACGCAGTAGCGATTGCGCATGCCATCATGAACATCGGTCCGGGGTTGGATGCGCTCATGAAATTGGGCCAGAGAGTTCCCACCAGATAGCCGCACAAGATTCCCATAACGCCGCACATTACCCCCGGATAGATCCAGTAGTAAAGGTGCGAGCCCCATCCGATGATGAACTTCGAAATGCGGGCATACGGCCAGGCTTTCTCGTGGTTGAGAAACGATTGTTCCGCGAAGTAATACGAACTGCCGGTTCCGGGGTAGAGCTTCGCTAGCTCGGCGTAACAGACCGCTGTTGCCAGGCACAAAAGCACCGCGAAGAAGATACCGATCCACATAGAGGGCGCCGTATTGCCGGCAGTGCCCTGAGCTACGAAGGTCAGCCATAAGAAAGCGCCCGGTGCAATCAGCGCCATCGCGTTCATGGTCAAGCCGGTTAAACCCAAAGTGGCTTGCATTTGGGGTGCGGCATCTTTTTCCGCCATAAGTGTCTCTCTCCTTGGAATGGATGGGGCGGCCTGTTCAGGGGCCAAAGAAGCGGGACGGGTCGGGGTCCGGCTTTCACCTATCTTGCCTGCACGCAACCAAAAAGTGAAACGGAAATTTCTTATTGTGGAAATAAGCGTTTTGTATCCTTCGGACAGTATCTGCCCCATCGAAAGTTTCGATCGGTAGGAGGCTGGAGCCGCGCGCGATTGTGTTATGTTTAGCGCGTAGCGGATATCGATTCATGAAGATAGCGGGATTCTTGCTGCTCGTTTCTGGCTGGCTGCTGGTGCTGGCAGCGGTAGTTCTGCTGCCCAGCGGACTATCCCGATCGGCCTTCGTTCTTGCGGGCATGGGGGTTGAAGGCTTGGCCCTGATCCTGCTGTTTCGATGTCACCGAGTCTTGCACCGGAGCCACGAGTGACGATTCCCTTGCTCTCGGAGAGCGGCGTAGCGTTCGTAATGCTCTCCATTCTGCTCATCCCCCTGGCGATTGCCGGCATGGCGCTCATCAACACCGGGCTGGGCCGGTCACGCAATGCCGGGCACCTCATGATGTCAACGCTGTGCGTTATCGGAGTAGCTGCAGGAACCTACTTTATATGCGGGTTCGCCTGGCAGGGCGTGATCGGTGGTCCAGCTCATCTGGCGCGTCTTGGCTCCAAAGACTGGAACTGGCTCGCCGCGCAGCCGGCTTTCTTGCGCGGAGTGGAGATGAACGGTTCGCCCGCCTCTTTGACAGTGTGGATGCAAATGCTGGCGGTGGCACTGGCGGCGATGATCCCCATGGGCAGTGCGGCGGAACGGTGGCGGCTGGGAGCTATGTGCGCCTCGACGGCGCTATTGGCGGGGGTCACCTATCCTCTCTTCGCTCATTGGGTGTGGGGCGGTGGCTGGCTGGCGCAATTGGGTGTGAACTACGGATTAGGACACGGCTTCGTCGATGCAGGCGGGTCCGCTACCATCCAAGCGGTGGGCGGGCTGACAGCGTTGTCAATGGCGTGGATTATGGGACCGCGCCGCGGCAAATACACCAGTGAGGGTATGCCCACGGCGATTCCCGGTCATCACGCGGTGTTCGTGCTCTTCGGCTGCCTGATGGCATGGGTCGGATGGCTTGGCCTGAACTCGGCGGGAGCGGCGTTGTTCAGCGGCATGGAGCCGCGCCGCGCTGTGCTGGTGGCAGTCAACACCACGCTTTCAGCTGGCGCTGCCGCATTGATGACCGTGATGGCGACCCGCGTGCGCTTCGGCAAACCGGATGCTTCGCTAACCGCCAACGGGTGGGTGGCCGGCCTCGCCGCTTCGAGCGCGGGGTGCGCGTTCGTGCCGCCCGCGGCAGCAGCGCTGATCGGTCTAATTGCCGGGTTAGTGGTTCCGTTTGCGATCGAGAATCTGGAACTACGGTTGGGCATTGACGACCCTGGCGGGTCGATCTCCGTACACGCCATCGGCGGACTCTGGGGGATTCTGGCGCTGGGTCTGTTCGAGAGATTTCCCGCGCCGGTGCTGAATACGCCGGATGGTCTGGCGCGTCTGACTTCGCTCAGCGGAGTGGGGCAAGGGCTGGCACAACTAATCGGTGCGGCTACTCTGATCGGATTCGTCCTGCCGCTTACGTACGGATTAAACTGGCTGCTGAATCGTTTCGTGCCGCAGAGGGTGGCTCCTGAGGGGGAGCGGCAAGGCTTGGACCTGTATGAGCTTGGGGCAGGGGCGTACCCGGAGTTTATGACTCATACGGATGAGTTCTATCAGCGGTAAGAGTCAAAGCACCGCTCTTTTTGGTCACGGCTCGGTAACGCCCTACTTCTTCGGCCGCTCTTCCATCATCGCCTTCAGGCTGGCGATCTCGCGCTTCAGACGGCGCTCGCGGCTTACCATCATCAGCAGAAACACCACCAGCACCAGCCAGGCCACGATCAGGCCGTAGCTGAGGAATTCGTAGTTGCGCTGCAGACGGGCCGCTTCGCGGACTAAGTCGTCCGGCGACACCGCTTGGGCTAGTACAAAGGGCAGGAATGCGTGCATGGAATTCCTTTCAGAAGGCGTGCGCCAGCCGGCGCAGCGAATCGATTTCGCGCTGCACTTCTTCCTGGCGCAGTCGGATCATGGTCATCACCGTGCCCAACATCAGCATCGCGAACAGGTTCCACATCATGATCATGCTCCAGTCGTGCGGGAAGCTACCCGTCGATGAAAAGAACACGGGTCCAGGGTGCTGCGTACGGAACAAGCGGATAGATAGAATCACGATGGGTACGTCGATGAAGGCGAAGATCGAAACCACCGCTGCCAGCTTCGCGCGCTGCGTGGGCTCTTCTACGGCGTGCCGGATCATCAGGTACGACGCGTAGAGAATCCAGCAGACCAGCGCCGAGGTAAGCCGCACGTCCCAGGCCCACCAGACGCCCCAGATGATGCGCGCCCAAATGGAGCCGGTGATCAGGTTGCCCGCCAGGAAGGCGAGACCGACCTCGGTTACCGAAACGGCCAGTGCATCGTATTTCATTTCCTTCTTGACGAGGTACAGGATGCTGGCCACGCAGGCGACCGTTCCGCAAGTGAGAGCGGTGATGGCCAGGGGGACGTGGAAGAAGATGATCTTGAAGATGGCTCCTTGCGCCTCCTCGCCGGGCAGGCCGGAAATTACGTAGATGTTGCGCGCGATCAGCAGGACAGCCGCCGCGCCGAGAAAGTAAAGGATTTTGTCTCGCATCGTTTTGTCACCCCACCAGAACATGTTCGACCAGGACCACGGTCACTGCCGTATAAATCACGTCGAAACCAATCAGCATCAGCCACCAGCCACCCTTTTCCGAACCGATCGATACCGGTCTTCCTGCCATAAACTCCAGCGTCAACTGAATTGCGGCCATGAGCGCGGGCACCAGAAAAGGATAGATCAGGATCGGCAGCATCACCTCGCGTAACCTTATATTGACGGTTAAGGCGCTGAAAATCGTCCCCATAATTGTGAGGGCCCAGGTGCCGAGAGCCAGCACCACCATCAATTCGCCAAACTGCGCGGTCCACCGCACATTATAGAAGATGCCGAAAACCACTAAGGAAAGCATCTCGATGACCAGAAGCAGAACATAATTGGCGAGCGCTTTTCCCAGAAACAGGGCGGAAGGGGGCACGGGCGCGGCCACCAGCGCATCCAGGCAATCGTTGGGCAGTTCGCGCGCGAAGCTGCGATTCAACAAGAGCGTGCCGGCGAAGGCGAACACCAGCCAGAGCAACCCGGAAGCGATCTCGCGGTTGGTATCCGGGTCCAGGTCGAACGCAAAACTGAACAAAAGCAGAATCACCAACGCGAATGCGGCCGAGGCGTTGATCGCCTCTTTCGTGCGAATCTCGGCGCGCAAATCTTTAGCCGCAATGACCAACACCAGGCGCGCAAAATCCATCAACCCTCGCCGTAGCGCGCGTACACCAGGCCGGGGTCGGCAACCATTTCCGGTGTGCACGGGCCGTCGAAGGCCACCGCTCCCCGATTCAAGAGCGCCACGTGGGTCGCTAGTTCCAGGGCCTCGCGCAGCTGGTGGGTGGACATCACGACAGTCTTGCCCTGCGCCAACCCTTCGCGCAGCAGTCTCTGCAACACGGCGATGGCGCGATCGTCGAGAGCGGTGAAGGGCTCGTCCAGCAATAACACGGAAGGGTTGTGCAAGAATGCGCGCGCCACCGCCAGGCGCTGCCGCATACCGCGCGAGAACTCGCGTACCAGCCCGTCGCGCACGCGCTCCAGGCCCGTGTTTTCCAACCACTCCATGGCTTTGCGGCGTGGATCGGCAAGGCCGTAGAGCTTGGCGTACAGCGTCAGGTTCTCAAGCGCTGAAAGTTCGTCATACACCGAAATGCCGTGCCCGATGAAGCCGATGCTGCGGCGGGTTTCGGTCTCGCGAGGCTCCTTGCCGAAGATGAGTATTTTGCCTTTGCCAGGGCGGTTAAAGCCGGCGATGATGCGCAGCAGTGTAGTCTTGCCCGCCCCGTTGCGGCCGATCATTGCCAGGCAGGATCCGGGCTGTGCTTCCAACTGAATGTCGCGCAGGGCAGGGAAGTCGCCGTAATACTTCCAGACCCCCTCAACCGCGACCGCGCTCATTCATCTCCTTGACGGGCGCGCGGTAGAGCAGCACGAACCCCAACGCCAGAATGCCCAACGCTAGCGGGAGAATCAGGTTGAGCTTGGTGTAGAGCCGCGGCATGATCTGTGTCACTTGCGGTTGGCCGGCATTGGAATCCGCATCCGCGGGCGCGTCCGTAGCAGGCGCCACGGTACCCGCGAACGTCACTGCGTAATCGGCGCCTTGGAGGCCGAAGATGTGCGCTTGCGTGCGCGGCTCCGGTCCCAGGTCACTCAGATGGTCACCCTTGATGGTGACGCCGTTGGGCACGATGAGGTACGTGTTCTCATCCCTGCTCACGATTTTGCCGGTGTACAGCACGCCCTCGGTATACGGCACGCTGTACGACATGTCGATCCGTGTTTCGCCCGGCCGGATAGCGAAATTGATCTTGTAGACGTCGGCCTGTTTGGTTTTTTGCGCTGCCGTCTTCAACGGCATGCCGGCGGGCGGTGTAGCGTTTACCTCAACTTTGCTGGCGCCGTTGGGTACGTAAAAGTGAATGGTGCCGGCGTCGGAATCGTTCCAGGCGGTGCTGCCATCGTTGGTCACGATGTAGGCTTCGTTCACCACCATCTCCTTGCCTTGGGGTTGGAACAGGAGCATGTGCTTGGAAACTTTCGCATTGCCCGGAAGTTTCGATGCGTTGTAGATATCAAGCGTGATGCCCTCGGTGGGCTGCCCCGGCGCGAGCACTTTGTTGTAAGTAACGCCATCGATGGTGGCTCGCAAAAGCGTGGGCCCCTGGACCGGCTGGTCCAGCGAGAATTTCCCCTGTGCATCGGCTTTCACATCCCCCGCCGGCTCCGGACCGGCCTGTCCCATGCGCAACAGGGACACCGTGATACCGGCCTGTGGTTGCCCGGTGGTACGGTTGACCACTATGCCGCTTACGGCCGCCGCCGCAGGAATCGCGCAAAGCAATACCGCCCAGAGTTTATTCATGATTTTGCTGCCTTCGCCATCGGCTTGCCGCACTCGCCGCAGAATCTCAATGCCTTTTCGAACTTCGCCCCGCAGGAAGGGCATACGGTGCCATCCAACGGTTCCGACTTCGGCTTCGGCGCAGGCGGCGGTGCGGCGCCATTCACGCCGAGCTGGGCTTTGAGTTTATCGACTTCCGACAGGACCATCGCCAGCTCTTTTTGCAAGTCGCGCTTGGTGCTCTGGTAGTCCTCGTCGGAAAGCTTCCCGACGCGATACTCGAATTGCAAGTCGCGCAGGTTTTCGTAGATCGCCGCCTTGCGGTCATCCAGGTGGTGGAAGGGCGATTCCGGCTCGGGTTCCGGCACGTCCTTGGGCCTCACGCCCAGGATGAACGCAAGGATGACAATGGCGAGAAGGCAGGTTAATACAATGATCACTCGATTTTTTTCAGATCCTCTTCGATCTGGTCTTTGTACTTGTCCAAAGCCGGATCATCGATTTCCATGGGCCCCAGCTCGGTCATGGCCTTCGGCTTGCGATATTTCTTCACGAACGCCCAGATGACCAGGAGGCCAAGTCCGAGGCCCACGTAAGGCACGACCCAACCAAATGCGCTGGGTAGAGCGAAGTAGATCTTCTGCCCGTAGTCGCGAATGAACGCATCCACGATCTGGCCATCCGAGTAGCCGGCCGCCTGCATGCGTGCAATGCGTTCCTTGGCTGGCTTGGAGAAGGAGCACTCCAGCATGTTGCAGGTGGATACGGAATCCTTACATCCGCACTGGCACTGCAGGCGCTGGCCGACGCGCCGGACGTCCGCCGTGGGTTTTTCGGAAATTGTCTGAGCCACCGCGCCTACTGCGAGCAGAAGGACTAGCAGGAGCCCGGCGGCAGGCTGAAAGCCTGGCCCCACTTTACTTTTGAAGCGTTGCATGTTTCTTGCCGATGCCCACCACTTCCGTGCGGGCGTACTGCATCTTGACCTTGCTCGGAACCAGGCAAACAAACGTGCCGCCGATCAACACCAACCCGCCCACCCAGATCCACGAAACCAGTGGGAATACATAAGCCTGAATTACCGCGCGCTTGTTGTCGTCCGACATGCCGGCGAAATTCAGGTACAGGTCCTCATTGGGACGCTGCCGGATTCCGACTTCGGATGTTCCCTCTTTACTGGCCAGATAGAAGCGCTTTTCCGGCTCCAGGAAGCCAAGATCCTTGCCGTCCTTGAAAACCTGCATGGTGGCGCGGTGCCATGCGTAATTCGAGGTCTCGCCTTCCTGCAGGTTGACCATGCGCAGCTGGTAGTGGCCCACCTGCATGGTATCGCCGTTGTTCAGTTCCTTCACTTCGTTCTGGTTGAAGGCGTGCCCGGTGAAGCCGATGAACATGAGCACGATTCCCATGTGCACCAGGTAGCCTCCGTACCGCCGCGTATTGCGGTGCGTCAACTCGAACATGGCGCGCGCCAGGTTCATGCCGTTCTTCGCCGCGATTGATCTGCCGCCCTTGTAAAACTCGCTGAGCACCGTGAGCGCCACGAAGAGGCAAAAGCCGAAGGAGATTAGCGCATAAAAATGGCGTACGCCCGCGGCCAGAAGCGCTACCACCAGAACCAACGAGGCGATACCGGGATATTGAAAGTTACGCCGCAGGCTCTCGAGCGAAGTCTTGCGCCACGCGAATAGCGGACCGACGCCGGTGAGGAAAATCAGGAACAGGCCGATCGGCACCATGAGCCGGTTGTACCAGTCGGAGTCGAGCGATATCTTGTCGCCGGTGAGGGCTTCGGAGATCACCGGGAACAGCGTGCCCCACAAAACCGCAAAGCAGCTCGCCAACAGGATCAGGTTGTTGAACAGGAAGCTCGATTCGCGTGAGACAACGCTCTCCAGCTGTGATTCGCTCTTGAGATAATCCAGACGGTCCAGGATCAAAAAGACGGTCGCGGCGATGCCCAGAGCGATGAAGCTTACGAAATATTTGCCGATGTCCGAACGGGCGAAGGCATGCACCGACTGCACCACACCCGAGCGCGTGAGGAACGTGCCGAGAAGGCAGAGGAAGAACGTGGCGGAAACCAGCACGATGTTCCACACCTTCATCATGCCCTTCTTTTCCTGCATCATCACCGAATGTAGAAACGCCGTGCCGCTCAGCCAGGGGAGCACAGAAGCGTTTTCCACCGGGTCCCAGCCCCAGTAACCGCCCCAGCCCAACACGTGGTAAGCCCACGCCATCCCGAGCATCACTCCGGTGCTTTGGAAGAGCCACGTAACCAGCGTCCAGCGGCGGGTTGTGGCAATCCAACCTTCTCCAGGCTGCCGTGTGATCAAGGACGCGATGGCAAATGCGAACGGCACGGTGAATCCTACATAGCCCAGGTACAGCATGGGCGGATGGATCGCCATGGCGGGATATTGCAGCAGGGGGCTGAGGCCGTTGCCATCCGGCACGGCGACAATCAGCTTATCCTGCGCCAGCATCTGGAAAGCATTGGCAATGAAGTTATTCAGTACAAGGAAGAAGGTTTGCACCGTGGCCAGTATGGCGATCACGTAAGGCATGAAGTCGCGGTGCCTGCGCCGGTTGGTGAACGTGACCACCGCCGCATACGTCGACAGCAGCCAGCTCCACAGCAGCAGCGACCCCTCCTGCCCGCCCCACCACGCGGTGAACTTGTAGAGCAGGGGCATGGTCTTGTTGCTGTGCTCGGCGACATACGCATAGCGGAAATCGCCGGTCATGATGGCGTACACCAGAATGCCGGAAGCCAGGGTGATCAGAACCCAGATGGAGTAGACCGCCCGTTCCCCGCTAACCACCAGGAAGGGCTTGTGCTTGAGCTTGCCAACGACCGAGGCTACAGCTGCATAAATCGCCGCACAGAAGGCCAGCAGGATTGCCAGCGAACCCAGATTTTCCATGTCCCCTCTCTAAATTGCCCTACGAACCGCTGCCCGCTGGGAGTGCACCCTGGGCCCGGCTCAGATGTTGCTTCTGCCGGTGTTGATATTGGCCGGTGCCCCCTGGGGCACTTTAGCTTCGTATTTCGAGGCGCATTTGGCTTGGATCTGCTTCGTGCGGAATACACCGTCTTTGTACAGCTTGCCGTCGGCCAAGGCTTGAGCGCCATCCTTGAAGGTGTCAGGGAGCGGATCGCTGCCCGTATAGGCAACCTTCAGCCGAAGTTTGTCTTGCACAATCACGAATTGGACTTCGCTACCTACACGCTTGATCGACCCGGCTTCCACGTCGCCACCTACACGGATCCGCTCACCGTAAGCCCGGTCGCCCATCTGGCCTAATTCCGTGATGGTCTTGTAGTAGGTCTTGTTGTCCCTCATGCCGGCAACCGCCAGAGCGACCAGGGTGCCGACCACGATGGTAATCAAGGCGATGAATTTGCCGTATCGTCTCATAGCTGCTCCCCCATATCCCACTGAAAACTAAACTCCAGTATAGCTCCGAACCCTTATGGAGGTACACGGAGGTATTCAGATATTTAAGACCTTTTTTGAGGGTATCGTCATCTCCCTGGTAATAGGACGCTCGGAGAAACCCTCTTCTTCCGTATAAAATCAATAACTTTCGCGACCAGGAATCAACCGTTAGTTCGGCTAATGGAGGCGGTTGTCAGACTCGGCGGGTTGGGACGCCAGCCGGTTTTAGTTCCCCCCTATTTTGGGGTATTCGAAACGCCGCCAACATTTTGGCCGTCGAGGAATTATCCGCGTTGCTGTTGAGGCACAATAAAGAGGCAGCAAACAATTTGGAAAATCGGTCGCTCTGGCGCTGGATGCCGTACCAGGGGTCTGCCAACGCTGCGAGTGTACCGCTAAACGCGAATTTTTACGACGAGGGATACGTGAAGCAAACTCTTTGCGGCTGGTATTGTGTCTGTCTGCTCTTCTGCTGGATGTCGCCGGGCCGGGCGCAGGAACAGCCACCCCCGGAGCCACAACAGCAGCCGACTCCGCAGGTTCCCAAACCACCGGAGCCGCCGCCGTTGCCTCCGCGGCCGCCCGACGTCAAGATGCCGGATGAAGGTGTCATCTCGGTCGGGGTCTGGGGTTGGATTCTAAGCGGCCAGCCGATTTTTGATGCTGGCACGTTGCAGGCGTCGAGCGAAACCTCGCATCTCCGTATGCCCGGCACGCCCTCGCTCGGTCGGGGAGCGAACGTGAGCATTCCAGCCGGCGGGCACAACGCGATTCGGCTAAGCTACTTTGACACGAAGGCCTCCGGAACCTTTGTTGCGCCGATTAATTTGAACTTTTGGAGCATCCCCTTTAGCCCCGGAGATGTCACGGATACCAACTATCGCATCCGAAGTTTTAAATTCTCCTATGAGTTCGTGTCCTGGCCCTATCCGATCGGGAGCCGCAAGATCCGCGTGAAGACTCTATGGCAGGCGCAAGTCGCGCGGATGAGCACCGGCTTCGCTGCGCCCCTGAGCACTACTGCAACCACGCCTGCGGCAGGGTCTAAAACCGTGGTCCTGCCGACTCTCGGCCTGGGGATCAGCTACTACCTGGCGAAGGATCTCCGTTTCGACGCAGACGCTTCCGGCTTCATGATTCCGCATCACGGCGCGATTGGCGATGTGAATACCGCCATGTCGTACCGATTCTCACGATTGGAGTTGCAGTTGGGCGCCAAGCTGTATTACTTCAAGACCTCTACGCACGCCGACTTTTACATGAAGGGGCTGATGGGCGGCCCGTTCATCGGAGTGAAGTTCTATCTGAACTAGCGGGGTTTAAGTATTGGCTGAGCTATGCTTTTCGCACGCAAGCCGCTATCCCTTGGGGTCGAGAATGAACGTGGGCGCCAGGCCGGCAGCCGAGGAGAAGCCCGTCTTGCCGCTCGATAGCCAACTGGAGCAGCCTTGAACTTTGCCCAGGTAGGCGTGCGGATGCACGTCCACCTGCATGTCACGAAACTCCAACTGGCCGAAGCTCAACAGCGGAAACTTGGTGAGCACCGGCTCTACGCGTTCCTGAACTACATAGGGCGTGCGCATGGCCTGCTTCAAGGCGCGATCCCACTCGCCGTCATCCATCTCCCAACCCAGGTAGGTGTGCTGGTCGCTGTAGTCGTCGTTGGGTTTGAGGGCCAGCCTCTCGCGATTGTGCGAGATGAAATCCGTCAGATCGATGGTGCGGTCGTCGTAGGTAGTCTTGGTGGAAGAGACCAACCGCGTCCAGGGCACGTGCTCACGGATCGCTTTGCGCTCCACGGCCGGAAATTTGGCAACCAGAGATTCGTCGGTGAGCAGACCGAACATGGCTTTCTTGTGTCCCAGCTCGGAGCGGAAACTGTTCACCATGCACACCGCGCGCTCCTGATAGGCCTGCACCAGCGGGTGCGACAGGTCGAACCGGATCAAAAACTCTTGTACACCGAGACGCCGATAGACCAGGTCGATCTCGAACGGGCCCTTCCGCAAAACGCCGTTACGGTATTCTAGCTGCTCAGGCGAAACGATTTCGGTGGCGTAACCTTCCTTCCGAAAATAGTCGCGGAACAACTCGTATTCGTTCTCGCCGGAGTGGTACGCAGGGCGAAATTCGACTATGGCAATGCTCGGCTTCTTGGCGCCGCCAAACTGCTTATAGGCCTTCAGTAGCGCCTGCAGCAGGAATTTCCGGCTGCCCACCCGCGACAGAGTGTACTTCTTGCGGATCTCCTTCACGGGAGGGACCTCCAGGAACAGGTCCGCCAGCGCATCCGCGTAACCGGCTCCCGCCGGAGAATCTGCGTTGTACTGCACGAAGTGGAGATGCCCGTTGTTGAGATGCGAATCCAGGCGCGCGGTGACTTCAAAGGATTGGTAGCCGGGATCGATAGCCGCCAGCATTTTTTCGGCAGGCAGCAACTCCAGGCGGCCGAGCAACGCGGGGTTGCTCAACACCATCTGCTCCATTCGATCAATGGCGCCAATCAAAGCCTCGCTGTTCTTCACCAGATTTTCATACTGGCGCCGCGAGATGAAATTGGGGCGGAGAACCGGACAGATCAGCCGTCCACCGGAGGAAAGCCTGCTCTCTTCCATGCGATCGTGCAGCGCTTCCGCCCACGATAGATCGCTATACGGTCCGGTTTCTAGCAGCTTGTGATATTTGGCGACGGCGTCGTCCACATAGGACATGTTTGACGTTTGAACCTATTCTAAAAATGAGTATCCCACAGAAGCGGCGAAAGCGATAGGTTCGACTACGTCCGTTTGTCTATAAGTAACAGATTTATAAGCGTTTATGTAGGGTAGGAAAATTGCCACAAGGGAGCGGAGCAGCAGAGCCGGGATTGCCGCCGGTCGCAAAAAGACCACAGTTTTCAAGCTGGCTTGACTACTGATTGGTCTCCTTGGCCAACCGGACGCGAGCATTTTCCAGCTTTTTGTTGATCTTGCCTATATCCTCGGTATCAATGTCCGAGGGCGCTCCCGTGCGATAACGCTGCAGGGAGGTCTGCCATTGTGCAATGGCTTCTTTGGTCTTACCTTGTTTCAGATACAGATCGCCCAGGTGGTCGTGGACGGTGGGATCTTCGCCCATCTTTTCGATTGCGCGCAAGAGGGGCGCCTCAGCTTCTGTGAGCTTACCCTGCTGGTAATAGGCCCACCCCAAGCTGTCCAGATACGCGGCGTTGTCCGGTTCAATTTGGAGCGCCTTGGCGATCAACTGGGAGGCCTCCTCCAGTTTCTGACCGCGATTCGCCAGCATATAACCCAGGTAGTTCAGCGCGCCGGCATTATTGGGATTCATACCAAGCACCTTGCGGAATTCTGCTTCGGACGCCTCGTACTTCTTGGAGCGCTCGAACATGGCGCCGCGCATGAACGCAATGTCTTCTTTCTCTTCGCGCGACATGGCCAGCTTATCGGCTTCGTCGAGAACCTTTGCTTCATCGGAATACCGCTTGGCTTTGTCGTAGACGCGCGCTGCGGATACCAGTGTTTCCAGATCCGGCTGGCCCTTCAGCATACCCTTGGTTTCCGAGAGCGCTTCTTCGGTTTTTCCCAGTTCGGCCAAAAGGGAGGCGTGGGTGAAGACCACCATGCGATCCTTGGGAAACTTCTTGTAAGCCGCGTCGGCCTCGCGAGACGCGTTGTCGTAATCCTTAGCGGTTTGGTAGGTCGTGACGATCTGAACCGCGGCCCGCGGCGCACTGTCGGTGTCCAGGGCGGCGATTTGCCGGAAGCTCTCCACGGCGTCGTTGTACTGGCCATTATCCCGGTACAGTGTTCCGAGGCGTTCCAACAGCATGGCGTGGCTGGCCGATTCGGTGCGCGAATAATTCTTGCGCGCAGTCGACTGCACCAGGTTCTTTAGATTGGATATGGCTTGACTGGTTTTCCCTTCCGCTTCGAGCAGGTTAACTTCGGCGTACAGAACTTCGATGCTGTCCGGTTCCAGTTGCTTGGCCTTGTCCAGAGCTTCGTGAGACTTGGCGAAATCGCGCGTGGCGCGATAAATCTCGCTGATACGCAACGGCATGCCGCTGTCTTTGGGGTCTTCGGCGGCGAGCTGCTGATAGAGTTTCAGAGCGGCGTCGTTCTGGCCCGAGAAATACAAATCCTGGGCCAGCATCTTGCGGACGCGGACGTTATCGGCGCCGCCGTTCAGAGCCCGATTCAACACGTCAACCGCGCTCTTGAAATCCTTCACCTGCTCATATGCGGAAGCCAGGGCGACTAGAGTGTTCTCGCTGGGATTTTTGTCCGTGACGGTTTTGAGCTTATCGATGGCACGCTGCGTGTCGCCCAGTTCCGAGTACAGAATCGCCAGCCCGGTGAGCGCGTCCTCGTTTTCGGGTTCTACTTTCAAAGCTGCGTTGTAGGCTTTCTCGGCATCGGTCGAATTGTTGGAAACACGATAGAGCCGTCCCAGGGTCACCCAGCTCTCGACATCCTTCGGATCTTTTTCCGTGATCTTCTGATATTGCTCGGTGGCGCGGCGCAGCATATCCTGATTGATGCGGCCCTGCTGCGTATCGCCGATCATGCGTGTATAGATCCGGCCCAGCATGCGGCGCGCTTCGAGGTTGTCGGGGTTCTGCGCCAGCAGATCTTCGGCTTGCGTAACGGCGTCCCGGAGGCGGCCGCTCTGGATATAGAGGTCGGTCAGCTCCTCGAGGATCATTCCCGCGGCCGGATCCTGTTTCAGCGCGTCCAGATAGTGCTGAATGGCCTTCGAGACGTAATCGTTGCGGCCGCCTTCGCTGCCCGCCAACTCTGCATACAGCCGGCCCATGGCAAAGTTGTAATAGGCTCCGGCCTTGTCGACGGCTGGCGCGTTGGCATTGGCGCGGGTCTGCGCTGAAGAAACGCAGGCTAAACCAGACGCCAATAGAAGGGCAATCGCTGAACGAATCATGCAGTCTGCTTTCTTTCGACCATTAGGAAGCCCGAGGAAGGGTCGAAACTTTCACTGTCTCATTGTATAACGTCCGGCATGCCTTCCACTGATGCGAACCGGTACCATATCGGCGTGCCAATACCTGCTGGAGCAGACGCGTCCGGACTACCTTTGGTTGCAATTGCTGGTCCTACCGGGTCGGGAAAGAGCGGGCTGGCTTTGGAGTTGGCCGCGGCTTTCGATGGCGAAATCGTAAATTGCGATTCGCTGCAGGTTTACCGCTATTTTGATGTGGGGACGGCCAAACTTCCGCCGGCCGCGCGGCGTGGGATTCCGCACCACCTGATCGACATCTTAAATCCCGATGAACTCTTCACCGCTGGGGAATACAGCCGAATGGCGCGCGAGGCCATGGCCGGCATTGCCGGCCGCGGGCGTCTGCCCATCGTGGTGGGTGGAACGGGTTTCTACCTACGCGCTTTGTTAGATGGTCTGTTTGAAGGTCCGACGCGCGATCAGTCGTTGCGCGACCGCCTCGCGGTCCGCGAACAGCGGCGGTCTGGCAGTCTCCACCGCCTGCTGGCGCGTTTCGATGCCGAGGCCGCCCGCAAAATTCACGCGCACGATTTGCCAAAGGTAACGCGCGCGCTGGAAGTGTGCCTGGTGATGCGCCGTCCGGTCAGCGAGCTCTTTCGCAGTGGGCGCGACGCTCTCGAAGGTTATCGAACGCTCAAGATCGGGCTCTCGCCGGATCGCGAGGCGCTGTACCAGAGTCTCGATGCACGATGCCAGCAGATGTTCGAGAGCGGATTGATCGACGAAGTCCGCCGAATTCTCGGCATGGGTTTTGCGGAGAGCGCGAAGCCGTTCGAGTCGCATGGTTACAAACAAACCCTCCAGTTGCTACATGGCGAGTTGACCGCCAAGGAAGCGGTGTTTTACGCACAACGCAATACCAGGCACTATGCAAAGAGGCAAATCACCTGGTTCCGGCGTGAATCCAATTTGGTATGGCTCAAGGGATTCGGCGATATGCCGGAGGTGCGCGACGCGGCCTTCGAGTTGGTTGGCGAGTTAACAAAATAAAACCAAATTCCTTGGGAACGTTTTTGAAACTCGAGCGTATTACCCCATGTAGTCGAGATCTCGAAAACGAAATTCACAGCGAAATGTTTGGAGGACATTACAGTGACTAAAAGACTGTTGCTCGTTTTCGCCATCGTAGGGCTTGCGGTGGCCAGCGCAAAGACATATTCGATCACCCTGTCGCAGCCCGCAGTGTTGGGGGACATGCAGCTTGCTCCGGGGAACTATAGCGTGGACGTAGTAGATCAAAAAGCCATCATTCGAAACGGCAAGATGCATGGCGAGGCTCCGGTGAAAGTGGAGACGGCCGACATGAAGTACAACTCGACCTCCTTGCGGTTCAGTAGTGCCGACGGCAAGATGCACCTTCAGGAGATTCATGTGGGAGGAAGCACAACGAAGTTAGTCTTCACAGAGTAACGCCGGTGCGGTCCTGCCGCCGACGCAGTTCGCCGGCGGCAAGACCGCCAGCGTTACACTGAGGGTAATGCTGCGGCAACTAGCCGTTTTGGCTTTCTGTTGTGGCGCCGTGCGCGCCGAGACCGTCCTCGTTCTTCCTTTTTTCAATCACGCCTCTTCTGCCGGATTGGATTGGATCGGCGAGAGTATTTCGGAATCGGTGCACGACTCGCTGGTATCGGAAGGACTGCTGGCGCTCAACCGCGAGGACCGCCTGGAAGTCTACCGGCGGCTTTCGCTGCGGCCTGGAGCCGAGCTGACGCATGCGTCGGTGATCAAGATTGGCCAGGCGTTGGACGCTACCAACGTCGTGTACGGTTATTACGAGGTGCTGCCTGCCGATCCGGCCAAGGATCATTCGCAAGGCACGCTCCGCATCAGCGCGCGGATTATAGATCTGAAGCGGGTGCGTCAAGGACCCGAGTTTTCCGAACTGGGCGCGCTTGAGGACTTGGCGCGCCTGGAGTTGCACCTGGCGTGGCAGGCGCTTCAGATCTTAAAGCCGGACGCCGAGGGTACCGAGCAGCAGTTCATCGACAAGCGAAGAAGCGTACGGTTGGACGCCATAGAGAGTTACACGCGCGGGTTGCTTGCGCAAACGGCGGAGCAACGCCACCGCTTCTTTACGCAGGCGGCCCGCCTGGACGATCACTACTCCCAGCCTTGTTTCCAATTGGGCAAGGCATCGTGGGCCAGCAAGGAATACCAGGTAGCGGCGGGATGGCTGGCGCGCGTAGAGCGCACCGACCCGCATTACATGGAAGCGCAGTTCCTGTTAGGCCTGTGCCGCTATTACAGCGGCGATTTCAGCGGCGCAGCGCAATCGTTTGAGTTGGTGGCGGCATCGGTACCGTTGAACGAGGTATATAACGACTTGGGCGCGGCAGACGCCCGCGTGGGCAATACCGCGGGTGCCATCGCCAATTTTCAAAAAGCCATCGAGGGGGATGGCTCCGACCCCGATTACCACTTCAACATCGGATACACCTTTTGGAAATCCGGAAAATTTGCTGAGGCGGTGACCAGTCTGCGCGCCGCGTTGCAGCGAAACCCGGATGACTCCGAGGCGACTACGCTTCTGGGCCGCGCGCTGCAAAAGACCGGTCCTCGGCCCGGCGAATCGCGTTGGGAAGCTCGCGAGCGGATCAAGACGAACTACGAAGAAACGGCCTACCGGCAACTGCAAGCGGAGCTTGGGGGGAAGAAGTAAAAGCACCGCTCCCTTTGCCGTCGCACTACTGTTTGGGCGGAGCTGGCGTGGACCCGGCGGGCGGCTGCGCCGGCCCATCCGTCACGATGGTGGCGGACTTGATGCTGTCTAGCTTCGGGAATTTCTTGTCGAGGTACGCCTTCCCCTGAGTCTGCACCAGCTGCTGGTCGGGCGATTCTCCGTAGCCGCTGTAAAGAGCCAGCACGACGTCCATTCCTTCCACCACTTTGCCGATTGGCGAGAAGCCCTGTGCATCGAGGCCGGCATTATTGTTCAAGTTGATAAACATCTGCGTGGTACGAGTACCCGGACCGGCAGTGGCAAACACCAAGGTTCCTTTACGGTTGCTCTGCTTCACCGGATCATCGGCGATGTTGGCACGTTGCCAAACGGCGGCGACGCTCGGCTTGGCCGGGATGCCAAACTGCACGATGAAGCCGGAAACAACCCGGAAAAAGCTGGCATCCGTGAAGAATCCATTGGAAACAAGGTTGTAGAAGCGGTCGGCTCCGCGCGGCGCCCAGGAGCGGTCGACTTCGATCACGAAATCGCCCTTCGTTGTGGTGAACCGGGCGCGATACATGTCGGGGGCCTTGGCCCGGAGAGACGCCGGGTTCATTACCGAAGGGCCAGCGCCGCCTGGAGCAGGTGCCTGAGCGAGCGCAGCAAACGAGCAGGCAAGGAGTAGTAGCGAAGTTCTCATCGGCCCCATTTTACTGTAAGTAAGGTCAAGCGGCACCGCACGGCTGCGCGGCGTGGTTTCGCCCGACTTAACCAAGAGTAACGTTGACGGTCCCGGATGGCCAATGTTAACTAGGTGGAGACACCATCGGGCGCATCCTCGTGGTGTGCTTCACTGGTTGAACGGCAAAATGTCCCAGGTCGGACGCCTGCTTCATAATCACCCCGTCTGTGAATTTTGGTTGACCCGGATCTTCCGAATTAATGGTTGAGGCATCAATGAAGGCGGACTCTGACTTGCACGGTCCCGACACGTCTATCTTTCACCGCGTGAGCCAGCTCGTAAATTCCGAGCTGTCGCTAGACGAGATCCTGGGCCAGATTCTTGGCCTGACGGCGCAGGTTTCCAACTGCGATGCGTGCCTCGTGTACCTCATGGAGTTTGCGACGGGCGAATTTATACTCTACGCTTCCCTGGTTCCGCGGTATCGCGATCCGGGCGCGGTGCGGCTCAAATTCGGCGAAGGCGCTACCGGTTGGGTGGCGGAGCACCAGGAGCCTGTAGCGTTGAATTCTCGGGCTTCCAGCGACCCTCGTTTCCGGAGCATCCCAGCGCTAATTGAGGATACTTATGAAGCGCTACTCTCGGTGCCGCTCGTGCACAGGGGCAGGTCGATCGGCGTGGTCAACGTGCATCACCGCGAAGCCCACGTGCACACCACTGAGGAGATTGCGTCCATTTCCTTCATGGGCGAGCAGATGGGCGGCGCCATCGCCAAAAGCCTGCTGGAGTCGGAAAATGCGCGTCTGGCCGAACGGGATCGAAAACTGGCGCAGTACCAGATTCAATTGGAAGCGGAGGTAGCGCGGAGGACCGCCGAGTTAAAGGCAACCAACGAACAACTGCGCGCCGCCAAGGAGCGCGCCGAGGAAGTATCGCGCCTGAAGAGCGAATTCGTGGGTAACATGAGTCACGAGATTCGCACGCCGCTGAACGGCGTGGTGGGGATGACGGAATTGCTGCTCGATACCGAGCTGACAGACGAGCAGCGCGAATTCCTGACAATCGTCAAGCAGTCCGCGGACTCGCTGATGGTCCTGATCAACGACATTCTTGATTTTTCGAAGATCGAGGCCGGTAAGCTGGAACTGGATCCGGTGGAGTTCCGGGTTCGCCAGTTCGTCGACCAGACCGCAAAAATGATGGCGCTGGCAGCGCGGCAGAAAGGCTTGAAACTGATTTCTAGCGTGGCGCCTTTAGTTCCCGATATGGTACTAGCCGACGAGTCGCGGGTACGCCAGATACTGGTAAATCTGCTGGGAAATGCGATCAAGTTCACAGAACAAGGTGAAGTCGCGCTGACCGTGGAGCCGCTTGCAGATGCCCATGGCGCTGCGGTGACGGAATTACTCTTTGCTGTGCGGGACACGGGAATCGGAATCGCCCCGGCAAAGCTGGAACACATCTTCGAGGCGTTTGCTCAAGCGGATGGCTCGACGGCACGCCGCTACGGCGGAACCGGCTTGGGCCTGACGATCTCGCGTCGTCTGGTGGAATTGATGGGCGGCCGGATCGAAGTGGAAAGCAAATTAGGGCAGGGAAGTACTTTCTCCTTCACGGTGCCTTCCAAGGTGGGGGCAGCGAAAGTACCGCGCCCTTTCGCGACGGCTCGATAACGCGGGGGCGGTACTCACTCATTCGGTCATCAGAGCGAACGTCCACACCGAACCGCCGGTCGGCATCTTACTCGACGCGTAGCGCGTGGCGAGCGTGCCGCCCAGACCCGACGCAATGGTCACATACTGGCGGCCCTTGTGGGTGTAAGTGATGGCTGTCGAATTGACGCTCGAGCCAGTTTGGAACTGCCACAGGGTTTTTCCAGTGTCCTCGTCGAGCGCGATGAACTCACCGGTCAATTTGCCGGTGAATACCAAGCCGCCGCCGGTAGCCAGCATGCCGGCCGAGCTTGGGAAGGCGGTCAAGGGGACTTCCCATCTCTTATCGCCCGTCAGCGGATTGATCGCCGTGAAGTAACCGAGAACATCACCGGGCGCGGGATCCCCTGGGAACCGGGAGTTGACGCCGGTTGAGGTCCCGCCAATGACGGTCGGCCGCGGCTGCGCGAGTTTCTGAATGCGCGGCACATTCCAGGCGCTTGCGTAGATCAGGCCGGTGTTCGGATTGAATGCAATGGGCACGGCATTGGTTCCGCGCGACGGCCAGATCTCGACCTCCTCGCCGGCCAGAAAACGTTTCTGGATGTCCGTCAATACCGGCCGCCCGGTGGCCATATCGATATGCGTTGCCCAATTAACCTTGACGTACGGGTGGGCGGCGATCAATTTGCAATTCGTCCGGTCCAGCACATAGAGGAAGCCGTTCTTGTTGGCCTGGATCATGACTTTTCGCAACTGGCCGCCGACCTGGATATCCGCGAGCACCTGCTCGTCGGTGGCGTCCACGTCATACACATCGTTGGGCGTGTACTGGAAATAGCAGGCCACCTCGCCCGTTTTCGGATGGATGGCCAGCACGCTGTTGGTGAACAGGCTGTCGAGACCTTCGCGAGGCC
>DASZIV010000177.1:0-25232 GCA_035948775.1 Bryobacteraceae bacterium
TTTTACGCAATAGCTGATCGTCTTCTTGTGAACATCCAGTCCGATGTAATACATATATCCGTTGAGGAGCCTCCATGGTTGTTTCTGAATCAACGTCCCGTTGAGTTCAGCTTTTTATACACCACGCGCTCCTCGCTCGACATAACATTCAAACAATCCGGGCTGGCGTAGCGCTCCGGTGTCCACCGGAGGAGCGATTGATCCCAAACCAGGAAGGCGGCTCCGTCAATCTGGACGAAGCAACCGTTGGGCAACGAGCCCAACTCCGCCTGGTAGGTTACTTTCCTTTTTTGGCCGTCAATGCGGGTGCGATGCAGTTCCGCGTCGATTTCGGGCGCCAGGAGCAGCTTTTTAGGATTTGTCTGATCCCGATGCCTCCAGGCGTTCTTGAACGCGTTGAACCGCTCGCGGCGGCACTCGGCGCACGGTCTGTGCCCGGCCGCAAACGAGACGGCCTCGTCCAGGAAGAAGAGTTCCGTGTAGCGGCGTGGGGTCATCACGGTACGGTGCCGGCCCTTGAATTCCAAAACGCACGTGATCCAGCGGCGGCCCAGGAATGGCCGCACAATCTCGCGCTCCTCATTGTGGAGCGCGCCGCCCCGATTGCCCATCATCGTGCCGCGGGCGGGCGAACGAAAAAGGGTGCCATACGGGTCAACGCGATTCTGCAGGGGCATGGGCGTCTATCGGGGGTCGACGGTGTTGGTAGCAATCATCGCCAGGGCGGTAAGGCTGGGTAGGAAGAAATAGTCACCGCCGCGCAATTCCACAAAATTCGGCAGGCCACCGCAGATGAAGGGCGGGTTTTGCGGATCCGGGGTTCCCTGAATCACGAACCTGCCTTTGCCCTCGTGATTGCCCAGGAGAAAATCCTTGTCATTTCCCTGGTGCGCGTCGTTCCCGTATTCGATCCATTGCTGCTGCACAAATTCGAACTGGCGGAAGATACTCGCATTGAGTGCCATGAAGATGATGCCGCGCTCGTCGCTGTCGTTAACCGGCTGGCCTTCCGGCACGTACTCTCCGTAGGTCAGTCCACGGCGCATGATGCGTCGGCGGTTCACCAATCCGCCGTTGAATCCAAAGGCGTCACGGGGGTGAACCCGCCGCATATGTGCGCCGAGGGGGCAGCGCGTTCCGGCGAGGTCGTCGCTGTACTTGAAATTGGTATTCCTGTCGTTGTCGGCTACGATGGCGGGCTGGGGCTGGTCCGGAGAAAGCTCGAGCGGCGTGCCATCGCGCCAGCGTCCCACGAACTTGGCGGCGAGCTTTTCTTTGCCGCCCGCGTATTGCTTTCCTTTCTCCTCGAGGTACGAACGGAAGATCCCCACATTTTGATGCAATTTTCGGTAAACCATGAAGGTACCGTTGCGTCCTAGCAGATGCGGAATCGGGGCGACGGGCAATTCTCCGGCCTCATCGGCATAACCAAGCAGGAACTCTCCGGTTGCTAACGCTTCCCAGCCGCCGTCTTGGTTGAGCTTGCCTTGTCCGGGCACGCAGTCTCTCTCGGCTCCCTTGAAATCGGGATTGCCGAAACCGTCCGTATAGCCGAAGTGTTCCTTAGGCGAAAACTTGCCATTAATCGTGAGCGCGCAAGCTTCTTGCGCCTGCACGACGCGCGCGCCCTGCGTTTCGTCCATCAGCGCCAGCATGTCGCCGCAGCACTTTTCCAGCTCGTCGGCGGTACGCGCATTCACGGCAAGCCAGGCATGGACGCGATCTTCGCGCCACACGAGGTCCCATTTTTCGGGCGAATTCTTTCCTGAGTCGCCGAGAATGTCGGCGCGCGCCTTCATTCCCTGCTGGAATTCCAAGGGGAAGCTGAGCTGGCTGGCGAGGGGGATTTCCAACTGCGCGAGGCCCCGGAAGGTGAATGCGATGTTGACCACGCTCATGGGCTTGCTGTTGATATCCCAGCGCTCCCCGGTGGTGACTACCTTCAGTAGTTGGTACAGGAATTTGCGCGCGGCGGCTGGTTCCGCCAGTTCGAGCAGGAGATAGCGCGCATACGGAAAGTTGTAGCCTTTGAGCGCGAATCCCTGGATATCGGAAACGTCGATTTCAGTCATGCCGACGCTTCTCCTGCGGGATGGCCCGCGATTCATCTCCGCCGCGCGGCAGCGGCGGCGCCGTGCGCAGCCTCTCCAGAAACTCGCCGAAAGCACGCTGCAATTCGGCGGCGGATTTGCCCTGGTTCTTTTCCATAAAGTGCGCCAAGGCAGCCTGCGCCTTCAGCGCTTCGAGGGTCGAATCCACGGTTTGGTCATTTACATCGGCGAAGAAGAAGGTGGTGGAGAGCTGGCACTTTTTCATATAGGCGATGAACGCCCGGGCATCCCCGGTTCCGGGAAATCCCACGCAGTGCCTCCACACGTCGTCGACGAATTCCTTGGTTTCGGTGGCCATGCGCCGTAGGTAAGTGTCCAGGTCGCCGTCGAAGTTCGTTTCGAAGACGAGGTATCTGGACTTCAGATGCTCCTGGCAGGCGGGATGCCCGACGAAGACTACGTCGTCCATCACCACCAGCCGCGCCAGATAGGTACTCGACAACTGCGCGAATGGGCTGCGATGATCGCGCGGCAGCTGACTGAGATACCAGCGGAGTTCCATCGAGTGGCAAATATCGAGGCGGTTGTCCTCAAGGATCGGGGACAGAATAGTGAGCCCGTAGGTGGTGCCGTTGACGTTCCCCACGTCTATGTGCCGACCGGAGCGATGCCGGTGGAGCCGAGGTGGGGCGAGACCTCGACTTGGAATTCGAGCCAGGCTCTTTCGAACTCGGCGGACGAAAGTGTCTGGCTGGTCTGTGAGAACTTGACAAGCGCGCTCTGAACCCGCAGCGCGGCCTTGACGTCATTCGTCGCCGAATCCGGGTACACGTTGTAGTAGTAATCCGTATCGAACTGGACTAACGAGATGTAGCGCTTAAAATCAGTGACAGGCTGCGACCCGGGATATTTCTCGCTCCACCGCCAAATTAAGTCCAGCCCTTTCGAGAGCACGGACGAAAAGGCGTCGATGTACTGGTTCCAGGTGCCATTGAAATTGCTGAAAAACAGCAGATAGTCGTACTTCAGATTCTCGGGCGGCTGCTGTTCCGAAAGACGCGGAAACGCGTGGCGGCTGATGCACACCCAGCGCGCGAAGTGAATGAAAGAGAGGTTCTTGAGATCCTTCTGCAATGGCTTCACTGCGCCCAGAAGGAAGAAGATGAGCTTGAGAAAAGGCGTCTTCCAGGGCTTCATAGGCGTAATCGCGTTCATCGCGTAAGCCTTGCCTCTGATGTTCGTCACTCAGGATATAGTAAACCGAAATCGCCAAACGTTTCCTGGTTTGAATTAATTTTCCAGGATTCGCGCGATTTCGTCGGCATTATTCGGCACCACCACAGGTTCATTCCCGAATGTGGAGCGGAGACGGCTCCCGTCGGGGGCATCCAGCGCATTGGTGTGATAGCGATAAATGTAATCCGGGTCCTTGAGGACGTGACCGGTCAACACGGCCACCACGTCCGCATCGGGAGCCATGACTCCCGCCGCGGTGAGTTTCTTGATGCCGGCCAGGGTGGCGGCCGAAGCCGGTTCGCAGCCGATGCCGCAGCGTCCGATGATCGCCTTGGCATCGGCGATCTCCTGCTCGGTCACCTTCTCGACCACACCGTTTGAGGTGTTCACCTCGTGGAGTGCCTTTGGCCACGAGACTGGATCGCCAATTTTGATGGCCGTAGCCAAAGTCTCCGGGTGCTCGACCGCGGTCAGGCTCGTGCGCTTCTTGGCGCGCATCAGTTCGTAAAACGGCGCGGATCCCTCCGCCTGGATTACGGCCAGTCTCGGGAGCCGATCGATCAACCCATATTCCTTCATTTCGCGGAGAGCCTTGCCGAAGGCGGACGTGTTTCCGAGGTTGCCGCCCGGAAGCACAACCCAGTCGGGCACGCGCCATTCGCGTTGATCCATCATCTCGGTCATGATGGTCTTTTGTCCTTCGATCCGGAACGGATTGATGGAGTTCAGCAGATAGATGCCGAGGCGATCAGCCAATTGCCGCACCAGGGCCAGGATCTGATCGAAATTGGCTTCGACTTGCAGAGTACGCGCCCCATATTCGAGCGCCTGCGCCAATTTCCCATACGAGATGTTCCCGTGTGGGATAAAGATGATCGGATCGAGGCCTGCTGCACTGGCATAAGCGGCCATGGAAGCCGAGGTGTTGCCGGTGGAGACACATGCCACGCGCGTCATGCCCAGCCGCAGCGCCTGCGCGGCGCCGCACGTCATACCGTTATCTTTAAAGGAGCCAGTGGGGTTGAAGCCCTGGTGCTTGAATACCAGCCGGTCGAGCCCGCCGTACTCGGCGGCGCGCCGCGCCTCGAGCAGCGGCGTATTGCCTTCCCGCAGGGTGACCACGCAGTTGTAGCTGGCAAGAAACGGAATAAATTCCCGGTACCGCCATACACCGCTCTGATCGAGGGGCGCGTTGGAGAGGCGTCGTTCGCGCCAGATCCGTTTCAACATCAGCGCGGATTGCTCGGGCGGATCGTAGACGGCCTCGAGCAGGCCTCCGCACCGGGGGCAGTTATAAAGGACGTCGGTGATGGCAAACCGAGCGCGGCACTTTTCCGCGAAGCAGGCTAGTTCGGCTGGCATGAAGTCTCATTATATGAAACCGGCCGAACCGGACCGCCGACAAGATCGGCGGCGCTACGTAGCGCTGGCGGCCGCCGTAACGCCGGCGGTCTTTGCCGCCGGTGCCGTTACTTCGCTTTCGGCAGAAGCTTCAAATTCGCAGGCAGCGTGAACAGGTCGTCGGTCAGGTCCTTGTTGATCTCCACCGAATCGGAAAAGATCTCGTAGACCTTTTCGCCGTTTCTTTCGCGGTGGATGTCAAAAGGCCACTTAACGCCGCCGACCTCGCGGTACTTCGTAAACAACGAGACTTCCACATCCCAGTCCTTCAATTCCTCGTTGCGGCGGCGGAAGGATTGCCGCAATGGTAGCTTGGTGCGCTGATCAAAATATACGGTCACGGTGCGGTTGTCGGCGTCGGTGATATCCACAATCTCTACCGGAACGTTCTGAAAGATATCGGAACCCTGCGAATAGAAAATCATGCCGGGTTCGTCGAGGCGCTCTCTCAGAATATAGAAAATGTTGCGCAGTGTGCTGTCTTTGTACTGCGCGTAGCGCAGGTCGGGCAGCGGGCGTGCGCCGCGAAACGTGAGCTCCCATGCACCCATTTCATTGAACAGTACGGCAGTATATTCGTCTTTGCCGAAGGCCTGGCGCTCGCGCACGGAGAGTTGGCCCGGCGCCGGCACCAGGTAGCGCGTATAGATCTTAGCGATGGAGAGGCCGGAGAGCTGCTCCCGATAGAACGAATAGGCCCGCCCGCTCTCGACGCGATCGTCCAGTTTGAGGTACGCATCGCCGCCTAGCGCCTGCAAGGCTTCGTTGACCACGCGCTTGCCACGGTCGGTGTGCGATTCGGCGGCGGAGGCGACGGCAATCGCGCATAGAGCTGCTCCGAAATAAAACGCTGCTTTCATCGGCGTTTCTCACCCGCCGCGGGCATGCCGGGAATGGTCAGGTCGATGGTCTTTACCGGCGCGCCCAGAGTGTCCAGGGGCTTGGCGAAATCCTTGGGGTTGCCCACGGTCACGATCGTGAAAGCCGACGGCATGAGGTGCTCTTTGGCCACGCGCAAAACGTCGGCCTTGGTAACGGCCGCCAACGCCTTCTGGTATTGCTGGATGAAGTCCTTGGGATAGCCGTAATACTCGTAGGTCAGCACGCGGCCCAAGGTCTTGGCTCTAGTGTCGAAGGCGAATACCAGGCCGTTCAGTGCGGTCTGCTTAGCGGTGGTTAGTTCATCGTCGGTGACTTCAGAAGTCCGAATCTTCTCGACCTCTTCCTGGATGGCCTTGATGGTTTCCACCGTGGACGCCGATTTGGTGCTGCCGGTGATCTCGAAGATGCCGGGGTGGTCATAAGTCGCGCCCCAATCGGCCTCGATCTCGTAGGCGTTGCCCATGCGTGTGCGGACGCGCTGGAACAGGCGGCTGCGGAAGCCACCGCCCAAAATGTCGGACATCACTTCCAAAGCCGGGTAGTCCGGGTCGCGCAGCACGCCGCCCAGATGGCCCATCGCAAAGAATGTCTGTGCGACATCGGTCTTGACCGCCAGATAGGTTCCGGCGGTGTTGGTTTTGCGAACCGTGGGGAAGGCCGGCACGGGAGGTTGGGTAACCGTCCACGCGGCGAAGAGGTTCTCAATCTGGGTCTTCATTTCCGCGGCATTGAAATCGCCCCACACCGCCAGCATGACATTGGCGGGGAAATAGTAGCGCCGATAGAAATTAAGGAGATCATCGCGGCCGATGCGGTCGACGGTGGCGTTCTCGATGCGCCAGCCATAGGGGTCGTCCTTCCCGTAAACCAGCTCCGCGTATTCACGCTCGACGATTCCGTGTGCGTCGTCGTTGCGCCGGGCGATACCGCTGTGCATCTGGCTCTTGGCCAGATCGAGCCGCTCCTGGCGAAACTCCGGCGCTGTGAGCACATCGTGGAAAGCGGCGAGCACCTCGCTGGTGTTTTCTTTGAGTGCGCTGAACGAGACAGTGGCGCTGGTCTCGTCGATGCGGCTCTCCACGCTGGCGGCAATGTTCTCCAGTTCCTGATCGAGCTGGTCTCCGGTTTTGGCGCGCGTACCGCCGGTGCGCATCACGGTGCCGGTAAGGCTGGCGAGGCCAATCTTCTCCGGCGGGTCGAAGAGGTTTCCGGTGCGTATGCGCGCGCTGCCGTTTACCACCGGCAGCTCGTGATCTTCCAGCAGGTAGAGCTTCATGCCGTTGGGCAGGGTTACGGTCTCCACCTTGGGGATCTGGATGGGGCGGAGCGTCGGGAATTTTAAATCCTGAACGGAAGGTAAGGGAGCGCGCGCGCCTTGCGCGGCAGCGGCCGCAGCGAACAACACCAAACTGGCGAGTAACCTTTTCATTGCGGATCTCCTGCGGCAGGCGGGGCGGGTGGGCCCGCTGGGCTAGTGTAAGCGATGGTGCGGGAGGGCGTGGCGAAGTATTGGCGGGCCACGCGCTGTACATCATCGGCGGTCACTTTTTCGAGGTCGTCGAGAGAAGTGAATAGCTTCCGCCAGTCTCCGTAGGCCGCCTGATTGGCAGTCAGCAGGGCCGCGAGCCCGGCGTTGTTGTCCAGACGCCGGATGACACCGGCGCGAGCCTTGGTCTTCACGCGTGCCAGCGTCTGCTCATCCACCTTTTCCATTTTCAAGTGGTCGAGTATTTCGAACAGCGCCTTTTGGTTCTCGTCTACGGTGTGATTGAGCGACGGCGCAATGAAGAACAGAAAGAGATTCGGGTAGCGGCCCGCGGGGAAGGTGGCGCCGGCGTCGGCTGCCAGGGCCAACTGCTTGTCGCGAACCAGTTGCTGGTACATCAGACCGGTCCGGCCGCCGGAGAGAATCTCGGAGAGAATGTCGAAAACCGGATCGTCTTTATCATATTGATCGGGGCGCTTATATCCGACTACCAGGATCGGTTGGCTGGGTGAGTCGACAATCGCATTCTTGGGACCGGGCTGAGGCGGCTCTTCGGTGCGCAGCAGCGGCGGTAGTGGGCGCTTCGGCAGAGGACCGAAATAACGTTCGGCCATGCGGCGGGCATCGGCCGGGTTCACGTCGCCCACGATGGCGATGGTGATGTTGGCGGGTACGTAGTACTTTTCGAAAAATGCGCGCGCATCCGAAACCCGCAGGCCGGCGACATCGCTGGGCCAACCTCCCGCCGGATTGCGATACGGGTGGGCCGCAAAAGCAGTGGCCAGAAAATCCTGCAGCAGTTTGCCTTGCGGGCTGGATTCCACCCGCATGCGGTTTTCCTCTTGTACGACGTCGCGCTCCTTGTAAAACTCGCGAAAGACCGGGTGCAGAAAGCGGCTGGATTCCAGAAGGAACCATAATTCGACCCGATTGGAGGGCAGGCTGTAAAAGTATTCGGTGGAATCATAGTCGGTTCCGGCATTCAGACCAACGCCGCCGTTTTCCTCGATGATCCGCGGATATTCATTGGGAATGACGAAAGCTTGCGCCCGCTCGATGGCCATCTGGACACGCTCTTCCAGGGTTTGGACCTTAGCCTTGTCCGCCTTCGGACCCTTATTCTCCTCGGCTGCCAACTGGTCATAAGCAGCCTCGATAGCCTCCAGGGCCTTTTTCTCTTCCGCCCAATTGGTGGTTCCGATGGAGTCGGTACCTTTGAAGGCCATGTGCTCGAACATGTGAGCGATACCGGTCTCGCCGGAGGGGTCGTCCACCGACCCGGCATTGACATATGTATGGAAGGAAACTACCGGTGCTTCGTGCCGCTCCACAACGATAAAGTGCAAGCCGTTGGGCAGCGTAAACTCGGTGACCTTCTTTTCGAATTCCTTGAGGAGCTGAGCGGGGAGCAGAAGAGGGCTCAGCAAAACAACGGCACACAGACAGATTCGCTTCACAATAATTAGCGGCTCCTATACTTATCTTGAGCATAGCAAGCCCCCGGCGAGGGTTAGTCCGGGCGGCTACGGAAAGCGCCTACCTCGTTCGTATATATAACTTTAGACGCCAGTACCCACGGAGAACCCGCAGTACTCGTGCCTGCCGCGAATCAACTCGATAATTGGGTTTCACGGAGCGGAATCGAGCGCATATGAGCACATTCAACCCAGGCCAAGACGACACGAACGCAGATAAGATCGCCGGCGACCGCAGGTCAGACCGGCGTTATGACATAGCCCTTGATTTGCGCTGGAAGGTGATCCGGCGGCGGCGCGTGTTGGACGCCGGTACGGGCACCACGCTCGATTTAAGCAGCGGCGGCATTCTGTTTGAAACCGACCGGCAACTGCCCACCGGCCTCAACGTCGAGCTATCGATTTCGTGGCCCGTGCTATTGCACAATGTGGCGCCGCTGCAATTGGTAGTTACGGGTCGAATTGTGCGGGCCGCGGGCCGCCGTACGGCCATCCGCATGATGCAGCATGAATTTCGGACGGCGAAGCATGTCACGGAACGCACCAACGCTTCGGCGCCGAGAGGCGCTTCTCCGATGGTTGCGAACCAGCGGAATCCGAACCTGGGGAAGTTGCAGTAGAGGAAAGGCAGCGCTCGGACGCGGTTAGTACTGGATAGCTATCGGGCCTTACCGGCGTTGTCGCTGACGCTGCGCGCCAGATAGTTATCCACTTTGGCCCCGTTTCGCGCGACTTCGTAATAAGCCGCCTTCAACAGGCTGTCTTTGCGGTTGAGGAGCGTGTTGCGAATACTCTGCTGCACGCGCGGGTCGTTCAGCTCACGCTGGCCGGCGGGCTCCTTCGAAAGCACCCTCAGGATGCGATAACCCTCTTGCGTGTGGATCACCCCCGAAATGCCGTTGGGCGGAAGCGACACCACCAGTTTCCGAAGCTCGGGATTGGCCCTCTCGAGCGCCGACTCGGGTACGAAGCCCATGTCGCCCCCATTGGCAGCGGTGTTGGAGTCCTCGGAGTAATTCTGCGCCAACATCGAGAAATCCTCGCCACGCTTGAGGCGGGCCTCGATATCGAGGATCTTGGCCTTGGCTTCGGCATCGTTCTGGGCCTTGCTGTTTTTCAGATTACGGACATTCGGATCGGGTGTGGAGGTAACCATGATCTGTGCCATGTGCACTCCCGCTTCCGCCAGGTTGAAGCTGGCCTTGTTACGGTTGTAAAAATTGGCGACGTCGGCATCGGTGATGGTGATGTGCGACGTGATTTCTTTGTTGATCAGCTTCTGAATGGTAAGCTCGCGGCGCAGCTGTGAGCGGAGATCGTCCACGGTCATCTTGCGCCCAGCCAGCTGGCGGTCGAATTCCTCCTTCGTATAGGGCGCCTTCATTTTGTTCAGCTCGGTGTCGACGTCGGCGTCCACGGCCATCAGCCCCAGCTTTTCGGCGCGCTGCAGCAGGATCTCGCTAGTGATCAGGTTGCTCAACGTGTCCAGCTTCTGCGTCATGACCTGATCTTCACTCGACCCTTCGACGGTTTGTGGGTATTGGGATTGGAATGTTTTCTCGAGCTCGGCGTAAGTGATGGGGTGATTATTCACTTCCGCGGCAACATTGGCCGGCGGTGACTTCTTGCAGGAGGCCAGCGGAAGGATGCCCAATGAGGCAGCGAGCGGCAGAACCAAACAGTACTTCATGTGAATCCCCATTGTAGCCGGAACTTGGCGAGCGACCCGAGCTAAAGGGTTGCCGCCATTGCGCCGATCAACTACCAGATGGGAGCCAAACGCTATACCGTCGCGCTCTTCGCGCTGGCGCTTGTGCCATCGGCTACCCTGGCGTGGAGTTGGCGCGACATGGCTCATTTGGGCGTACACCACGATGATGCGCTCTACCTGGTGGGCGCCAAGAGTCTTGCCGAGGGCAACGGTTACCGAATCGAGAGCCTCCCCGGGCAACCGTTCCAAACCAAGTATCCGCCCGTCCTTTCCGCCCTCCTCGCGCCTTTGTGGAAGTACGGGCCGGGCTTTCCGCAAAATCTGCCTCTGCTCACACTGTTCGCCTGGATGATGTTGCCGGCTTACCTCTTCTTTATGCGGGCTACGTTTCGGCATTTTGGTTGTGGGCCGAAGGAAACCTGGCTGCTTACCTTCGCGGCGGCGGTACACCCGTTGGTGCTTTTGCTGGGAATCAGCATCATGTCGGACCTGCTGTTTATGACGCTCTTTTTGGCGTGCCTGCTGCTGGCGGAACGCGCCCTGGAGCCCGCTGAGCCCGCTTGGCTGGCGCTAGCGGCCGGGGTATTGGGCGGAGTCGCGTACCTGACCCGCACATCGGCTCTTCCCCTCGCGCTCACTGCTCCTTTGTGCTTCCTGCTGCGCCGGCGCTATTGGAGGGCCTTGTTGTTCTCCGCCAGCATGCTGCCGGCGGTGGTTGGCTGGCAGATTTGGACGTCGGCCCACTTGCTGCGAACCAACGATCCGGTCTTTCTCTATTACACGAACTATATGGGGATGGAGCGGGCCACTGTGCACCTGGACAATCTGGCCGGCGTGGTGTGGCACAACTTCGATGGGCTGCTGCGCGGCATCGCCAAGCTGATCGTCTTTGACGTCATTCCAACGAACCCGCATCTGCAGCAGGTGATCGGCGTCGCAACGATCGTGGGAATTGTGCGGCTGGCCCGGCGCTCCAGGTATGTTCAATATCCCGCGGCGGCGGCGGGGCTCGCGGTGCTGTTGCTCGGATATTTCTTCCCGCCGGATGAACGCATCCTGCTGCCGGTCTTCCCGCTGGTTCTTTTGGGATTCTGGACAGAAGCGAGAAACCTCTGTTTGGCCGTGCGCGGGTCCTGGCACAAGCCGGCAATCGCAGATCGCGCCGGCGCGGTCGTGGCCGGTGCGGCGGTTGCGGTGATGGCCGGGTTCGTCACTGTGAGCTATGTGCTAGGCGACATCGATTTCCTTCCAAAAGTGCATGCGGCGTGCCGCGACCAACGCATCAACCACGAGCCCGCCTACCAGTGGATCCGGAGCCACACGGCGCCGTCGGCCGCCGTCTACGCCTATGACGATGCGTTGCTCTATTTGTATACGGGGCGGCCCGCCCTGGGGCTGCCGGCGCCGGTCGGCTGGCTCTATCGGGAAGACGGCGATACCCTGGCCCGGCAATTCGCGCTCGCGGTGCCGCAAACCGCGCGCGAGCATCATCTGGACTACTTGATGGTCACAGAGGAAGATTTCTATCGGGAGGGGATTCCGGGGCTGGTGTGGAAAACCGCCGCGCGCGATCCACAGCTTGAGGAAGAATACGCCGCGGCGCATGCGGCGGTGTACGGGTACCGCTCCCGCGCGGGAGCGGTACCCTCGACCATCAGAACGTATACAGCAGCGTACCCGGTGCGACCTCGACCGGCCCACCGGCGGTGACGGCTGCCTCACCTTCGGCGTTCAACTGGCGGTAGAAGATGCCAGTGTCGCCGAGGTAGACCTCCAACTCCGCGGGGCGGGGAAGCGTGCCCTGAATCAAAGACTCCGAGAGCGGATCCTCGATGTATTTCTGCAAAGCGCGGCGCAGCGGGCGTGCGCCGTAGCTGCGATCGGCACAAGTTTTTTCGAGGATGTACTTGGAGGCTTCCGGCGTCAGGCGAATCTTCACCTGCTTAGCAATCAGGTTGGCATTCACCTGCGTAACCATCAAGTCGATGATCTGGATCAGGTCTTCGTCGGAGAGCGAGCTGAACAGGATGATCTCATCCAGGCGGTTCAGAAACTCGGGGTTGAACGCCTTCTTCACTTCGCTGCGCACCATGTCTTCGATCTTCGACGGGATGCCTTCGCCCGGAGGGGCCGAAAAGCCCAGGTGCCCGCGCTTTTCGAGGAACCGCGCACCGAGGTTCGAAGTCATGATGATAATGGTGTTCTTGAAATCGACCTGATTGCCCAGGCCGTCGGTCAACTGGCCGTCTTCGAATACCTGCAACAGGATGTTGTAAATATCCGGGTGGGCCTTCTCGATTTCATCCAGCAGGATGATGGAATACGGGTTGCGCTTCACGCGCTCAGTGAGCTGGCCTCCTTCTTCATATCCCACATATCCGGGAGGCGAACCGATGAGCTTCGAAACCGAGTGCTTTTCCATGTACTCGGACATATCGAAGCGGACCAAAGTTTTCTCGCTGCCGAAGAGGAACCCGGCGAGTGCGCGCGCGACTTCGGTCTTACCCACGCCGGTGGGTCCCAGGAACAGGAACGATCCTGCCGGGCGGCTGCTCGATTTCAGACCGGCTCGCGAGCGGCGGATGGCGCGGGCTAAGGCGGAAATCGCTTTCTCCTGGCTGATCACGCGCTTGTGCAGCTCTTCCTCGATGCGCAGGAGCTTGGTGATTTCCTCCTCCTTGATGGAGGTCATGGGCACGCCCGTCCAGCGAGCTACTACTTCTTCGATGTCATCCTTTGTGACGCAGCCCGTGGAGGAGTCGTCAAGGTTGTACTTCTCGCGAAGCTGCCGCATGTTTTCGCGTTCCTTGCGCTCCTCATCGGAGTAGAAACGGGCTTTCTCGAATTCGTGATTCGCGATGGCGTTCTCCATGCGGTGGACGATGAACTTGATACGTTTCTGGATCTCGGCCAGGTCGGCGGGCAGAGTGGTCTGCCGCAACTTCACTCTCGCGCCGGCTTCGTCGATCAGGTCGATGGCCTTATCGGGCAAATAGCGGTCCGGAATATAGCGGCTCGAGGTGTAGACGGCCGTTTCGATGGCGTCATCGGTGTAGGCCACCGCGTGGAACTTCTCGTAGCGGTCCTTGATGCCGAACAGAATCTTGACGGCGTCGAGCTCGTTGGGCGGCGGCACCTTCACGGCCTGGAAGCGGCGCTCCAGCGAGCGGTCCTTTTCTATGGACTTGCGAAATTCCGAAGGCGTGGTGGCGCCGATGCACTGGATCTCGCCGCGCGAAAGAGCCGGCTTCAAAATGTTGGCGGCATCGAGCGAACCTTCCGCTGAACCTGCGCCTACCAATGTGTGCAGCTCGTCGATGAAGATGATGGCGTTCTGGTTCTCCATCAGCTCCTTCATGATGGTCTTAAGGCGCTCTTCAAACTGGCCGCGGTACTTCGTCCCGGCCACGATCAGAGAGAGGTCCAAAGCCAGAATCCGCTTCTCGGCCAGGAACGAAGGAACGTCGCCTTCGGCGATACGCTGTGCGAGGCCTTCTACGATGGCGGTTTTGCCTACTCCCGGTTCCCCGATCAGTACCGGATTGTTCTTGGTGCGACGGCAGAGGATTTGCACTACCCGCTCGAGCTCGTAATCGCGCCCGATGAGCGGGTCGAGCGTATTGTCCATGGCGGCCTGTGTCAGATCGCGGCTGAATTCGGCGAGCAGCGAACTTTCTTTGGGCCGCGCGGACGCAACTTTCTCACTCTGTGACCGCGCCAGTTCCTCACGGATCGTGGAGAGTCGCAAGCCGCGCTCATGCAGGATCTCGGCGGCAAAACATTTCTCTTCGCGCAACAGGCCGAGGAGCAGGTGTTCGGTGCCGATGTGCTTGTGGTTGAGGCGCTCGGCCTCCTCCGCGCCATACGCCAAAACGCGCTTGCACTCGTGGCTCAGGGGGAGATCCACGGAGGTGGACACCTTTTCCCGAATGGTGGTGTGGCCTTCAATCTGCTTTCGAATCGACTCCACTGCGGCATGTGACCGCAAAAACCGATTCGCCAGAGCCTTGTCTTCGCGCAGAAGACCCAGGAGCAAGTGTTCTGTTTCGATGTACGGGCTGCCGAATTGGCTAGCCTCGTAACGGGCGAAAAAGATTACCCTCCGGGCCTTCTCCGTGTATCGCTCAAACATAAAAAGTGATGCCCCCTATTACCTAAAGATACTCCGGTTCTGCCCCGGCATGCGCATCATTTGGTTGACCCGGTACCAAGCCGCAGGCCTCCATACTAAGAACGCGGCTGCAACGCCGGGCAAACGACAGATTGTGCGTTACAAGGACCGAAGTTAGCTGATGATTCCGGTGCAGGTCCGACAGGAGATCGAAAATCATCTCACCTGTCCGGAAATCAAGGTTTCCTGTAGGTTCATCGGCCAGCAGTACTCGTGGGTGGCCAACCAACGCTCGGGCCAGTACGACGCGCTGCTGTTCTCCTCCGGATAATTCCCCGGCACGGTGTACCGCGCGCGCCTTAAGACCCACTTCATCTAGTCTTGCTAACGACTCCGAGGCTGCGTCCCCACGAGAACAACCCCGAATCAGCAACGGCATCATTACGTTCTCCAGCGCTGAAAATTCGGGCAGGAGGTAATGAACTTGCCAGACAAATCCTATCTCTTTATTACGGAATTCTGCTTGTTTCGAGTCCGTGAGTGCTGAAATCTCTGTACTTCCGTAGTATATCGTACCCCTCGAAGGCCTGTCCAGACCGCCCAACAAATGTAGTAACGTGGATTTCCCGGCGCCCGATTCGCCCACCAGCGCCAGCATTTCCCCGCGACAAACCTCCAGGTTCAGACCCGAGAAAATCACCAGGTCGGAAGCCCCGGAACGGTAAATCTTGGTGAGATCGCGGGCCTGGATATACGGTTCTGACATCCTTCCGCTACGATAGCGCAGTCACAAGATTGCGCGGGCCAGTATGTTCCGATACGGCGAATTTTCACTAGCTACCCGATCATAGTGTCATGGCAACTACCAATCCAGCTCAACCTTTCCTTTCCGACATCCAGGAGATCCGTCGACGCGCCCGCCAGCATATGGAGAAAGGCGCCGTTACGGATAACTACAAAGCCGACTTGCAAACTGTTCTCCGCGTGCTTAATGAGGCGCTTGCCACCGAAATTGTCTGCGTGCTGCGGTACAAACGTCATCACTTTATGGCGAAGGGTCTGAACGCCCAAGCGGTGGCGACCGAATTCGAGGAGCATGCGGCCGAGGAGCAAACCCATGCGGACCAGATCGCCGGGCGCATTGCCCAGTTGGGTGGGGAACCGAATTTCAATCCCGAGGGACTGCTCATGCGCAGCCACTCCGAATACAAAGAGGGCGGCTCGCTCATGGAGATGATCAAAGAGGACTTGGTGGCGGAGCGCATCGCCATCGAATCGTATTCCGAAATCATCCGTTTTCTGGGCGAAAATGATCCCACCAGCCGCCGGCTAATGGAGGAAATCCTGGCGAAAGAGGAAGAGCACGCCGAAGACATGCGGACCCTTCTCGACAAGGTGGGTAAGTAACGCCGACGGTTGCTTTTCGCCGCCGGTGTTTTCGCGGCGCGAACCACACCGGCGGCAAACCGCCCGGCGCTCCGGGTGTGTTCCGGTATTCTGAAGGAATGCGTTATCAACTGCTTGGAAATAGCGGGCTCAGGGTGTCTGAGTTCTGTCTCGGTACCATGACCTTCGGCGAGGATTGGGGCTGGGGCTCCCCGAAAGAGGAGAGCCGCAAGATCTACGACGGCTTTCGCGAGGCCGGCGGAAACTTCATCGATACGGCGAATATTTATACCGCCGGTACCAGCGAGACGTTTCTGGGCGAATTCATGGAGTGGCACCGGCAGGAAATCGTGCTGGCGACCAAGTACACCAACGCTTTCCCCGGCCGCGATCCCAATGCCGCCGGGAATCACCGGAAGAGCATGATGCAGGCTGTGGAAGCCAGCCTCCGGCGCCTGCGCACGGACTACATCGATCTTTACCTGTTGCACATCTGGGACCGCATGACGCCGATCGAAGAAGTGATGCGCGCGTTTGACGACCTGGTGCGCCACGGCAAGATCGTATACGCGGGCATCTCCGACATGCCAGCCTGGCTGGTGGCGCGCGGCAACACGCTGGCGGAGTTGCGTGGCTGGTCGCCGGCCATCAACCTGCAAATCGAGTACAGCCTGATGCAGCGGAGCGTGGAACGGGAGTTGATGCCGATGGCTCGCTCGTTGGGCTTGGGCGTGACCGCCTGGTCGCCTCTGGCGGGCGGCTTGTTGACCGGGAAATACGCGGGCGGCGTTGGGGCCGCCGGTGACGCGCGCTTGACCAAGCCCGGCATGGAGCAGCGCGCCAGCATGGACGACCGCAAGAAAGCGGCGGCCTCCGCGGTACAAAAAGTGGCCAAAGAGATTGGCCGATCTCCCGCGCAGGTCGCGATTCGCTGGCTGTTCGAGCAACAGGTAATTCCCATCATCGGGGCCCGCCGCATTGCGCAGTTGGAAGACAATATGGCGGCGGCTGATGCTAGCTTGAGTCCGGAACAGTGGAAGATCCTGGATGAGGCCAGTCGCGTAGAAATGGGATTTCCGCACGATTTCGTCAACAGCGAGTTTGTCAAGAACCTTACGACGGCGGGATTACACGCTTCGATCGCGGCTGGGAGGTAAAGAGCCGAGCAAAAAAAAAGACCGGCCGAAGGCGCTGCCCGCGCCCGGCCGGTCGGAGGAGAGAACCTTAGAAGAGGAAGCTGAGCCCCACCGAGGGCACGAAGTCGTTCAGGATAGTGCCGTAGCTGGTCCCTGGAGCGGGCGCGATCACGCTGGTTGGAAAACCCGTAATGTAGTCGCGGATCTCCGTTCTCAGGAAGAGATTGTCTCCAATGGCGTAGCGCATGCCGGCTCCCACCGTGACCATCGGCTTGAGTTCGTGAGTTTTGGTGAAGTAGCCGAATTGGCTCAGCGGCTGATAAGCCTGTGGTGCGCCAGTGCCCATGAATACTTTCATGCCCCCGCCCGCGACGAAATAGAATTCGCGCTTGCCGCGGCGGTGCGTGTGAAACGTGAAATCGTAGTGGAATTGGTGTGCCACTCCCGAAAAAGTTGCTTCGGAGCCGCCACTGGAGAGACGCAGATTGTTCTGCATGAAGTCGTAGTGGAGTTCTCCACTCAGGTGCGTGTTGAGGTTTTGCGACACGAATGCACCAAGAACCGGCCCGGTTTTGAATCCCGCGGTGGCCGACCCAAAATCACTACTGACTCCCACGTTGCTCAGGAAACCGGCTCCCGCCGCTCCCCCGAATTCCCACTGTTGCGCGCAGCCGAGTCCGGCTGCGGCGACCAACAAAAATGACAAGGTAACCGTTCTCATCTAATTCTCCTGTTTGGTTAATTCACGACCCGCACGAACAGGCCGGTGGAAGCGCCGCCCTGGGTGATGACGAGTGGGACATCCAGGCCTTGAGGAACACCGTGCGGCACGGCAACATTGATCTGGTAAACGCCCACTTCGCCCGGCGCCAGACCCGCATAATTGAGCGTCAGGTTGACTCCGCCGAGGGTGACGGAAGGAGTGGACGTGGCGAGCGCGAGCGGGTTGCTGGGGGCCGGCAGCCCAGCAGTCACCGGCGGCGTCGTAACTCCCAGTCCGGTTGCGTAGATGGTGATTTCATCGCCCGAAGAGATGGGATTCGTCGGCGTAACCAGTTGGTTGTTGCTGGCGCGAAGAACGGTCGCCAGGCCGGTCATGGGGCCGGCTGTTCCGGAACGGAAGATGCTCGGCGCGGCATCCGTAATCGAGAGATAGTAGTTGTCGCTAACACCGCCCGGCGTGTGCAGCGACAAGGTCGCGTTGCCGTCCACGGTGTATGGAAGTTGTCCGTTGATCTGGCTGCCCGAGACAAACAAAAGCGGTGCGGGTACACCGTTTATGGCCATGCAGGACTCGCCCAACGCGGTGGGCAGCGGAATTTCCTGGCTGGCCATGTTGACCGGGCTGAGCTGCGAGCCAAATACCGTGACCAGGCCGCCGGGAGCAACCGGCTGCGTGAAATCGGCGGCATTGACCACACTGCTAATCTGGGGCGGCGCTACCGCGGCATCGTAGTTCCACGGCAGCACAGTGACGCCGGATGTGGTCAGCGTGATTACGGCACTGCGATCGCTCAGGGGCGCCACAGTACGAATAAAAGGTTGTGCGGTAGAGGACGCGAGCGGCGCTTCGGCCATTCTGGTGGGCTTGGTGCCGAGGCTCACCGATGGCGTCACGCGCTGAATCACGCCGGGGCTGGAGGCTGCGGCAACCGTTGTGCGCAAGCCCGACTGGTCGACAAAGGCGAAACCCGAAGCGTTGCCGGAAGATGTTTCCAGTGTTCCCATCGGTACCAGGGAGGAGTTCAGCACATTGTTGCCAACCACGTAGGTGTTGTAACTGGAAGCGGCATAGGCGCCCTGCAAGGTTGTGAAATCCTGACGCGAGGCCGTGAATGTGTCAGCCGTGGCGTCGTACACCAGCACGTTGCCATCCGGCGCTGCGAGCAGGATGGTTCCGCCGTTTGGCGCCGGCGCGAGTGAGGCGGCCGGGTTTACGTCGTTCTTGAACACACCCAAACTGGGCAATGTATCGGCTTGCTGGGCTTGGAAATTAATCTTGTCGACTAAGCCCGCGGGTCCCGAACTGGAATTACGCACCACCGCCAGCAGGGCCTGGCCCGAGGCTGCAAGGGACCGCGGGTAGTGTCCCGGCGGGAAATGAATCGGAGGCTGCGTCTGCAGCGTATCCAAATCGTAGACGAACGCCAGTTGCGAGTTGTCGTGGCCCACTACCAGGTACTGTTGGTCCCAGGTGATGGCCATTTGCCACGGTGTAGTCGAGGTGCGCAACGTCGCGATTTGTTGGAACGTCGTGGAGTCAAACACCAGCACCTGGTTGAGGTCTTGCCGGAGGACATAGAAGCGGCTGCGCTTCGGATCAGCGACCAAATCCGTGAGCGTCCCGGGAATGTCCACCACGAAGCCGCGCTGGTCGGGATTGCGATTGTTGACCAGCAGGCGGACGGATGGCGGCACATTGACCGCGCTATTGGAAGTGATCGTCAGGGGCACTGTAACGGTGCCGTTCTGGCTCTGGAAAGCACTGGTGTTGACGCTAATCGTAACGGTTGCCGGGGTGAGACCAGAAGACGGTGAAATGGTCACGCCCGACGCTCCGGCGCTGATCGCAAAGTCGGTGTTGCCGCCGCCCGGATCGGTAATCGTCAGCGTCTGAGTAATCACTTTTTGATCGCAGAAGCTGCCCAGCGCCAGCACGTCGCTCTGACTGGTGGTGAGCCGGGGATACTGCTGGAGCTGGCCAATCGGAAATACTGTGACGCCGCTATCGGAAACGGCGTAAAGCCTGTCGCTGGCCGCGCTCAAAACCATTCTTCCGACGATGTTCTCGTTAAGGTAGATCTGGTCTCTCACGGTTAGGTTGTCGATGTCGAGGACGTACAGAACCGGCGGGGTCGCGGAGGACGCTGACCCCGTCGGCGGGGGTGTGGGGCTGCCTGAGGTGCTAGCGGGCTGCGTGAGGATCTGCGCGTAGATGAGAGAGTTCTTCGAATCGACTACGGTGCCGCCGATGTTCTTCGACTGGATGGCGTTCGGAAACTGGTTCAGATCGAAGCCGTACAGATTCAGCGTCCATTTGTACGATCCGATCATGGCCCACGTACCGTCAGCAGAGGCGCTGAGCCGCGCCAGTGGGGTCGGCGTCGACGTGATCACCAGGCCCGTCACCTGTCCGGTGGTGGTATCGAAGCGGAAGAAGGCCTGCGAGTTCGACGGGCCCGTGGCGATCCCGAAAGCGTATTTGCCATCGGGAGTCGTCGTCATGGAGGCGCCAATCACAGCCGACGGAAATGTGTTAAGAGCGCTCGGCAGAGTTGTCGCCACGTTAGCAAAGGTGGTGACCGTCTTCAGCGCCCCGGAAACCGGGTCCAACATCAGCAAACTCGTAGTCGTGGTAATCAGGCCTTGGTATTGTCCGTTCTGGTTGGCCCCCACGCCTTGCACGAAAGCCACAGCCAACGGCGCGTCGCCCGTAGCGAATGTCTGCCGCGTATTGCTCGCCAGATTGATCAGCGTAATGACATTCTGTGTACTGGCAGGTGGCGCGAAGTTTCCGAAATGAGCCACCAGCAAAAACTGGGAATCGGGCGACAAGGCCAGCGCTCCTGGTTGGGGCGCCACGTTCATGGACGTGCGGATGGAATAATCCGTCGTGGACATGACGTCGATCCGGTTAGCGGTGTAGTTGGCGATGTAGAGTACATTCCGCGACTCATCGAGGGCGATGTCCGAGGCCTGTCCGCCGATCGGCACCACGGTCCCAAAAGGTTTCGCGGAGCAGGGCAAGCCCGTTCCCAACAAAACCGCCAAGCTAGCGATAGTAATCGAGCAGCAGTTGAAGCGCATAGATGAAGTCTTTCGACGTTTCGATTAGATTCCCCGCAGGCGACCAAATCAATAATCGATAAGGCTAATAAGTGCTGCATTACCAAAGTTAGCCGTGTATTTACAGGGATTTGCGCCTATACTGCCGCTGGGAACAGAGTCTCAGACATGATGAAACTGGCAGCCAAATTCGGATTTATTTTAGCCGCAATTCTCTTATTAACCGGCCTCGCGCCGGTCGGCTCTGCGCAGTCGGTCACCAGGATTTATACGGTTCCCGACGGCGTGTTCTACACGGTGGACGGACAATACTTCAATCACGCCACCAGCTTCAACTGGGCCACCGGCAGCAAGCACACCCTCGCGATCATGGCGGTGCAGACCGACATCACCGGAACCACTCAGTGGGCCTTTCAGAACTGGGCGTCCGGCCCCACCGTCTTTCAGCAGAATCCGCTGATCATCACAGCCGATCCCTCCCTCACCGAGTTTCACGCGATCGTGACGGTCTCGTATGGTCTATCGCTGCGATTCTTTCCCTGCTCGGACGCTTCTAGTTGCGCGGCTTCTCCCGGAACTGTTTACGTAAATGGAACTCCCTATACTTCGGATACCACCATCTTTTTCTCAGTGGGCGGGCAAGCGGTACTGCAGGCTGCGCCGAACCCCGGCCATATCTTTCTTGGTTGGGCGCCGGGGCTAAACCAGGTGGTGCAAGGATTCCTTGACACTGTCACCATGAATGCGCCGGCACTTGCATCTCCGAGATTTCAGCAGGCCCGTCCCATCAATCTGAGCACCGTACCGGCTGGTCTGCAGGTGCTGGCCGATGGCGTACCCGTGCTTACGCCGAGCACCTTGGATTGGGGATGGGATACCACGCATAGCGTGGCTCCGGTTTCCCCGCAGCAGGACAATAGCGGATTGAACTGGGTCTTCTCGTCGTGGAGCGATGGCGGCGCCTCGACTCATCCGTACACGGTGGGAGAGGTCCTTTCCGCGGCTTCACTCACCGCGACCTATGTACGTGCGGCGACGATCACCATTTTGACTTCTCCCCCGGGGCTTAAGATTACCGTGGACGGGAGAAACAATTGGCCGGGCAGCAATTTTTTCTGGGGTGTTGGCGAATCCCACCAATTAGCCGCACCTACCGTATTGACGGACGCAAAAGGAAACAGTTGGCAGTGGGTGAGTTGGTCCAACGGTGGACCCGCGTCGCAATTATATACGGTGCCGTCCAACATCTTAGACACCGGCGCGGTGCTCATCGCGACGTATGTTCCCATGGGCCAATTGACGGTCAATAGCGTTCCTTCCGGGCTAACCGTGCAGGTGGATGGCACTGGCTGCCAGACACCCTGCAACATCCTGCGTTCGCCAGGGACGCAAGTTCGCGTGAGCGCACCCGCCAGCGTGCCGCTAGCCGCCGGCTCGCGCGCCGACTTTCTGAGCTGGTCCGATGGTGTAAAAGGCGACCACTCAATTACGCTCAATTCGCAGACCGTGGTTTTGGAAGCGGACTATCATGTCCTGAATCAATTGACGTTGGTGGCGAATCCCGCGGGCAGCGTTACGTGGCAGGTGCAGCCCATGTCCGTCGATGGATTTTACGATTCGCAGTCCAGCGTGCAAGTGGGAGTCACGGCGCTGCCGGGCTTCAAGTTTCTACAGTGGGCAGGCGATTTAAGCGGTACGATGCCTTCCGGGACAATATCGATGAACGCACCACGCTCGGTGACCGCCGTGCTCAATCGCGTCCCTTTCATTGCGGTGACTGGGATCGCCAACGCGGCAGCTAGCACGTCGCAAGCCGGAATCGCACCCGGCTCGATTGCGTCCATCTATGGCGGCAGTCTGGCAGCCACGACGGCGCTTGGCCCCAGCAGTCCGCTGACGCAGACGTTGGCCGGTGTAACCGTCATGGCGAACGGTCAATTGTTCCCGCTGTTCTTTGTATCGCCGACCCAAATCAATTTCCTGCTGCCGCCGAATTTTCCCATTGGCCCCGCGACCTTGACTGTGAGTGTGGCCGGGCAGGCGGATCTGCAATCCAATTTCACGGTGGTTCGGAATGCGCCCGGCCTGTTTCAGCAAGTCAACAACGGACAGGCCTTCGCAATCGTGTTGCATGAGGATGGATCTTTGGTCACCACGGTCTCACCCGCGCAATCCGGCGAATTGCTGACGATGTTTGGGACCGGATTCGGCCCTACCAACCCACCCACTCCGGAGGGCTTTCCGATTCCCGCCCAGCCGGTATATCAAGTAAGCGATCCAGCGACGGTCACAATCGGTGACAGCACTGTGATCTCGCCCGATTCCGTGCTTGCTGCGCCAGGCCGCGTGGGCGTGGATGAAGTGCAATTCCGTCTCGGCAGCGGCGCACCCACGGGAATGAATACGCCCCTGCACCTCACCGTCAACGGACAGGACAGCAACGCGGTCTTGTTGCCTGTTCAGTAGCAGGCGGGGCCGACGCTTCGGTGCTGCCGTCCGCCTTCCGGCCGACGCCTATCACGATAAGACCCTCGCACGCAGGCACAGGCCGCCGCGCCGGAAGCCCGGCGGCAGGCCTGGCTTCAGAAAAGAAAAAAGGACAGCCCGAAGGCTGTCCTGATGGGTTTGGAGGGAAAGCGGCTTTTAGAACTGCCGGGGCGCCGCGGGACGAAGAGGCTGAGGGAAGCGGGCTGCTTCCGCCCGCTCGGCTGGTTTCTCCAAGACGAGGGAGCGTAAGCCGGGCATTGGATTGACGCCCGCGCGGTGGCCTTTTTCCGCCACGGGAAGCTGACCCGTGGTCAGGTTCTTCAGGCCGAACAGAGCCAGTTCAAAACGATCTTTTACGCCGACTTTTTGGAAGAGTCGCGAAAGATAAACTTTCACCGTGCCTTCAGAAATCATCAAAGTGGTCGCGATTTCTTTGTTCTTGAGGCCTTGCGACAACAGGCTTACCAATTGCCCTTCACGCTGCGTGAGAGCCACGCGCCGCGCGCACAGGAAGCTGTCGGTGAGCGCCTTTTCAAACCACAACTCGCCCGCCTGCACCTTTTGCAGGCACTTCACCTGGAGATCAGTCGGCAAAGTTTTGCGCAGAATACCGCGCACGCCGAGCCCCATGGCCTGGAACGCCAGTTCGGTTGAAATGGAATTAACCCAAAGCACGATTCGGCAACTGGCCATGGCATGCTTGAGTTCGCTGAGCACTCCGAAGGTAATCTCAGGAGTCAGGTCCATCAGCACCAAATCTGGGGAGCCATGGGCAATCTGTTCCAGTAATCCAGCCACGGTGCCACACGTGGGTAGTAGTTCAAAGTTTTCCACTTGTCGCAGGACGGACTCGAGTCCCTTCGCCAGGATCGGCTCGTCACTGTAAAGAAGAATCCGCGTCATATTCGTTCTCCACCTCGAAACTCCCGGGTAATTGCTTACCTTACTTTCCGGCTAATATCCGGCTATTAACGGCGAGTCATCTAGAATTTTGCCCTTATTTACTTCGGTTGTCAACAATAAATTATCATAATTTTCGGCGAAAATTGATGTGAATTAATTCGGCATTTTCTGAATTACATGCTATTTAAGGCACGGCTGATACCAGGGCCCGGAGCTGCTGATAGCCCGCCTGCGGGCCTGTCGATATTGTTTCCCATTGTCGTAATTCCCCCTAATTTCGCCTCCGTAGGAGCCGGTAACAGTTTCAAAAATCGTGAGTTGCGTTGATAACCTTGGCAAGCAGCGCGGTATGACCCATTTACGATATTGAACCAATGGACACGCGGGGGCTAAATTCGCGGTGTTGCCCTGGGCGAAAAAATGAAAAATATCAATCGGCGTGAAAGCCCGCGCATGGATATTAAGCTTCGCTGTCACGTCACCTCGCCGGCGCTCTGGGCGAATTGCGCGATGCATACGGAAAATATCAGTCGCAGCGGCATTCTGATCGCCTGGCAAGGCGCGGATGCCGCCCTGCCGCTGCCTGCCGTAGGCCACATCGTAACGATTGAGGTCGAATTACCGGCCAACCATGGATTTGGACAGAAATGCATTCATTGCCAGGGCACGGTAATCCGCGTGTGGACGCCCGATCACGATTGTCCGCGGGTGGCTTTGCAAGTGAATTACATGGATTTCCGGGCCTTCCACGACAAGCTTCGCTCGCTAGAAACGATGCTGCCCGTGGCAAATAGTTGGATGGCGTGACAGAAATGAACTCCCGACTGTCGCAAATCGTTTCCCGGTTCCTGCCATCGCTGGCGGATTTCGCCTTCCTCACGCCCTTTGTTTTTCTGTTCGGCCGGATGGAAGGCGCCCAAACTCTGCTGGCGGATTGCGATACGGGGTGGCATATCCGTACGGGTGAATGGATTGTGGCAAATCACCAGGTTCCGGCGCGCGATTTCTTTTCTTTTACCAAGGCCGGCGAGACCTGGTTTGCGTGGGAATGGCTGTCGGATGTGGGATTCGCCTGGCTGAACCACCATGGCGGATTGGCTACCGTGGTGCTCGCGAGCCTGCTCCTGGTGTCGGTGACCTTCACGCTGCTGTACCGGCTGGCGCTGAGAAAGGCCAACCCG
>DASZIV010000178.1:0-1850 GCA_035948775.1 Bryobacteraceae bacterium
AAGACACGGTCTTGCGCGAAGAGATGAAGGGCGATACCTTCGCGGGCTGGCTCCGAAACATCCCTAAGAAGCATTGGGTTCTCTGCGTACCCTATGGGCAGGGCCAGGCGAAGCCGATGTATCCTGACCTGCTGATATTCCGGCGCGAAGGCCGCAAGATTAAGATCGATATCCTCGATCCGCACGACGACACACGCGCTGATGCGGCGCAGAAGGCGGTAGGGCTGGCCAACTTCGCTCGCAAGCATGGCTCGGGGTTCGGCCGCATCGAGATGATCCGTATCGTAAAGGGGCAGATTCAGCGATTGCGGCTGCATCAAGAATCTGTCCGGGACAAGGTGCTAGAGGTCACGGACTTGACGCATTTGGCGGCGTTGTATGGGCAACATGGTTGAACCAACAACGGCTACCAGGCCAAAGATAACGCGGCAGTACACTTGAACAGATTTTGGCGTGACCAGCTTGCCCGTACTTCCGTAGGACCGTTCTCTTCTCCCTTAGACCGCGACCCTCAACTTGATAGCATCATTCGGCGCGTGGACCAGATCCTGCTTGGTGCCCAGGTACCTTTCCGTCGTTTGTACCGACGCGTGGCCCAGGAGCAACTGGATCTGCTCAAGCTCGCCGCCCGCGGCTCGGCATAACTTCGCGCAGGTCCTTCTCAGGTCATGGGGTGCTATTCCGGGAACGCCGGCTGTCTCGGCATACGGTTTGATGAGTTGCCAGACGACCTTCTCGCCCAAGCCCTCGATACCCACGCGGTCGCCGCGGCTGACGGAGCGGAAGACATGACCATCGACGATCTCGGCCGGGGTCGTCCACGCGTCGATCGCAATCTTCACCCAGGTCGGCATTGGCGCGGTGCGGACCCGGCCGTGCTTTCCGACGAGGTCGACAATGCACCAGCGGCCGTCGCGCTGTTGGACGTGCGCGAACGTGAGCGCAGCCACTTCGGATCGCCGCAGCCCGCACCCGAGAAGGACGGCGAGGATGGCGCGATCGCGCAGTCCCCTCACGGTGGTGATGTCAGGCGCGTTGAGGAGGCTCTGCGCCTGGCGCGCAGACAGCCAGTTGCCCATGCGGATGCCTACGGATTTCGCGCTCCTCACCCGCGCGATTCCCGCCGCGAGCTCCGGCGCGAGCAACCCATTGTCGGCAGCCTCCGCGGCCAGCTTACGAATCGCCGACATCCTTATAATGATCGACGACGAGCCGAGCCCACGGGCTTCCAGGGATACCCGCCACGCGCTCACGGTGGCCTTGGTGAAGCCGGGCCGCGGCGCCTGCTGGAACCAGGCCAGGAACTCGTCCAGCGCCATGTTGTACACGCGTTTCGTAATCGGAGAGGAGACGCTGTCGAGCACGAGCGCTTTCAGTTTTTCCCATCCCGCGATCTTTTGCTCCGCAATCAAATCGTTCATTTTGGGTCCTTTTAATGGGCATTAACGGTGGTCACCTGGACATTACCTCTTGGTGGTTGGAACAGCAATTGGGAGAGTACAGAGTGTGCGGTTCTTAGGTCGAGCCCTCAGAACAGTGCCGAAAGGCGCATGCACCTTCGGCGCTTGGTTGAAGCAATGGTTGGAGATACCAGACGGATGGAGTGTTAGCCTTGTGGTTGGCGATGCCTCCGGACCCACAAAAGTCGCTTGTGTTTTTCGTGCCCGGAATTATGGGGTCAGTTCTCAGATATCGTGGCCCTGATCGTTACGGCAACGCTACGGAAGAGATCCTGTGGGGAACGGATGGTCTTCAGAACCTTAAAACGCTAGGCATGACTCCCGAAAAGATGTGGGCCCCGGGATACGCACATAGTGTTATCCGATCCGTCCTGACGTTAAACGCCGGGG
>DASZIV010000179.1:0-1678 GCA_035948775.1 Bryobacteraceae bacterium
CGGCTCTCGGATATCTTCCGCCCGCCGAGTTCGAGAACGGCGGCAAGTCTTGAAATCCACGTGCCAGTTACTCAACGGGGGCTCTGCCCCTGCGACCCCGGGATTTAACGCAATTGCGCCAGAATGGCTGCCTGGCTACGGGGCGGCAATAACCGCCGCCCCGGCCATTCCGGCCGCTGAGTCGGCGCTCGGGTCGCATCCCTGCGTTGCCCTATCCTCCGCCCAGGTGAAGCTAGTATAACGTTTCACGAAAACATAAGCAGATTATTTCTCTTCAAGTGCCTTGAAATTCTTCCATCGATGGACTACCGGCGCACCATTGATTTCCGCAACACCCTTGAGTATCCGGGTTTTGAGTTCGTCGAGAGATTGCACTCGGATATGCCGCAGGAAGGTTCGCGCCATCTTGCCAAACAATGTCTCGACGATGTTCAGCCAAGAACCATGCTTCGGCGTCAGCACGTACTGAAAACGGTTGGGGTGCTTGGAGAGAAAGGCCTGCGTCTCTTTGGAGAGGTGGGCGGAATGATTGTCCAGTATAATTCTGATGGTGCATTCCGGGGGGTATCTGGCATTCAGATCGGATAGCAGGCTGGTGAATTCGGCACTGCGGTGGCGGTCCTCCACGCGCGCCGTAATGTGGCCGTCCTGGAGATCCAATGCGGCCAGTATCGAACAAGTGCCCAACCTCTCATACTCGTGATCACGGCCGATTTTTGGGTGTTTGCCGGGCACAGGCGGCAGGTCTGGTGCGGTATTGGCGATCGCCTGCACCCCCGGTTTTTCATCCACCGAAACGGTGATGACGCTGGTGGCAATCATGCCAGCGGCCCGCATCGCGTTCTGCAGTTCTACATCCTGATATACGATCAGGACCTTCCGCATCACAGCTTCGAAGTCCGGATCGCGCCGCTCCAGGTAATACTGGACCTTTTCCGGATGCAGCGGCTGTGCTGCCAGAATCCGGTGTACCGTCGCTTTGGCCGCGTGGGACAACGCGGGAAAGCCGGCTTCCCCGGCATGCTCCCGAACATGCCGGGCCAACGACTGCCGACTCCAAACCTCGGCCGCGTAACCCAGATCCTTCGGTTTCGAGCAGGCCAGATGCACGACCCAAGCTTTGGCATCGTCTCCAATTACAGGATCTTTGGGCCGATGGAAGTTGTCTTTCAGCGCCGCCATCGGCCCCACTGCCAAAGCCTTCGCCACCCATTTCGAAACGCTCAGACGCGTCATCCCGAGGCGCCGACCGATGCTGGAAATACTCTCACCGGCATAATACCCCAGGAGGATCGCAGCACGTTGCTTCTCCCGATGAGGCGCCGTGCGCGACCGCGCCAATTGTTCCAATTCCGCCTTGTCTTCGTCCGTCAAAGCCAGCTTGGATCGCCTCGTCTTACCCGCCATACCTTAGCGTAGCAGAAAACAAATCGATGTGCTTATGTTTTATTGAAACGATATACTAGGGAGTTTCCTCCGGCGCCACCGCAAAATCGCTCTGGACACCAGCGTCTTCCTCTATCAGATGGAAGCGAATCCCACGTAACAACGCCGGACGCGCTGCAGGGCGGTCCACCGCCATCCACGCGCCAGCCAGGGGTCTGATCACAAATGATGCTGTTTTGGAGCGTGCCGGCAGCTTTGAGATATTGGTGCTCGACAGGCTCCTGTAAGTTCA
>DASZIV010000180.1:0-2962 GCA_035948775.1 Bryobacteraceae bacterium
ACGCCTTCACCGTCTCGTCCACGATCTCTTCCCACCCAAACTGATCGGCGTACCACTGCGGCAGAACCGCCCGGGCGTGGCTGTGCTCCATCACCGGCAGCTTCATCGGCAGATATTTCATGTAGGCGATGAACTTGTCCGGAGAAAAAACGGGCACGACCACGGGCGCTAGGTGAGCGCCGCTGGCGAGCAGAACAATGACGATGGTGGGCTCGAGCCAGGCGCGGAGGCGATGACCCGTTTTGAAACTCGCAGTTGCTCGGCCCTCAATTCTTCTACCGTTAATGGCCGATTCGATGATGACGGCTCCTGCGGCCAGCAACATGGGATATACCGGAGCGAGATAATAATTCTTGCCGTGGAGAACAAAGAAGACCGTGAAGCACACCAGGTAGCACCAGGCCAGCGCGCGGTAGGGCTTGAAACGCAGCGAGACGAACAATGCGATCAGCCCGGTGATCCATATCGGAGCGGTGAAGGGATGAACCAGCAGGGTCTGCTGGAAGAAATATTGTGGCAGAGGAAGGACAACATCTCGGCCATCGGCGCGGATATTGTGCATCAACTCGACAAAGGGCCAATGATTGTGAATATTCCAAAGCAGGTTGGGCAGAAAAATCAGGAAGGCTGCGAGCCCACCAAGCCAGATCCACGGATTGAGAAAAACGCGACGCTGAGCGGTCAGCAAAAGACCAACGACCATGCCAACGCCGAAAACTGCGATCGAGTATTTCTCCTCGAGCCCGAGTCCCGCAAGCACGCCGAACCAAAGCCAATACCGTGGATCATTTCGCCTGATGGCCAGGATCGCAAAGTAGGCGCAGCCCATCCACAAATTGGGTTCGAGGCAGTTTGTGCCCAGCAGGCTTCCGTTGGAGAGATACTGTGGCGCGATTACGACGGCAATGGCGCTCAGCAGCAGGGCAAAACGGCGTCCGCCGAATTCACGCGCGAGGATGGCGGTTTCGACCACCAGAAGGGAAGAGGCCGCCGCCGGTATGAGGCGAATGCTGCGCAGCGAGTCTCCCAGGAGCGCGCGGCAGACGTGAATCAGGAAGGGAATGAGCGGCGGCTGGTCCACATATCCCCAAGCCAGGTGATCGCCGCAATCCATGTAGTCGAACTCATCCCGAAAATAGCCATACCTGTTGTTGAAATAGCAATGAAACAGGAATTTTCCCAGAGCAATGGCGATCACGATCAGCAGGCCATTCGTTAAGTAAGAGTCATCCTTGGATGCCGTATCGGACGCTCGAAAGGAAGTGTCTGTCATTTGCGTCTTTGCCAAGCCCTAACGATAACGGTCTTCATTTGTTTCTTCGTATTTCTAAGGCAGTGTGAAGGCCACCAGCGCATCGCTCAAAGACTCTTCGGTGATTTTGGGATGTCCGCCTGCGGCAATCACCAGGTATTGCTTGCCGGTAGCACCGAGGCGATAGGTCATGGGCGTGGCATTCCCGCTGGCCGGGAGTTGCCACTTCCAGAGTTCCTTTCCCGTGTCCACGTCAAAGGCTCGAATAGCGGAGTCCGCCGTACCGGCAATGAAGATCAATCCGCCCGCGGTGGCGATCGGTCCGCCCAGGCTGATCGATCCGGGCGGAACGGGCGACGCATGCCCGCCACCGAAGTCTTGCATCGTTCCCAGAGGTACTTGCCATCGAATCTTGCCGTCCGTCATCTCCACTGCGGCGAGCGTGCCCCACGGCGGCGCGCTGCACGGCAGGTCTGAAGGCGACTGCAGGAAGCGCCGCAACATGCCATAGGGCGACCCTTTTTGCGGCCCGTAATCACCGTCTTCATTGTCGGATTGCACTTTGTCGCGTGGGATGAGTCTCACCCCTGCGGCGATATTGTTGGTATTGACCACTAACAGGCTGCGCCGGGGATCGAAAGCGTATCCGCTCCACGTCATGCCGCCGAGGTTCCCGGGCACCGCAAGCGTGCCCTGAATGCTTGGCGGAGTGAAAAGGCCTTCGTTCCGATACCCCTGAATCCAGTTTCGGCAGGTTTCGCGGTCCTCTGGCGTCGGCCCCCAAGCATCGTCCGCCGTAAGCCGCTGCGGAACGAGCCCGGGCGGAGTCACTGGGAAGGGTTGCGTCGGGGAGGCCACTTCGCCGGGTACGTCGCTTTTCGGCACCGCGCGCTCTTCCACCGGGAAAACGGGCTCGCCGGTGTCTCGGTTAAGCACAAAGAGGAATCCTGTCTTGTTTCCTTGGATGACGACCGGGATCTTCCTTCCATCGCGCGTGAGTGTTGCCAGCAACGGCGGCGACGCCGTGTCATAGTCCCACAGATCGTGATGAACCAGCTGGAATCCCCACGCGATTTTCCCTGTCTTGGCATGCAGCGCGACCACCGAATCCGCCCATTTGTTATCGCCAAGCCTCAGCCCGCCGTAATAATCCGGACTGGCACTGCCCGTGGGCACGAACACCAAATCGCGCTCTAGATCCACGGTCATGATCGACCAAGCGTTTGCCGCGCCACTTCGCCAAGCATTCGCGAGATTTGTATCATCGCCATCGGCCGGGTTCCGGGGAATGGGATCCCAGCTCCACCGCAACGTCCCGGAGCGTGCATCGAACGCCCGCACCACACCGGCAGGCATGTCCACGCGATGATTGTCGTCGATGGCTGAACCCACCACTACGATATCGTCAATCACCGCGGGCGGCGAGGTCATGTGATACCAGCCGGCGAGATAGCCCGGCACTTCCCGCAGGCTGACCTGGCCGCCGTTGCCAAAGTCCCTGCAGGGTTTTCCTGTCGCCGCGTCCAGAGCAATGAGCCTGGCGTCCTGCGTGGCCTCAAAAACGCGTCGATGACACGGCTTCCCGGCAGTCCGCGACGAGTCAAGCCAAGTGCTCGCGCCACGGTTGACCAGGCCGTCGCCGTAGTCCAGCGTCCGATCGATCAAGGGGTCGTAAGCCCAGCGCTGTTTCCCGGTGGAGGGATCCAGCGC
>DASZIV010000181.1:0-33466 GCA_035948775.1 Bryobacteraceae bacterium
CAACGACTACTACTTCGACAAAATCTGGGTTCAGGGAAAGAACTACGGTTATGAATTTCCGATTCCCAGCAACCTAAAGGAGCGGGAGAAGGAGCTCAACGCGCCGGTGTCGGTGCCGGCGACCTATCAACCGCCGGCACAAGCCCAGGCAACGGTAGCGCAGGATACTTCTCCTGCCCAGGAAGCCGCTCCGGCGCCAGCGCCTGAGCCCGCACCAGTGGCCGCGGCGCCCGCGCCAGAACCAGCTCCGAGCCAGATTGCGCAGAACACGGCTCCAGCTCCCGAGGCCAATCGCGAAGAACTGCCCCACACATCGGCGGGATGGTTGATGATGCTGCTCAGCGGTGGATCGCTCTCCGGAGTTGGCCTGCTGCTGCGCCGTAGATCGTAATGTTGGCGATGCTGTCGCGCCGGCGCCAAGACCCGCAAGGGGCGAACGACCGCCGGCGCCGCGGAATCGGGCGGCTGCTGTCTTACCTGCTGATCGTGGCTGGGGCCGTCCTGTTATTTTTTGGCGGGCGCGATTTGTGGGAGTCCCGTTGGGGACAGTCAGGCGCTGCTAAGGATTTAGAAAGCCCGGTGCCCGTTCCGCAGCCAGGAACCCGTACACCAAACGAGAGTTTCGCCTTGGGAGCAGCCGTCGCCAAGCTCACGATACCCCGGCTGGACGCCCAGTTGTACGTGGTGGAAGGCGTTGATCAAGCCGACCTGCGGCGCGGTCCGGGGCACATGCCGGGAACGGCGTTGCCCGGCGAAAATGGAAACTGCGTTGTGGCGGGTCACCGCGATACGCACTTTCGCCTGCTCAAGGACATCCGGAAGGGCGATGACATTGTCCTCGAAACGCGCACGGGTCTGTTTCTCTATCGAGTTAAAAGCATGCAGATTGTGACGCCGCAGAACATTGCGGCCATCCAACCCTCTACCGATGCAGTACTGCACCTGATTACTTGCTACCCCTTTTACTATGTGGGCAGCGCGCCCAAGCGCTACATTGTGGAAGCCGATTTGGCGGCTGCGCTGGATGCGTCGCTGCCCCCATCGTAAAATAGGCTTGATGCCTGAGAATACCGACGAGTTTTACCGCATTCAAAAACTGCCGCCATACGTTTTTGCCGTAATCAACGAAATGCGCGCCAAGGCACGCGCGGCACAGATCGACGTGATCGACCTGGGAATGGGGAATCCCGATGGAGCGACGCCGCGCGCTATCGTGAGTAAGCTAGTCGAGGCGGCGCGCAATCAGAAGAACCATCGCTATTCGCAATCGCGGGGCATACCCAAGCTCCGCGACGAAATCACGAAACGCTACGCGGCGAACTATGGCGTCGCGCTCGACCCGGAAAAGGAAGCGATCGTCACTATCGGCGCGAAGGACGCGCTGGCCCACCTGCTGTTTGCTACCATCGGCCCCGGCGATGCCGTGGTGTCGCCCAACCCCGCTTACCCCATTCACCAGTACGGCGTCATCATGGCCGAGGGTCATGCGTGCATGCTTCCCATGCCGGATGCTGCCACGTTTCTCAACCGCCTGGAGGACCTGTTCCACACCTCGACGCGCAAGCCCAAGATGGTGTTGATCTCGTTTCCGCACAACCCCACCACGACGTGCGTCGATCTGGATTTCTTCCGGGAAGTGATCCGGCTCGCCCGCCAGCACGGCACCATGATCGTGCATGATTTCGCCTATGCCGATCTATGCTTCGACGGTTACAAGGCACCGAGCATTCTGCAAGTGGAAGGGGCACAGGAAGTGGCCGTGGAGATCTTCTCCATGTCCAAGAGCTACAACATGGCCGGGTGGCGTGTCGGCTTCTGCCTGGGCAACGCGAAGATGATCGCGGCGCTCGCGCGGATCAAGAGTTATCTGGATTACGGCGTGTTTCAACCGATCCAGATCGCTTCGATTATTGCACTGCGGGAATGCGAAGAGGACACCCGCAAGATTTGCGCCATGTACCAGAAGCGGCGCGATGTGCTGGTGACAGGGTTGCGTAGGGCCGGCTGGGCAGTGGAACCGCCGCGCGGTTCGATGTTCCTGTGGGCGCCGCTTCCCGAGCGTTTTCGCGCCTTGGGCTCGCTCGAATTCTCCAAGCTGCTAATGGAAAAGGCGCTGGTGGCGGTTTCGCCGGGCATCGGCTTCGGGCCGATGGGCGAGGGTCACGTGCGCTTTGCGCTAGTGGAAAACGAGCACCGCATCAAGCAGGCGACACGGGCGATCGGCCAGTTCCTGAAAAGCGCTTGACTGCCAGGGCGTTGTGAGTGATTTACTGAATCTGGTAGAGCACCGTCACGTCCACGGTCTTCGGCGCGAAGCAGGCTCGATTGTTGCAAGCTTGGTAGCGCAGCTTACCAGCGGCCGCGCCTGGGCCGGCCGACGCATTCGCCGCCACCTTGAAGCTCGCCACCAAATCGAAATTTCCCGTTAGAACGGAGAGCGGCTTTTCGGTAAACTCGTATTTCTCTAGCGTCGGCTTGGGATATTCTACCTGCCCGCCTTCGAGCGCGCCGGTGGAGGTCCAGGTTAGCTTCAGTGGAATCAGATATTCCTCGCTGGGCTTGTTGCTGTTGACGTGAAATCCGCTGTCCACCGAAAGCGGGATCTTTGCCTGCACGGCAGCGCCGCGGTGGCCCGTCACTTTGGGCGGATCGCCAACCGTCAGGTGGCCGCTACCTTGCGCCAATAAGGAGGGCAGGCAAATTGACGCGAGCAGGATTGCTTTCTGCGGGAGCGAGAAGCTGTTCGATGCCATTCTCAAAGTCCTTCCGGTTTACCAGGCCTACATGGACCGCGGCGATCCTTCCTTCGCGATCGATAAGGAAGGTGGTCGGCAGCGCGTCGATGCCGCCATATAGCTGGGATGTCTGGTCGTTACCGATCAAAACACGGTAGTTCATTTTGGCTTTCGCCACGAAGGGCTTGACGACTTCCCAGCCCTCGTCGTCCATAGAAATACCGAGCACCGCGAAACCCTCGCGGTGGGCGCGTTGGAAATCAATGAACCAGGGAATCTCAACCTTACAAGGCCCGCACCAGGTCGCCCAGAAATCCAGCAGCACGACCTTGCCGCGGTAGTCGGAAAGGTGGACGATTTTGCCGTCGGCATCTTTCAGCGCGAAATCCGGCGCGACGTGCCGCTCTTTGCCGGCCCTGACGCAAGCCGCGCTGGGGGGCGGTTGTGATTCCGAATACCTCCAAACGACCCACCCGAGCAGTAATGCGGTGCCGAGTATGGCAGTAAGACGGAGTGGCCTCATCCCTTCCCTTCCCTCTCAACATTATATCGACAAAGGCGCACCGTCCGTAATCCCAGCGAACCACTCGCTGCGACCGCCGCGGAACCGGGATGTAAGTGTGAATTCTTCGTGCCGACGGACACCGGCGTAGAGCCACGCGGCGGAATCGCAAAAACTCTCGCAACAGTACTCCCGCCAGTGGCGCGTACGCGAGCGAATGTCCGCAGCGTGTAACTGCCGCTTGCGCCAGTCGGACGACCAGCCTAACTCGCCGCGCGCGCCCTCGGCCAATTCCCGCCGCAACAGACGTTCATACGATAACCGCCGTGGATTTCCCAGACGCAGCCAGACGAAGTGAAACAGCTCGTGTACCAGCACGCGCGCAAATTCCCCTACCGTACAATCGAACGCGATGCGCCGCTGCCGCAGAAAGGAACCCGCATGCACGGCGCCGCGCCGGTCGCGAAGACCGTTCACCCGCAGAATTCGAATGGGCTTACCGGCGAGATGCGGCACGCGTGCCAGCACCGGCATCCAGCGGACGGCTCGCAGGGAGCGATCAGGGATGAGACGCGCGGACTCCGGCGTCACATCTTGTAGCGGCCGAAGTCCTCGTCATTGAGGCCTTCCAGCAGGCGGCGGAGTTCGTCGGTGGTGGCTTTGTCGGAGATCGTGGCATCCCGCTTGGAAGATTTGAGAACGCTCTCTTCCACGTAAATCGGGCAATCCAAGCGAAGCGCCAGCGCAAGCGCGTCGCTGGGGCGCGAATCTACGCTGATGAGGTCGCCGTCCCGGTCGAGCCAGATCACCGCGAAGAAGGTGTCGTCCTTCAACTCGCTCACCACAACTTTGCGCAGGGCCGTATTCAACCCCAGCAGGAGGCTCTTGATCAGGTCGTGCGTCATCGGGCGCGGTGTCGAGACTTTTTCGATCTCGAGGGCAATGGCGTTGGCCTCGTAAACCCCCACCCAGATGGGCAGCACCGAACTGCCATTAACATCCTTGAGGATAACGATTGGCATGTTGGTCACCGGGTCCATCATCAGTCCGCGAATCTTCATTTCGACTTCCATGCCGCCCCCCCTAATTGCCATTACACCACAGTTATGCTTTCACCTACCAACGAGTTGGGACCGGACCGGGTAACGCGTACCTGCAGGTACTTTCCAGCCAGTCCGTCCTCGCGGGAATCCGTGAAATTGAGCGTGCGATTCGATGTGGTGCGTCCGATCCATTGGCCCAGCGCCTGATTCCGGCCTTCTACCAGAACTTCCTGAATTCCGCCGATCAGCTCGGCATTGCGCCGGATCTGTATGGCCCGCTGCTTCTCCTGTACTGCCACCAGGCGGCGCTGCTTTTCGTCGTCGCTTACCGGGTCGGCCATGGATAGGGCGGCTGTGTTGGGGCGGGGCGAGTACTTGAAGCTGAAAAGCGAATCGTACTGAACTTCGTCGAGCAGGTCGAGCGTTTGTTGAAAATCCTTCTCGGTTTCGCCAGGGAAGCCCACGATGATGTCTGTGGTCAGGGAGTAGTGGCGCTTGGCGTTCTTTAGCCACTCGATGCGCGCAAGGTATTGTTCCCGAGTGTAGAGCCGGTCCATGGCTGCCAGCACACGGCTGGCGCCGGACTGCACCGGCAGGTGGACGTGATCGCACAGCACCGGGTTCGCATCCATAGTATCCACGATGGCCTTCACGAAGTCGCGCGGGTGCGAGGTCGTGTAGCGCACGCGGCGAATTCCGGGCACCTCCGCCACTCGACCCAGCAGCATCGCGAAATCCCAACCGGCGGGCGATGGATCGCGGTAGCTGTTCACGTTCTGTCCCAGCAACTGGATCTCGGTGTAACCCTGTTGCGCTAGACGGGTGGCTTCCGCCATCACGCTCTCGCTAGTGCGGCTGCGTTCGGGACCACGGGTGAACGGCACGATGCAATAGGCGCAGGATTTGTCACAGCCCTCGATGATGGTGATGTAGGCGCGGTGCGGGTTGTCGCGCCGTGTGAACGGCGTGTCGAAGGTCTGATCGGTGTCGAGGCTCAACCCGGTGACGTGGCGGTTGCCCGCCTCGAGCTGGACGAGCAGTTCCGGTAGCCGCGTATAGCTGGCCGAACCGGCCACCAGGCTAACGTGCGGCGCCCGCTCGAAAATCCTCTCGCCTTCCTGCTGTGCCACACAACCGAGCACGCCGAAAACCTTGCCTTTGCCGGCTTCGCGCTTGAACTGCTGCAGACGGTGGAACACCTTCTGCTCGGCCTTGTCGCGGATGCTGCAAGTGTTGTACAGCACCAAGTGGGCGAGCTCCGGCGTGTCTACTTGCGCATAGCCCTCGGCCAAAAGCGTGCCGATCACCTTCTCCGAATCGTGCGCGTTCATTTGGCAACCAAAGGTCTCTAGATAGAAGGTTTTCTCAGACACTCTGCAATCTATTCTAAACGACTGGAGTGCTATAATCCGGCTAGTACAGGCCATAGCGAGAGGGGAGAGCGCTTGTGAAGTTTTTCCTGGATACCGCCAATCTCGAAGAGCTCAAGACGGGGGCTGGTTGGGGCATCGTCGACGGTGTGACCACTAATCCCACTCTGATCGCCAAGGAAGGCCGCCCCATGGAGGAGCAGATCAAGCGGATCTGCGAGATCGTGGACGGCGATATCAGCGCGGAAGTCATCCAAACCGAAGCCTCCCAGATGGTCGAAGAAGGCAAGCGTTTGGCACGCATCCACAAGAACATCGTGGTGAAGTGTCCGCTCACGCGCGACGGCATCAAGGCCTGCTCGGCCCTCAGCAAGCAGGGAATCCGTGTGAACGTAACCCTGTGTTTCACCGCCGGCCAGGCGCTGCTGGCGGCCAAGGCCGGCGCATACTTCATCAGCCCCTTTGTGGGACGCCTGGATGATGTCGGCTACACCGGGATGGATCTGATCCGCAGCATCACGCAGATTTACCGCAACTACAATTACAAAACGCAGGTGCTGGCGGCATCGCTGCGTTCCCCTACCCATGTCATCGATGCGGCGCTCGCCGGGGCGCACATTGGGACCATGCCGTTCAAGGTCATGGACATGCTCTTCAACCACCCGCTGACCGACAAAGGTCTCGACCAATTCCTGAAAGACTACCACAAGGCCTTCCAGGAAACGCCGGTTGCCGGGTAAGCACGCGCGAAGATGCTGGCTGCGCTGTCGCTCACGACCGCGGAAATCATTACGATTGCAATGGTGGTCGTCCTGGTGCCGATCGCCTCGGTGATGGGCTATCGCGCCTGGAAGGCGTCGCGCGTCACCCCCGAAGAGCGTGAGCGCCTGCGCCGGGCCCACCTGGTAGCACTGGGTAAGATGGGGGATGCAACCGTGGTGGAATTCCGCGGTGAGTTACTCTTCTACACCTATGATGTGCGCGGCGTGCAATACACCGCATCTCAGGATCTGGCGCCCCTGGGGCCCTATGTGCCGAAAGACATGTCGGTGGTAGTGGGCCCGATTTCGGTGCGGTACGACGCTAAAAACCCGGCCAATTCCATTGTGCTCGCTGAAGAGTGGAGCGGCCTGCGGGCCGCGAATCAACCGCGCGCGTAACGCCGGCGCTGTTGCCGCCAGTGGCGTCACCCGTAGAACACCAGCGGCAAAAAGCGACCACCGGCGTTACGCGTTTTGCCCTATCATGGAATGAATCCCTATGATCGATGCCGTACTCACCGAAGGTCTCACTTTCGACGATGTCCTTCTCGAGCCCGCGCGTAGCGAAGTTCTCCCCTCTGAGGTCGATACACGAACCTGCCTGACGCGGCAGATCGGGCTCAATATCCCAATCGTTTCGTCGGCCATGGACACCGTGACGGAATCGCACCTGGCGATCGCCCTGGCGCAGCAGGGCGGCATTGGGATCATCCACCGCAACATGTCCATCGAGCGGCAGGCGGAAGAAGTGGACCGTGTGAAACGCAGCGAGAGTGGCATGATCGTGGACCCCATAACCATCCGACCCGACCAGCCTATTTCCGACGCGCTGGAGCTCATGAGCCGCTACCGCATCTCCGGCGTACCCGTGACCAAGGACGGCCGGCTGGTGGGGATTCTCACCAACCGCGATCTGCGTTTTGAGAGCCGCTACGACCTGCCGATCTCCGAAGTCATGACCAAAGAAAACCTGGTCACGGTGCCGGTGGGTACGACGCTCGAACAAGCCGAAACTATCCTGCACCGCCACCGCGTGGAGAAGTTGCTGGTGGTCGATGATCAGTTCGCTCTTAAAGGCTTGATTACGGTCAAAGACATCCAAAAGAAACTGAAGTATCCCAACTCGGCCAAGGACCGCCAGGGGCGCCTGCGTGTGGGCGCGGCCATCGGCGCGACCGGCGACTTCTTCGAGCGCGCACAGGAGCTGGTGTCGCGCAACGTCGATGTGCTCGCCATCGACACCGCGCACGGCCACACCAGCAGGGTCACGGAGGCGGTCAAGACGATCAAGTGCAAGCTGCCCGAGGTTCAGCTCATCACCGGCAACGTGGCAACGTACGAAGCCGCGAAAGAGCTCATCTCCCTGGGCGTGGACGGCATCAAAGTAGGTATCGGCCCCGGCTCGATTTGCACCACGCGCGTGGTATCGGGCGCGGGCGTGCCGCAGATTACCGCCATTCGCGAATGTGCGCGCGCCACGCGCGACGCAAGCGTCCCCCTGATCGCCGATGGCGGCATCAAGTACTCCGGAGACATCACTAAAGCCATCGCTGCCGGCGCCGATTCGGTAATGATCGGCAGCCTGCTGGCAGGCACCGACGAGAGCCCCGGCGAGACCATTCTCTATCAGGGCCGCACGTTTAAGACTTACCGGGGCATGGGATCGATGGGCGCCATGTCGCAAGGCAATTCCAATCGCTACGAGCAGGATCCGTCCGGCAAGCTGGTGCCGGAAGGGATCGAGGGCCGCGTGGCCGCCAAGGGGCCGCTCGCCGAGCTGGTTTATCAATTGGTGGGCGGGCTACGTTCCGGTATGGGCTATTGCGGCGCGCGCGACATCGGCGAGTTGCAGGAGAAGGCCCGCTTCCTGCGAATTTCTCCGGCCGGCTTGCGCGAGAGCCACGTCCACGACGTGATCATCACCAAGGAAGCGCCCAACTACCGGGTGGAATAGCAAACACCCGCCAGCGCGACAGTTTATTGGATCGTAGCGTCTTCACATCGAGGGGATTTCATGTCTACAGCTACCAACACCCAGCAGATGCCCGCCGCTGCCCAGTTAATGCAGATGATGATGGGCAAGTGGATATCCACCGCCATCTCTGCGGCCGCAGAATTCGGTATCGCCGATCTATTGGCCCAAGGTGACAAGACCGCGGAAGAACTGGCATCCGCCACGTCGACGCACACGCCATCGCTATACCGCCTGCTCCGCACCTTGGCCAGCGTCGGGGTTTTCGCCGAAACGCAACCGCGGACGTTTACGCTGACGCCCCTGGCGCAATGCTTGCGCAGCGATTCACCCGATTCCCTACTCGCATGGGCACGCTTCATGACGATGCCGCTCTCCTGGAATGCTTGGGGGCAACTTGGCCATTCCGTGAAGACTGGCCAGACATACCCGCAGTCCGCCTTCGGCGTCCCAAATCCCTTCGAGTATTTCAAGACGCGCCCCGAAGAAGCGGCGATCTTCGACGCGGCGATGACGGATCTATCGCGCTTGAACGCCCCGGGGGTGGCCCAGGCATACGATTTCGGCCGCTTCCGCCAATTGGTGGATATCGCCGGCGGCCAGGGATTTCTGCTCGCCACGATCCTCAAGAAGTTCCCGAAATTACAGGGTGTGCTCTTCGATCTCGAAGCTGTAGTGAATCGCGCAGGACCGCTTCTAGCAGAACACGGAGTTTCTGGCCGATGCGAGGTTGTGGCCGGCAACTTCTTCCAAACAGTGCCCGCCGGCGCCGATGGCTACCTGATGCAACACATCATTCACGACTGGGACGACGAGCGCGCAGTAGCGATCTTGCGTAACATTCGCAAAGCCATCCAGCCGCTTGGGCGGCTGGTGCTCGTGGAAGCCGTCATTTCCCCAGGAAATGCGCCATCGCCAGGCAAATTCCTAGATCTGGAAATGCTCCTGCTTCCGGGCGGCCTGGAAAGGACCGAAGCTGAGTACCGCGAGTTGTTCGCGGCCGCCGATTTCCGCCTGCTGCAAGTTCACGCCACGGGCGGCGCAGAACAGGTAATCGAGGCCGCGCCTACTGAGCGGTGACCAACGGGAACGGTGCTCTTCGCGTCTTTCCGGAGTTCATCTTCCCAGCCCAACGCAGATACCGCCACAAATCCCGGCGCTGGGCCCACGCGAATCTCCAAAACTCACCGAAAGTGATTTGATCCGCGTGCATTCCCCAGTAGGTTTCCATGCGCCAACGGAGATAAGGACTCGTCCATGGCCTCAAGCGGTACCCCCGAGTGAGGCTCCACAGAACGCGCAGCATTACTTTAGGGAAGTCGAAGTACGGGGCGGCGTAGGGTTCGCATCCGGCGTGGCATAGTAGCCGCTGCGCGTGCGCACAGTGGGGTTGCCGGGCGCCTTAGCAGTGACCTTGATCTGGCGGAAGGTGCCGTCCATGGTCTGGTTCGAAGGCGTATACACGATGGTGTATTGATTGCGGATGTTGCGTGCCACCTGGTGCGCAATGCGGTCGACTTCGGCCAGATCCTTCGGGAAGTAGGCTTCGCCGCCCGTTGCTTCCGCTAGCGCTAGCAGCGCCCGTTCCGCCCGCTTGGCCTCGCGACGTTCCTCTTCGCTGAGCAGGCCAATCGAATAGATCAGGATTCCGCTTTGCTGGGACGCCTTTACCAGGTTTTCCAGGCTCACGAGGCTGCTGTTATCGTTGCCGTCGGTCACCACAACGAGCACCTTCTTGTCTCGATGGGCCTTTTCTTTTTCGTGATCGATCGACATCCGAATTGCGTCGCGCATCGCCGTACCGCCCCGCGCATCGATGCGCGTGAGCGCTTCTTCCATTTCCTTGATATCGCTGGTGAAGTCTTTGCCGTGCGGCAGGTCGTTGAAGGCCTCATCGTTGAAGTTGACCACGAAGCATTCATCTTCCGAATTAGAGTCTTTCACCAGGGCGAGAGCGGCCGCTTCCACCTTGGCGCGTTTGTCGCGCATGCTGCCGCTATTGTCCACGATCAATCCCATGGAAACCGGCAGGTCTTCACGTTTAAACGTTACGATCTGCTGCTGAACGTTGTTCTCGAAGACCGTGAACGCATCCCTTGTCAGGTTCGTAACCAGGTGCCCGTTCTTGTCCACGACCGTCGCGTGAAGGTCCACCACGCGGGTATCGGCGCGGAATACCGCACCGCTATCCTCAGGCGTGTTCGCCGGAGGCTTGATCTGTTGGCCTCGCGCCACGGACGGATACACGAGGCGGCCAACGGCCCCTACGCCAGCCAGTGAAATCCCGAGAATTAGAGGAACACAGATCCGTTTATTCAGACGGAGCATAATAGCCCATTCTCCAGAAAGCCCGGAGAGCCGGCAGACCGCGTGGTTGATTCAACTTTACCTGAACGCGGCGATACTTCCCATCGTGCTCCTGGTTCTGGGGCGAGTATCCGAGTATGTACTGATTGCGTAATTCCACTCCGATTTTAGCTGCGATATCCGGCAATTCGTTCAGGTTTTCCACTGCGTATTGGCGCGCCCCAGTCTGCTCGGCTAATTCAGTGAGCAACCCAGGTCCGGAAAGCTCCTCAGGCGTGCGCGAGCGGGAGCCGATCGGTTCATAGATTCCGATGGTATAGATTTGGACGTCGGCTTCCTTCACCCGGTTCTTAATTTCTCCCTCGGTATAGCGGCTGCTGTTGTCGCCGCCATCGGAGATCACCAACAGCGCCTTGCGTGGGTTTTTGGCCTTGCGCATCTCGTTGAGCGCCAGGTTGATGGCATCCAGCAGCGCCGTACGGCCTTTGGACTGGGTAAAGGTCAGGCGGTTCTGAATCTCCTCCAGGTTGGTGGTAAAGGGCTGAACCAGGTCGGCCCCGTCATTAAATTCCACCAGGAAGAACTCGTCTTCCGGGTTGGCCGTCTTAAAGAATTGAGTCACGGCCAGGCGCGATTTCTCCAGCTTGTTTCCCATGCTGCCGCTGCAATCGAAGACCACGCCCACCGACAACGGGGCATCCTCGCTGGTGAAGGATACGATCTCCTGCTCCTTTTTGTCCTCCAGAAGCTTGAAGTTTTCCTTTTCCAGACCCGTGACAAAGCGATTGAACGGGTCGGTGACCGTCACCGGGATCAACACCAGAGTGCTCTCCACGCGAATGTTGCCGCGTGTATTGACGATGTTGTTGACGGCAGGGGTCTTGGAGCGGGGTTCTAGCTTAACCTTGGGCTCCCCAGGCACGGGGTCGGCAGCCCACCCGAGGGCGGCCACCACCAGCAGAATGGCGCTCAGTGAAAACAGCTTCGAGTGGGACAGCGGCATAGCGGCTTCCCAGCCTTTCTTTCCCAAGTCTAGCAGACGCCTCTGTTCAAGAATAGTGTTGCCATTGTATAATCTCCTGTGCCCCGTAAAATTTTGGGCGTAATTCCTGCGCGGTTTCAATCCACACGTTTTCCTGGAAAAGTTCTCGCCAAAATCGCCGGAAAAAGCATGCTGCAACATGTGTACGAACGAGCCTCGCTGGCGCGTTACCTCACAAGCACGATCATCGCCACCGACGACCAACGGGTATACGAAACCGCACGAAGTTTCGGCGCGCGCGTCCGCATGACGAGCCCCGAGCACCTCTCCGGAACCGATCGCGTGGCCGAGGTGGCCTCGGCCGAAACCTGCGAGCTGGTAGTGAACATTCAAGGCGATGAGCCCCTGATCGACCCCGAGGCGATTGACGCCGCCATCCTCCCACTGGTCCACGATTCCGACATCCTGATGGGTACCTTGAAGAAGCGCATCGAGAACCCGCGCGAAATTACCGACCCTAACGTAGTCAAGGTAGTGACGAATGGAAAGGGTGATGCGTTTTATTTTTCTCGCAGCCCGATTCCATACTCGCGCGACTCGTCGGTTTCCGTGGAGTACTACAAACACATTGGCCTCTATGTCTACCAGCGGGAATTCCTGCTCGAATATTCGACGCTGCCCGTCGGTCCGTTGGAACAAACAGAGCGCCTGGAACAGTTACGGGCATTGGAAAATGGATACAAGATCCGGGTGGTAGAGACCGAATCCGAGTCGATGGGTATCGACACGCCGGAAGATCTGGAACGGGTATCGCAGTTCTTCGAAATCTCAAGCGTGCAGGGGGTGAGAGAGTAATGGCTAAATACATCTTTGTGACCGGTGGTGTGGTCTCATCGCTTGGCAAAGGGATCGCGGCGGCATCGATCGGCTGCCTGCTGGAGAGCCGTGGATTGAAGGTAACCTGCCAGAAGTTCGATCCGTACCTCAACGTCGATCCCGGCACCATGAGCCCCTTCCAGCACGGCGAAGTCTTCGTTACAGACGACGGCGCGGAGACCGATCTCGACCTCGGCCACTACGAGCGCTTCACCCATGCCAAGCTCACCCAAAGCAACAACCTGACCTCCGGTCGCATCTACGAGCAGATCATTGCGCGCGAGCGCCGCGGCGACTATCTCGGCAAGACTGTTCAGGTGATTCCCCATGTCACCAACGAAATCAAGGCGGCCATGAAACGCGTGGCGCAGGATGTCGACGTGGTCATCGTCGAGATCGGCGGCACGGTGGGCGATATCGAGTCGCTGCCCTTCCTCGAGGCTATCCGCCAGATGCGCCATGAGCAGGGGCGCGACAACTGCATTTTCGTGCACGTCACTCTGGTGCCGTGGATCGCCGCGGCCCAGGAAATGAAGACCAAACCCACGCAGCATAGCGTTAAGGAACTGCGCGCCATTGGTATCCAGCCCGACATCCTGCTGTGCCGCGCCGAGCGGTACATCCCGCAGGAAATGAAGGAAAAGATCGCACTGTTCTGCGACGTGGACGTGGAAGCCGTGGTCACCGCCCGCGATGTGAAGTCGGTTTACGAAGTTCCCGTGGGGTTCGCCGCCGAGCGCGTGGACGAGATCATTCTGCGGCTCCTGAAGATAGATGCCGGTGCGCGCGACCTCAGCCGCTGGTCCGCCATGCTGGAACGCATGGAGCACCCGCGCGACGAGGTCTCCATCGGCTTAGTGGGTAAATACGTCGAGTACGAGGATTCCTATAAGAGCCTGAAGGAGGCGCTGCTGCACGGGGGGCTCGCCCACGAGCTCAAGGTCAACATCCACTGGATCGAGGCCGAAGGCGTAACGGGCAAGGATTGGCACCGGCAACTAGAGGGATACGACGGCATCCTCGTACCGGGCGGTTTCGGCAAACGGGGCATCGACGGCATGCTCAACTCGATCCGTTACGCGCGCGAACAAAAGGTCCCCTACTTCGGCATTTGCCTGGGCATGCAGACCCTGGTGATCGAGTACGCCCGCAACGTGTGCGGCCTGGTTGATGCGGATTCCACCGAATTCAATCCGGGCACGCCGCATCGGGTGATCTTCAAGCTGCGCGAGTTGAAAGGCGTTGACGAGCTGGGCGGCACCATGCGTCTGGGTGGATGGCCCTGCCGGCTGGCCGAGAACAGTTTTGCCTATCGCGCTTACGGCACGCGTGAGATCAGCGAACGCCACCGCCACCGCTACGAGTTCAACCGTGAGTACGAGGACCGCCTAAAGGCTGCGGGCCTACGCATCACGGGCGAAACGCCGGACGGCACCTACGTTGAAATTTGCGAGATCGCCGATCACCCCTGGTTCCTGGGCTGCCAGTTCCATCCGGAATTCAAATCCAAACCCATGGAGCCGCATCCGCTGTTCAAGGCCTTCATCGGCGCGGCCTACGAAAACCGCGTTCGCCGCGCCAATCCGCGAGTGCAGGCCGCGGAGCCCCAGTACACGCGTGCCCTTTGATTTCAACGCCTTTGGGCGGGCCCAGGGAGCGCCACGGCCGCTGGTCCTCATTGCCGGTCCGTGTGTGATCGAAAGCGAAGAGCACGTGCGCCGCATGGCATGCTCGATTCGCGAACTGGTGGGCGACTTCGTGTTCAAGGCCTCCTTCGACAAGGCCAACCGCACCAGCGGCGAGGCTTATCGAGGTCCGGGGCTGCGCGAGGGTTTACGGATCCTCGCGGGCGTGAAGGCCGCGGGTTTCTCCATCCTCACCGACATCCACGACCCGGCGCAGGCTGAAGAGGCCGCCGAGGTGGTCGACATCCTGCAGATTCCGGCGTTCCTTTGCCGGCAGACCGACCTGCTGGTAGCCGCGGGCCGCACTGGCCGCGTTGTGAACATTAAGAAAGGCCAGTTCGTGGCGCCGCACGATATCCGCCGCGCCGCCGACAAAGTCGCTTCCACCGGCAACTCGCAGGTGGTGCTGACGGAGCGTGGCTCCTGCTTCGGCTACAACAACCTGGTGGTGGATATGCGCGGCTTGAAAATCATGCGTGACGCCGGCTGGCCGGTGGTGTTCGACGCCACCCACAGTGTGCAATTGCCGAGCGGGGCGGGCAGCGCGTCGAGCGGCCAGCCGGAATTCATCGAACCGCTGGCGCGTGCGGCGGTGGCGGCGGGGGTGGACGGATTATTCGTGGAAGTACATGACCACCCCGAAGTGGCCCTGTCGGACGGAGCTAACGCCTTACACATCAAACGATTACAGGGATTTTGGAACCGTTTGAAGCAGATTCACGGGCTGGTATCCTCGCAGGACTTTCTCAACACTTCGGACGTCTGAATCGTCATAGGATAAGAGTTGGTATGCGTATGTTGAATTCTAGAAAACGGCGTGGTTTCTCGCTCATCGAACTGCTGATCGTGATATCGATCATCTTGATCATCGTCACGGTCGCGTTGCCCAAGTTGAACAACGCCACGCGTTTCGCGCACGAGACCGCGGCCATCAAAGCCATTCAAACCATCCATGCGATGCAGGTGCAGTACAACTCGCAGTACGGTCGTTTCGCCACGTCGCTGGCGGAACTGGGCCCTCCGGCGAGCGGCGGCCCAACGGCTGCGGCGGCCGACCTAATTGGTAACGATCTCGCTGGCGGCGAGAAGAGCGGTTACAAGTTCACCGTGATTGGCAACCAGGGCGGCTATACGGTCAACGCCAACCCGGCGAACTACGGCACCAGCGGGACTCGCACCTTTTTCTCGGATCAGACCATGGTGGTCCGCGAGAACTACGGCCCCGAGCCAGCCACGGTCAACAGCAAAGAGCTAAAGTAGTCCTGACCCAAGGCCATCGATTTCGTGACGTCCTTTGCGGCCGGCGCTACCCGAACCTTCTACTCGGACCAGACCATGGAAATGCGTGAAAACTACGGGCCTGGGCCGGCCACAGCTAGTAGCAAACTGCTGAAATAGCCCTAATTCGTTACACCTCCTCCCGGTGTATTGCCGGTATGCTCTTAGGATGGACGATTTGCGGACGGCAGCCGCGCCCCAGGAAACACCAGGCACGACCCGCCGTACTTTCTATGTAGCCGCCATCTATGGCCTCCAGGCGTTGATCGCCGCCGCTCTGGGCATCCCCGCCATCATTTATCTGCTGGTCCCGCCCCGCATGCGCCAAAGAAGCGAGTGGACCGAGGCCGGCGACATCGGCCAGCTTTCGCTTCGCACACCCGTGGAGGTCACCTTCCGCCGCAACCGCGTGGACGGCTGGAAAGTCACAAGCGAAAAGAGCACCGCCTGGGTGGTGAAGACTGCCGGCAATCAGGTGCTGGCGTTCGCCCCGCAATGCACCCACCTGGGATGCGCCTACCATTGGGACCAGGCGCAGAACGAATTCGTCTGCCCCTGCCACAACTCGTTATTCTCTATCGAGGGTAAAGTGCTAGGGGGCCCCGCCCCCCGCCCGCTCGATCGCTATCAAACCAAAATTCAAGGAGACAAGCTGTTGCTTGGGTCGATCGAGCAGGCTCCTGGGCAGAACTCATGAAATACCTGGCCCAACTCAGCGACTGGCTGGACCATCGCACCGGTCTGCCTACGGCCATACGCAATTTTCTGTACGAGGAAATTCCCGCTTCGAGCGGCTGGCACCAGGTATTCGGCAGCTTGGCCATGTTCCTATTCCTGGTGCAGGCGTTCACCGGCGCCCTGCTGGCCTTCAACTACGCTCCCACGCCGGGCGAGGCCTACAACAGCCTACGATACATTCTGACCGACTTGACCGGCGGCCATCTCATGCGCGGCCTGCACCACTGGGGCGCGAGCATGATGATCGTGCTCGTGGTGCTGCACATGGTCCAGGTTTTCCTGTACGGCGCCTACAAAAAGCCTCGCGAGACCACCTGGATGGTGGGCGTCGTTCTGCTCCTGTTGACACTGGCGTACGGGCTAACTGGCTACCTTCTCCCCTGGGATAACCGCGCCTATTGGGGGACCGTGGTCGCGACCAAGATTGCCGCTCAGGCTCCGCTAATGGGACCCTATCTCACGCGCCTGCTGGGCGGCGAGGGATCCATCGGCGTGGTGACGTTCGCGCGGTTCTTCGGACTGCACGTCCTTTTGCTCCCGCCCGCCACTGCTCTGCTGATCGGAATTCATGTTTACCTGGTGCGCAAACATGGCGTGGCTCCGGCGCCGGGCGATGAACTGCTCCCGAAAAAGAAGTTCTACCCCGAGCAGGTCTTCAAAGATACCGTCGCCATTTTTATCGGGTTCGTGATTCTGTTCACGATGGCGGTTGCGGTTCGCGTTCCTCTGGAACAACTGGCCGACCCGACCGACACGGCTTACATCCCACGTCCCGAATGGTATTTCCTGTTTCTGTTCCAGACACTGAAACTGTTCACCGGCCCGCTGGAAGTGGTGGGCAGTATCGTGCTGCCCGGCGTAGCCGTGCTCACCCTGATCCTGGTTCCCTTCATCGACCGCGGGCAGATGATGCGGGTGACCAAGCGAACCTTCGCGGCGGCGGTGGTCGTCCTGGCGGCGCTCGGTTGGACGGGGCTCACCGCGGCGGCGGTGGCCACCACACCGAAGGAAGCCGGCGAGGTGGCTGTGGATTATTCCGCGCCTACGGACTGGATGCAGCTTTCCCCGGAGGAGATGGCTGGCGTCGGGTATTTCCGTCAGGAGAACTGCAAGAGCTGTCATGCGGTGGGCGGCAGCGGCGCGACGATTGGGCCGGACCTTACGAAGACCGCCATCCACCGCAATGCTGCCTGGATGATCCAGCACTTCAAGAGCCCCGCAGGCGTGCGGCCGGGTAGTTCCATGCCACCCATCCAACTCAGTGATCCGCAATTGAACTCGCTAGCTGCGTTTTTACTCAAGCTCAACCCGGATAATGCCACCGCGCTCGATGCCGCCCCGCAGTTTGCGGTGGACGGCGCGTTGGTCTACCAAAAAAACGGTTGCGGTGACTGTCACAAAGTGAACGGCGCAGGCATGGACGTAGGACCTGCGTTGAACGGCGTCGACAAACGTCGCAGCCGCAGTTGGGTGGAGGAGCATTTCCTGGATCCTCCCAAGCTTTCGCCCGGCAGCATCATGCCGGCGTATAAGCTTTCGCAGAAGGACCTGGATACCCTGACGGCTTACCTGTTCTCACTGCCGAGTTGAGGTGCGCGTTACCGAGCTGGGACCAAAAGGGAGCATGTTCTTCACTCCCTAGAACGCTTCGGCCGACCGGATCCCTTCGCCCTCGAGCACCGTGGCCATCTTTTTCAGAGCGACTTTGTGGATCTGCGAGACACGGCTCTCGTTCACGCCCAAGACCTCGCCAATCTCCTTCATGGTCATTTCTTTGGTGTAGTACAACACCACCACTTTCTGATACCGTACCGGCAGGTGCTTCAGAGCACGGGCCAGGGTCGTTTGCAATTGCCGGCTGGCGCAGACGCGATCCGGCTGCAGATCGGCGGTGTCGGCAAACTCCTGAACCCGATCGTGTTCCTCATCGCTGTGGGCCGAGCCGGAAACCAGCCCGGTGGTCCGCAGTTCACTCACCATGCGCTGCCAGCGCTCGATGCCGACACCCATTTCCTGGGCTATTTCTGAATCGGAGGGAGTCCGCCCCAGCTTGGTAGCCAGATCACGCGTGACGGAGTCGATGTGGTTCTGCCGTTTGCGCATGTCGCGCGAAGCCCAGTCCAGTTGCCGCAAACTATCCAGAATGGCGCCCTTGATGCGGTGCTTAGCATGCGAAACTCCACGTTCTTGGCTGGATCGAATTTATCCACTGCATCGAACAAGCCCAGCACGCCGGCGTGGTTCAGGTCATCCAATTCCACGTGGACCGGAAGGTTTTCGTGCACGCGAATCGCAATCGCTCGCACCAGCGGTAGATGTTCCAGCACAATCTGATCACGATCGTTCCGCGTAGCCTTGGTTTGCCGCCGTAGAGACACACGTTGCACCTGCATCGCTTTTCCGTCCTTTTTTCTCTTTCTGATTTGCCGGCTGAATCGTCCGACAGCGATAGAAATGCAACTGCGTAGCCAGAAACTTTAGGGTATAAATACCTTATTTTTCAACTAAGGTGGGCCGAGAGCGGTGATCCGTTTTGAAACGTGTTCCAAAGTGAAAAGCGCGGTGTTTCAGAAGGGTCGCCCGCATGGAAAAACGGACCGGTTCAGCCTCACTCTTCAAGGACCGCCAAGTCCAACTCGCGTAGCCGCGCAGGATCGGCGATGATGTCGACATCGACGATTTTCCCGCTGGTGATCGTGAACCTGAGCGCTCTCGAAAGGCGTCCGTTGGGAGCCCAAACCAGTCCCACTGCCCCATCCACCAGCATGGATTGCGCGGCTCGGGCAAGGTGTGCGAAAGCGACGGCCCCTCTTGCCCAGTTCCTGGCACCGCGGATCTCCCTCGGCGCACCGGGACGCGCAGCAGCTTCATCGACGCGGACTGCCACTTCCGGATCGAGCACCGTAATGAGACCCTCGACATCACCCGCCCGTAAGGCGGCGAGAAAGGCGTCTACAACGTGTCGCTGCTGGTTGAGATCGGTCTGAGACGACGTCTTCGCTCCTCGTACCCGGTGCCGCGCCCGGCTTGCCAATTGCCTTGCCGCATCCGGCGAACGCCCGACAATAGCAGCGATTTCGTCGAAGGACACGTCGAACGTGTCGTGAAGCACGAACGCAATCCGTTCGGCGGGTGTCAGCCGGTCAAGCACCACGAGCAGCGCGACGCCGATCGAATCGGCTAGCAGCATTTCCTGTTCGGGATCACTAACACCTGGGCGGTTTCCTACGGGCTGGGATACGCCCCCTTCCAGAGCTTCTTCCCGCCGCGAGGCGCGCGAGCGCAATGTATCCAGACACACGCGGGCGACCACCGTTGTCAGCCATCCGCCCAGATTCTCTATGCCGGCGGCCTCGGAACGGCTCAGCCGCAGCCAGGTTTCCTGAACGGCGTCCTCGGCCTCGCTTAGCGAACCGAGCATCCGGTACGCCACGGCCCGCAGATGGCCCCGGTTCTTCTCAAATTGTTGCGCCCACCATTCGTTTTCGTTCATCGGTCACATTCCGTCGACGCGGTCCGTCATGGTAGTGACGGATAGAACTCAGTCAATATGACAAGGAGAACAGAGATTATGCAAGCGAGAATGAAAAACCCGGCGATGGTCATTCCTGAGGCCATGAAGGCCCTGCAGATGCTCGCGAAATCAGCCGAGCACGGAGGCGTGCCGTTACGAACGCTCAGCCTTGTCCACTTGCGCGCAAGCCAGATCAACGGCTGTAGCGTTTGCGTGGATTTGGCGTTTCGCTTCAAGAAGGAGGCGGATACCAACGAGCGCCTCTTCGCAGTGGCGGCCTGGCGCGATGCCCCGTACTTCAGCGATGCGGAACGCGGGGCGCTGGCGCTCACCGAGGCCGTCACCCGGCTCAGCGACCGGGAGGATCCCGTGCCGGACGAGATCTGGAACGAGGCCGCACGTCACTACACCGAACCAGAGCTTGCGGCTCTAATCCTCTGGATCAGCATGACCAACGTCTGGAATCGGCTCAACGTTACGACGAGACAGGTGGCAGGCGAGTGGGCAAAGTCGGCCGAGTCGCAGAAATGGGCCGAAACGAGTAACGCCGCTCGCTGAGCGCACAGGCGCGGCGCGGTCATCGTGAGGCTGCATGGTGACCGCGCGTACCGATGTTGCGAGTACAGATGTTGTGTGCACAAATGCACCCAGAACTCAGCGGGCCACAACCGCAAACGGCTGCGACTTATACAATACAGAGCTATGGAGTTGACGATGCTCAGATCGTCCGCCCTCCCATGGCTGGCCGGCTTGCTGGCCTTTACCAGCGGGACTATGGCACAGGACCCGATTCCGGTCGACGGACCAGAACCCACCTCTATCCACGGTTTGAGAAGCTCCCGGCCGAGACCCGTTCGACAGGGAGGTCCTGGACTGCCGATCTGGCACTATCAGGTTGCCTCCCCGGTGAACGGCGCGACCTACAAGGGGTACATGGTGGGAACCGACCCATCCGTTGGCGGTGCAACCACCACGACCATCCCGGTCATCCTCGTTCCGTTCATTGTGCAGTTCACGAACACCACGACCGGATTTACCACCGCGTTTGATCCCTCGATCGCTCCGGATGCGGGTTGCACGGCCGGCCTGACTGCCATGAACCTCGTTGAGAACAGCCCTATCTTTCAGAACTACCCCTGGACTCTGAACGGCGTGGCGGTCGGGGTAACGCAATATATTGACGCCTTCCAACGCGCTAATTTCTGGAACTACGTACAGAACGGAAATGATTACCACACGTTGCTGACTTACACGGTCGGTGAGCCGCTGAAGTTGCCGCTCAGCTATTCGTCACCGACCCTCGCCGCAGAGGTCCGCACCGGTGTCACCACCACCTGCACCAATCCGGGCGGCTCGGGATCAACGAATGGCGCAGCATATCAGGGGATCGTGGACTACAACGTCCTCGAAGACGCGATGATCGGCTACATGGTATCGCACCATATCCAACCGCGTGAGTTCCCGATATTCATTTTGTACAACGTGATGTATTCCCAAAATGGGTTGTTGTATCTGGGCGGCTATCACTTTTCCGAGGCTTCGTATCCCCAGGCGCTCACCTCGCTCGGACAAACGTACGCTATGGCCAATTTCCGCACCAACGGCTCGGGACCGTTCGATGTCTCAATCCTGTCCCACGAAATCGCGGAATGGTTGGATGACCCCAGCGGATTCAATGCTGCACCGCCATGGGGAAACATTGGGGAAGTAACCGGCTGCAGGCGGAATCTCGAAGTTGGCGATCCCCTAACGCGAACGGACCTGTCGCCAATTGTAGGCCCGAATGGGTTCACCTACCACTTACAGGAGCTGGCGTACTTTTCATGGTTCTTTCGAACAGCGTCTACCGGCGCAGGCGGGCAGTTTTCGGATAACGGAACCCTGACCACCAGCGCCGGCCCTCTTTGTCAATAACGGTGACGCCTCTGGTCCAGAACGGGCTAAGTTCTAGAACACAATTCGAAGGGCCACCTGGGCGCGGCGCGCATTCGTCCCGTCGGGAAAGCCCTGCGCGGCGTTGCCTGCCCCGGCGCCTGGCACCGGGAAAAGGGTACCCGTCTGCGGGCCATTCACCAAGCCTGGCGGCAGCACCGCCCTGGAGGTGTACGCGATCGTGTTCACTCCGGTGTTGTACTGCATGTTAAATATATTGAACGCCTCGAACAGGACCGTAGCCTTAATGCGTTCGGTGATGGTCAATACGCGCGCCAGTCGGGCATCCACGTTGTACTGGGGGTCTGAGTGGAAACTATTCACCGGCAAGAAAGGCACGCGCGCCCACCCGCCCGAACCGTTCAGGGAACTGGTATAGTTCATGGTGACGCCTGAAAACTGCTGGCCCTGGACGATCACACTCGGCGTGAACGGTTGCGATGAGGCGAGTGTGGTGAAGCCGGAAAGCTGCCACCCATTCACAATGCTGCGGGTGATAGCGGAACCGCCCTTGGCCACGGTGGGCTGCCAGAGCCACTCAATCGCCAGGCGCTGGCGCTGGTCGAATGCGGAATCGCCCCGGTCGGCGGCATAGTTGGCGTTGGTCGTACTCGAAAAAGCGGTGCCGAACGGCGCGTTTTGCCCGGTGTTATCGATAGCGTGCGAGAAGGTATAGGTCGCCCACAGATCCAGTCCATGGGACATGCGCTTATTCAATTGGAGCGCCGCCGCGTTATACCAGGACGATCCTCCGTTCTCGATCTGGTAGACATGTGCAAAGGCCGTATTGTTTTTGGCGATCCAATAGTTCGTGGTGTAATTGCCGACGGGTTGCCCGGCGGCGTTGTTGATCGTATAGGTTTCGGTGGTGATCTGGGTACTGGACGGGTTCGCCTGATTGAAATCCTGGGTGGTCCAGAGCTTGTATCCACGAGTATGCAGGCCGCTGAGCGTGATGGTCGTGCCCGCTCCGAGGTTCCTCTCGATGGCCACCGAGGTTTCCTGTGAGTAGGGATTCGCGAGCTTGGTGGTTGAGTACGCTACGTTCAGCGACCCGTTGGGGATCTTGTTCGCTGCCGCAATGACCTGAGGAAACACCGGCGCGCCGGGCAGATTCGGAGTCACCGTAATATTGGTTTGGTACAAGCCGTTTCCCAGAAACAACGCATCCACCAGTTGGCCGGGGAACGGAGCATAGTAGAATCCAAATCCGCCGCGGATGACCGTCCGGTTGTTCAGCAGGTAAGCCACGCCGACGCGCGGGGACAGATCCAGCCAGGGCGAGGTGATACTGCCCGTTTGGAAGAAGGTCGTGTTCGTCTGGGTAGGCTGGGGTAGGCGGGGTTTTTCGTAGCGTATAGCGTAATTGAACGTCAGCCGCGCGGTGGCCTTATAGGTATCCTCGGCATACGCGTTCAGCTGTCGCATGTTGAGCGTTCGGATGGGATTGCCGAATGTCTGTGTGAAGGCCGTGTAGCTTTTGAGGCCAGTGAGCGCAAAATCTTGAGCGAAGGCCGTTAGCGAAGGATATTCGTACCACCCCGCGGCGTAACTGAGCGAGTTGATGTAGTCACTGAACTTCAAATATTCCACGCCAACTTTGATAGTGTGTGACCCCAAAGTCCAGCTGGCATTGTCCACCAGCTGTAGCCGGTGCTCGCTGGGTAGCACCGCGGGATACGAATTCGATGCGCCGACGTTGGTCCCGGCAATCGAGATCCCCAGAAGCCCCGTGGCCAATCCTGGTACTGAGGAGACGCCCTCACTCACGCGGTCCTGGAACCAGCCGGCTCGGAAGTCGTTGGTCATCTGGCCCACCGTTGTAAAAGTCCAACCGGCCTTGGCATAGCGTGTTTGTTCGCGTAACAGGGGGTCTCCGAGTAAACCGCCATTGGGTGCGACGGTTTCGGTCTCGGCCAGGCTGGGCGCATGCCATTGCATGCCGCCGCCGTCGAAGCTGAAGTTGTTGCGAGGACTACGCCGATAATCGATCTTTAGCAGCCCGTGGTAGGCATGGTCCCAAAGAGGCTCCAGTTTGTTCATCTGAGCCTGCAGGAACCGTTCAGCCACGAAGCACTGGGCCGCGGTGGCCTGGCAATTGGACGGCAGCACGCGCGTGCCGGTGGGATCGGCGATCAGCGGATTGGTGATGCGGTTGAGGCCCTGCCCACTCCGGTCCAGCGCTTCCAGGTTCAGGAAGAAGAACAGATTGTCCCCGCGAATCGGCCCGCCCAAGTTGAGGCCCCCCTGCTGCTGCCGCTGCCGCGTATCGAAGCCCGCCGCGTAGCGGTCGCCGGCCTGCCAACCGTCGTCGCGAAAATATTCGTAAGCTTGGCCGTGAAAAGCCGTGGCGCCGCTGTGCGAGGCGGCGTCAAGGAAGCCGCCCATGGTGTTCCCGAATTCGGCGGTGAAGTTGGACGAAGCCGTATAAAAATCCTGCACGGAATCCAGGTTCACGGGGTCGGGTGTGGCTGGCGGGTTCACAAAGTAGTTGTTGGTGACGGAGATGCCATCAAGCAGCAGAGGGTTGGTAAACGGCACCCCATGAAACACCATTTGCCCCGGAACGGAAAACGCCGTCACCACCGCTGGGGCCAACGGGACCAGCGTCTTTAACCTCCGCCCACTACTCGGTACCGTATCGATCTGCTCCGGTGTGTTCACCGCTCCGAGGCCGCTGAAGAAGTCATCCACCAAGCGCAGGCCGCCTTGCGATACGGCCTTCACACCACTATCAGCGGGCTCGTCGGCTTGCAGAATAATTTCAAAACTCCGTTTTTGGCCGGTGGAAACGGTAAAGGGCGCAGACGCCCAACTGGCATAATCCTTTTTCGACACCTTGAGGCGATAACCCTCAAAGGGAACCACCGTGGCCGCAGCGAACACGCCATCGTCAGTGGTGATTAATGTGCGCTCGATACCCAGGGCTTCATTGGACAAAACGATCGTGGTATCGGGCATGCCGTTGCCGACGCGGTCTAATACCAGTCCGATGACCGCGCCAAATCCACTCGATGCCTGGGCCGAGGCGCTCCCCGCACACAAGAGCGCGGCTATAGACAAAACAATTCCGCTTCGCATTTTTACGCTAACCTTATAGGTTACAAGATAAAGTACAGGCGGCAAGACCCAATAAGCGTTCGAAGCGCTTAAAGCGGGAATGGTTTCACAAGTTTTTTTCGGTGAGGCAACCGACCAAATGGTTGACACAACGAAACCTGATGCTGCTATGCTTCGTCTACCGGTCTTCTGCTTCGAGGTCAATGGTGAAACGGAATCCCTATCGAAAGACTGTCTGCTCTCTGATTGCCGTAGCTTTTTTTGCGCCGTTCCCCGGCCGCGCCCAAGCGCCGGCCTACACGATTTCCACCGTGGCGGGCAACGGGACAAACGGCTACTCGGGGGACGGCGGCCTCGCTACTGCGGCCAATCTCAGCAGCCCATGCGGAGTGGCCGTCGACAATGCGGGCAATCTTTACATCGCGGATAACGGCAACTCCCGCATCCGCAAGGTATCGGCGGCGGTCATTAACACCGTGGTCGGGTCAGGTACTGCCGGGTATTCCGGTGATGGGGGCCCCGCCACCCAAGCCAATATCTCTCAGCCATGCGGCGTAGCAGTAGATTCTTCCGGCAATATCTATTTTTCCCAAAGCGATGTCCCCAACTCCGCGGTCCGCAAGGCGCCCGCCAGCGGGAACATCAGCACCCTGGCGGGGACTACGAACGGAGGCGGCTTTTCCGGTGATGGAGGAGCGGCTACCGGCGCCCAAGTCAATGGTCCAACGGGTCTGGCATTGGACAGCGCCAACAATCTCTACATTGTGGATACGCTCAATGATCGGATCCGCGTGATCGCAAGCAACGGCAACATTACCACCTTGGTGGGAAACGGAATTCCCCAATTCTCAGGGGATGGGGGGTCGCCCACGCGCGCTTCCATCAATAACCCACAATCGATTGCCATCGACCCTTCGGGAAATCTGTACATCGCCGACACATTTAACAATCGTATCCGCAAGGTATCAGGCAACGTGATCACCACGATCGCCGGAACCGGCACGGCTGGATTTTCAGGCGATGGCGGCCCTGCCACGCAAGCGCAGCTCAACTTTCCCAAGGGAGTGGCGGTGGATGCTGCGGGCGACGTTTTCATCGTGGATTCCTTCAACTGGCGCGTCCGCCAGATCACGCCCGACGGCACTATCTGGACCATCGCGGGAAGATCGACGAACGGCTACAGCGGAGACGGAGGCCCTGCCACCAGCGCCCGCCTCAGTTTCCCGGAAGCCATCGCGGTGGGGCCGAATGGCACGCTCTACGTTTCGGACACGCAGAACAACGTAATCCGCTTGCTCACACCCGGGACCACTCCGATCAATCCGGTGACCCCACCGGCCGTCAGTAGCATGGTGAGCGCCTCGGCGTGCGGAGCTTACGCCAGTGTGGCCCCTGGGAGTTGGATGGAAATTCACGGCATCGCCTTGGCGACGGACACACGCTCCTGGACCGCCAGCGACTTCAACGGCATCAACGCGCCGACCATGCTGGATGGAACCCAGGTGTCGGTCGCCGGACAGAATGCGGTTCTCTCGTATATCAGCCCGACTCAGGTGAATGCGCAAGTGCCACTCAACATCAGCCCTGGTAACCAGCAGTTGACCGTGACGACCGCGGCCGGAACCAGCGCTCCTTTCACCGTAACCGTGAATGCGACGCAAGCAGGACTCTGTCAGGGTGGAGTGCAAATCAGCGGCAACATTTATCTAGCGGCTACGATCGCCGGCACCACCACCTATGTACTGCCGGCCAGTGCGAATCCCCCGGGCATCACTTCCCGGCCGGCCCATCCCGGCGAGGTCATTACTGTCTTTGGCAACGGATTTGGCCCGGTAACTCCCGCCGCCAACCAAGGCCAGCTGGTGCAACAGCCCAATCAATTGACCAACGAGTTCGACATCTTCTTCGGACCCACGCAGGCCACCGTGCAGTACGCGGGACTCGCTCCGGGTTACGTCGGTCTCTACCAGTTCAACATTGTGGTGCCGAACATCCCCGACAGTGACGCCGTGCCAGTTACCTTTGCGTTGGGCAACTTTGCGGGTGCGCCGACGCTGTATACGGCCGTTCACCAGTAGTTCAGAGCAGCTCCAGCGTCAGGCGGTCGAACTCCCCTGCGAAGTATTTTTGCAGTGCTTCGGTGAAGATCGCATTGTCGGATGTGGCATGGGCGAACAGCGTCATCGAAGATCGGAACTTCAGATCGTCCGGGGAGCCAAAGATCTGCTCAATGGAAGATCCCTCCACCAGATTGACCAGCCGGGTGCACTCGCGCAGCCGCGCTCCTAGAACCGGGTGCTGTAAATATTCGGTTGCTTCTGCAAGTGAAGCAATCGCATACTGATTTGCCATTTGGCTGTGACCCAACCCGCGGATCTGCGGGAAGATAAACCAAACCCAATGGCTCCGCTTGCGGCCGTGTCGCAGTTGGGCGCATACATCGTCGAAGATGGGATCCTGGGCGTCCAGGAAGCGTTGCAGATGGTAAGGGTCAGGCACGAAGAAATTAATCGTATCAGGGCTTGTAAGCACTCGGACACACAATGGGATACGATTTGCAAAAGAGGATTTACCCGTGATTGCAGCCCAGTACGAGACGGCTTGGACCGCCGTGCCCCCGGTAGAAGGACAAGATTCGATCCTTACGCCAGAGGCCGTTCAGTTCCTGGGCAAGCTGTCGACCAGTTTTGAAGCGCGCCGCCGGCAATTGCTGTTAGACAGGCAAACCCTCCAGCGCCAGATTGAAGAAGGTTGGACGCCCGATTTTCCGGCGGAGACGGCCGAGATCCGGCAAGCGCCCTGGAAAGTCGCGATGCCGCCGGCCGATCTGCTCGACCGCCGGGTCGAGATCACCGGGCCCACCAGCCGGAAGATGGTCATCAATGCGCTGAATTCACGCGCGTCGGTCTTCATGGCCGATTTCGAGGACTCCAACTCGCCCACCTGGCAAAAAATGTTGGAAGGGCAGATCAATCTGCGCGATGCCGTGAACGGAACCATCACGTTCACAAGCCCCGAGGGAAAGCACTACCAACCGGCGGAAAATCCCGCTGTCTTAATGGTGCGTCCGCGCGGCTGGCACTTGGTGGAGAAACACTTTCTGGTGGGCGGCGAGCCGATATCCGCCTCGCTCTTCGACTTTGGCTTATTCTTCTTTCACAACGCCCGCACTTTGCTGAAGAATGGCACCGGTCCGTACTTCTATCTACCCAAATTGGAGAGCCGCCACGAAGCGCGCCTCTGGAACGACGTATTCCTGGCAGCCCAGGACCATCTCGGAATTTCGCGCGGCACCATCCGGGCAACTGTGTTGATTGAGACGATTCTCGCGGCATTCGAAATGGACGAGATCCTGTGGGAGTTGCGCGAGCACTCGGCCGGTTTGAATTGCGGCCGCTGGGATTATGTCTTCAGCTACATCAAAAGATTCCGCAGCCGCAAGGAATGCGTTCTGCCCGACCGCGCGCAGGTCACCATGAAGCGCCCTCTTCTGAATTCGTACGTCGAGCGCCTGGTGGCCATCTGCCACCGCCGCGGCATCCACGCAATGGGCGGCATGGCGGCGCAGATTCCCATTCCGCAAGATCCTGATAAGAACCAGGCAGCGCTATCCCGCGTGCGCGAAGACAAGCTGCGCGAGGTGTGGGCCGGCCACGACGGTACCTGGGTGGCGCATCCGGGTCTGGTTCCTTTGGCGAAGCATGTGTTCGACACCTACATGCCGTTTCCCAACCAGTTGGACCGGCTCACCGCATCCAATCAGACCGCCATGGACCTGCTGGTTGCGCCGGACGGCACCATCACCGAGGCCGGCCTCTCCATCAACCTGGATGTCGGCCTGCAGTACTTGGCGGCGTGGCTGGGCGGAAATGGCTGCGTACCGATCTACAACCTGATGGAAGATGCCGCCACGGCCGAGATCTGCCGCGCCCAGTTGTGGCAATGGATCCGGCACGGCGCGGCGCTGGATGATGGCCGCGTGGTGACGCCCGCCCTGGTGCGTGAAGCCATGCGGGAACACGTGGAGAAGCTCAGCCCGCGTGTCCCGCAAAAACAGCTTGCCCTTGCCGCGCAGCTCTACGACGAGATGATCAATAGCGCTGACTTCGCAGAATTCCTTACCCTGCGGGCGTATGACCATTTGGATTAGAAGAACGACGTCTCGAGCCTGATACCGTCCGCGGTGATGTTCGCCCCCGGAAGCCCTACTACTCCGCGGAAGGCATTGCCTCCATTTCCCACTACAAAGAACACGATCAGCGGCGGCGCAGGGGCCGAGAAATTCACGATGAACATCCCCGTGCAATCAGCATTGACGGTGTACGTGCCTGTGCCGTATCGCCAGTCCGTTTGAGGCTGCGCGCCGTTACCAACAATGTGGTCCGTGTCCGTCACACCGCCTTGGCCGTCAAATCGGGTCATGGACACCCCCGAGCGCGGCGCCGGGCTAGCGGGCACTCCCGATTGCCCTGTGATGACAACCGCGAAGCCGCCTCTCAACATGGCATTGGAACAGAACAGTTGCGCTTGAGCCTGAGGGCACACAACCATCGCCAGTAAGGGCAATGACGCCCAAAACAATTTTCCGTTTGCCTTCCTCATGGAAATCTCCTCCTGTGAGAGCATGCCCCCGCTGCCCGTTTATCGCCATAGACACGGACTGAAGAACACCTGAATTTCATCTGTACTCCCAACTCGCTATGTCACGGCTCTCGTGGGCATTCATTTCTATCGTTCGCGTTAGAATTAGGGGGCTCTGCAAGGTTTCGTCCCATGACGTTGTCACGGCTGCAGTTCGGTGATTATGAGCTGAACGCGGCCGCCTACGAACTAAGTCGCCGGGGCCGGCAGCTCAAGATGGAACGCATCCCCATGGAGCTGCTGTTGCTGCTCCTGGAGCGGCGCGGTCAGCTCGTCACACGCGATGAAATTGTCGAAAGGCTGTGGGGAAGGAACGTCTTCCTGGATGTGGACAGCGGCATTCACACCGCAATCCGCAAACTTCGCCGTATTCTGCGGGATGATCCTCGTCACCCCACGTTTCTCCTGACAATCACCGGGAAGGGATACCGCTTTGTCGCACCCATCCACAAGGTACCGGCCCCTCGGGCGGTGAAGGAACGGCGCGCGATGCTGGCCGTGCTGCCGTTTGAAAATCTGTCGAACAATCCGGAACACGAGTATTTCAGCGACGGGCTGACGGAGGAGACCATCAGTCAGCTCGGACAGATTAACCCCGAACACCTCGGCGTAATCGCGCGGACTTCCAGCATGGTTTACAAACGGACGACCAAGAGCATCGCTGAGATCGGGCGCGAACTGGGAGTCGATTACATCCTGGAAAGCAGCGTGCGCCACGAGGGCCAGCAGATCCGCACTACCTCGCAACTCATCCGCGTGAACGATCAGACGCACCTGTGGGCTTCCACCTACGATCACGATGCCCGCACCTTTCTCGGCTTGCAAAGCGAATTGGGGAGTGCCATCGCGCACCAGGTCAAGGTCAGGTTGGTCCCGCAGGCCAAGGCCGCCGCGGCGGGTCGAACGCAAGATCCGGGCGCCTATAGTCTTTATCTGCGCGGCCGCTACTATAGTATTCAAAGAGGCATCGAATACTTTCAGGAGGCCGTCGCCATGGATCCTGGTTATGCGCTGGCGTACGCCGGTCTGGCAGATTGCTACATGATGCTGCCCATCACTTGCGATGCTCCCGCGCTCGACATTCTTCCCAAGGCCCAAGCCGCCGCGAACCGCGCAGTGGAGCTGGACGGCCAACTGGCGGAAGCGCACAGCGCCGTAGGAAGCATCAAGCTGTGGATGGAATGGGACTGGCCGGGAGCGGAAGCTGCGTTTCGCCGTGCTCTGGCACTCAACTCCAATTACGTCACCGCACATCGGTATTACGGCCATCTGCTATCGAATCTCGGCCGCCACGCCGAATCAGCCGAGGAGATGAGGCGGGCGCGCGAAGTAGACCCTCTCTCGCCCATCATGCACGCCCTCTCCGGCCGCCTGCTGTACCAGGCACGCCAATACGATGCCGCCCTCGAGTTTTTGAAGAATGCGCTGGCGATCCATTCGGACTTGTGGGTGACCCACGAGTTCCTGGGCGGGGTTTATGAGCGCCTCCAAATGTTCGACCAGGCCCTGACCGAATACCAGAAGGCGTTCGAGCGTTCGGCAGGCATCACCGAACCCATAGCCTTTCGAGGACACATACTGGCGCAACAGGGCCGACGCTCAGAGGCCGAAGAGGCGATTCGCATTCTGACGGAACTCTCCAAGCAGAAGTATGTGCCGCCCTATAACATCGCCATGGTGCACGCCGGCCTAGGCGAGTTTCAGGCCGCGCTCGGCTGGTTGGAGAAAGCCTACGAGACGCGCGATGTTCGTTTGACTTTCCTTGCCGTGGAACCAAAGTGGGACCCGATGCGAAGCGATCCCCGATTCCAAGCCTTGCTGAAGCGCCTCATGCTGCCCCTAACGTCAGTCTGCGCTACTGAGGCCTGACCAAAGGGAGCGGGCCTTTTTTTTCATCCCCGCGAAGCGACCCGCTTGCCGCCAAGCACTGTAGCGCGGGGGAAAAGTCTTTGCCGGCCGGTCCGCTTATTCTCGTAATTATCCACGAAATCAAAATTGCCGGCGCGCAGTTCCAGGACAGCAATATCCGCCGGCGCACCCACCTTCAGCGTGCCTTTGTTTCCAAACACCGGAAACGCGTGGGACGCATTGACGGTCGCGCACGCAATCACCTGGTCGATCGACATGCCCAGCATTAAGAACTTCGACATCACGTTTGGAAAATCGATCACCTGACCGGTGCGCCCTTCGGAAGTCCAGTCCGTCGAGAACGTGTCGGGCGGGAAACCCGCCTGCAGTACGCGCTCCGCAACATCCCACCGCAAATGGCCAGTGCGTCCGTTCCCGAGGTCAAACCGGACGCCACGACGGCGGGCCGCCCGCACTTCCGGTAGAATGTGCCCGCTGTCGTCGATAATGCTGTTCGGCGGCGGCGCAAACATGTGCGTGACGATATCGCCAGGCTTGAGGAGCGTCAGAAGCTTGGGTAGCGGCGACACCGTCTGGCCCATGTGAATCATCACCGGTATATGAAACGGCGACGCCACTTCCTGTGCGCGCCGGAGCACCTCATAATCATTGGCACCGGCGACGTCCCGTGATAGCCGCGCCTTTACCCCCGCGATCATGTCCCGGTTGTGCTCGATCGCGTCGCGCGCTGCGGCGACATCGGCGCGGCTGATGTCCATTGTGTCGCCTTCCGGCAGAATCCCGGCTCGACCGATATTGATCAGAACCCGGCACGGTTGCGGCGCCGCTTTAGCCACCGCGATGGCATCGCCGATGCGATCTGCACCTTGCGATCCGGCGTCGATCAGCCCCGTCACACCGTCGGCGAGGCACAGCGCCGGCCCGTCTTTGAGGCGGGTCGCGTGGGTGTGGATATCGATCAACCCGGGCACCACCAACTTGCCGTGCGCGTCGATCGTTTCGACCGCCTCGGTCGGGATGTTGGTCTCGATCGCCGCGATCCGGCCGTCGGCGATCGCCACATCGCGGACTCCGTCGAGCTTCCGCGAAGGATCGATGAGGCGTCCCCCTTTGACGATCAAGTCGTATTTCCCAATTTTGGCCGCGTGCAAGTCCGAAACACGGGCAAAAGCAACAGCAACCGTGGCTGCGCTAGCAAACTGGCGCCGGTTCATCATGTTTCCCCCCAGATTTCCGCGGTATCCGTTCTCCGCATTGAATATTGCCACACTCGGCATCGGAGTGGGCAGCCGATGAAAGTATTATTTCAGGAACAAACGCCGAAAGCCCGGAACCCGATCATCAGCCTCACCAACGCGCTGCAATTTTGGGACGCCCGATCAGGCGAGCGTCGCCCTCGAAATGGTATTTTTCTTGTGTGAACGAAGCGCAGAAGTTATGCGGCGTGGTTCTGGAATCGCTCGACCAAGAGCAGGATTCAAAGGGTCTCGCCAGCCAAGCTTATCGCAGCCGGACGCAGTTCTATAGAGTGTTTCAGGCAATGATCGAAGAGACACCGGTTGCCATGCGGCGGAGGCTGCTGTTGGAAAGAGCGGCATGGCAATTGTCTCGGACGCCCCTCTCCGTGACAGACATCAGTCTCAACGCGAATTATCAATCGCTTGAAGCGTTCTCCAGGGCGTTCCGAAAGGCGTTCCGCCTTTCGCCAAGCCTCTATCGTCGTATGGGGGCGACGTACACTCACCTGTACACGACGAATGGAATTCATCACCACTCTGGGAAGGAAGACACGAAAGGAGCTCGTCAATCTATGGACCTCTTCGATATTTTTGCGGGCCAGGAGTCCTGGCATACCCGGCGTCTTCTCGATTTGGCGAAGACGCTGAACGATGAACAGCTTGACCGTCCGCTGAAAAACCCCGTGAAGGTCTTTCCGTGGGATGGCCCGGATCAGAGTCTGCGCCAGATTCTGGACCGGCTGGTGCAGACCAAAGAAGCCTGGGCTGCAGCGCTTACGGGCGGCAACTGGTCCTCTATGGACGATGCCCCGCGGACAGACCGAACTCCTTCCGCCATGCTGGCACGTCTCGACAGAGCGGACGCCAAGTTTCATGGCGTGCTTACAGAGGTGCGCAATCGAAGTGCTTGGGACGACACATTTGTCGATGCGTTGTGCGAACCCCCGGAGACCTTCACCTTTG